>NZ_JBYTDT010000012.1:0-186257 GCF_058791655.1 Paenibacillus sp. EB106-05-06-XG162
TTAAATCTGCTGCTTAACTTTTGAAATTCATCTAGACAATCTCATGGAGGAATTTACACACACATATGGACTTGACCCTGGGCAGCAACTCTCTCGGCGATTTAACTGCATATTTGCAGTTACTTCAGCTGAGCAGCGGCTCTTCGGGCGATTTAACTGCATATTTGCAGTTATTTCAGCCGGGTAGCGGCTCTTTCGGCGATTTAACTGCTTATCTGCAGTTATTCCGCCTGCGATGGCCCCCAACGCCGCCCTAATCACAAAAGCCATGCCCACCCCTCAGGGCAGACATGGCTAGATGTACTTTATCCCACCGTTAAGTATCGGCTTACCGATTGAGTAAGCTTCCCACATAACGCAATAACTCGTTCGCGCAGACCGGGCAATAGCCATGTTCATCCATCAACCGTTTGGATACCTCGTTAATTCGCTTCAGCTGCTTCTCATCCGGCGTCTTCGTGGATGTCGTAATCTTAACGATATCTTTCAGATCCGCGAACAGCTTCTTCTCAATCGCTTCCCGCAGCCGATCATGGTTGTTGTACTCAAACTTACGCCCTTTGCGAGAGTAAGCCGAGATTCGAATCAGAATCTCTTCCCGGAACGCTTTTTTCGCATTTTCCGAGACACCAATCTGCTCCTCAATCGAACGCATCAATCTTTCGTCCGGATCCATCTCCTCATCCGTTAGCGGATCGCGGATTTTGGTCCAATTGCAGAACGCTTCAATATTATCGAGGTAATTCTCGAACAACGTCTTCGCCGACTCTTCGAAGGAATAGACGAACGCCTTCTGAATTTCCTTTTTCGCCAGATTATCATATTCTTTGCGTGCGACGGCAATAAAGTTCAAATATTTCTCGCGCTCATCCTTCGTAATAGAAGCATGCTGATCCAGACCATCCTTCAGCGCACGCAGCACATCCAACGCATTGATACATTGCAGGTCCTGCTTAATGAGTGCGCTCGAAATCCGGTTAATGACATAACGCGGGTCAACACCCGACATGCCTTCTTCCGCATACTCGCTTTGCATTTCTTTCAAGTCCGCTTCCTTATAACCTTCGACCTCTTCCCCGTCGTACATGCGCATTTTTTTGACGAGATCCATGCCCTGCTTCTTCGTCTCTTTCAGCCGCGTGAGAATAGAGAAAATCGCAGCAGACCGCAGCGCATGCGGTGCAATATGGATATGCTTCATATCGCTCTGTCCGACCAGCTTCTCATAAATCTTCTCTTCAGCAGATACCTTCAAATTATACGGAATCGGCATCACGATCATCCGGGATTGCAGCGCCTCATTCTTCTTGTTCGCAATGAACGCCTTATACTCGGATTCATTCGTGTGCGCTATGATGAGCTCATCGGCGGAGATAAGTGCGAATCTTCCTGCCTTGAAGTTCCCTTCTTGCGTCAGCGACAACAGGTTCCACAGAAACTTCTCATCGCATTTCAACATTTCCTGGAACTCCATCAGGCCGCGGTTTGCTTTATTCAACTCGCCATCGAATCGATAAGCTCGTGGATCGGACTCCGAGCCATATTCCGTAATCGTCGAGAAATCGATACTGCCTGTAAGATCCGCAATATCTTGGGACTTCGGATCTGAAGGCGTGAACGTACCAATACCGACACGTTGATCTTCGGAGATCGCGACCCGTTCAACCAAAACACGCTCTATATCACCATAATATTCGGTGCGAAGACGCATCTGACAAGATGGGCAGAGGTTGCCTTCGATCCGAACGCCGAGCTCTTTCTCAACTTCAGCACGCAGCTCGTGCGGAATCAGATGAAGAGGTTCCTCCTGCATCGGACAGCCCTTGATGGCATACACGGCCCCCTTCTCTATGCGAGAGAATTGCTCCAACCCCCGTTTGAGCATTGTAACAAGTGTCGATTTACCACCACTGACCGGTCCCATCAAGAGGAGAATCCTTTTCCGAACATCGAGCCTACGCGCTGCCGAGTGGAAATACTCTTCCACCAATTTCTCGAGTGCCCGATCCAGGCCGAATAACTCCTTCCTGAAAAAATTGTATTGTTTGTTGCCGTGACTTTCTTCCACACCATGGGACTTAATCATTTCGAACACCCGGGCATGAGCGGTCATTGCCGGGGTTGGATCTAGACGCAGTAAGTCAACATATTCTCGAAATGTCCCAGTCCAAGCTATTCGCTCACTCTCCGCATGATGTTCAGATATTCGCTTAAATAAGTCCATGATTCTAACCTCCTACGCTTCTGTTTTCTATTGGTGCCCCTATCAGACCGAAGTGTGACAATGCCAATAAACCATTTCAAAAGTGTATTACATAACTATGCGCGGAGATGGGATTAGTTGCTCGAAATTTTCAGTTCGATCCTATATAATGAGGGCTAGTTCTGTTACGAAAATTGGAATGATGTGAGATTTATGGGGACAAGGGGAGAAGAATCATGGCGATCCAGCACGAGACCGAGCTATATGAGCCGATCAAGCGTTTCTATGAGGCACGCGGTTATACGGTAAAAGGGGAAGTCCGCCATTGCGACCTAGTCGCGGTCAGCCCAGATGAGCAGGACATCGTCATTGTCGAATTTAAGAAAACCTTCAACCTCGCACTGCTGCTGCAAGGGGTCGATCGGATGCAATCCAGTGAGCAGGTCTACTTAGCCGTCGAACGAAATCGCAGTAAAAAAGGTGCGGTGAATCAGCGTTGGGGTGAGCTTACGCGATTATGTAAACGGTTGGGACTCGGTCTCCTTACCGTCACATTCTATAAAACGAAGAAACCTGTCGTTGAGGTCTTGTGCGAGACCACGACAGCGACCAACTATATGGCAACACCAGTGAACAAACCGGCACGCGTGAGCGGCCGGCGCAAGAACCGCTTGCTCCAGGAATTCAAGGAGCGAAGCGGGGATTACAATGTAGGTGGCAGTACGAAGCGGAAGCTTGTCACCGCATATCGCGAGAAGGCGCTTCACCTCGCGCAATGCCTTCGTGAGCATGGGCAGCTCAGCCCACGTGCACTACGCGAGCTGTGCGGATACAGCACCACAGCCACTATGCTCCAGCACAATTACTATGGCTGGTTCGATCGCGCCTCGCGTGGAATTTATCAGCTGACGCCTGCAGGTCACGCAGCGCTCGAAGAATATGCCCGCGTCTTACAAGAAGCTGCAGCAGCACAAAAGGACGTCTAGCAGCAGGCCAATTCGACAACAAAAGCCCCCAACAGATCGTCAATCCGTGCCTGTTGAGGGCTTCTTCCACATTCTCTATTAACTCCGCGCGACGAACTCGCCAATCGATTCAGCAAGAATCTTCATTGCTGTCTCAATCTGCTCACGCGACGAATGCGTGAAGTTAAGCCGCATCCGATTCCGCTTCGGCTCTGCAGCATAGAAATCGTTACCCGGAACGAAGGCAACGCCCTTCGGTACCGAAACCTTGAGCAGCGCATCTGCATCAAGTCCTGAGGGCAGCTCAACCCAGAAGAACATACCGCCCTTCGGCGTAATCCAGTTCGTCTCCTGCCAGTCCGGACCCTCGAGCAGACCCTTCATGAGCAGCATCCGCTCCTCATATTCTTGACGAATCACTGTGATATGTTCATCCAGATTGAAGTCAGGTGCGACGAGCAATTCATAGAGAATCTGCTGATCGAGCATACTCGAATGAATATCCGCCGCCTGCTTCACCCGCGTCATCGTCTGAATCACGCGCCGATCCCCCATTGCCCAACCTGTACGCAGTGCAGGGGCTACTGTCTTACTGAACGTACTGGTATAGACGACGATCCGTTCGTCCGTTTGTTGATCCAGTGAGAAAATCGTTGGATATGGATCTTCACCGTTCGCTGTGCCCTGAGCCTGTCCGCCATCTGTACGAAACCGCAATTCGCCATACGGATCGTCTTCGAGAATGAGAACGTCGTTCGCACGGCATAACTCGAGCAGTCCCAGACGACGCTCTAGACTCCAGACATTGCCTGTCGGATTAGAGAAGGTTGGTACGACATAGACCATTTTCGGCGAATATTGTTTGATTTTGTTCGCGAGATCAGCTAGATCCATTCCGTCCGCATCACTCTGTACAGGGATAATCTTAACCCCACGGAACTGAAGCACCTGTAGACAAGCTAGATAAGTCGGATTCTCAACGAGCACAATATCATTCGGCTCCAGATAGACCCGCACGAGCAGATCAATCGCTTGCTGCGATCCTGTCGTCAGGATCATTTCATCCGGACTCACATGCATGTTCTTCCGCGACGCCATGCGCTCACATAACTTCTCGCGCAGCTGTGGCAATCCTTCGGTTACGCCATATTGCAGCGCGCGTTGATTGCCTGACAAGACCCGATTTGCCGCACTTCGCACCGCTTCCATCGGGAACAATGCCTCATTCGGCAGACCTCCTGCCAAGGAAATGATCGACTTCCCTTGCGTAAATTTCAAGATTTCGCGAACCGCAGACGCCTTAACCTCTTGTACACTCGGAATAAATCGGTAATTCATGGACGATTGCTCCTCTCCCAATACACTTTACACAAGATCATACGCCTTAACATTTTTTTCCGCAATCCCTTGTACGCATCTACGATAAAAATTCATAGATTTAACAGAATTCGACAGAATCTAGTCGTTTTTTGCGATACTGGTAAATCCATGGTAGAATACACAGGTGCAAGACTTAAGGTTGTTCAGCCAACCATCTTTTAAACTTGCAAGTCATATTTTTAGAGGTGATAGAAATGAATTCTTCTTTGGAGCCAAATGTCGAATCTTCCGAGGTGAAGCGTAGGGTGAAGAAGGGGGGCGCATCAGCAAAGTGGTTCCTTGTTTTTTGGATCGTTATGATTGGAATTGGTGTATACGCAACCTATTTATATAGCAACCATATGAAGCAAACCATGATCACAGAGCTACAGTCGTCCACTAATCAACAGCTTGCAGAAATCAAATCCGACTATGCAGCGCAGTTAAAAACCATGCAAAAAGAAATAGAGACATTGAAGAGCAAGGTCGATACGTTCAACGAGCTGCTCACATTCACGAAGGATAACGCCAGCAACAAGACAGACAACAGCAACAAATTATATTCGCAATTAAATGAAGTGAAGCAGAAGCTGGATGCACTTCAGAAGAAGATGGATCTCCTGAAATGAGAACGCCCATACAGCGGATGAATCGCGTGTTCATGCTGGCAAGCGCGCCATTCATCGGCATGCTCCTATTTATGCTTTTCGCTGCTCATCCTGTGTCCATTAAGTATGAAGCAGAGTCCTTACCGCCACAGACGGAATTAATGAAGGCTACGAATCTATTAGGCGAACAATTGGATCAAGCAGGTAAGACCGCGCAGTTCACAATTACTTCGATCCGCAAAGTGGCTACCATCTATCAGAAGACAACGTCGACCATGAATTCGATTGTGAAGCAATCTGTCACCCAAGCTGCACGACCAGAGAAGATCTACAATACACGGATTACGAAGCGACTTGGCAGTCCAAAGGAACGGATTGACAGCAACAACATCACGATGGAGCTCTTCCGTATCAATCAGGATACATACAACGGTTACGCCCTCAAAATCAAACTCAAAGATCCGAAAGCCATGAAGATGGTCCTCGGCCAAGATAAGGTCGGGAAATCTGAAACGACACTCGGAGCTGTTCGAAGATATGGGGCTGCAGCAGGTATCAACGCAGGCGGGTTCGCGGACGGCGGCGGAAGCCGGTACCCACTCAGCACAACGATGATGAACGGCAAGTATGTAAATGGCGGATTTGAGCCAAGCTATAAAGACCTCAGCTTCGTCGGGTTGAATAAGCAAGGTAAGCTTATCGGTGGGAAATTCTCGTCCAAGAACCAGCTGGATCAGCTCGATCCGGAGTTCGGTGCGACCTTCGTGCCCCTGTTGCTCAAGAATGGGGTCAAAAATCCGATCCCGGATAAATGGAAGGCCCCTCGGCGCGCTCCTCGAACCGTTATCGGCAATTATAAGGACGATCAGCTGCTGATTATGGTCATCGATGGATATAATGAACGGGGCAACTCCGGCGCTACGCTGGAGGAATTGCAGAACAAGCTTGCTAACCTAGGTATCACCGATGCCTTTAATTTGGATGGCGGAGGATCTTCATCCTTGATCTTCAATGGCAGGATCGTCAACAACCCTTCCGACGGTCAATTGCGTCCGGTACCAACCCATTTCCTATTCTTTAAATAAGAACGATTTGTGAATCTTAGCCATGGAAATGTTCACATTTTAATGATTTTCATTTAGGTATATATTGGGTATAATAGGTTTTAGCTATTGGAGGTGTGCATAATGTCACTGACTTTCTGGATTGTTATGTTAGTGTTTGTGCTATTCATTACGGCAATTCTCACTTCTTCGTACAACGAAGATAAAACCAAAGGGCTGTAATACATATATTACGTGTCCCGACACGCAAAAAAGCTTCCTAGATCCATGATTATGGATCAGGAAGCTTTTTTCTACCCCCAACATGAAAAAAATTAAGCTTTCCGTTGCAAGAGGTTCATTTCCTCGGCACATTGCATGCATATGTACTTTTCTTTAAATTCGATAACGCTTACCATAGACCCACAGAACAAGCATTTCGGGCGATAACGTTCTAAAATAATGTGATCCCCTTGAACAAGAATTTCAACAGGGTCCCCCTCATTCATTTGATAACGTTTTCGAAGCGACTTCGGCAAGACAATACGTCCCAGTTGGTCAACTTTTCTGACTACACCGGCAGGTTTCATAAGTAGCGGCCACCTTTCTCTATCAGTCTATTTAAACCTTAGAAAACTCTGCCCTTCTACACTTCGCTTATAAACCCGCAAAATCCTGCAAAAAAAAATCAGAATTTATGAATTTGTTATCCAATTGGTTCGAAATCAAGTTGACGCAGTGCTTCATAGACGATAATCGCCGCAGAATTCCCTAAGTTCAAGGAGCGTACTTTGTCTGTCATCGGCATCTTCATACATGTATCGGGATTTGCATGAATGAGTGATTCAGGCAGCCCTTTGGTTTCTTTGCCGAATACGAAGAAATCATTATCCTGGAACGTAAAATCCGTATACCGATGGCTTGCCTTGGTCGTAGCATAGAAGAATCTTCCTTCAGGATATTTCGCTTGCACTTCCGCAAACGAATCATGATATTCGATATGTACCGCATACCAATAATCCAATCCAGCACGCTTCAATGTAGCATCGTCGGTACGGAACCCTAGCGGGCGTACCAAATGTAAATGGGTACCTGTCGCTGCGCAAGTCCGAGCAATATTACCCGTGTTCGCAGGGATTTCAGGCTCCACTAAGACGATATGTAATGGCATCCGTTCATTCACCTCACAATTCTTATTCATTATACACTATGGTGTCAAAATTTACGATGAATCCAATTCATAGATCATTCAACCCATTATTATGAAATATTTAACATGGTTTTTACGTTAGATTAATCTTCACATGACGAACCTCCCTCATAATGAGCACAGAGGAACAACCAGGAACCATCTGGAGAGGAGCTACCGCGTATGATGAAGAAAAAAATTCTAGTCGTTGATGATGAACCTTCCATTTCTACGTTAATTGACTTTAATTTAAAATTGGCTGGATTCGAAGTAATGTGTGTATTTGATGGAGAAGCGGTATTCGACGTCATCCAACAATTTCGCCCTGATTTAATTGTACTCGATGTCATGCTCCCAAAGATGGACGGATATGAGGTATGCCGATCACTTCGTCGTGAGAACAATCTCGTCCCTATTATTATGCTCACCGCGATCCAAGATATAGCGAATAAAATCACAGGCCTTAACCATGGCGCCGATGATTATATGACGAAGCCTTTCAGTCCACAAGAGTTAATCTCTCGCATTCAAGCAATTCTGCGCAGAGTTCAAGCCCTGCCTTCCATGAAGGAAGAGACGATCTATGCGATTGGACGGCTCAATGTGCATGCAGAACAGCGCGAGGTGATCTTAGACGGCGATACCGTCGAGTTAACACCGAAGGAATTCGAGCTTCTCCTATTCCTCTGCAGACATCGCGGCAAAGTGCTCAGCCGACAACAGCTTCTGCATGGCGTATGGGACTATCATTTCCTTGGCGATACACGTATTGTTGATGTGCATGTTAGCCATTTACGTGAAAAAATCGAGAAAAATGCTCGGAGCCCGCAATATATTATGACCGTTCGCAATGTCGGATATAAATTAAATGAACCCGTGTTCAAAGAGGAGCTCGCTTAGCTCTTTTGTGACCTCGCGCAAGTTCCCATTGCTTTTTGCCACACCAACTCCTATAATGTTCTTGTTCACCCTGAATAAGGAAAACAACAAGGATGTTCTATCCGTAATGAGAAAAGGAGTGGTAAATATGGTAAAAAATACGTTAATTGCCGGAACTGATAACTTGTCGCGAGGTCACAGTGCTCCTTAATTCCATTCATGGACTCCATTCGGTAGACGATTAAGATTAAGGATTCACTGTGGCTTGGATTTTGATTTTCAAACCCAAGACCATTAGGAGGAATCCATTTTGACATTTCAATTACAACAATTAGGCTTTAATCCGTCGATTCAGACGGCATTTGAATCATTCGCAAGCTTAGGGTATCAAGCTGCACGCGTGGCGCTTGAGCATACCCATCTATATACGTTATATACAGAACATGGTGAACTAATCGGCGAAGTCTCTGGAAAATACCGGTATGGTGCACTAGGCCGCGGCGATTACCCTGCGGTTGGCGACTGGGTAGCGATCTCGGCTCGTCCCGAAGACGGCCGTGCAACGATTCATGCGGTGCTGCCACGATTCAGTAAATTCTCTCGTAAGGTCGCAGGTTCTACAACAGACGAGCAGATCGTGGCAACCAACATCAATACAGTCTTTCTCGTCGTCGCGCTCAACAATGACTTCAATGTGCGGAGAGTCGAACGTTATCTCATCATGGCATGGGAGAGCGGTGCTAATCCGGTCATTATTCTGAGCAAAGCCGATTTGTGCGATGATCCTGAAGCAAAAGCAGCGGAGCTAGAATCTGTTGCGATCGGCGTTCCTGTTCATATTGTGAGTACTGTCTCGGAAACGGGCTTTAACGAGCTCGAGCCTTATCTAGCAGAAGGAATGACGATTGCCCTACTCGGATCATCAGGTGTTGGCAAGTCTTCGATTATTAATCAGATGCTCGGTACGGAGAGTCAGAAGGTACAAGGGGTGCGTGAAGGGGATGACCGTGGCCGTCATACGACGACACATCGTGAACTGTTCATTCTCCCTGATGGTGCGCTCATGATTGATACACCAGGAATGCGCGAGCTTCAATTATGGGATGCCGATGAAGGCTTCTCAAGCTCCTTCCAGGACGTTGAATCCCTTGCAGAGCAATGCTTCTATTCAGACTGTCAGCACCAAGAGGAACCGCGCTGTGCGGTAAGAATGGCGCTTGAGAATGGATCGCTCGAGCAAGGCAGGTATGACAACTATAACAAAATGAAGGCTGAACTCGCTTATCTCGCTCGCAAGGAAGATGCAAAGCTGCGTCAGCAAGAAAAACTGAAATGGAAGCAGATAACGAAATCCATGCGTAGCAGCCATAAGTCACGGTAAGGCTATGACACGGTTAACCAACAATAAGGGCCGTCCCAACGTCATCAAGATGACATGGGGACGGCCCTTTAATATTTCTATTCGAGAGATTCGTTAGCCATTCTTCTGCTGGAAGTCAGCCATGAAGGTTGCAAGTGCCTGGCACGTCTCTTGCGGTACCGCATTGTACGCCGAAGCACGCAAGCCACCTACACTGCGATGACCCTTCAATCCAACGAAGCCTACTGCTTCCGATTCCTTAATGAACTTCTTCTCTAGCTCTTCCGATTGCAGACGGAATGTAAGGTTCATGATCGAACGACTGCTTTCCTGTGCACAACCAATATAGAATCCACCGCTGTTATCAATCGTGTTATAGATGAGGTTCGCTTTCTCGCGATTATTACGTTCAACCGCAGCTAGTCCGCCTTGCTCTTCAAGCCATTTCAAGGTTTGATTCACCATATAGATCGAGAATGAAGGCGGTGTATTGTAGAGCGAGTTATTCTTGAAATGTGTATCGTAACGAAGCATCGTCGGAATCGTCTTCGGCGATTCAGAGATAAGATCTTCACGAGCAATCACGACGGTAACACCTGAAGGTCCTAAATTCTTCTGTGCTCCAGCGTAGATCATGCCGAATTTCGACACATCGACCGGGCGACAGAGAATATCACTCGACATATCACCGATAAGGGGTACATTGCCTGTATCCGGGTAGGACGCGAATTGTGTCCCTTCAATGGTCTCATTGGATGTAACGTGTAAGTAAGCTGCATGAGCAGGGATTTCGATCTCGTCCAGCGCTGGAATCCGCATGAATTTATCCGCTTCGGAAGAAGCTGCAATATGCGTCTCACCGATCAATTTTGCTTCTTTAATCGCTTTGTCCGCCCAGCTGCCTGTCATGACATAGCTTGCAACTTGTCCTTCGCGCATTAAATTCATTGGAATCATTGCGAACTGCGTGCTCGCTCCGCCCTGTAGGAACAGCACCTTATAACCAGCAGGAACATTTAGCAATTTCTTCAGTAACTGCTCGGTCTCATTATGAACACCTTCATAAATCGCACCACGGTGGGACATTTCCATAATGGACATACCTGATCCCTGGAAATCTACGAATTCTTGCTGCGCGCGCTCTAGCACGGCTAACGGAATTGCTGCGGGTCCTGCATTGAAGTTATAAGCTCTCTTGCTCATGATCATCTCTCCCTACCCTATCTATATTTATTTACCACAATAGAAAGCTGCCGTCGGCAATCGAAGACATTTTCTATTGGGCGATAAAACCTACAATGAACCGCGGTCGATCGTCTTGGAGAAGCTTGATGTTTGATTTCACAATAAAATAGTTACGGTTATGATAGCAGTAATACAGGGTTCCATCAAGTGGAATTGTTATGGCAACAGCAAAAAATTCCTGCCCGATCCGAAATTGGATCGAAGCAGGAACTGCGTTCTATATTAGCAATCGAAGTATAGGCTGTACTCTTGCGGATGAATACGGATATTCACCGATTTCGCTTCGCCACGCTTAAGCTCGATGTAGTTCTCAATGAAGTCCTTCGTGAAGACGCCGCCTTCAGTCAAGAATTCGTAGTCTGCTTCCAGTGCATTTAGCGCATCGTCTAATGTACCTGGTACGCTGCGAATTTCTTTCTTCTCTACATCAGACAATTCGTAGATGTTCTTATCGAATGGTCCATAACCAAGGACAGAAGGATCAATCTTACGTTTGATACCGTCAAGACCTGCCATCAGCATTGCAGCGAATGCAAGGTAAGGGTTTGCTGTGGAGTCCGGTGTACGGAACTCGATACGGCATCCTTTTGGCGTTACAGCCGCAACTGGAATACGAATCGCTGCAGAACGATTACCTTTGGAGTATACCAAGTTCACAGGCGCTTCATAGCCCGGCACTAAGCGTTTGAACGAGTTCGTACTTGGGTTCGTTAATGCGATCAATGCTGGTGCATGATGCAAAATACCGCCGATGTAGTGAAGCGCCATTTCGCTCAAGTTCGCGTAGCCGCCCTTTTCATAGAACAAAGGTGTGTCACCGTTGAAGATCGATTGGTGAACGTGCATACCGCTGCCGTTATCGCCGAACAATGGTTTTGGCATGAATGTCGCCACTTTACCGTATTGCTTTGCCGTGTTATGAATAATGTATTTGTATTTCATCAAGTTATCCGCTGTCTTCGTCAATGTGTCGAAGCGGAAGTTGATCTCTGCTTGACCTGCTGTCGCAACTTCATGATGGTGACGCTCAATGCGAAGTCCGGCTTCAGCCATAAGACGACACATTTCACTGCGGATATCCTGTTGTGTATCGACTGGAGCTACTGGTACATAGCCACCTTTCGTACGCACTTTGAAGCCAAGGTTGCCCCCGTCTTCTTTACGGTTCGTGTTCCAAGAAGCTTCCTCGGAATCCACGTAGAAGGACGAGCTGTTCATGGAGTTCTCATAACGAACGTCGTCGAAGATGAAGAACTCAGACTCTGGTGCGAAGAATGCCGCCGTACCCACACCTGTCGTTTGCATGAATTGCTCTGCCTTTTGCGCGATGCTGCGCGGGTCACGTTCATAACGAACGCCGTCCGGTGTATGAATGTCACACATCACGATCAATGTTGGATGTGCTGTAAATGGATCAATATATACGGATTCAGGATCTGGCATCATGACCATATCCGATTCTTCAATGCCGCGGAAACCTGGGATCGATGAACCGTCAAAAGCAACGCCGTTCACAAATGTCTCTGCTTCTACTTCAGAAGCCGGCAACGAGATGTGATGTGCGCGACCGCCAAGGTCCACGAAACGGAAATCTACCCACTCAATATTGTTTTGCTTAATTAGGTCTAATACGCTTTGAACTGACATCCTAAATTCCTCCCATTCCCGAACATTAATCGGGTTCCCACTTGTGAATGTTCAACTTTTCTTTTCTTTGTTGAAGTTATTATATTCCTGTGTTGAACCATCGTCAATACTCATGTCAGGTATTTTTTATGGTTTATGTGAGGTAATGTGACATAGTACAAATCATTCGTTATAAAGTGCAAATGCCCTGTTATGATGCCAAAAAAGACCACTGCATCATCGCAATGGTCTCGTTTTATTATCAATCTATTAGACAACCTTCCACGTCTCGAACGCTTCCGCCGGAGCTTTCTCCGTGTCGAAGTTTTTACCCATTAATGCGCCTAACTTCTCCAGATCTTTCAATAGGTTCGCGAATTGATCCGGGAAGAGCGATTGTACGCCATCACCTGTCATCGAATTATCTGGATCGGTATGCATTTCAATAATCAATCCGTTCGCGCCTGCCGCAACAGAAGCCTTCGACATCGTCTCAACCAACTCCCGACGACCTGTGCCGTGGCTCGGGTCAGAGATCACTGGTAAGTGGCTCAATTGCTGAAGAACAGGAATCGCCGTCAGATCGAGCGTATTCCGTGTGTATGTCTCGAATGTACGAATGCCGCGCTCACAGAGCATTACATTCGGATTGCCGCCTGCAAGAATGTATTCCGCCGCATTCAGGAACTCATCATACGTAGAACTGAAGCCGCGTTTAAGCAGGACAGGCGTATTGCATTCCCCAAGCTTGCGCAATAAATCGAAGTTCTGCATATTGCGTGTTCCAACTTGAAGAATATCCGCATACTCTGCACAGATATCTACTGTCTCAGGCGTCATGACTTCTGTAATCGTCAATAATCCATGCTTCTTCCCTGCTTCCGCCATCATGACTAGACCTTCGACACCAATGCCTTGGAAGCTGTAAGGACCTGTTCTTGGCTTGAATGCGCCGCCGCGTAGAACTTGACCGCCTGCTAATTTAACAAGTCTAGCAATCTCATCAATCTGTTCAGGCGATTCAACCGCACATGGACCGCCCATAATCGTCAGATTGTCCCCACCGATCTTCACGCCTTTAATCTCAATGATCGTATCATCTGGATGGAAGTCGCGGCTTGCGAGTTTGTAAGACTTCGAGATTTTGATGACATTCTCTACATCTTTCATTTGACGAAGATGTTCTGCGAGCTTCGGCTCGAATTGACCGACAATCCCAATCACCGTACGATCTACGCCACGAGAGATATGGGCCTGTGCCCCTGCTTGCTCTATCACTTTAACGATTTCATTCACACGGGCTTCCGAAGTTTTATTGGATGTAATAGCAATCATGTTCAACACTCCTTAATTTGTCGTTATCTATTGTCGTTCCATTGTCACCATTTCACTATTATGCTTCAACGCTTATACGCTTTTAAGCTTTTATTCATTAAAGCGATTATACGACCTATTTTGATGCCCGTCAAGACCATCTAAATAAAAAAACGATGCAAGCGCTTTTTCAGAAAATAACATATTTACTTCCACGGAAAGTTATGGTACCTTAATTTCGATAGATATAGAAATAATGACAACACACAGCGAAGGTGATAAAACCATGTTCGAAGACAACGCAGACGCACGACAAGCTGTCAAAGTATACAAAGCACTCGGGGAACCTACCCGGCTCAAAATCGCCATGCTGCTTACAGAAGAGCAAAATTTGTGCTGCTCCGATATTAAGGATAAGCTCGAATCTGTTGCAGGCTCAACCCTGTCGCATCATCTGAAGCTATTGACCGATTGCGGCCTATTGGAACTTCGTAAAGACGGAACCTATATCTTCTATCGTGTGAATCGCGAAGTCGCACAGAAGTACGCACCGTTTTTGCTCGTATAAATTTTTTTGTTATTATTTCTATATTTTTAGAAATAACGAAATATAAGTGGAGAGAGGAGCAAAACAATCATGTCCAATGCTTGGAAAATTTATATATTAGCTATCGTTAGTTTTCTGGTGGGTACATCAGAGAATATTATTGCGGGGATTCTAGACAAGGTGGCTGCGGATACAGGAATCTCCGTTGCTGCAGCCGGTCAATTAATTACGGTATTCTCACTGGCGTTTGCCTTTGGGACCCCCATCCTCATGGCGCTTACAGGGCGCGTGGGAAGGAAACAACTACTAATCTATTCCCTTAGCATATTCGTGATCGGAAATGCGATCGCCGCCATCATCCCTGGATTCGGATTCCTAATTACCTCTCGCATCATCTCTGCGCTCAGTACCGGCGTATTCGTCGTCACTTCATTAACGGTTGCTTCCAAGCTTGCCCCAGCAGAACGACAAGGAAGTGCCATTGCCACCCTTGTGATGGGTTTCAGCACCTCCCTAATCATTGGTGTTCCCTTAGGAAGAGTTATCGCTTCCTCGTATGACTGGAAGCTGATCTTCGGAGGCATTGGTATCCTCGGCATCCTAGCCATCTTCTTGATCATCTACGTCATTCCGTCAACGGCCGGCGTCGAAGAACCCGTTCCCCTTCGCAAGCAGCTTGCGCTCCTTCGACAACCGCGAATTGCGATTGCCTTATCCATCACCTTCTTCTGGATCCTTGGCTACTCGATCGTCTATACGTACATTTCGCCATTCCTTCTCCAAATCACCGGGATGAATGAACAAGGCGTCAGTATTGGATTATTCGCATTTGGCATCGCCAGTCTCATTGGCTCGAAGTTCGGAGGCTTTAGCACCGACAAATGGGGTGTTGCTCGAACATTGATCAGTGGCATGTTGGTTCATGCTGTCGTTCTCCTAAGCCTATCCATTTCGGCTCACTCGGCTGTTATCGTATTCCCGCTGCTCATGTTATGGGCGTTCTCCGCTTGGTCATCTGGACCTACACAGCAATATTATCTCATTTCACTTGCGCCCGAAGCTTCTGGCATCATGCTTAGCTTGAACACCTCGATTCTCCAGCTAGCGATGGCAGCTGGCGCAGGGATTGGCGGCTTTGCCATCGAGCAAATCTCGCTGGCATCCATTAGCTGGATTGGTGCTGCAGGTGTTGCGGTTGCAGCTGGAACAGCTGCTGTATCGCTAGGGCTATCTTGGTCCCGAGCACGCGCTCGATCTCGGATTCAGCTTGAAGAGCCGCAACGTACCGCAGCGAATTGATATCGTTACGCCACCAAGCATGCAAAAAAAGGCTGCAATTCACGTTATCCGTGAATATGCAGCCTGCGTGTTTTTCGTTTTTCTTTTCGCTTATGTCCTACGTAATCAATCATCCACTTCACAGGAAAGTACATAATCAGTCCGAGTATAATCCCATCTACAATACCACCGACAATTAGTTTCAAATTATACATCATGAACCGATTGATCCATTCCGGCACGTAAGGAATATGAATATGAACACGCTTCGGCAGCATCATCCCCCCAACCATGCCATTCAGGAAGGACATCGGAATATAGATGATCTTACCGAAGACAAATCCGATTAACGCACTTGCAAAGCTTGCTCGTAGAATATACACGAGGGGGAAAATCAAGAAAAAAGCTAGCCCCATCGTGGGTAACGTGAACATCTCAATGGCAAGACCAATCGAGAATCCCTTTGCTACTTTTGCTCCACCGCCTCGAGCGCGGATCAGCAGCAAGTATTTATACTTCATCCATCTCCCGATACCTTTGAACCAGGAATATTTCCGGTTGGACATGGTCAAATTCCTTAGCTGGACTTATCGCGAACGGTTGGCAATAGTTTATCCATCTTCACCGTTCGGATGATTGGCCAAGTCGATTCGTTATCAGCATCATACTGTTCCAAGTATGCGATCACTTCTTTTGTAATCGGTGTCGGTGTTGATGCGCCCGAGGTGACACCTACTTTTCGAACCCCTGCTAACCATTCTCGATTGAGCTCTGTAATATCCGCAATACGATAAGCTGTGACACCCGCAATCTCTTCAGATACTTGCGCAAGACGATTCGAATTGTTGCTTCGCGGATCACCCACGACAATCACCAAATCCGTCTCACCAGCTTGTTCTGCAACAGCTTGCTGTCGAACCTGCGTAGCCAAGCAAATCTCGTTATGAATTTCTGCACGAGGGAATTTCTCAATCAAGCGATTCATAATATGCTTAATATCCCATTGGCTCATCGTCGTCTGATTCGTAATAATAATACGATCCGTAGGCAGTTCAAGCTGATCAATCTCTTCTTCTCTTTCGATCAGATGAACATGCTCCGGCGCGACGCCGATGGCTCCTTCTGGTTCCGGGTGCCCTTTCTTGCCGATATAGATCACTTCATATCCATCAGCGACTTTCTCACGAATTAAATCATGCGTCTTCGTCACATCCGGGCAAGTCGCATCGACTGTCGTAAGCCCCTTCTCCCGTGCAATACGGCGGACTTCTGGCGAAACGCCATGTGCCGTGAAGATAACCGTCCCTTTATCTACCTTGCTTAGGATCTCTAGACGGTTCTCCCCATCGAGTGTAATGATGCCGTCCTTCTCAAAAGCATCAGTCACATGACGATTGTGTACGATCATACCTAATATATATATAGGGCGCGGTAAATCCAGATTCTTCGCTGTCTGTGTCGCGAGTACCATCGCGTCGACAACCCCGTAACAATACCCACGAGGCGAAATTTTGACGACCTCCATGTTGCACCTGCTTTCTATCTACATACTACCCAAACGTTGTATATCAGAATTATTATACTCTATTCAAGGGTAGGATGAAAGCTGCTAACAATAGGAAGCCAAATGATAAAGGTCGATCCTTTCTCTACTGCTGTGACCACTTCGACAGAACCGTAATGCTCATCAATAATCCATTTGGCAATCGATAGGCCAAGCCCCGTCCCTGCGATAATTCCACGTGATTCATCCGCTCGATAGAAGCGGTCAAAAATATACGGTACCTGCTCGCGATCCATCCCAATACCTGTATCCTTGATTCGGATTCCTACTTGCTCATCATGGCGGATGGCATCGATCGTAACTGACCCTTCTGGCGTATATTTGAATGCATTCTCGATGAAAACAAACAGCATCTGCTGTAAATATTCCTTATGCCCGTTCACACCAATTGCGTCCAGTACCGACAGATCCCCCGTGATCCATTCGGCTGTCCGCGGCAGAAACTGTGCTCGTCGAATCACTTCATCCACGAGCGGCCGCAAATGAATCGGTTCTTTCTCCATGATGACGCCCGCATCTGCGCGAGCAAGCGCCAGCAAGTCGTTCACAAGGCGCGACATACGTCTGGATTCGCCTGCGATATCCTGCAATGCTTCGAGCGACATCTCCTTCTTCATCGCCTCGTCGATGTGCTTCTTCTCTAATTCCCCCGTCGGTCCCCACATCTTCTCAAGCAAGTCCACATTTCCGCGAATCGTCGTGAGAGGTGTCCGCAATTCATGTGAGGCATCCGAGACGAATCTGCGTTGCGCCCGATAGGATTCATCTAGCTCACGGTAGAAGATTTCCATCCGAGAGATCATCTCATTGACCGTATCCGTCAATTGTCCAATCTCATCGTTCGGGCCTGTCCGCTTAATCCGGACACTAAGATCCGACCCCCGCTGGATTTGATTCGCTGCACGAATCACGTTTTCGATAGGGCGCAGTGATTTCCGAGCAAGGAAGAGTCCGATTGAGGACGCGATAAGGACCATCGTAATGGACACGAGCGTAAGAATATTTTTAAGCTGAGTGAAGAACAAGACTTCTTTCCCCGTATAGACACCAATCGTTGCGACGCCGATGGATTTATTGCTATTCTTAATCTTGATCGGGCCTTCATACACATAGAACGGAAGACCTTCGACGGTAATGTGCTTGAATCCAGGTTTTATTTGATCGGTTGACTTAGGATATGGGAACTGTATCCCCCCTAAATTGGGCGTCACTTTAATCGTACCATTCACATAGTTTACGAATTGGGCGTACATTTCCTCCTCAAAACCCCTACCGCCAACATTCAAATCAATACCATCCAAAAAATTATAATCTGCTGTAATTCGCATCACATCAACCTGCTTGTTAATCCGGTCCCGCATCCCGCCATAAATGCTCTGATCTGCGAACCAATAAATCGCAAGTCCAACAAGAAGGAACGTAACGGCTAGAATTGATGCATACCATGCTGTAAGCCGAAGCCGAATCGACATTACGAATCACCTCGCAGCACGTAGCCTGCGCCACGCACCGTCAGAATGATCCGTTTACCTCCGAACTCTTCGGTCTTCTGCCGCAGCATCGCTACATACACTTCCAGTACATTTGATTCCCCGCTAAAATCATACCCCCAGATTTTCTCCATGATCATGTCCCGCGTCAATACCCGCTTCGGATTCAACATGAATAGATGGAGCAACTCGAATTCCTTTGTCGTCAACTCTATTGTATGCCCATCACGAATCACTTGTCGCATGTCTAAATCCAGCACTAGATCTTCATAAGCAACCTGTCTGGATACGGATTCCACTTCGGTCTCACTCGATTTGCGACGCAGTAAGGCACGAACACGCGCAAGCAATTCTTCAAGCGCGAACGGCTTGACCAGATAATCATCCGCTCCATTATCGAGCCCTTTCACACGATCCTTGATATCATCCTTCGCCGTTAACATCAGCACCGGCACGGAGCTGCCCGCTTCACGGATACGCCGACATACTTCCCAACCATCCACCTTCGGCATCATGACATCAAGAATGACAATATCCGGATCGGATTCCATCATCTTATTCAGTCCTTGCTCCCCATTCGATGCGGTCATTACTTCATACCCTTCAAAAGCAAGCCCGCGCCGCAGCATCGAAATAATCTTCTCATCGTCATCTACAATCAATATCCTCTGCCTCATCGCTTCATCCCCCTGTCTCATGCGAAAAGGAAGCAAGAAGGTATCCCTCCTTCCGCTTCCTCCCTAACCTTTATTATTGGTTTCCATTTGCGTTGTATTTATTTTTGTCACCGATTTTGACTTTTAGATCCATCGCTTTCCCATTCCGAACGATATTGAACGTCACTTCATCGCCGACTTTCTTCTTCTGGATCGCTTCGATCAACACGTCATTCGTCGCATATTTCGTTCCGTCGATCCCTGTTATAATGTCGTACGCACGAAGGTCAGCATCATAAGCTGGTGTACGGTAGTATACTTGCGTAACAATCGATCCTTCGACTTTGTCCGTATTCAACTGCTTCGCAATATCATCCGTCATCGTCGCAAGCGTTGCACCAATGAACGGCACAGGCACTTGTGGAATTTCCTTATTCGCTTTTAGGTTCGACAAGTTCTCCAGAATGGTCTTCGCTGGAATAGCAAACCCGATCCCTTGGGAGTCTGCGCTTACCGCCACGTTCATCCCGATCACTTCACCGTTCATATTGAGCAATGGACCACCAGAGTTACCTGGGTTGATCGACGCATCGGTTTGAATCAAATGTTTGTATTCACGCGTCTTGCCTGCTTCTTGATCCGGAATGCTAATGGAGCGCTCTTTCGCACTTAACACCCCAGCCGTAACCGTATGGTCGAAGCCGTTCGGGTTACCAATCGCCACAAGCCAGTCACCGGATTGGGTTTGATCCGAGTTACCGATGTTAATCGTCGGGAAGTCCGTTCCTTCAATTTTGAGAACGGCGAGGTCTAAGTCAAAGCTCGAGCCGAGTACTGTTGCAACATACGGCTTATCATGCCCTTCCAAGACGACCTTGACTTGATCAGCTCCTGCAACAACGTGTTGGTTCGTTAAGATGTAGCCGGATTTATCGAAAATAAACCCTGAACCTAACCCATTCTCAATTAACTGGTCACTGTTGCTGTTCTGACGTTGTTGATTGGACCCGCCGCTGCCATCACCGAAGAATTGACGGAAGAACGGATCATCCATAAATGGATTGGAACTGCTTTGTCGTTTACTTTGCTTCACATACGTCTCGATTTTCACAACCGCAGGACTTGCATTCTTCACAATGCTTGTAATATCTCCTGGGCGATCGAGCTGCGGTGTATTCACATTCGCGCTTGTCGTTACGGCATTCCCACCGGATGAGCCTGCACCTTCAGAAGCGTTCGTACTTCCTGTGAATAAGTTATACCGGTCAGATACGAACATTAAGGAACTAATGACGAGCATCCCTGCTAAGAAGGAGATGAACACCGTCTTGAACGATGATTTCGGACGGGCTTGATTCACTTGCCAGTTCCCACCGACGGTACCATTTCCGCTTCCGCCGTTACTGTAGTTCGCGAAATCCACGTTGCCTGCCTTCAATTCCATCCCTTGCGAAGTATAGTAGGAACGCGTCGGCGCCGCTTTGATCGGATCTGGAGGTGTTACTTCTACTTCAGAAGCCGTTCCACTGCCGACCGTTGTGGAATCATTTCCCGTTACATCGTTTGGTACCGATTTGAAAGGTCCATAAGAATAGTAATACGAAGATGACTGCTCTTGCTTGTCTTGATTTTCGTTAGGCTCATTATTGTTATGCTCTTCGAATAATTGTTCATTATCATTGCGTTTATTTTCTTCACTCATTCGAATGACCTCCATTACTATATTAGCTGCTCTGTATAGTCATTATCATGAACGATGAACCTTAAACCAACCTTAAAAACAATTTAAACGAAAATAAAACCTAGGCGATAGCCTTTTAGGCGCTTACCCACCCTTTACGATGCGCATATATAGCAAGCTGCGTCCGGTCATCCATTTCGCATTTCATCAGTAAATTGCTCACATGAGATTTCACCGTTTTAATGCTGATATGCAGCTCTTCGGAGATATCTTTGTTCGTCTTGCCCTCAGCAATTAGCAGGAGCACTTCCTTCTCTCGCTCGGTGAGACCATCCGATTCTCCTTGTGTAGTACGCTGTCGAATCCCTCGGGTTAAGGCTTGGGAGACATCTCCGGTCATGACAGGCATGCCACGGAATGCGCCTTGCAGCGCATAGATCAATTCATCGGCAGAGACTGTCTTGAGAACGTAACTGACCGCGCCCGCTTCTACTGCCTCTACCACTTGCCGATCTTCTAGAAAGCTTGTAAGGATAATGATCTTCATCGCAGGAAATTCACGCATAATCTCTCGCGTCGCTTCAACGCCATTCATTTCTGGCATCATCAGATCCATTAATATAACATCAGGCATGCCTTCAGCAAATCCTTGCTTCAATGCTGCAATCGCTTCGAGCCCATTGCTAGCTTCCCCAATGACGTTGAACTTCGGCTCAATCATCAAATACGTGCGTAATCCCATACGTACCATTTCATGATCGTCAACGATCAATACTTTAATCTGTTCCATCGATCTTCGTCTCCTCTTCGAATCTCGGCATGTATACACGAATGGTCGTCCCAACACCTGGTGTACTCATAATATCCACCTGTCCGCCCAGCTTCTCTGCACGTTCTTGCATCGTATGCAGCCCGTATGATCCAGGCTTCAACATCTGCTTATTAAATCCGCGGCCGTCGTCATTGATAGATAGAATATATTGACTCTCCCGTTCTGTCAGCTTCAGGGTGACTCGCTGTGCCGAGGCGTGCTTCACAATATTTGCTACTGCTTCTTGGATAATCAAGAACATCTGATGTTCCTTCGCCTCCGAGATTGGTTCATGCAGGTCCAGCTCTTTGGTCCCTTGCAGCCCATTATGTCGGCAATAGTCAGGAAACCATGCATCCAGCGCTTCCGCCAGTGATTTTCCTTCCAATTCAATAGGCCTTAACTGCGCGATGAGTCCTCGCATCTGCTTCTGCGCCAGATAAGACATTTGGATTAACTGATCCATGACAAGCTTCGCACGTTCCA
This sequence comes from Paenibacillus sp. EB106-05-06-XG162, assembly GCF_058791655.1. Taxonomy (NCBI): domain Bacteria; kingdom Bacillati; phylum Bacillota; class Bacilli; order Caryophanales; family Paenibacillaceae; genus Paenibacillus; species Paenibacillus sp. EB106-05-06-XG162. Next base: position 22,305 of record NZ_JBYTDT010000012.1, read on the forward strand.
TATCCACTTCCATCACCTTCGGGAGGGATGAAGCTGACATATGAATGGCGAATAATTGTTGACTAACCGAATCATGTAGGTCACGAGCCAACCGCTTCCGCTCTTCAGCTACGGCAGACTCTGTCGTCATCTCCAGCTGCACCACTTGCTGCTCCCCTAATTTCTGCAGCAATTTCATCTTCTTCTCAACGCTATCTACCATCGTATTGAATTCATAGTACAGACGTGCAAAAGAGGGGTCCTCTGTCCGCCGAATTCGAACGGATAAATTCCCCCTTGAGACTTGAAGCATGCTGTCATGAATGGCATCAATACGACGCTGCATCCGCTGTGCTACGGCATAACCGACGATCGTGCATACGATAATGATAAGCAACAGATACCCTACCCATAATCGAAAATCCGTTAACAGCCCCTGATATCGAAAGATACCGAGCAGCACAGCGACGATGCTAAATGCACTGGAGAGTGCGAAGTAAATCAATAATCCCCATTTTGAATTCTGCAATATGCGCGTCATCATGCTTTAACCTACTTTATTCACTTTTACATCACCGATAAATGTGCTGACGATGATGCGTACTTTTTTACTTGCTTCATTGTAGTACGGTGTTTCTTGACGGATATTCTTCATGAACCCGCTCTCGAAATGATCCAGCAGCTTTACATCGCCAGCTAATGCACTGCAAGAGACTGCAACACCAACCTCAATATCATTCGGAACATAAACCTTCACGTCACCGATAAAGGAGGAGATATTAATTTTCGTCTCCCCATATGGAATGTGTGCTTTCGTCAAATCAAGCACGGTATCTCCAATGAAATGCGAGATATTCATCGGTTTCAATTCCCAGAAATCTGACCCCATATGGATATCCCCGATAAACCCGGATTTATTGACAGTACTCTCTTTCCAACCAAATTCGTAATCATCCTTCCAGGTTGATTTCGGTGCTTCAGTCCCTGGAGTCCCTGGAGGAGGTGGCGGTGGCGGAGTCATCCCATACGGCTCTGGTGGGATATGAAAATGCGGGTCATGTTTCTTATACGAACGCCGCGGTTTGAGAATAACGTACAGACCAATCAGAATAAGCATAAGTGGCACCAAATAACGGAAAAATTCCCCAGTTGATAGGTGTAGAACATCCAAATTACGTGCGAGGAAGAATCCACCGATGACGATCAAGATAACATTCCCGAACGAAATCGAACGCCCATATTCATGGTTTTTGTACGAAACTACATTCTTCAATCCTGCCAAAATCAGAATTACAGGCCAATACGTTCGGATCACATAACCAATATCCACGTGAACATAACCCATTTGATTCAATAAGAACACGACACCGATTCCGACAAGGATAAGCCCTCCGAACAATCGAGACCCAAATCCTGAATGCATAAACAACGCCTCCACTAACGATCTTCTTCTTCAATTTAATCTTAGTGTACAGGATGTCGATCGCAATGAACAGCGTCGGCGGGTTGAAATTCATATCAGTCTCGAGACGGAGTCCGCTTCCACAAAAAGTTAAAATCAGGCATCAAATAGAAAAAGAGGACGCTTATGCGTCCTCTTTGGATCCATCCGTCTTATAGGTCGTCTTCATCCGCATTTGCTTGAGAAGATTGACGATTCGCACGAGCTGCTGCATTAGCAGCTGCTGCGCTAGAATCGTTTGCTGCTTCGCTTGCGAATTCCGTATCGAAATTAGCTTTGTTCGCGCGTGCAGCTGCGTTAGCAGCGCGTGCGGAGCTAGCATTGTTCGCTACGCCAGCTGTTTCACTCGCGAATTCTGCATCGAACTTTTGGTTGCCACTCATATTGTTGCGGTTGTTGTTCTTAGCCATGATTGCTCACCTCCAAGAAGTATTATGCGACTTCCTTCGGGATCTTATGCACAATAACCGCCTCATTCATTTCATGGATCAACTTCTCGGTAACCTTGCCCTCACCACGCTTAATGACGTGGACCTTTAAGGTTTTTTTACCCCACTCTTTGTAGACTTGTTTTGTGGTTTTATAATACAGGTCGATTTTGTTGCCTTTTATTGCTGATCCAGTATCCGCGACAATGCCATAGCCATAACCTGGAATGAACAACACCGTTCCGATCGGCAGCACGCGTGGGTCTGCGGCAATCGTTGATATTTTATGCTTATCGCGTCTGACCTTCACGCCGGAATACGTAATTCCGTATTGCGGATGGCCAGGTCGTTTGCCTGTCGATTCAACTCCAGCTGTATAGCCTGTTGCGACCACGCTAAGTGTTTCTAGAATATCTTTAGGTTCTGGCGCAATGACTTCTTTAGTAGGTTTCTCCTGCGCTAGCGCCTGAAATGATGACATTGGGAACAACAAACTCATTGCGAATACAATCACAATCATCCAACCATATTTGGGCCATGTTCTGCGTATGCCTCGAAGCATAATGGATATCTCCCCCTTATCCCGAAAGGCTTTCCAGAGGTCCAACATTTTATGCATCGATATCCCCAAAAAAAGAACACACCTACGCAGCTTAGGCCGACGAAGGTGTGTTCTCCATTCATTTACTTCAATATTTGGCTGGCAATCCATGCAAGGTCATGAATATCAATGACATTGTTATGGTCGATATCCCCCATTGCAATTAGACTCCAATTTGGACTTGCCGACGTCTCACCATAATGCGCTGCAATAATTGCGAGATCCCCAATGGAGTATTTGCCGTCATGGTTCATGTCACCAGGCAGTGTACCAGGATCAATCGGCGTGATTTGTACTTCTTGGGAGGAAGCAGCAGCGCTCGATTCTACACCTTCTCCATCGGCGACAGTCGTCTGAAGGGCTGTGATCTGTGCCGTCTTCACAACACTTGTGTTCCTCGCGCGGAAGGTCAATTCAATAATCGACTGTGTTCCTGTAATGCCGCTGCCTTCCCCTTCACTTGCCACAATGAGACGCAGTTTTCCCGTATTATCAACCTTTTTCTCGACGATGCTAACCCGGTCTTTCATAGGAACCGCAGCGACGAATTCCAAGGCTGTGGGATCATAATGAATTGCAATATCTTGCGCATAGACGCTGTTGGTCACATTCTTCAATCCAAAATTGACTTTCAATTCTGCACCTGCTTGAACGGCTCCGCTGCCTGTCAGCGTCGTTGTAAGTTCTTTGGTTTCGACAGGGAGGATGAGCGGCTCCACTTGATACGTCACCTTGTCATCGCTAAGCGCGTACTTGATATTATCGAAGGCAAAGGTACGTCCATTCGCGCTATCCCACAGGAATCCAAGAACAATCCGGTCAAAATTCTTGATTGCTGTCGTCGTCTTCACCAACTGCCCGTCAATATACATCTTGAGATCTGTCTCGGAAGTATAATCCCATTTCAGTTCGTGCCATCCCTTACTCCGCTTGACCGCCGTTGCTTCCCAAGCCGTCGCATTGCTGCTTGCGCGTACTGAATAATAATCAAGTGATCCATATGCACTGCCATCATAGAGTAATCCCATCCCTGCCAAGAGCGTCGTTCTCGCATTCCCGACATGCGCGACCACACGTGTCTTCGTATCCATGGAACCATCGTCGTACAGCATCATCGTCACAACACCTTGCTTCGTCTGCCCGAATTGCTTCTGAATGGCGTTCGACCCGTTACCCACGGTGAAAAGTGCGCTCTGCTTGCCTTGGTATGCGACTTTATCCGAGATCGTGCCTGTTGTAATAGATGCCCCCGTCTCCGGTACAAAATCGCCCCATCCGGACTCGAAGCTCTGTGAGAAGACCAAATCCTTGTATTCTTGCACTTCCGCAGATACTTTGACGGCACGAACACCCGCTAGATCTCCTTTAACTTCCAACTTCCCAGTCTGCGAATTAATGATCACGTTAGGCTGATCCGTCTTGTAAGTAACCTGATAGTATGGTGCATACGGAAGCGTATTCCCGTCTTCCGTGACACCGTCCGTTCTTAGTTGAATCGTTGGCGTCGAAGCCGATATTTCATTCACATCACTCGTAATCTTATAAGATGTAACGGCCGATGGCGTAAGTACCCGCACATGTGCCTCCCCTTTGACACTTGGGCTCACTGTACTCTCCACCGTAATCGTTGCTTCGCCAGGGATCATTGGCGTCACAAATCCACTTTGATTCACTGTAGCTACGGCTGGGTTGGAGCTCGACCATTTCACTGTTTTGAACCAAGCGTTTGCAGGAGCTACTGTTGCATGCAATGTCGTACCTACATGTCCTGCATAAAGGCTGACTTCTGTTCGGTCGATCGCGATGGCTTGCGGCACAATCTCTGGGGACTGCTCACCCGGTTCATCATTTGTGAACTCGTGCGCTCCGATATCCACCTTCGCTGGATTCGTGATCGGATTTTTGAAGAAATCGACGGTTGGAGCTGACCATACTGACGGCGTCATTACCGTCATATCCAGTCCCGCATCGATAGCCGGTGAACCCGATAACAATTTGTATCCGCTCAATCGATTTACATCAAAGACGCTGCCCTTCGCGTCAATCAGATCTTTCGGTTCTTCACCCGGTCTTGCAAATTTCGGACTTGTAAATACATTGTCCTTGAACGTAATGCCTGTAAACTTCGCATTCTGATAATTCGTTCCTGGGTAGAAAATATTGTTCCTCACTTCGCCCCCAGCGAAGGTTTCCGTCCCCATCGCTGTATCTGCCTTCGAGTAGAAAATATTGTTATACAACCGCATATATTTACCCGAATCACTCATGAGTTTGGTATTGATGTTCGCATCTGTAAAGAATGTATTGTTATGAATTAATGGTGCATCTGCTGAACTCGTCGGTAAGTAGTGGAAAATATATCTTCCGTCCCCATCGTTCACACTCACATTGTATCTCACAACTGAATTTTTCGATCCACCCATGAAGAGAATGAATCCGCCTCGGTTGCTGTGGCTGTAATTGTATTGATAGAGCGTGCCCTCGCAGAACATATCCACGTCGAATGCTTGACCGTCATTGTAACCGTAAATTCCGCCATACACCTCGTTGTACTGCATGATCATGTCTTTGACGCCAATGACCCACAGCCCAGCATAGTTGACATTCCCAACATTCTTGGCTGAATGCTTCACAACCGTGTTGTACTCCATCCGGCCTTCACTGCCGATGTTGCTCATAACAAAGCCATCGCCTTGCACTTCTTCGACATAGTTGTTATTGAACTTCACATTCTTCAGCACTCTCGGAAAATTCGCATTCACGTCGCCTTCCTTATACAAGCCTGCATTGCGAATTCCCTCGATATCCACCCGCTTCACCGTATTTCCTTCCACGAGCACATCGGAAATATTACCGAGAATCAAGATACCACCACTGCCGATTTTCCAGCCTTTTGGATTCCCGTCCACATCATGAATGTAATTATTCTTGATCGTAATCCCGCGGTGCGGATTCGCTTCCCATTCTGTTGTCGTTGTTGAAGCTGTACGAATATTAATTCCCGCGCGCTGCGACACGACATCCGGATTAAAGTTCGTGATCTCAAGGTTCGAGAACTCCAAGTAACTACCATTCACCACATCAATCGTTGCAGACATCGTCTTATCTTTGACGCTGGTATAATTTTTAACGATAGCTGATTCTTCGGTCGTCGTTGTTCCATTCCCGTTTAAGACGGGTCTTCCCGCTTGCTCCAGATTCCCATAATGACTAAATACAATAGGAGCTTCCTTCGTACCTGAGATTCCCCGGAGTTTGACCGATCCGTTCCAGACATCGCCAGCCCGGAAGAGAATGTGATCTCCTGGAATAAAACGCGTCTGATTAACCTTATCGAGTGTCTTCCATGCCGTCGCTTCAGACAATCCATCCTGATCATCTCGTCCATTCGCACTGACGTAGTATGTATTGTGGGCAGCTGCAACGGCATTCGTCTGAGCCTCCACTTGCCCTGTCTGGTCTGCTGGTGCGGCTTGTGCCTGAGGTGAAATCATCATAGGCATCGTCATGGTCATGATCAGCAGCACGGACAGACATCGCAAGAGTAACCCCCTGTTCATCCGTTTCTTGTTCAATGCAGTATCCTCCTCATTCATATTATAAGAGCGTCTAAGTAAACGAGATGCGATTCAGTACTTCTTGGTGTACTTCAATCACGGCTTTACTCAGTCGCTGACTTACCTGGAGCTCCACTTGCTTCTGAACATACCTCTGAACGACGGCAGCTCGAACCTTCTCATAAGGTTCATATCCTTTATCCTTGGCGGCTAACAGCCTATACAGAACGGTGTCTTCACCCGAAGAATCCAGGGCCGTAAACTCACCAGGTTTCATCTCCGTCAACACCAAATTTAAATTTTGCGCGAGATCATCATCCTTCGATTTGTCATCCAGGTCTAGACTTAGCCGTTCAATATGGATGTCTTGCGATAAATTCAACCGCTTGACAATTTCCTCGGTGGATAAGTCATTCGTAGACGCCTGTTGTTTCAACGCTTCGAGCTCAGACTGCGCTTCCGTTGTACTGGGTACCGATATTTTCTCGTATTCATAGCTGTAGCCCCGATGGAATTGGTCTTGCTTCATGTCCTCGTACGTCGATCGAAACATCTCTTCGGATTCTGATTTCATGCTCACTTTCGTCAACTGATCCATCCATCGCTGAACATTCATGTTCTGCACATAGGAATAATATTCACTTGCTCCATACTGCTTCGGACCATAGATCGGCTGACCATTCCGAACCTTCGCTTCCCTTTGTTCGTTCTCCGTCTCGAACTGCTTCAGAAAGGCATCATACGAAATATCCAACACGATTCCTTGCTCCCGCATGAGAATTTGCTGCATTTTATATTTGCGCAGCTCTTCCATTGCCTTTTGTTTCGCATAATCAAGCGGATTCTCCCCGTCATAGGTCGATGTCCAGAAATCTTCGGTATACTCCGCGTTATATTTCCGTTTAAAGAAGCTTGTTGTAAGCGCTTTATTATTTTGGAGAAAAAGTTCTAACTCCCCCTTTGTTACATCAACATGATCGATGGTGAATACCACGTCATCCCCGGATGCGTAGGAAGTCATTCGCCATGCAGCGATCACGATAATCATACATATTATTCCGATGCCGACCCCGATGAAATAGCGCTTGTTACCTGTAATCCTTAAGAAGGCTTTTCCTTGTCTCATGACATCAGCTCCTCGATCAGGCTGCTATTTAACTTGATACGAACCAACCATGTGCCATCATTATAACCATTCCAAGTTAATGAAGGCGTGAATTATTTTGACTTTAAATATATAAAATTTTTACCTTTTCAAGACACAAAAAAGATCCCTCACTTTAAAACCAAGTAAGGGATCTCTTCATTGTACCGAATATTAGAAAATCAAGTGTGTGCGAATTTCTTCAGCCAGTCGCGCTATAGCCTCATCCAACTTAAGGAAGCCTTGATCGCCTACACCGCGTTGACGGACAGAGACGCCGCCATCGTTCTTCTCGTTCTCACCGACGACGAACATGTAAGGCACTTTCTCCAGCTGTGCTTCACGGATTTTGTAACCGAGCTTCTCATTGCGAAGATCCGCTTCAACACGAATTCCTTCAGCCTGAAGCTTCTCAACCACTTCCTTGGCATAGTCTTCGAATGCGTTCGAGACAGGAATAATCTTTGCTTGCACTGGCGACAACCAGAGCGGAAGCGCACCTGCAAAGTTCTCGAGCAAGTAAGCAGTCATACGCTCCATCGTACTGATAATACCACGGTGGATAACGACTGGACGGTGCTTCTGACCATCATCGCCAACGTATTCAAGCTCGAAACGCTCAGGCAGCAAGAAATCGAGCTGTGCAGTCGACAACGTCTCTTCTTTGCCGAGTGCTGTCTTGATCTGTACATCAAGCTTCGGACCATAGAATGCCGCTTCGCCTTCAGCTTCGAAGAATGGAAGTTCAAGCTCTTCCACCACTTCACGCAGCATGCGTTGGGACATTTCCCACATCTCATCATTTTGGAAGTATTTCTCGGTATCCTGCGGATCACGATAGGATAGACGGAAACGATAATCCTTGATCCCGAAATCTTCATAGACTTTACGGATCAAGTTCACGACACGTGCGAACTCTTCTTTAATTTGATCCGGACGGCAGAAAATATGAGCATCATTCAATGTCATCGCGCGTACGCGGTGCAGACCTGTTAATGCCCCTGACATTTCATAGCGGTGCATTGTTCCAAGCTCGGCAATACGAACCGGAAGGTCGCGGTAGCTGCGCATTTCGCTCTTGAACACCATCATGTGATGCGGGCAGTTCATCGGACGTAGAACAAGCTCCTCGTTATCCAATACCATTTTCGGGAACATATCTTCCGAGTAGTGCTCCCAGTGACCTGAAGTCTTATACAACTCTACATTCGCAAGTACTGGTGTATAGACATGGTCGTAACCCAATCTTTCTTCGAGATCTACGATATAACGCTCCAATGTGCGACGAAGCTTCGATCCGTTTGGAAGCCAGAGCGGTAAGCCTTGACCTACTTGTTGGGAGAACGTGAAGATTTTCAGTTCTTTACCCAGCTTACGGTGATCACGTTTCTTCGCTTCTTCCAAAAGACGGAGATGCTCGTCCAGTTCTGCTTTTTTCACGAATGCCGTACCATAGATCCGTTGAAGCATTTTGTTCTTGGAATCCCCACGCCAGTAAGCACCTGCAACGCTGAGCAATTTGAACGCTTTGATGCGGCCTGTCGAAGGAACGTGCGGTCCACGGCAGAGGTCGAAGAACTCGCCTTGATCATAGATGGTAAGTACTGAATCTTCTGGCAAATCGCGAATTAATTCGAGTTTTAAATTATCATCCAGCTCTGTATAGATGCGAAGCGCTTCATCACGGCTCACAACACGGCGGCGAATCGGAAGATTCTCACCCACGATACGCTCCATTTCCTTCTCGATCTTCGCAAGATCTTCCGGATTCAAGGAGTGCTCCATATCGATATCGTAGTAGAATCCATCTTCAATGACCGGTCCAATACCTAACTTCACATTGTGCTCTTTATACAGACGTTTGATCGCTTGTGCCATCAAATGTGCTGTACTATGGCGCATCAACTCAAGTCCATCTTGGCTATCGAGGGTCACGATCTCAACCGCTGCATCCGCATCGATCGGTGTATAGACATCCACGATCTTCCCATCGATTTTACCTGCTACTGCATTCTTCTTCAGTCCGCTGCTGATCGATGCTGCAACATCTTCAATGCTGCTTCCTGCCTCGTATTCGCGCACTGCGCCATCCGGCAAAGTTACTTTAACTGACATGTTCCCTTTTCCTCCTTCAATATAAAAAAACAACAAAAAACACTCATCCCAGAAAGGGACGAGTGTTATATACCCGTGGTTCCACCCTAATTCGAACGTAATATGCTAAGCCCAAATGACTTGTAACAATAACGTTCCTTAGTGCATTCGGTAACGAGAATGAATCGGATCCATCTACTATCATTCGATGAATCAGCTACAAAGGGGTAAATCGAAGGTGATCTCTGAAGGAAATTGCAGCCGATGTTTCCTCTCTCTGGACAGTTCAACCAAGGACTCATGTCTTTGTCATCGCTATTCGCGATTTAAGTTACCGTTATTATAAATCCATTCGAGGAGGAGGTCAAGCTGTATCCTTTTAACAATTCGTTAATTAATCATGCTGCTGCGCACTTTCACTCAAGTACGGCGAACAGACCGGACAATACACACATAACTGTGCACGGCTTTCGAAAATTTGCTGGATCGTCTTAATCACTTGCAGTTCTGGTTCACGCGTATGGATATAAATCTTCTGCGGTGAGACGGTAATTAAGGTGCTCACAATCATATCCTCGACCTCAATATCATGATCAGGCATCTCAACCACAACACTCGTCATTTGCTTCGTCTCAATCGGACGCATTTGATCATTCAGCAGCACAAATTGATGATCGCCGCGATGCATCACGTGAGCCACAGGAATCTTAGTCTCCTGCACGAACACAAAATATTTAAGCAGTGCGATAAACTCATGATATTGCTGATCGAGAATATACTCATCAACCGCATACTCCACAATGTCACGCAATTCCTTCGTGTAGGCATCCAGACGGAATCGGATAAAGCCTTCAACGTGAAGCGCCGTATTCTCTTCAAAATACTGCGTAATCTCCTGAATGAGCAGCCGTTTGCGCCGTTCGCGATCATCCGGTGTACGGAACTCTTCGTTCGTCTCTTGTAGCAATTCCATACAATACGTCTCGATTTTATCTAGATCCTCTGATCGTTTGTAATGAAATTCTTTGCGAATAATGCGGCGTAGTACCGCACGTTCTTTGATTTCCAGAATATACTCCGCAAGCACATTCGCCGCCTTACTATAGACCTTCGGCGCGTGCTGCGTCAGCTTAAATCCTGGCAATATGCCATGGCAAATGATCTGGTATTCGTGGGAATTCCTCGATTCCGTAAATGTAACGCCTTCCGGCTGCATATGTAAATCAGCGAATTCTTGTTCCATCTGACTATGAAATTTTGACCAGGCTTCATCGGAAGTCGTCGTTATTGTGACTGTAAACAGTTCCATGTGACTTGCTCCTTCCCGAACAATGTTCTTATTCAGTATATGGGCTTTAGGAAACAGATATACAACGAGGATTTTCCCAGCAAGTCCAGAATCAAGGCGAATTTCTTACGGATGCAATAAAAAACAGCTACCGCCAAGGGTAGCTGTTATCAATTAATTTTGCATAATAAAATCGCGTTCAACATTCGATTCTTCTTCAAAGACCCGCAGGATATTATATTTCGTATCCCGTTGCGCAGGGATCTTGCCCGCTTCACGAATTGTCTCTAGAATCGTTCCGATATTCACTTTATGGGTTGCACCCGCTGCCGAGACGACATTCTCTTCGATCATCGTGCTGCCAAAATCGTTGCAACCATAGCTTAACGTCTGCTTCCCGACTTCTGGCCCCATCGTAACCCATGAGGATTGGAAGTTCGGGATGTTATCGAGATAAATCCGGCTGATCGCAAGTGTCTTCAGATACTCTTCGGGTGTGACGCGTTCCGCTTTCATGTTCGTATTGTCCGGTTGGAAGGTCCATGGAATAAAGGCCAAGAATCCTTTGGATGAATATTGATTGTTAATGCACTCATCCTGTGCGACCCGCACACGATCTAGATGCAGCGCACGCTCATCCATCCCTTCGCCGAAGCCAACAACCATCGTCGCTGTCGTGTTCATGCCGACTTTATGCGCCGTCTGCATCACGTCCATCCAATCCCGCCACGAACCTTTAAGTCGACTAATCTTGCGTCGAGTCCGATCATCCAAGATCTCAGCTCCACCACCTGGTAGTGAATCGAGTCCGGCTTCATGAATAGCACGAACGACCTCTTCCAACGACAAGCCATCTGATACTTCCTTCATCTTCATAATTTCAGCTGGAGAGAAGGAATGCATCGTAATGTTCGGGAACCGCTGCTTAATCTCACGTAATAAATCGGTATAATAGCTAAATGGCAAGTTCGGATTCGTTCCGCCTTGCATCAGAATTTCTGTTCCGTTCACATCGATGGTTTCTTGGATTTTCTGGAAAATCGCCTCATTCGGCAATACATATCCTTCATCCGAACCAGGTCTGCGGTAAAACGCACAGAATCGGCAATATACATCACAAATATTCGTATAGTTAATGTTGCGTCCAATCACGAACGTCGTAATCGGATCTGGATGCCACTTCTGCATGATCTGGTTCGCGACATGACCCATCTTCTCCACTTGATCCGATTCAAACAAGGTAATGCATTCTTCTACGTTGATGCGCTCACCTGCTGCAGCTTTATCCAATATGCGATCTACTGACATGTCTGCTCACTCCTTTGCTTCCCCCACTGTTATCTTTCCCCCAAGAAGTAACGACTTCATCGTCCATAACAGGACGATAATCGTTCTTCGGAAATATAAGAACGGTTTACCCGTCAAACCTATAAACCCTTATATTTTAAAAACACCTGTACTTTTTATCGTAACACATTTCACAAGGAAAAACAGCATCCTAAGATGCTGTTACCGAGCGCAATCGATGTATTTTGTGTTTCATTTCATCGAGATAGAGTCGACCATGGCTCGGCATGAATCGTTCCGGCTTCGCAAAAAAGTACCCTTGCCCCATCTCAACATTGTGCCGCATTAGCACGCCTGCTTCTTCTTCCCGTTCGACCCCTTCAGCAATGACTTGGCATTGTATGTCATGCGCAAAGGACATGATCGCTTTGAGCATGGATTCCTTGGCGGCAACGCGATCAATTTCTTGAATGAGCGACTTATCAATTTTGATAATATCCGGGATGATCTCAAGAATAGATTGCAGACTAGAGAAGCCTGCACCTGCATCGTCAATCGCAACGCGAAATCCGAGACTGCGAAGCTTACGGATTACTTGCGAGCTGCTCACATAATCACGCATCAGATGTTGTTCCGTAATTTCGAAGATCACATGACTAGGCTTAATATTTTCCTTCTCAATATACCGTTTAATATTCCGTTCGAAGTGAGGGTGGCTCAGCGTCACCGCTGTAATGTTAATAAAGACGGGACTCATGATGCCCCGACCCTTCATTTCTTCGAAAGCCTTCTGGATCACCACGAACTCCAACTCAGACAGCAATTGAACCCGGTCCGCATAATCAAACAAAGCCTCTGGCGAGTGAAATATCGTATCGATCGGTCCCCGCGTGAGCACCTCATAACCGTATACTTCGCCCGTATTAAGATTCAAGATTGGCTGCGTAAGAACCGTAATATCCTTGTATTCAATAATTTGTCTTAATTGCTGCTTCAATGAATTGTATGGAACCGGCGCAAGCCCGGCTGCAAGCAGCCAGGCTTCTTGGACAGCGAGATAGATCCCATGCCTCTCATCATCGATATCCGCAGGGAGCTGTGTCGCACCGCTAATAATCTGAACCGTTAAATCACTCTCTTGTAGTTCAAAATTCAGATCCGTCTGAATTGACTTCCCGATGAGAATGGCAAGCGCATCCGTCTCTTGCGCCAGGAATGGAATCGTCTCACGAATAAAAATGCCATAGACATTGGTATGAATCATCTTGACCCCAATGAGCCTGGATGCATCGACATAATCAAGAATCGTATCCCGAAGAATATGTTCGAGGACCTTAGTCAGGTGCTGCATCGTATCTGAAGAATGCTGACGAATGAATTGATCAAATTGATGGACACTTAGTAGAATGAGCGAGCATATATGACCCTGCCGACGGGCCTTACGAACCTGATGAATAACGGGATCCCGCAGCTTAAAGCTCGGTGGCAGAATATTCATGGAACGGTTCGTTCGAGATAACATACAGATGTTCTTCAATCGTTTGATCGATTCATCAAAAAAGGTACTCATACTACGCTCTTATGCCCCCTCGCATCCAGACGTTCTTGTAGAGGTTGTTCAAAAAGTCATCATTTGATCACGAAGTAATTCAAGAAGCATAACCGACATCGAATCTTGCGTTCACCTTCGAAGTCCGGTACTCATTTAGGTTTTGCCTAAACTCCGTTCCTCCTTCTTCAGCCTCACGCAACCTTCTCGGTGCTTAAATGCCGACTTTTTGAACACGTTCTGTTGTCACTATTCTATCACAGCATAACAAAATATAACAATATTTGCCTTATTGTTACACGTCTCGCAAGGCGTTCGATAAATCATCAATCAAATCGTCAACATGCTCAAGCCCTACCGAATAACGAAGTAATCCGTCTGTGATTCCCTTCTCTAGACGAACTTCACGAGGCATGGAGGCATGAGACATCATGGCTGGGTACGATAAAATGCTCTCTACAGCGCCAAGGCTGACGGCTACGAGCGGGATTTTTACTTTACTGAGCACTTGCTTCGCCCGTTCACCAGAACCGACATCAAATGATACAACTGCGCCATAACCCGCGGACTGTTGCTCATGAATTACACGGCCAGGATGATTCGCTAGACCTGGATAGTATACCTTCGCAATCGAAGGTTCTTGTTCCAGCCATGCCGCCAGCTTCTTCGCACTCTGCTCCGAATGCGCCATACGCGCTTCAAGCGTCTTCATGCCGCGCATGAGAAGCCAGCTTTCTTGCGTACTAAGTACCGCTCCCATCCCATTCTGCAAGTATTTGACTTGGCGAGCAAGCTCTTCCGTAGCTGTGACAGCTAGTCCAGCAAGCACATCACTGTGACCGCCTAAGAACTTCGTCGCACTATGCAGTACAAGGTCCACACCAAGCTCAATTGGACGCTGATGATACGGTGTCATAAACGTATTATCCAGCATCGTTAGGAGGCCGTGTTCCTTCGCCCATGAAGTGACAGCGGCAATATCGGTAATTTTGAGCGTCGGATTTGACGGTGTCTCCATAAATACAGCTTTCGTATTCGGCTTCAGAGCGCTTTTCACTTGATCGAGATCCGTCATATCGACGAACGTCGTCTCAATGTTCATCCGACTTAGGATGGTCGTTAGGAAACGATAGGTCCCCCCGTATACATCTTCCGTCACGATCACATGATCTCCTGCGGATAACAACATGAAAGCGGTAGAGATCGCTGACATCCCGGACGGGAAAGCATACCCATTCGTTCCGCCCTCAAGCAAGGCGATATAGTCTTCTAGCGCCTGGCGTGTCGGATTCCCCGAACGGGAATAGTCATACGTCGGCGGATTGAAGATATCATGATGGTGGAAAGTTGATGCTTGATAAATCGGGACACTGGAAGCACCCGTCGTCTCGTCGATTTCACTTCCGAAATGAATCAACTTCGTTGCAAATTTACGATTCCGTTCTGATCCTTCTGCATGTGCCACGACTATGCCCCCTCGATCTCTTGTCTTGCAAGCTCAATTGCACGGCCTAAATCCGCAATAATATCATCGGCATGCTCTATCCCAACGGAGAAGCGGAGGAGACGATCATCTACGCCGACCTTCTCACGAATTTCAATCGGAATATCCGCATGGGTCTGCACGGCTGGATACGTCATCAACGACTCTACTCCACCAAGGCTCTCGGCAAAAGCAATCAATTGAATATGACGTAATATCGGCTCAATATATTTTGCTTCCTTCATTTTGAAGGAGAAAATACCCGTATTGCCTGAGGCTTGCTTCTTCTGAATTTCATAGCCGGGATGTCCCGGCAGACCTGGGAAATAGACTTGATCAACAAGCGGATGCTCCTGCAAATATGTAGCAACCCGTGTCGCATTATATTCATGACGCTCCATCCGCAGCGCCAATGTCTTCATGCCGCGCATTAACTGATAGCTGTCACTTGGACTCAGTACAGCACCAATCGAATTGTGCAGGAAGCCTGTATATTCAGATAGCTCCTTGCCTTTCGTAATGATCAGTCCGGCGAGCACATCATTATGACCGCCTAGATATTTCGTCGCACTGTGCACCACAATATCTGCACCTAGCTCAATGGGACGTTGCAAGAATGGTGTTAACAAGGTGTTATCGACAATCGTTAACATATTTTTGCGCTTCGCCCATGCCGCTACAGCTTCAATATCTGTGATCATCATCAGTGGATTCGTTGGTGTCTCGATGATAACCGCCTTCGTATTCGGCTGTGCCACTTCTTCCAGGGCATCGAAATCATTTGTATCCACATAAGAAGCTGTCACGCCAAAGCGCGACATAATTTTCTCGATTAACCGGTAAGTACCCCCGTATAGATCCAGCGAGACGATCAGATGATCGCCTTGACCGAACATGGCAAATACGGTCTGAAGCGCCGCCATTCCGGAGCTACAGGCAAACGCTGCATCGCCGCTCTCGAGTTTAGCTACCGCTTCTTCCAAGACGCTGCGAGTCGGATTCTTCGTCCGAATATAATCGAATCCAGTGCTCTGTCCTAGCTTCGGATGACGAAACGCAGTTGATTGATATATAGGATAATTAATCGCTCCCGTAACAGGTTCCTGCACAGAACCAATCTGCGCGAGACGACTTTCAATTTTCAAATCTTCTGACATGTCTAGAAATCCTCCTCTGTCCTATTAAATACCTGCGCCAAGGTCAAATGGTGTCTCTTGATATACATAGTAATTCAGCCAATTAGAGAATAATAAGTTGGCATGCGCACGCCATAGCGATAAAGGCACCCGTGATGGATCATCCTTCGGATAGTAGTTCTTCGGAATTGCGACATCAAGTCCTTTGGCAACATCACGGTCATACTCCCATTTTAATGTAAGCGGGTCATACTCGGAATGGCCTGTCACGAAAATTTGCTTGCCGTCTTTGGTCGCAACGATATAGATTCCCGATTCTTCGGATTCCGATAAAATCTCTAGGTTCTCATTAAGCTCGATATCTTCACGTCTTACCTCGGTATGACGGGATTGTGGTACGTAGAACTGCTCGTCGAATCCACGCAATAAGCTGATATTCGGCGTTGTAATCACATGCGGGTATACGCCAAAACACTTCTCTTCCAAAGAATATTTAGGTACGCCAAAGTGATAATACAGACCTGCTTGGGAGGCCCAACAGATATGCATGGTTGATGTTACGTTCGTCTTACTCCATTCGAAGATTTGTTCAAGCTCTTCCCAATAGTTCACTTCCTCGAACTCCATTTGTTCGACAGGCGCTCCCGTTACGATCATGCCGTCGAACCGACGATGGCGAATATCTTCAAAGGTATGGTAGAACGTCTCGAGATGCTCTACCGATGTATTTTTCGACGTATGGGATTTGGGATGAAGAAGAACCACCTCGACCTGCAGCGGGGTATTCCCGATGAGGCGCAGCAGCTGTGTCTCTGTCGTTTCCTTCGTTGGCATCAAATTTAAGATCACAATCTGAAGCGGACGAATGTCTTGATGGTATGCTACACTCTCATCCATCACAAAAATATTCTCATTAGTCAATATTTCTTTCGCTGGCAATGCATCTGGAATTTTAATCGGCATGCGTCATTCGCTCCTTTGTGGGATTCTTAATTCATGATGGTTATTGCTCGGAAGGTACAAAAAAAGACCTTCCAAGAGAAGGCCTACGTTAATAAATCCGGCGCCTCTCTCATCTCTCAGTAACGAAATCCATTCGTTTCCGCAAGAATTAGCACCGTGCTTTTCAGTCGGTTGCCGGGTATCATCGGGCTAGTCCCTCCACCTACTCTTGATAAGAATTTAGCAAAACCTTATTTGGTTTTATCATACATAACCCTACTTTAATCCAATTTGAAACAGACGTCAATACACTTCCATCCGCTCAATACTCTACACGCTGCGAACGCACCATTCTTCGGTCCGTGCCATATTCTACTTTAACTTGGTTCACCGTTTTTTTCATTGCTTGTAAGATATAAGCGCGTTATACTAAGACGAGTGTTCCAAGAGATGAAACATAAAGCAGAGGTGAGTAAGGATGGAAGGCGACCCTATACCGCAGAGGACAATGTCACATGTACAATTAAATAGGAATGAAATCTGTCGGTTGTGCCTGAAGTCTGTGTAACAAACGCATCTTTTGGCCTGCCTTCTGGTTTCATTCGGGAAGAGGAGTGAAATCAGATGAAAATCCGGTTGGTACAAGAAGGTGTATTCACCGTCATCGAAGATATTAACCAAACGATCATCCCTCCAGCGAACGGCTTCTATTGGATCGATGCAGATGTCGAAGATCTGATCGTCCTGCAGCCGTTGTTCTTGCTGCACGATTTGGCCGTGGAGGATTGCCTCAGTGAAGAGGAACAGCGTCCTAAGATTGAAATTTACGAGGGACATTATTTTATTGTTATTAACAGTATTCGATTTGATGATGAAGAAATTTTCTTGCGCGCCCTGAGTATGTTCCTGGGCAAACATTATATTATTACGGTAACGAAGCAGAAGATCAATGAGCTCCGCACGGTGAAGCCAATTTTGTGGGAGCAAGAAGTCAATCGACCTGATAATTTCTTATATCATTTGGTCGACCTTGTCGTTGACAGCTATTTCTCTGTCGGGGATCGGATTGAAGACCGCATTGAACATCTGGAAGAAGATATCGTCCTTCATACGAAAAAAACACATTTGAACGAAATTATCGGTCTGCGAAGCGAAATCCTGTGGCTCAAGAAGGTTCTTGGACCGCAGAAAGACGTGATTGCGACCTTGAATAAGAAAGATCTGCGTCTCATCGATGACCAGCTGCAGAAATACTTCAGTGACATTTATGAGAATGCCGTCAAAATATCAGAGACCTTCGATACGTTCCGCGATCTGATGGCCAACTTACGAGAAGCTTATCAGTCCAGCGTCGCGAACCGCGCGAATGAGATCATGAGAGTCTTTACGGCGCTCACGACCATCTTCATGCCGATGACGATCATCACCGGGATCTACGGGATGAACTTCACCCATATGCCTGAACTCAATTGGACTTATGGGTATTACATCGTTCTAGGCGCTATGCTCTGCCTGGGGTTTGGGATGTACTTCCTTTTCAAGAAAAAGAACTGGCTATAACAACTTCTCGTGCTGATAAGTCGATTTTTTTAACATAATCAATGCAGGACTTGATCTGAACTGCTGCGCTTAGCAGTGTAGATCAAGTCCTGTTTTTCATTTATCCTGCCTGACGTTGTTGATTGTCTATCTCTCGCTGACGCCGATAACGAATACGAACCAATCGAATACGCTCGTAATACATGGCCGCTTGCTCTCCTTGCAGCCCCGTATCCCCATAGACCTCGAGCAAGATCGGCTTCAAATATCGATACCCATCGCGCTCAATAGCCGACCATATGGCGGCCTGCTCCTCTAGAGGCACCTGCTGGAGCTCTTCTTCGATCAGACGCTCGATATCATACCCTTCCCGATCAAGACTTTCGAGCGCAATCAGAATATTCCGACGCGACATGCTGCAATACTGCTCCAGATCTGTGATGGAACAACCCTGCTGAATTCCTTCCAGCAAACGTTTCTGTTCTGCAAGCCGATCCATTTCCTGCTTATATTTTTGTTCTTTTTGCTTATTCAGCCATTGGGCATATTCTTCCCGAGTCACCTGTTCTTTGACCCAATCCAGCGGAAACACTGTCGTTCGTTCGGTATCTTGAAGCAAGCTTACAATCTCCTCGCCATAGAGGTTCACCTTGTTCTCTCCGAAGCCAGGTAGTTGAAGCAACTCCTCCATCGTCTGCGGTACATAGACGCTGATTAGGCGCAGCATACGGTTCGTCGCAATGAAATAAGGAGCCTTCTTGTCAGCAGTGGCGCGAGATCTACGCCATTGACTTAACAAGGCATATAACGATTCATTCGGATATAAATCGCTATAGCAAGCGAGCAGCTGCGACCGAACCAATCGTCCCGAGTGCTCCGCATCACTAATCATTCCATCAATAATCGGAGCGTACCCTTCCCCTAACTTCACCGCAACACCATGTCGAAATGTGGTTAGAAGCTCCTCCCAGGACGTACCCGAGTACCATACCGATTGTTCCATCTTGCCATGGAAGGGTTCACTCCATACAAGCTGCCACACCCCATGCGCCTCACCAATCGATAATTGCGATGTAATAGTCCCTTCTGATTCTTGCTTCCTTTCAAACGTGTTCAGAAAAACGATATTCATCATCCACCTCCAGAAAGTTCATGAACGCACGCAAAAAAGCACCCCTCTTATATAAAACAAGAGAGGTGCTTCCTCATTCGTTCGTTCATGCAATTAAGATCATCATAGCATAATTCCAAATTCTGGGCAAGTATAGGGAGACAAAAGTTTTCAAATAACTATAGGTACAGAAATTATAGTTCCTGTTCTTCCCAAATTCCGCTATAATGACCTCATAATCATTGAAGGAGTGACATCCATGTCTCAGCACGAGTTAGATTTTCTATCGGATTCAACGGAAGCAACGACGACGCGATTCGTGACATTCATTGGCGCAAGCTATAAACGGTTCGACCTCGCCATCATGACAACCAACCGCTTCTACGGGAAGAAATTAGTTACTGATCTTCAGAGCGGTATTACGGCAATTATCGGTGAAGAAGATTTAGAGGAAGAAGGCTACTTGGAATTCACCTTCAAACTGTCGGAAGAGGAAGCAGGCGACCTGCGCGAATTCCTTCACATGGTTGTAGGCCCTACTGTCTTCACAGATTAATTACAATCCATCGATATAGAAAAAGGCTACCTTACTCATCGAGCAAGGTAGCCTTCTTCTTGTTTCACTGCAAATTCATGCCGAACAGCAGCATGTTGCTCAGCGGTCTACCTGCTGACGTAAGGACTCTCCCATTGGCATAGAGGCCGGATGATGCGCCCCCGTCCAAATTCATTGCCTGCTGCGCTCCAAGCTTCTGCATCACTTGTGCCCACGCTTGAATTGTCGCTCCATTGACCGTTGCAATCATAATGGAGCCATCCTTCATGACAGCAATCCCACTTCGTGCACCGCCGCTGGTCAAAATTTTGGCAGATGTAAACCCTTCGGCCGTCGGATTCACCGCGAGCTTACCATCCTTCACAAGTCTTGGGCCCGCCCCAACTGCGGTGATGACATCTCCCCAAGGGATCTCATTGCCTTGCAGGTCCTTATAGTGAACTTCATATGAAGCCATTGCACCCACTTTAAATCGTTTTGCTTGCCCTGTCTCGCTACCGTTAAAGACAAGCACATAACCATTCGCTGGGATCGCGACATCTTGATTTTGCGTCACTTTGGTGACTACGCCTTTATCTATGACAACCATCTCACCATAGCTAAATCCAATGGTCTTGCCTCGTGCCGGTGTGTAGAGGATGCTGCTCGATTTCCCTTTAACAGGCGTTCGGTTTGCAAAATAGACATAATAACTGCCGCTTTTGCCGCTGTCCGGATCGTAGACACTCCCCGTAACAGATACCCGTAAATGATCCATCCGAACTTGGCCATTTTTCGTAAATCCAATCGTTGTCCCGGTGTTCCCAATATGAGCAAGCTGACCATTCTGTATGATCATGCCATAAGGCTCTGGAATACCGCCATAGGCTTCAAAGTATGTGCCATTGATACCATAATCCGCATGATACCGTTTAACAATGTCTTTCATATTCGCTGTCTGACCGACCTTGCCGCCTGCCAGACCTACTTGTACACCGATATTTTTCGGCATCGTCACGGTCTGTACCGTATAAGTACGTCCGCCTACGGCAACCTTCTTCATCTCGACTTTTGGTTGGTAAGCAAGCTGCTGCGTTCCTTTCGAGGAAGATGTCGTACTGCCCGCAGTACCTCCTTGCCCTGCTGCCGTAGCTACAACAGCTCCGGTAAGACTAAGGACAAGTGTAAGGACGATGGTCCGAATAAACTTAGTTGACATGCTGACTGTTACACCCCGATCAATGAATTTAAACTCTGCATTTCTAATTCTGCAAATTTGCGTTCAATTTGTGTACGATCTAAGGTGAATTCGCAGTTGTCTATCGAACAGACGAGCGGCACATCGCAACGAATACGTGCTAAATCGCGAGATAAGTGTAGCATGTCGATGTCCGCTTCAATTTTGGTACGCACAGCTTTGGTCAGTTCATGAAGGTTCTCTAAGATTCCTTCTACGGATTCGTATTGTTGAACGAGCTTGTAAGCTGTTTTCTCTCCAATCCCGCGAACACCCGGATAGTTATCACTGGTGTCCCCCATCAAGCCTTTCACATCGATTACTTGCGCCGGTGTGAGTTGACGTTCTTCCATGAGTGTGGTCGGGTTGTAGACCATATAATTCCCGTGTCCTTTTTTCATAATGATGACATGGATACGTTCGTCAACCAATTGCAGCATATCGTGATCGCCGGTCAGGATATAGATATCCATGTCAGATCCATACTGCTTGGCGATCGTACCGATACAATCATCGGCCTCGTATCCAACTTCACCGATATTCGGAATGCCGAAGCTCTCCATCACTTCACGAATTAAGCTGAATTGCGGGATAAGATCTTCTGGCGCTTCGCCGCGATTAGCTTTGTAATCCGAGAATTGCTCGGTACGAAACGTCTTGCTCCCCATATCCCAACAGCAAGCGATATGCGTTGGATCGAATTTCGATACGGCATCCCAGAAATAACGAATGAATCCATAGATCGCATTCGTCGGAATACCTGAACTTGTCTTGCGAATATAACCGCCGTATGCTGTCGCATAATAAGCGCGGAATAACAAAGCCATCCCGTCGACGAGGAGTAACTTCTGTTTATTGTGTTCCACCTTTGGATCTCTCCTAACTCTAATCTAGTAACAACCTGTAAGTAACATCCTATTATTCTAGCATAGTACGCTCGTCACTGCCCGGCCTCTTTTTGCCATTATAGAGGTTGTTCAAAAAGTCATCATTTGATCACGAAGTAGTCCGTGAAGCATATTCGCCATCGAATCTTGCATTCACCCTTGAAGTCCGGTACTCATTTAGGTATCTCCTAAACTCCGTTCCTCCTTCTTCGGGTTCTCGCAACCTTCTCGGTGCTGAAATGCCGACTTTTTGAACACACATTATAATATCCTACCCCAGGTTCAGCCCCAGCTAGTCTCGTACTGCTCTTCTTTGAATCCAACCGTTACTTGCTTCCCATCAGTAACAATCGGGCGTTTGATCAATCGGCCATTCGATGCTAACAGCTTGACTTGTTCCTCCGCGCTCATCTTAGGCAGCTTGTCCTTCAGCTGCATTTCCCGATAGACTTCACCCGAAGTATTCCAGAATTTCTTCAATTCAAGGCCGCTATTTTCGATTAATGTCTTCAATTCCGCTTCCGTCGGCGCGACCTCGAAGATATCTTGGAGCTCCAGCTCATGCCCTTTCGCTTGAAGCGATTTAATGGCGCTGCGACAGGTGCCGCATTTCGTATAATGATAGACTTTTAACTTGGACATGACAGATTCTCCTTATAGCTCACTAAGTAATTTCGTTCTTCATTGCGTCTTGCAGCTGCTGAAGATCGTCAGGTAATTCTGCGGTAAATTCCATCCATTGCTTCGTGATCGGATGCGTAAAACCAAGCTTCCAAGCATGCAGCGCATGCCGATCCATTCGCACGTCTAACGCCTGCGCCTTAGCATCTGTAGCTTCGTCAACGGGAACTAGAAACTTGTACATTTTATCACCGATTAATGGACAACCAATGGATTGCATATGCACGCGAATTTGATGGGTGCGGCCCGTCTCCAGCTTTAGCTGTATCTTAGCACCCGCAGACGATTTATAAGATTCCAGCGTTGTATAATGCGTAGTCGATGCATAGCCTGTTGGCGTCACAATGCGAACATGCGGCGATTCCGGGTCACGATCAATCGGACCTTCAATCGTCCCTTGCAGCGGATCCGGTATCCCATGGACAAAAGCCAGATACTGCTTGTCCACTTGCCCTGCAATCATTTGCTCAGAAATATGCTGATGAATATACGGATTCTTCGCGATCGCGAGCACACCCGAGGTCTCTTGATCCAAGCGATGAACAGGCCGGAATCGATAATTCCAGCCCTGCTGTTGCCAGTAATGGACAACTCCATTGGCAAGTGTATTCATATAATGACCATGCGTAGGGTGAACGATGATCCCTGGTTCTTTATGCACGACTAAGAGATGTTCATCCTCGTAAATAATGGTGAAATCAATCGGCTGCGGCAAAATATCATCCGACTGCTCCTGCTCCATCCGAATCTGAACACAATCGCCTGCCTGCACACGAACACTGATATAATGTCGCTCACCATTCACCGTAATCCCTTGCTCGGTTAGCTTCAATCTCGACATTAATTTGCGAGATACCATTAATCGATTCGATAGAATCGTCTTTAACAGCATCCCCTCCTCCGTTGGAGGAACGATATAAGTGATCGGTTCGTAATATTGTGTCTCGGTTGTCATGGCTCGGAACGGAACACCTCTGCACTGCGAATATATTCAACATCGGGAACACCGCTCCGTACATTCGCCGTTCGAGCGAGCACGAAGAATAAATCCGATAATCGATTCAAATAGTGGCGAACCTCGGTATGAATGTCTGCGACACTCCCCAGCTTCACAACCAGTCGTTCTGCACGACGGCATACCGTTCGGCACACGTGAAGCGATGCAGATCCACTGCTTCCACCCGGAAGAATGAACCGTGTCAGCTTCGGATTTTCTTGTTCATAATGATCAATCCATTGTTCTAATTGCGCTGTCATCTCAGCTTGAACTTTGAAGCTCTTCCCATCTGGATTCGCGAAGGCGAGATCCGAGCCGCAATCGAATAGCTCATGTTGAATTTGCAGCAATACGGATCGGATATCTGAGAATCGCTCCCCGCCAAGTTGACTCATCGCTTGACCAACGAAGCAATTCAACTCATCAATTGTTCCATACGTCTCTACTTGAATATGATCTTTCGGTACACGTCCGCCGATGACCGACGTCGTTCCTTGATCCCCCGAGCGAGTATAGATTTTCATCCTAAATCCCTCCCGAATTTCACCTGTTTACTTAATAGTTCCACAGCAATCCCTGATGTTAACAAATACAATTGCTTGCTTCTTGCAGCTAATCGTTCATTAATCGCCGGCAGCCATTCATGGAATAGACGTCGATACGCTACGGTCTCATCCCATCCGCCGTTCATCTCATTTGTGATGACGAGAATTGCACCTTGATAGGCAAGAATAGACTGCACCAGCTGTTCGACGCGCATCTCGACATGCGCTTTCATGTCCTTCTCATCGAGATTGAGCTTGGCAGCAGCCTTTACTTCACCGTAGAGCCACACCGCGATACTATCCACCACGAGCACACGATTCCGCGCCGTGTATGGATTCGACTGCACATTAATCGTATCAATAATTTCAGGAAGTAACGGATCGGTCTCAATAATTTTCCATACAAAGGAGGAGGGAGCCACTTGTTCCTTATCTTTATCCGGCCATCGCGAGACAAGCCACATGCCCGTCTTGCCCAATGTCGAAGCCAACTGCAGCGCAAAGCTTGTCTTCCCACTGCCTGCGCCACCTGTTATCATCACCAACAAGTGAGTTCCTCCCTTCCTTCATTTATTTGATCGAAAATCTCACTACCCGCTACTCTACCATCGACTTCAACACTTGCTTTGCAAGTTCAGGATGCGGCGCGTTCGACGGAATAATCACGAACAGATTCTCTAATGCGAACCCAATGGACTTGAACATCTTCATATCATGAATTGGAATTGCATAGAGATGTTCTTCCTTCTTTTCTTGGTCTTTCCCTGATGCATCCGGTACAAGAACAGTCCCTTCAACAAAGCCGCGTTTGTACTTCTCCTTGTCAAATGTATCTTCGAGCGGTGTCGTTCCTGAATTCTTCGCAAAGTTCTTCATATCTTCCTCAGGAACTACCATCATATCATTCGAGCCTACCGCAAGTTCGGCAATCAACTTCTGTATACTGTACATCGCGCTTGCGTTTACTTCGACCTTTTTCTCACTTCCGAGCTGCTGCTGCAGCTGAGCCTTCACTTGATCTGTTACTTCCTGTGGTATAACTTGCTGTTGTCCAGGCATCAATAAGATCGTAAGATCCGCCTCATCACCGCAGCCCGCTAAGAGGCTCATCGTAACTAACATCATAAGAATGATTCCGATTCTTTTCATGTACATTGCGTCCCTTCTGCTGTGTGCATCTATACCACCCACTATATCATAAACTTGGAAGACACAAAATAACCCCACAAAGTGGGGAAATCCGCTTCGAAGCTGATTCAGGTACTTTGCGGGGGGCCACGAAAATAATAATTTCTATATGTTTAAAAAGAAAACTCTGGAAGGTCTTCTCCTCTTCATCAGCTTAACTGTACTTTCATTTCCTGGAAGCAGGTGGACTGACGGAATAACAATGAGATCGTCGTCCCCACACCAACCTGACTCTCTACCTCAATATGACCGTCATGCTCGTGAACAAGCTGTCTCGCGATCGCCATGCCAAGACCAGTCCCTTGATGGAGATTCTCGGTCGGAGTGCCTCGGTAATAACGTTCAAATAATCGATCAACCGTCGCCTCATCCATTCCTAACCCCTGATCTTGAATTTCGATTCGAAACGCACCATCCTCTTCGATAGCCATCATCACCTGAATATGTGTATCCGAAGGGTTATGTAATTGTGCATTGGCCAGCAAATTCTCAAGGATACGGCGGAAATATTTCACATCAACCGGATAATAAATCGGCTGGGCGGCAGGTACAAACTGAATCTGTCGCTGCTCGTGTTGCGGATGCTGTTGCATCTGCAGTACCATTTTGCCGATAAATTCATTCATTTCGATCTCGACCTTCTGCATCGGAACGGCATGATTGTTCAGGCGATAGGTTAGATTGAGATCATCAATCATCTCATCCATATGGAAGGACTTCTCCCGAATAATACACGCAAACTCCTGTATTTCCTCTTGCCGCCATTCATAGGCATTCGATTCGAGTACATGCGCATACCCCATAATCGATGATAAAGGTGTCTTAAGATCATGCGATACACCCGCAATCCACTCTTCACGCGTCGTCTCTAGCTGCTTGCGAATCAGCTCGTTTTTCTGCAGCGACTCTGTTAGGTAGTGTAAGGAGTCGATCATCTCAGCATAGGTCTGAAACCTTCTCTTCATCCGCCCTGACCGGTTCATACTCCGCGCATACCCTTTACGATCCACGGGTTCCATGAACCGCCCCTGCGCCAAATGCTTCAGCCAATCAATCATATGAAGAATTGGCGTTCCGAACCGATGACCATACCATAAAGCTATAACAGCTAATAGAATGATAATAATTCCAAGCAAGATACATAGGCTGATGACAAAGACATAGATCATTGCCAAATAAGGATCCTGTGGGACGCCTGAAGCTTCATTCCGAATAGGAAGATGCACTAACCAAGTATTTCCTGTTGCTGGATCAAACACGGACTCCAACTGCGAAGCATACCGCTCAGGATATTGCGTACGTAAGATAATATCATGTACAGCATATTGGCTTGGTCCATCCGCAGGTTTATGATAGGAGGCGATCTCTAACCCCTCCGCATTAATGACCTGCACCCACCCCGATAATTGGGAGATTTGCGCAGCAAGTGGCCCTGTGATCTGAATCTCCCCATTCTTTAATTCGACCGATTGCAGTAAGGTTCTCTTCATCTCTGCAATAGGATTCTTGACGCCATAAATCAACGTATAGAGGCTCCCTTTTCTCTCTTGAATCCACACATATAAGCCATAAGGGAACGGTCGCTCTCCCGTCCAATAGCTTGTTAATTCACCGGGATTATACTGACTCGGCAAATCATCCGGCGTCTCAAAATCAGCAATCACCTGGTTACGATCATTAATCAATTGCAGCCATCCGCCCTGCTCACGAATTTGATCTAATAGTTCAGGATCAAATGTGATCTTCCCGTCCTTCTCAGATAGAGAGTTCATGAGCATGGGCAGACCTGATTTGGCAAAATCACGTTCCTGCTCCAGCTGATTTAGTTTGTTGAATGCAACAAATAGAACCGTTAGAATTAATGCGAGCATCAGCATACCAACGAACAATAACTGTCTAATATAAATGAAAATAAAACGTCGATTCACGGTCATCCGCTTATTCATCGTTCCTCCGAACGAGCTTATACCCAAGTCCTCGCACCGTCATCAAATATTTCGGCTCTGCCGGATTCGGTTCAATGCGCTCACGAATCCGATGGATATGGACCATCACGGTATTATCATCATTGATGCTATGATCTCCCCATACCCGTTCATACAGCTGCTGCTTACTGAATATCCCGTTCGGATGCTGACAGAAGAATTGGAGCAATTGGAACACTTGCGCCGGGCAATCCACTTGCTTCCCTTGTACCCAAAGTTCCCCTGCATACGCATCCAGCTGAAAGCCACCATAATCATAAAAGCTGATGCTCCGTTCTGCTTCCCGGTTCACGTTCTTCGCATATCGCCGGAGCTGCGCCTTCACACGTGCAATGACCTCAAGCGGGTTGAAAGGCTTCGTGACGTAGTCATCCGCTCCCAGTGCAAACCCCGTTAATTTATCCAAATCCGTCGTACGAGCTGTTAAGAATAGAATCGGCGCATCGGTCGTCTGCCGAATCCATGGACAAATATCAAACCCACTCTGACCCGGAAGCATCACATCGAGCAAGACCATATCATACGTCACACGTTGACAGGCCTTAATCGCTTCTTCCCCTGTCGATGCTGTATCTACATTGAGGAACCCTTCTTTATGTAACACCGTTTTTAATAGCTTCAATATCGATGCTTCATCATCAACTAACAAAATTTTAGCATGATTCATCCTGTATTCCCCAATCTTTCGGTACTGCTATCACCATAACATCTTTTGATTTCTTATAGTAGAATGTGATCTTAACAGAACCTTAATTTTCATGAACAAGATTAAGGCATTCATAAGATTACGTTATTCGTACGATAAACTTCATCCCTTATGATTGGTATATATCAAGCATAAAGGAGCAAATGTACAAATGAATTTGAACACAAATCCAAAACCGACCATCCTACTCCATCTCATCTGCATGGTGACTATTGTTGGAACATTGACTGCCTGTACTCGTAATGCACAAGACCCACCAACGAATATTGCGTCCTCAAGCCACACCTCCTCTTCTTCCATCGTGGATGTAAAGCCATTCCAGCCAGAGGAGCTACCTGATCTCCTTCTTCAAGGTAAGAATGAGACAGTTCATCAGCAATTCAATACCCAGTTTAAGCAGCAAGTATCATTGAAAGATATGGAACAGCTATCCGGCTTTCATGAGGGCGTCCAGTCCTATACCTTGAAATCGACAATGAAGCTGAGCGGTTCCACCAATTACATTTGGACGGATGAGCAAGGTACGAAAGGCATTCAAGCCGTATTCGATCCGGATGGGCGCATATCCGGGCTGCTCCTTGTCCCT
Source organism: Paenibacillus sp. EB106-05-06-XG162 (assembly GCF_058791655.1). NCBI lineage: Bacteria > Bacillati > Bacillota > Bacilli > Caryophanales > Paenibacillaceae > Paenibacillus > Paenibacillus sp. EB106-05-06-XG162. The sequence continues at coordinate 51,252 of NZ_JBYTDT010000012.1, forward strand.
TTAGAAACTTTTTCCGAGACGGATGTGAAGAAGACAGCTACGACATTCGCACTTCCATTCCACGGGGAATGGTTCACCTTCTGGGGCGGAACGAATGTCCTTGTCAATTATCACTATGAACATCCAAGTCAGCGTTATGCGTATGATTTTGTGCAACAAAAAGATGGCAGCTCCTATCAAGGCGATGCCACCCAATTATCCAGCTACTACGCCTTCGGCTTGCCTATTGTCGCTTCGGCTCCGGGCAAAGTCGTAGAACTGAAAGATCAAATTCCAGATAACGAACCTGTAGGGACGATGAATGAAAAAGAGCCTGCAGGAAATTATGTTGTGATCGACCATGGAAATAAAGAGTATAGTTTGTATGCTCATTTACAAAAAGGGTCTGTTAAGGTTAAGGTTGGCGATCAAGTCCAAGCCGGAGATATTCTCGGTCTGTGCGGCAACTCTGGCAATTCCAGTGAACCTCATCTTCATTTCCAAGTATCTAACGACGTGAATCTATTCGAATCCGAATCGATCCGTATCCAATTCGAGAACAATGCAGACTATATTCAAGGAACAACAATAAAGGCGCCGTAACCGGCGCCTTTATTTGTTATGATTTTCGTGGACGAATTCTCATATACTCATTAATCTTCACATCTAGCAGACTACTAATTTGAATAACCATATCAGATGTAAATGATTTCTCTAACAACACGATTTCTTCCATCTTAAGACGTAAAAATTGAATTTCATCCTCCAGAGCAATCGCTGGCGAAAATGAATTTCTCGCTTTGTCGCGCAAATCATATTCTACAGAATACAACACGATCCCTCCCCGGAGTACAAATTCAATGGCGACTTGTGCAAATCTTCTAATAAATGATACTAAAAGTGAGACTCATGTTATATTATATCAAAAGTTCCCTATTATTGGTATATTATTTTTCACGAATTTCTCAGTTTCACGAGAAAGTTACCAATTCTGTCAAAGGCTTCGTTCAATTGAGCAACGGATGTCGCATAAGAGCAACGTAAGAATCCTTCACCGCCGAGTCCAAAAACATCCCCTGGAACCGCGGCGACTTTCGCTTCCATCAATAATCTTGTAGCAAATTCTTGCGATGTGAGTCCTGTCGATTGAATCGAAGGGAACGCATAAAATGCGCCTTGCGGTTCATGACATTCCAGCCCGATCTCACGGAAGCTTTTCACAACGAGTCTTCTCCGTTGATTATACGATTCAACCATCCGATCTTTCTCTTCCATCCCGTTCGTCAAGGCTTCTAATGCAGCAACTTGCCCCATCGTCGGTGCACACATCACTGTGTACTGATGAATCTTCAGCATCGCCGCAATAATCTCCGGATGTCCACAAGCATATCCCATCCGCCAACCCGTCATCGCGAACGCCTTGGAGAACCCACTTACCAGAATCGTCCGATCTTTCATACCCGGCAGCGATGCGAAGCTCACATGCTTCTGGTCGTATGTCAATTCTGCGTAGATCTCGTCCGAGATGACGATCAGATCGTTCTCTTCTACAATCTTCGCAATGGGCAGCCAATCCTCACGCGTCATTATCCCGCCTGTTGGATTGCTCGGATAACAGAGAATAAGTACTTTGGAGCGAGGTGTAATCGCCGCTTTGAGCGACTCCGCCTTTAACTTGAACTGATCCTTCGCGAACGTCTCAATCCCTACTGGAACGCCGCCGCCAATGGCCGTGATCGGCGAATAAGTGATATAACACGGCTCTGGAATGAGAATTTCATCCCCCGGAGCGATGAGTGCGCGCAGAGCAAGGTCAATCGCTTCACTGCCGCCAACCGTGACGAGCACTTCATTTCCCGGGTCATATTCGACATGGAATTCGTTATTCAAATATTGACCGATCGCTTCACGAAGCTCTGGAATACCTGCATTAGACGTATACTTCGTCTTGCCGCGCTCTAAGGAATACACGCATGCTTCGCGCACGTGCCATGGGGTACTGAAATCCGGCTCCCCGACACCGAGTGTAATGATATCCTTATTTCCTACTGCCAAGTCAAAAAACTTCCGAATCCCCGATGGCGGAATCGCACGTACAGCAGGCGCTAAATACGATGACATCGATTTGTTTTGTTCTTCCTCTTTTATGATCATGGCTACTCTTCCTTTTCGTTACGGTGAGACAATGAGACGGTGATCGTCTTCATGCTCTTCGAATATGATTCCATCTTGCTTATATTTTTTGAGAATAAAGTGCGTCTTCGTCGATAACACGGAGTCGATCGGCGACAATTTATCCGATACGAAGCTGGCCACTTCTTTCAAGTTCTTCCCTTCTACTTCAACGAGCAAATCATAGGCTCCTGACATGAGATAGACCGATTTTACTTGCGGGAACAAATAGATCCGCTCCGCAATCCCTTCAAAGCCGCGTCCCCGTTCAGGGGTAATCTGAACTTCAATGAGTGCCGTGACTTTATCATCTTCCACTTTGCTCCAGTTCACAACCGTCGCATACTTCACGATCACATGATCTTCTTCCAGCTCCGCGATAGCCGTCTTAACTTCTGCTTCAGTCACGCCAAGCAATGTGGCGAGCAGCTCCGGATCCCGGCGTGCATCTTCTTTTAACAAGTCTAGAATTTGTAATTTTAACGCGTTCATTCCACAGACCTCCCAAACCATAATAACTATATTACAACGAATACCAACTTCATGCAAAATAAAAAAACCGCTTCTACAGGTGATAAATCCCCTTCAGAAGCGGTACTTGCGATGGGTTACATGTAATACGGATTCTTACCACTGTTCGTATGCTGCGTTGCTTGCGCTTGCGTATGAGCCAGGAAGGACAGCGATTGGCCACCGCCATTCAGCTGCTGCTGTACGAATTGATCCATTTGTTGGTGGTTCTGCTGCACCTGCTGAATTTGTTTATCAATGGCCTGCTTCAGCGCCGGCTGAGGTTTGGTGTACATATTGTTCTGCTGCATGAAGTTATAGAGATCTCCTTGCATGCGAAGGGAATGATTCTGCAGCTCCATGAACAGTTGACGAACCATCGGGCAAGCAGCTTCAGTCGTCGCCGTCGTATATTCGCCTACCGTTCTTTTTAAATCTGTCAATATCGTGAATAGCATGTCTTTATCCTGCATGACACCACCAGCATGCTGCTGTTGTTGACCTTGTTGTTGCGAGTACATGGATACTCCTCCTTCGTTATCGGATTATTGCATTTGATATGGGGCGATCGATTGATGGTGCTGCAACGATTGCGTCAACATCTGAATGTGTTGATGATGTTCCCGGAGCATTTGCGTACATAGCTGCTGGACGGCTGGATTCGATGAATTATGCGCAGCGACGGCGCATTGTTTGACGAGCAGATCTTCGTTCGAGATGGAATCGGAAATATAGTCTAATTCTTTGCCGGATAACGGCTGATGGTGCATCATGTTGTGCATGGTTAAATTCCTCCTTATCGGAACACAGTCATTCTGATTCTTACCTAGAATGGGCAATCCGAGAGTCATTTATGTATCTAAATTATCCCCACAAAGTGATGTATTGGCTGAGTAGCCATTCAGGTACTTTGCGGGGACCCCGAAAAAATGAAAAAGCCCGCACACTTTTGAAGTGCGCTGGGCTTAGATCTTCTATGAAGTTCAGAACAAATCCATACTTAAATAGCGCTCACCTGTATCCGGAGCCATCGCGAGGACACGCTTGCCCGGACCCAGCTTCGCTGCGAGTTCTAAAGCCGCCCATACGGTAGCACCTGAAGAAGGACCTACGAGTATTCCCTCCAGACGAGCAAGGCGTCTTGTCGACTCCAATGCATCCTCATCTGCGACTTGAACAATCTCATCATACACCGATGTATTAAGGATCGATGGAATGAATCCCGGGCTTGTACCCACCAGCTTATGGGGTCCTGGGGAGCCGCCGGACAACACCGGAGATCCCTTCGGTTCAACGACGGCGATATGGAGATTAGGCCATTGTTGCCTAAGTGTCTCTCCTGTGCCGGTAATCGTGCCGCCCGTGCCTGCAGAAGCAACAAAGGCATCCAGCTTGCCATCCATTTGTTCGATGATCTCACGAGCTGTTGTATGACGGTGTGAATCGGGGTTCGAGCCATTCTCGAATTGGTTCGGAATAAAACTGTTCTCCATTTGCGCTGCAAGCTCCATCGCTTTCCGAAGCGCGCCTGCCATTCGCTCTGCTGCGGGGGTAAGTACAATCTCTGCACCGTACGCTCTTAGCAGATTGATGCGTTCCGCGGTCATATTATCCGGCATCACGAGAATCGCACGATAGCCTTTCGCTGCTGCTGTCATCGCAAGCCCAATGCCTGTATTCCCACTCGTTGGCTCAATGATCGTTGCACCTGGTCGAAGTAGACCCGCTTGCTCTGCATCAACAATCATCTGATACGCTGCTCGGTCCTTAACACTTCCGCTCGGATTGAACATTTCTAGCTTCACGAACACATCCGCATGCTGGTCGGTAACCATTCGCGATAATTGAACAACCGGCGTATCACCGATCAAATCCGTAATATGCTGCACGACACGCGGCATACGCAGCCCTCACTTTCCCTTAACGGCTAAGTCTATTAATCATCTTCTGACGATCTTCGGCTGATAAGACATACGCCACTTGGAAGCACCCTGTACATACATACATGTTCACGTTGAATGGTGCTTCGACGAATGGCTGGCCTACAGCTTCAGGGACATTCGGTTGAAAGGCGTTAGGCGCTGTCGCCTGTTTGCCTGCCAGCACCATATATTCACGGCAGTACATACATTCAGGCACTTCTTCCTGCTGATCCAAGACTTGCTCAACGGTCTCTTCATAGCGACCCATCTGCTCGTCATCTTCGGTTACGGCATCGAGCTGCACTTGCAGCGTTCGATAGCCTTTCAATTCATTATTGCAATGCGGACATTCTTCTTCTGGGCCGATCTCCTCATCCCATACAATCTCCGTATCACACCAAGGACAAATTACTGGTTCCATAGTTATTCCCTCACGATTCTATATGTTTATCCAATAAATAACACCAATTACAATAAAGACCAACGCTAACACAAATAGCGATCCCCATAAATATTTCATTCGTTCTACGATTCTCCTTCTCTATCCGAGCTTCTAAGACAACCCTGCACTAATAATGAATGATAGCGAGATCGAGATCATCATTGCAATGAGCCCCACGGCCCGATTATCTTTGCCGATCTCTTCATCAATATGAAACACAGGTGTCAGAAACTCAAATAAAAAATAGGCAATGATTAAGAGTACGAATCCAAAGGAGGCCCAAGCAAGTGATTCATAAATCGATCGCGCCTCTTGAATACTCGAGCGAAAAATATTGCATATACCGAATATTTTACCACCTGTCGCCATTGCAACAGCCACATTCCCGCGCCGAATTTCTTCCCAACACCGGTATTTGGTAAATAACTCAAAACAAGCTAAGAAGACGATCAGCGCAAGAACAGCGACTGAAAAATAAGCTACCATTGAGAAATAAGGATTTTCTAACAACGTTTCCAGTTGAGATTCCATGCCGATCCTCCTCACCCATCATCTAATCACCGCCCCAAGCTCTCGCTTAGGACAATTCCGCGACCGTCACGCCCGTTCCGCCTTCGCCGTAGTTTCCAAGACGATAGCTCTTCACATGGCGATGCTTACGCAAGTATTCTTGAATCCCCGTGCGCAGAATGCCCGTTCCTTTGCCGTGGATAATATAAATCTGACCAAGATTCGATAAAAATGCCTCATCAATGAAGCGATCCACTTCCATAAGCGCCTCTTCGAGATTCGCTCCCCGTAGATCGAGCTCCGTACGCACATTATCGTCTCTCGTTCGTTTGATACTCGTAACATGACGTTGTTGCTGCACTTTGGCTGGGGCTGCAGCCTGTACCATCTCCAGATCATTCAAGCTTACCTTCATCTTCATAATGCCAAGCTGAACAACGGCTTCAGTCCCTGCCGTCTCAACGACATGCCCTCGTTGATTCAAGCTGTAGACCATCACTTCATCTCCCGCCTGGATTGGTCTAGCTTGTTTGGTTTTTGAACGTTTTGGAGTCGAAGTGCGGCGCTCAGGTTCTGCTTCATCCAGCTGACGACGCGCTGCAATCAGCTTGTGCTCCTTGACCGAAGCGCCTTCCTCCATCGCGAGCTTCCGCAAATCTGCAATAATTGTCTCCGCCTCACGACGCGCCTTGATGACCACATCACGCGCTTCTTCTTCGGCCTTTGCAATCATCTTATCGCGCTGTGCATCGAAGCGTTCCCGTTTGCTCTCTTGCTGTTTGCGCAGCGTTTCAAGCTCACGGCGCAGCTGCTCCGCACTGACACGTTCAGCCTCTGCACTTAAACGGTTCTCTTCGAGGGAAGCGATCATGCTCTCCACGCGCATATCCTCTTCTTTGACATTGCCGCGCGCATGCTCAATAATTTCATTCGATAATCCAAGCCGTTCTGCAATCGCAAATGCATTACTTCGACCCGGCACACCCACGAGGAGACGATACGTCGGACTAAGCGTCTGTACGTCGAATTCCATGCTCGCGTTAGTGACGCCTTTCCGATCATAGGCATAAGCTTTGAGCTCGCTATAATGCGTCGTTGCCACCATCCGGCAGCCCTTCGCATGGATATGCTCCAAGATCGAGATGGCAAGTGCAGATCCTTCTGCAGGGTCTGTACCTGCCCCAAGCTCATCCAATAGAATGAGGCTCTTCTCCGTCATTTGATGCAAGATCCGAATAATGTTCGTCATATGGCTGGAGAAGGTACTTAGACTCTGTTCAATACTCTGCTCATCGCCAATATCGGCATAGATCGCATCAAACACACACATCTGACTTCCATCTTCGGCTGGAATGAACAATCCAGACATGGCCATCAGACTCAGTAGTCCTATAGTCTTCAATGACACAGTCTTACCGCCTGTATTCGGCCCTGTCACAATAATCGAAGTAAACGAATTACCTAACTCTAGATCGATCGGTACCACCTTATCCAGTTCAATCAACGGATGGCGCCCTTTTCGCAGCTTCATAAAGCCGCGATCGTTCATGATCGGAAGCGTTGCCTTCATCACATGCGCTAGACGAGATTTCGCAAACATGAAGTCGAGATCACCCATAATCTCAACATCTGCTCTTAGCAGTACTTCCTGCTCTCCAGCTTCGGACGAAAGACGATACAGAATTTTCTCGATTTCACGTTCTTCCTTCAATCTTGCCTCACGAAGTTTGTTGTTCATCGCGACGATTGATTCTGGTTCGATGAACATCGTTGCGCCTGAGCTTGATTGATCATGCACAATACCGCCAAAATGTGAGCGATATTCACTCTTCACTGGAATTACGAATCGATCATTCCGAATGGTAATCAATTGATCCTGAAGCATCTTCGATACCGAAGATGAGCGGATCATCTGTTCCAGCTTCTCTCGAATACGTACCTCACCGTTACGCAGTTCCCTGCGAACAAGGGCAAGCTCTGCACTCGCTTGATCCATCACTTCCGCCTGATCGTCGATGCATGCCTTAATCGAATCTTCGAGCGGCTTCTGGTCCGTAATCAACTGACTCAGTTCATATACGAGCGGCACGGGCTCATCGTCATGCACCTGCTCAATGAAACGTTTCACCCTTCTTCCACCAAAGATCGTATTCGCAATATCGAGCAGCTCATGCGCATTCAGCATACCGCCGATATGGGCACGTCTTAGGCTGTTGCGAATATCAACGACGCCTCCGAACGGCGCGCTTCCTTTGAGTCGATCGATGGTATAAGCTTCGTCCGTTGCTTGCAAGAGCCGCTTCACATCATTTAGAGAAGATTCAGGTTGCAGCGCTTCCGCCATTTCTTTCCCAATACTTGTCGAAGCATGGCTTGCTAATCTATGTAAAATCTTCTCATATTCCATCGTTCTAAAAATTTTCTTATCCACTGAGAATTCAGCTCCTCTCGATGTTATTATAGCCGAACCGCACGTGTAAAGCCATGTTCGGGCTTTTTTTCAGCTGTACTCATAATGTTCGCCAAGAAGGGTAAAATAATCGTTGAACCCGTTGTAATGATTACATCAAAGGAGGATTCACATGAATTTTCTTGGCCACGTTGTTCGATTTATCGTCTCGGCGCTTGTACTACTCGTCGTCAGTTGGATCGTTCCTGCCTTTAAAATCGGAGGATTCTGGAGCGCATTGTTCCTCGCCCTTGCGATTGCCGTCATTGGATGGATCATCGAGAGCATCTTCGGTACGAAGATAACACCATTTGGACGCGGTATTGTCGGTTTCTTGACGAGCGCGCTCGTCATATGGGTCGCTCAATTTTTTATCGGCGGCGTATCCGTCTCGGTCATCGGCGCGATTCTCGGTGCATTGGTGATCGGACTTATCGATCTATTCATTCCGGTGTCTACCCCTTATGAAGCCGCGAAATGATCTGTGCAGGTCGATAAATCATTAATCGCACCACATATTACAAAAAGAGCGGTTATAACATGCAGTTCCTCCCGCATGTCGTAACCGCTCTTTTTGCTTATTGACCAAGCCACAGCTAAATCCCTGTAATTCGTGCGATAAACTGTGCGGTCGCTGCAATAATATCAGGCATATGAGAGCTGATCTGGCGGGATACCCAGCTACCCTCAAGCATCGATTTCATCTCGGGTGCTTTCATGTATTTCGCTAGATAAATGATGATAATCGAGATGACAATCCATTCAAAGACACCGAATATCGCGCCGGACCAGCGATTCAATCGATGAATCCCCGGTGCCTTCGCAATGAAATTCAGGAAACCTCCCGCAATGACTAAAGCGTATTTCGTCACTAAGAATAAGACAATAAAGGCAAGAATACTAGAGAGCGTTACATTGAGCCCTGTTGTCTTCCCCAGCCAGCTACTAAATCGCTGATAATAGAGTATCGAAATAATAAAAGAAAAACAAATTCCAAAAATCGATACGAACGTATTCACAAACCCACGAATATACCCATAAACTCCGGCAATAATAGCGATCCCAAGCCATATATAATCAATCACGTTTACATGCATATCGAATAACCCTCTATCATTCTGTCCATCCTGTTAGTTCTGATCAATGAGTTCGATCCACTCATTATATTCTTGTTGGAGCTTCGCGTACTCTTCCTGTAGTTTACGATATTCTTCTGCGACTTTGCTCTCTTGATCCGCACCAAGCTCGCGTTCGGATTGCAGTAAACGATATTGATGGGAAACTACTTCGAATTGTTCTTTCAGAACACTCAGCTCATCATAAGCTTCGTTCAACGACCGCTCGAGCAGCTCGCTGCGTTCCACAGCAGTACGAGTTTTCTCTTGCACTTGGTTAAGCTTCTCCTTCAGTCCGTCACGTTCATCTAGCCATTGCAGCTGATCTAGTTCAAGCTGATCCTTATCCGATCGAATCCGCTCTGCTGTAACGGCAAGCTCTTCATTGGTCGCAGCCAACTGGGCATTCAATTCCTTAAGCGGTGTGAGTTCTTCTAGAAGCTGCTCGAATTGAAGCTGTTCTTCGGTTAACTTAGACTTCTCATTCTCCAGTTCTTGCTCTAGCAAGCTGTTGCGCGCTGCTAACTCACTCTCCGATGCTCGAATTGTATTCTCTCGCTCTTCCAGATCATAAATTTGCGCTTGCAATTGCTTCATGTCCTGCTGCTTCGCTGATAGACCCGCTTCGAGTTCCATAACCTTAGCTTGAATTGCCGCAAGTTGTTCTTCCATCTGCAGCTTCTCTTCTTGGATCAACTCGTCATAATAGGACTTCGTATCCTCCAGCTCAACTTCCGCGTTCAACTTCACATGTAAGAGATCTTTCTGGGATTTTTCCTTCAGATCTGCGAGCTCCTGCTCATATTGTTGCTTCATTTCGGACAATTCTTGCTCCGAGAGAAGTTTATATTCCGTAAGCTCTTGTTCCGCTTGCAGCATCAATTCCGCAAGCTCCTCTTCAGACTTCTGTTGGAGCTGCTTATACTGAGCAGTAGAGTCCTGCTTCGCTGCTGCGATTTCACGATGGTACTGTTGTTCTGCAGCTTGCTGCTGCAGCTCATATTGTTCCATCAGCTCGGCAAGCTCCTGCTCCGACTGTAATTTCAATGCCGTAAGCTGCTGTTCGGATTGGGTATGCGCATCAGCAAGCTGCAGTTCAAGCTGCGCCTTCATCGTTTCGAATTGCTCTTCGAACTGTGATTTGAGCGCGGCAAGGCGCTGATCGGATTGGGATTTTTGCTGTTCATGCTGCGACTTCACTTCAGTTAGCTGCTTCTCAAGCTGCTCTTTCATCGTCGTAAACTCTGCTTCGTACTTCAACTTCAACTCCGCCAATTGCTTCTCTGCAGTTGTTCTGGCTTGAACCGCATTCGCCTTAACCTCTGTAATTTGTTTCTCGGCTTGTGCCTTCACTTCTGCGATCTGATTCTCGGATTCTGCTTTCGCTTCTTCCAGCTGTTTCACAGCTTCTGCATTGGCTTCTTGCAGCTGGTGTGCTGCTTGCGCTTTAACATCATTCAACTGCTTATCCGTACCGATTTTCACGGAGTCAAGCTGCTTCTCAAGTTGTGTAATTTGCTCTTTCAGTTTCCCTTCACTCGACTTCAGCGCCTGTTCACGCTGCACCGTTTGTCCCAATTGCGAACGAAGATCGCCTGCTTCCTTCTTTGCTGCATTCCATTGCCCTTGAAGGGACGATAATTGATAATTCTGTTTTGTCTCTAGCTGAGCCAACTGCTCTTTATGTACACTTTCAGCCTTCGCAGCCTGATCCTTGAGCTGTGCTTCACGCTGAGCGGATTCATTCTTATATTTGGACTCTAATTGCGAGAGCTCTTTCTGTCGTTCAACACCCAGCTGCTTCAATTGCTCTTGATGCTTGAGCTCAACCTGCGTCAGCTGTTCTTGATGCTCCGTATTCAGCTTCGTCATCTGAGCCTTCTGCTCATCAATCAATTTCAATTTCTCTTGCACCTGCTGCTTCTGATCTTCCAGTTGCTTCTGTGCTTGTTCCTGCTGGACAGCCTGTTCAGCGCGATTACGGTGCAATTCCGCCTGAATTTTATCGTGATCCGCTTTGATTTTATTAATATTCTCCTGATGACGACGTGCGTCCATCAGTTGTTCCGCCATATGTACCGCAGCAAGAACAGCGATCCGAGGAACATCAAGTCTTGGATTTCCTTTTGCAATTTCAACCATATGTTCATTGACGTAGTCCGCCACCGTTTTAACGAAGTCTTTACTAGAGGTTCCGACAAGTTTGTATTGTGCTCCGTAGATTTCTACGGTAACGCGGGTACGATCCTCAGTAGTCATGGTCGTTGCCCTCCTTATCATCTTTTTGTACAAAAAAAAAACAGCCACACCGATTCCTCTGATTACATTCGATGTGACTGTTCGTATTTCCTGCTATTTTCTTAATTCCGCCTCAAAAGATTGTTCCAGGCGGCTTACCACCTTACCGTGTACTTCTGTCACTTCTTCATCTGTCAACGTACGCTCTAAATTACGATACACAAGCGAGATCGCCACACTTTTCTTGCCTGCGCCAAGCTTCTCACCCATATAGATGTCGAACACTTGGATAGACTCTAGCAATTCCGATGCTTCTTCACGAGCCGCTGAGACCATATCGCCAACAGCAACTTCTGTTGCCACAACAACTGCAATATCACGTTCTACTGCAGGGAAACGAGGCAATGATTTATACGTCACTTTGAAATCAGCTGCTTCATAAAGAGGTGCAAGCTGCAATTCAGCGATATACGTGTCATCCAAATCTTTATTCTGTTGAATCTCCGGATGAACTTGACCAATTGCGCCGATCCGTTGCTCGCCAAGATAGATCGATGCCGAACGGCCCGGATGGTAGCCTTGTGGCTGATCGGAAACATAACGAACTTGTTGGTCAACGCCAATGTAAGTAAAGATCGCTTCCAGTACACCTTTCGCATCATAGAAATCGTATTTCAGGGCTTTCAGATTCCATTGTGCGGATTGACGGTTCCCTGCAAGCAATAGACCGAACATCGGCTGCTCACTCGGCAACTCCGTTAATGTCTCTTCATCCGTCGAATAGAGGTTCGCAACTTCGAAGATGGCAACATCTTCTGTCTTCCGGTTTCGGTTGTAAGCTGCATTCTCAAGCAAGCTCGGCACGATACTCGTACGAAGTACACTGCGCTCTTCACTCATCGGCATGGACAGGGCTACCGCTTTGGATCCTACCGTTAAGCCGCCGAACAACTCATTTTGAGCTGGATGCGTGAATGAATAGTTCACAACCTCATACAATCCCATGCTTGTTAGCAATTGACGCAATTCGCGACGGATCTTTTGCGATTTCGTGTATCCGCCTGGTGTCGTTGCGCCTTCGATCAATGTCGTCGGGATATTATCGTAGCCGTATAGACGAGCCACTTCTTCGATGAGATCAACATCGACTGTAATATCGCCGCGGCGTTTTGGTACCGATACGGTAACGATATCGCCTTGTTCTGTATATGCAAATTGAAGACGATCGAAGATCGCTTTCACTTCTTCTGCGGATAGGGATGTGCCTAGGTAACGATTTACTTTGGCAAGTGATAATGTTACCACCGCAGGCTCCGACATGCTCACAACAGATTCGACGATCCCTCGCGCAACCGTTCCGCCTGCACATTCTGCCATGAGTGCCGCTGCACGATTCAATGCTGGAATGACCGCTTCCGGGTTCACTTCCTTCTCGAACCGAATGCTTGCTTCTGAACGCAAGCCTAATGAGCGTGATGCCTTACGAACCGAACCGCCGTCAAATTTCGCAGATTCAAGAATAATATTCACTGTCTCAGCAGAGACTTCCGAGTTTGCTCCACCCATGACACCAGCAATACCAATAGCCTTGTTCTCGCCATCTGTAATGAGCAGCATAGAAGGCTCGAGCTTACGCTCTTGATCGTCAAGCGTCACGAGCACTTCGCCTTCATTCGCAAGACGAACGCCAACTTTGCCGCCTGCGAGTTTGTCGGCATCAAAGGCATGTAACGGCTGTCCGTATTCGAGCATGACGTAGTTCGTAATATCAACAATATTGTTGATTGGACGTACACCAGCCGCCATCAAACGGTTCTGCATCCATTGCGGGGATGGACCGATCTTCACACCACTGATATAACGAGCAGCGTAATGGCTGCACAATTCCGTTGCTGTAATGCTCACTTCCACATGATCTTTCGCTTGCGCATTCGAAGATACGGCATCCACGTCTGCTTTCGGCAATTTGACTTCACGGCCGAGAATCGCGGCTACTTCGTATGCTGCACCCAGCATACTCAAGCAATCCGAACGGTTTGGCGTTAGATCCAGTTCAAGTACATGGTCATCGATTGCAAGCACGTCCACAATTGGCGTTCCAACTGGTGTTGCTTCAGGTAAGACCAAGATACCTTCTTGCTGCTCTTTTGGGAGCAGTTTGTCATTAAGGCCAAGCTCTTTCGCCGAGCAGATCATTCCGTGCGATGCTACGCCGCGCAGCTTCGCTTTTTTGATTTCCATGCCGCCAGGCATTACTGCACCAACAAGTGCAATAGGAACCTTCTGGCCTGCGTCCACATTTTTCGCACCGCATACGATTTGCAGCAATTCTTCTTCGCCGACATTGACGGTACAAACGTTCAATTTATCCGCATCCGGATGTTTTTCCTTCGTCTCCACATAGCCGACAACGACTTTGTTAACACCTTTATTCCGGTTCTCTACAACATCGATTTCGATACCTGCGTATCTAATTTTATCTGCGACTTGCTCCGCAGTCAGATCACTAAGATCGATATAATCCGTTAACCATTGGTAGGATACTCTCATCGCTCATTCACTTCCTTATTCTTGTTAAAGTGTTAAATCCGTGAAAATTGCTTCAAGAAGCGCAAATCATTCGTATATAAATGACGGATATCGTCAATGCCGTATCTCAACATCGCAATCCGGTCAATGCCAAGGCCAAACGCGAAGCCTGAATATTCTTCAGGGTCGTAGCCGCCCATACGCAATACTTCCGGATGCACCATACCTGATCCTAGAATTTCCAGCCAGCCTGTATGTTTACAAATGCGGCATCCATCGCCGCCACAAGTCACGCAAGTCACGTCAACTTCCGCACTAGGCTCTGTGAACGGGAAGAAGCTCGGACGCAGGCGAATTTGCGTATCTTTACCGTACATTTGCTGCACGAATTGCAAAAGCGTCCCTTTTAAGTCGCTCATGCGAATGTTTTTGTCGACCACAAGACCTTCCATTTGGTAGAACTGGAACGAATGCGTCGCATCGTCATCATCGCGGCGGAATACTTTACCCGGGCAGATGATTTTGATCGGACCTTGGCCCTTTTTCGCTTGCATCGTACGAATTTGAACTGGTGAAGTCTGTGTACGCATTAGAATTTCATCCGTCACATAGAACGAATCCTGCATATCGCGCGCTGGATGGTTCTTCGGCAAGTTCAAGGCTTCGAAGTTGTAGAAATCATTCTCCACTTCAGGGCCTTCCGCAATTTCATAGCCCATCCCGATGAAAATATCTTCAATATCTTGAATGACTTTATGAAGCGGATGCAATGCACCTGCATTCATCGGACGACCCGGTAAAGTCACGTCAATCGTCTCTGCTGCCAGTCGTTGTGCCGTTTCTTCTGCACGGAATTTCTCTTGCAGATTCGTGATCAATCCTTCGATCGCACCACGCACTTCATTGGCTACTTGCCCGATAACCGGGCGTTCTTCTGCACTCAGGCTTCCCATGCCGCGCAGCACTTCAGTGAGCTCACCTTTTTTACCCAGGTATTTGACGCGCAGATCGTTTAGCTCTTGCGGGTCCAACACTTTAGACAGCGCAGATACTGCGATTTCCTTGAGTTCCTCTAAGCGTTCTTTCATCAACATCAGGTTGACCCCCTTATAGAAATAGTTAATATACCTAACCAACAAAAAAAGGCCTTCTCTCCCGTAAGGGACGAAAAGACCGTGGTACCACCCTTGTTAGACAACACCTCATACACATGCGATGCGTGATGCATTCATGCATTCGGATATTCTCTCACTCATCGAATAACGGTTCGAAGCCGGTATCTTCTACTGAACTAGGATTAAGCCTGTCGTTCAAAGAACTGCTCAAGAGTGAATTTCGGCAGCCTATCTCTACAGAGATGCTCTCAATCTTCGGCATCTCCTCCCTGGTCTAGAGGTACTGCGTACTTGTCTCTATCATCGCATTTCACATTCATTCAACAATCAGGTTATATTATATGCAAAAAAGTGCTTTGTTGCAAGCTATCGCACTAACCATCCGCCATCGACACAAAGCACATGACCGTTCACGTAGTCCGATGCCCTTGAGGCGAGGAAAACAATCGGCCCCTTCAGGTCCTCAGGTGTCCCCCAGCGCCCTGCTGGAATCCGATCGGAAATCGACTGGAATCGATTCTGATCTGCACGAATTTGTGCCGTATTGTCGGTCTCCATATAGCCTGGTGCGATCGCGTTCACCTGCACGCCTTTGGATGCCCATTCGTTCGCCAGCGCCTTCGTAACCCCCGCCACTGCATGCTTACTCGCTGTATATCCAGGCACATTAATTCCACCTTGAAAAGTTAACATCGACGCGATATTGATAATCTTCCCGCTCCCGCGTTCAATCATATGTCTGCCAACCTGCTGACAGAGGTAGAATACGGTATTCAAGTTCAGATCAAGTACCGCTTGCCAATCTTCCCAGCTGTGCTGCGCTGCAGGTGTCCTACGAATGATCCCTGCATTGTTCACCAGAATATCTACGCCGCCAAAAGCTTCAATCGCTTGCCTTACAACGTTGTCCAGTACTTCATGCTGGCTCAAATCAGCTTGGATAAAAGCAGTTCTACGACCCAGCTTCTCAATCGACTTCATCGTCTCGCTCGCATCCGAATAAGATACCGCGATGATGTCAGCACCTGCTTCCGCCAGACCCAGCGCCATCGCTCTTCCAAGCCCGCCGGAGACGCCTGTCACGAGCGCTGTTTTACCTTGCAATTCAAAACTTCCCATCCGAATGACACGCCCTCTCTCAAGATCGATCTATCATGACACCGGCTTGCTGATATTTCAGATAAATTTCCTCAGATAACTTCTCGTCAGTAATAATACCATCTAACTCTTGAATCGACGCCACCGTTCGAAGCGCACTCCGATCGAACTTCGAATGGTCGACCACCGCATATACTTTCTGTGCCATTTCCAGCATGGCTCTTTTCATCTCAATAAAATCCCCAGTAAACACGGACAAGCCTTGTTCTAAATGAATCCCTGTCGCTGAAATAAACGCTGTCTGCACATTCAACTTCCGCATATATTCGATCGCTTCTGCGCCCGTCAACATATTTCGAACACGATATCCCCCAGGGACGACGAGACGAATTTGATCCTTGGCCGTTAGCACGCCGATAATATGAAGGTCATTCGTAATGACCGTGTACGGCCGATTCTCAAGTAATTTGGCGATTTCAAGGGTCGTGCTTCCCCCGTCTAGTGCAATTACTTCATCCTGCTCAATATATTTCAGTGCCCGCTCGGCAATTGAAGTCTTGTCTTCCCGATGTTGCATGATCGGTTCATGAACAGACAGCATCCCGAATTGATCTTGATGCTTCAGCATGGCTCCCCCATGGACACGGACCAGCAGCCCTTGTTCCTCCAGCTTGCTGAGATCCTCGCGAATCGTCTTGCCTGTCACCTGCAGCTGATCACTGAGTTCATTCACAGACACTTCGCGCTGCGAGAGCAATATTTCCATAATTTTTTCATGCCGCAAAATACTGTTCATTCGTTCCCTACCATCCAATCCCTAAAGTATAGGCACTCATTGTACCACAGCCAAAGGCGTGTTATCTCAGATCCTGCATCGCGACCGCGTCCATATCTTCGAACGTCTGGTTCTCACCCGCCATGCCCCAGATGAATGTATAGTTGTTCGTTCCTACACCGCTATGAATCGACCAGCTTGGCGAGATAATCGCCTGTTCATTACGCATCACCACATGGCGTGTCTCATCCGGCTCACCCATCATATGGAAAACAACACCATCTTGCGGCATATCAAAATACAGGTACACTTCAGAACGACGGTTATGCGTATGGCAAGGCATCGTATTCCACATGTTGCCCGGCTTGAGCAGCGTCATCCCCATGACAAGCTGACAGCTTTTCACCCCATTCTGATGGATGAAGCGATAAATCGTACGTTCATTCGAGCTCGTAATACTTCCGAGGTGATTCGGGGAGGCTTCTTCGAGCGCCGATTTGACTGTCGGGTAATGTTGATGAGCTGGCGTTGAGTTCAAGTAGAACCGTGCTGGCGCTGCCTCATCAACACTTTCGAATAAGACTTCCTTCGCGCCAAGACCGATATATAAGCAATCTTTGGTCTGCATTTCATAACGTTCACCATCGACCGTAATCACGCCCGCCGGACCAATGTTGATGATCCCGATCTCGCGGCGTTCGAGAAAGTATTCCGTTCCCATATCCTTCGCATCGGCTTCGAGCTTTACTGGCTCTTTCGTCGGAACAACGCCGCCCACAATAAAGCGATCTACATGCGAATAGACAAGATTCAATTGGCCTGGGGCAAATAACGTCTCGATTAAGAATTCTTGACGCAAACGATCGGTATCAAATTGCTTCACTTCATTCGGGTGGGACGCATAACGGACTTCCATCAGGATCAACTCCAATTTATCGTATTTTCGTTCATTATAGTTCATTTGTTCGTTTATGTATATATTATTTATTTAAATGAACTGAAATGAACACAAAATACACCGCCATTGCCTAAAGAGACGAGGAGGGTTAGGGATATAAGTAATATTGAGAACCAGACGATGGAATTGGAACGAAACCGTTGGAATCTCATATTAGCTTTACCGTGGAAAGGAATATTCTCTATACTATCGATAAATAAATATTCCAAGACTAGATCGATGACTGCCGCCAAAACGTGCAGCAGGACGGGAACCCTCTGAATGAGGCTCGTATGCACTGCAATTTCATGATGGAGAACAGCAATCGGATGAAGGCGGATAAGACAATAAAGTACAAGCCGAACAAATCGATTTTGAAATATAATCTTGATGACGAAATAAAATTAAGTAAGGATGATTTCCTGCAACTTGCTGAAACGTTTTTTGCAGATATCGAACGCAAATTTTTGTAAACAATCAGAAGGCTGGGTGATGGATCGTGCTGATCTTGAAAAATGCAAACCTTGCGCTCGCTTTTCTCTTGGAGCTCTGCGCACTCGCAGCACTAGGGTATTGGGGATTCACTCGAAATACCGGGTGGCTCATTAAAATCATCTTAGGTATCGGCACACCCGTCATCGTGGCTTTTGTATGGGGATTGTTCGTCGCTCCGAAAGCAACTTATGTTCTTCCTGCGTTCTACAAGGAGTTACTTGCGCTTGCGATCTTCGCGATCGCTGCGCTCGCATTATATGCGGCGGGTAGATCGGGCTGGGCGTTGTGGTTTGCGATTCTCGTCGTCGTAAATCGGGTGTTGATGGTTGTGTGGGAGCAGTAGGGGCATGTGAGGGGAATTGTGAAAGAATGATTAGGAAGCTATCCCGTGGGGGTAGCTTTTCTTGTTTATTACGATTCATGTTCGTTCACTATCCTGTATTTTTGCAGGATAGGAGGCCGTAAATGCTATGGTCGAGCTCCTATCGTAGATATTTGCATGAACTTTGGTCGAAAGCGTGCGGATTCGAGCGTATTGTATTGAGGGTGCTATCGTGCTATTTATACAGGATAGCGCAGAAATTGCACCAAAAGTTGGGCCTATCGTGCAATAATACAGGATAGGTGGTGAGGGGAAGAAATTGAAAGTCTCTCAATTTCGATGAAAATAGAAGTCAAAAAAAGCCAAATCGGTAGCCATGAAATATAAAGATCTTCGCCAAGGTATAGTGGTCATGATCATACTTGGACATAAGAGTGGGTATGTCGGTCGGCGAGGCACTATAATAGGCTCTAGTCCATGTTAATTAGAAAAGATCCTAATAAATTGCAAAGTGATAGGGACTCCATTCTCTTGAACTCCATCTATTGTCAAGAGTCCTTCAGATACTTGATAAACATTAGTGGGCTGTAGTATTCCGTTAATAAATAAATTCATGTAAGATACAGTATTCGGGTTCAGTATTACACTACTCCCAAACTGAATCAATCCATCCTGATTGGTGTAAGTATTCTTAACTCCATCAGATATCGTAATGTATTGGAATGTCTCCACTTTGAGAACATTGCTTGTTGGCGGAGATGGTCTACTAGGGAATAAGATAGAACAATCTTGAGGAGGAAATACAGAATATCTGGGTAAAATGGAAGCTGATTCACCGTATTTTCGTGTCCATGGTCTTGAAATAACCCGAATTACACCACCAATCTCGTTCATCTTTACGATCACCTCCTGCTGCTTATAAAACATGCTATGTATTATTGCCTGTCCATGGTCCTGTTATAGAAAATAAAGGCTGTTCTAGGGGGCAATCCCCCTAGAATAGCGCTTGTCCTACATTAATTCACAACAAATTCTACCGTTACTGGCGTTGCTGGATCAAGAGCGTCCCCGCCTGGGATAGTCAACGTTGTAGTTGTCGCTGTTGAAGTATTACCCAGTTGGAGCACACCATTAATAAAAAGGTTGTAGTAAGAAGGCGAGGCAGGAAATGCCGTTGCAGCCACTCCAGCATCATCTGTAAATGTTGTAGCTGCAATCGCAAATGTCGCCCCCGTTCCTGTTCCTGACCCTATTGTTGATTCAAATCTTCTACTCGCAATAAATGGTTTAATAATTGCCATTATTCAAACACCTCCCATTCAATTATTTTTACAATCCTTCAGATGAAAAAACTTTCACTAGAATTGTATATTATAGTTAATGCAAGTCATGAATGAGATGCCACTGTATTTCATAGGGGGAATTTGCGTAATTTAATATATAGTGTGCGAGAATTCATATAAGAGATAATATAGAAATGAAAAGCCTCGGAGTAATCCGGGGTACTTTGTATTCATCTCAATATAGTGAAATAACCAGTAACAATTGTCCAAACAAAGTGGGGTCAGCCTTCATTTTCATCACATAACGTGTACTCAATAACTAAGATCGGAACGACAGCAGATATATATACCCATGAGTCAGCTTCGATCAGTCGAGCAGCTGTCGATCGCCTAGAAGCCCTAAATCCAAAACAAAGAAAAATTGCACCATGATCCGCCCCATGTAGCAAAAGGAGTTAACCGCATGTCGAAAAGAACGCAAGAAAAAATCCCTTGTGGCGCAAGGGATTAAGTAATTGATTTATCGGAGCGGGTGATGGGAATACTCCCTCCGTCTCGTCAGCCTCAAATCTTGGCTGCCTCGAACAGCTTCGGGACGCTCGCCCTGGTTCACTCGTGCATTTCGCACGATCTCGCCTAAGGGCGGTACTCAACTCGAATGATCCACGGAACTATCCGCTCCTCGATCATATAAGTGTTGACGCTCGTCCACCGTGACCGCTATTCACGGTCACGAAGTCGACGGTCGAACCCACATTTGTGGCTTCGCTTCCCACACTGCCGCTCCAAAATCAAAAAGCCAGCCAATGGGTGGCTGCTTATTATCATACTGGAGCGGGTGATGGAAATACTCCCTCCGTCTCGTCAGCCTCCAATTTCGGCTGCCTCGAACAGCTTCGGGACGCTCGCCTGGACTCGATCGTGCAGTGCGCACGATCTCACTAACAGACGGTACTCAACTCAAATGATCCTTAGAACTATCCGTTCCTCGATCATATAAGTGTTGACGCTCGTCCACCGTGACCGCTATTCACGGTCACGAAGTCGACGGTCGAACCCTTACCGTGGGTTCGCTTCCCACACAGCCGCTCCAAAATCAAAAAGCCACCCATAAAGGGTGGCTACTTTTAATTTTTTACTGGAGCGGGTGATGGGAATACTCCCTCAGTCTCGTCAGCCTCAAATCTCGACCGCCTCGAACAGCTTCGGGACGCTCGTCTGGACTCGATCGTGCAGTGCGCACGATCTCACTAACAGACGGTCGAACCCACATTTGTGGCTTCGCTTCCCACACAGCCGATCCAGTAAACTAAAAAAGCCACCTCACGGTGGCTGTTTATTATCATACTGGAGCGGGTGATGGGAATCGAACCCACGCTATTAGCTTGGAAGGCTAAAGTTCTACCATTGAACTACACCCGCGCGACCTTTAAAAAGGATAAATGGTCGGGATGACACGATTTGAACATGCGACCCCCTGGTCCCAAACCAGGTGCTCTACCAAGCTGAGCTACATCCCGATACTGCGGTGCTTCTAGTATGTCACCATTGCGGCGACAAGTAATAATATATCACGGTTGATTATTGTTTGCAATAGTTTTTTTGAAAAAAATTTGGAACGACCTTCATCATAGAATAAGGCCGTTCTCAATCGCATAACGCGTTAACTGAACACGATTCTCTAAATGCAATTTCTGCAATATATTTTTGAGATGATTCTTTACGGTATGCTCTGATATCTTCAACACCTCGGCTACCTCGCGATTGGACTCGCCCTTCGCGACCCGCTCCAGAATCTCCTTCTCCCTCGCGGTCAATGGATTCAGCGCGGCTTCAGGCTTCAGCTCACGCGGCTGAAACTCCTGCAATAACCGGAATGCCAGCTCCTTCGACATCGGAGCTTCATCAATCGCAATCGCCCGCAAATATTCATGCCAAGCGGATGGCTTGAGGTTCTTGAGCAAATAACCTTGCGCCCCCCGCTTCAATGCCTCGAATAAATGTGTAATATCATCCGAGACGGTGACCATAACAATTTTGACGTAAGGATACGCGGCTTTAATATGTTTGGTCGCTTGCAGTCCATCCATCTCCGGCATGGAAATGTCCATCAAAATTAAATCCGGCATGTACTGCGATGTCAATTCGATCGCCTCAAGCCCGTTCTTCGCTTCGGCAACGACCTCGAATTCAGGATCAATCGATAGAATATCCCGCATCCCTTCACGACCATGTGCATGGTCATCTACAATCAACACTCGAAACGCCTTCATTCCGTTTCCTCCTTTCCTTTCTGAATCCGAACCACCGTAAATCCCTCTTCACGCAGAAACGCAAGCTTCCAGCCCATTTGCCCTGCGCGATCCTTCATCATTTGCAACCCGTATTTCCCTTTAAGCTCATAAGGATATTCTGTGAATCCTCGCCCATTGTCTTTCAACTCGCACTGAAATCCATCGCTATTCGATTGGCCTGTCAACCATACCTTCGTCGCCTGCGCATGCTTCTGAACATTCATCAGCGCCTCACGCAGGCAGGCGAACAGCTCGATCTTTTCCTTGGCCGATAGCGGGTCTTCGGACAGCTGCCATTGGAGATGGACTTCCACACCAGTCTCGCGCTTGAATTCCTCAATCATCGTCAAGAGCGACTGCGACCAAGGCAAATCCGCAGCTTCTGGTTCGGTCTGCAGATTGCCGATCGCTTGTCTTACATCCTCATAGACATATCGCACCTTCTCGCGGAGCTTGTCCAATTTGTCGTTACGCTCCTGGTCAGACTTCGCCATCTCCAATTGGTCGAGTTTCACCGAGAGCATGAACAATGATTGCGAGATGCCATCATGCAGCTCACGCGCAAGCTTCTCGCGTTCTTGCAACGCCGCCTTGACCATCCGCTCTTCGTTCAGCTTCTCTTGTGTCTCTTCCATCTTCTTGAACAAGCCGCGCATCATCGTAATCGTCACCAAGAATACGATCACCGTGGCGAGCACATTGCCTAACTCCATCGAGATATAAGGCAGCAAGAACGTATGCCGCGCATACTCCCAGAGCCCAATCGTAATCGTCGGGATGCATAATATCATCCATTTAAGCGATTTATAAGACATGAAGCCTCATTTCCTTTATTCGTTGTTACCGCGATTCCCTCAACCTTGAAGATACACAAGCCGAGCTGCACCGACAATCCCTGCGTGATCGCCGAGCTGTGCAGGAACAATCGGAACGGTCTCCGAATCTCGATACACCTGCATCACTTTATTATTTACTGCAGATCTAATTCTGTCGAATAAAAATTCGCCTTGTGCGGTAATCGCGCCCCCAATAATCATCGCCGAAGGATTAAAAATATTCAAGAGGTTCGCAAGCCCAACGGCGATAAACTCCGAATAATTGTCAACGATCTCAAGCGCAGCTGCATCGCCTTGCCGTGCAGCTTCGAACAGCAGCTCCGGCGTGCCAAAGTCTGGACCACCCTGCTCTGCTGCGGTCTTCATCTGCCTAATCAATGCCGTTACAGATGCATATTGCTCATAACAGCCCGCGTTGCCACAGTTGCAAGACACACCACCGTGAACAATCACTTGATGGCCCACTTCTCCTGCGTATCCATCTCTACCTCGGAATGGCTGCTTATTCAGAATGACACAGCCTCCAACACCCGTGCCAAGCGTAATGCACACAAAGTCGTTCCACGCTTGCCCTGCTCCTATCCAAGCTTCTCCCAAAGCGGCTGCATTGACATCGTTATCAACCACGGCTGGCAGTCCCGAGACTTGTCGTACCCATTCTGCCGACAGTGCATCCGCCCATCCCGGCAAATTGCCCGTAGCACCCGTCACGCGACCCGTGCTATGCTGCACCTGCCCTGCCGTCCCAACCCCAACGCCAAGGAGCTGAACATCCAGTTCCTCCGCCTTCGCAATCAAAGAACGGATCATCTCCTGCAATCGATTAAGCAAAGAGGACGATCCGCTCGCTGCCTCGGTCGGCATTCTGTCCGTATAGCATAGTTCACCGTTGTCCAAGGCGATTCCCGCCTTAATGTTCGTACCACCAATATCGATCCCAATTGAGCCTCTCCGCATCTCATTCTTCCCCCTTCAGCGCCACAATTTAATATAGTTTATCCATAACCGCCTTCGCCGTCCGTTCAATGGCACGATTCGTCTGTTCCTTACACTGTATTGAAGTTGCCGTCGTTAGAATATCGAGCACATGAATTTGCGTAATCTTCGATTTGAACGCTCCGCCTTCTAGCGGATTTTCCTTGGTATACGAGAGCAGCACCGCATCCGCATATTGCGTAATGGGAGATTTGGCATGGCTCGTAAGACATACGAAAAACGCTCCATTCTCCTTCGCGGATCGAACCGTATCTACCACATCCTTCGTGCTCCCTGACGTAGACACCGCAAACAACACATCATTCGGACGCATTAATGTCGCGGCCATCGCCATCACATGCGAATCGGTTATACACTCCGTATTGAAGCCGAGCCGCATGAATCGATACTTCGCATCCTCAGCCGTATAGGCGGAAGACCCCACGCCGATAAAATAGATTTTACCCGCCCGCTGCATCGCATCGATCGCTTTCTGCATTTCTTGCGTATCTAATAGCGCTAATGTATTCTCCAAAAACGACTTATTCTCCGACGTGATCTTACTAGCAATGGTAGCAAGGGAATCATCCTCGTGAACATCTCCATCTTCGCTTGTTACGCGATGAACCAGTTCTTGTGCAAGAGACAATTTGAACTCCTGATAGCCTTGAAAACCAAGCTTCCGACACAACCGAAGGACGGATGTGTCTCCCGCTCCTGCTTTTTCCGCCAAATCAGTCAACGTCGCATAGACTACGGTCTCTGGTTCACTTTTAATATAATCTGCAATCTTCTGCTCGGTACGAGACAATGACTTATACATGCTATCGATCAGTACTAACGTATTCGATCCTTCATTTCCTTTGTTCAATGCTATTCGTTCTCCTTTATTCCGATGCGGCTCTTCGACTTTCATGGATTGTATCGACGAATCGCTCGGTTATGCTCTGTGGTCTCGTAATCGCTCCACCGACGACAACAGCATACGCACCCATCTGGAGCATTGCCGCTGCCTGTTCAGGCGTGTTAATGCGTCCTTCAGCAAACACAGGAATAGGCACTTGCTTCGATAATTCCTGAACGAGTTCCATATCAGGTCCTGCAATCGCTGGACTGTAATCGGTATAGCCAGATAGTGTTGTCGATATAATGTCAAAGCCAAGACGATAAGCCTCAAGGCCTTCTTCAAGGGTCGAGATATCCGCCATCAATAGACACGAATAATTAGCCTTCACCTTCCGGACAATATCCTCCAACTTCTCGCCATCCGGTCTCTCCCGTAAAGTCGCATCCATTGCTACGATGTCCGCCCCTGCCTTTACAACCGCTTCGACATCGTTATATTTCGGGGTTATATAGACTTCTGAATCTGGATAATCGCATTTCCAGAGGCCGATAATCGGTAAATCCACTTGCTCCCGGATTGCAGCAATATCTACAGGCGAATTCGCCCGAATACCTGCTGCTCCACCGCGTGCCGCGGCTACAGCCATCTTGGCCATCACATCACTCCCATGCAAGGCTTCCCCCGATAATGCCTGACACGAGACAATCAATTTCCCTGCAAAACGTTGAATAAGATCCTGTCGATTCATTTTATACACGTCCCAGCTGATAGATTTGGTGAACAACGTAGACTCAATAGTTTTTCGGAGTTATCCTCCATTTTTCATGCCAATAACGGTCGTTTCCTCCAAATCTTATCATCGCCAGCACGCACTGTAAACCATTTTTATACACAAAAAAACGAGGGCGAATGAGGGCGAGCCCCTTACTACAAAGGGTCCTCGCTTCATCCACACTCGTTCTCTAGCATGGCACATATCTACCGGATACTGCGCGTTGAATCTCTAACAATGAGCTCTGGCTGCAGCTTGACGATCGTGTTCCGTTTGCTTGTGCCTTGAATTTGCTTCATGATTAGATCGACAGCTGTCCTCGCAATCTGCGTCGCAGGCTGCCTAACCGTCGTTAAGTGCGGCCTGAGCGCCTCCGCAAGATACTGATCATCGAATCCAACGATTGATACTTGATCCGGCACACGGATTCCCGCTTCGGACAATGCATTAATCGCACCAAAGGCAAGATTATCATCCCCAGCAAAAATGGCCGTCGGCAGCCGATCCTCTTGAATCCATTTCCGAACAATATCATACCCCTCTGCAATCGAAAATTCTGCTTCCTCCACGATAAAAGGTTCTAATCCAGCTTCTGATAACGCGCGAAGAAAACCTTTCTCACGGTCAATGGAGCTTCGGAATACATGCGGCCCACGAATATGCGCGATACGCGTATGGCCTAATTCAATCAAATATTTCGTTGCATCATATCCACCCTGATCATTGTCGACGATCACACTGGAAACGGACGGAATGTTCAGCTGGTTATCGACCAGTACGAAGGGAAGCTTTCTTTTCTTCAATTCCGTCACGTAATCCAACTCATGAATCGGTGAGAGGATGATAAGGCCATCCACACGCTCTTCTTGAATCAAGTAAGGATTCTTATCTTCTTTATCCTTGGATACAGACAGCACCAGGAAATATCCATGTGATTCTAATTCTGATGTAATCTCATGCATAATTTCATCCAGAAAAGAGTCATGTAATGTCGTTGCAATGAGACCGACGATACGTGTCTTCCCGCGAGCTAGCGTTCTTGCAGCCGCATTTGGAACATAGTCCAGTTCCTTGACAGCATCGAGCACCCTTTGCCGATTTTTCTCGCGAACAGAAGGTGAATTATTCAGAACCCGGGATACCGTGACGACGGATAAACCTGATTTTTTTGCCACATCAAAAATACTGACCTTCATCACGATTCTCTCCACCCACTATAGGGCAAACCCTATTTATTCAGACGCTTCAACAATTTTGTGATTTTATCTTGGATGCCAGGCAGTGCCGCTTCAACCTTCTGATCTCCATTCTGAACGGACTGGAATTCATTAATGAGCAGCTCGTTCAATTGCGAATAATTCGAGATTAGATGATTATACGATTCGACACCATATTTGTTAGCACCTTCATACACTTGCTTGATCACTTGAGGATCAACACCCTCGAAGCTATTATAATATTTCTCTTTGGCATTGTCATTGACTGGAGGCGTTCCGCCGCTTAACTCAATCGACTTTTCCTGTACCTCTGTCGTGAGCATGTATTTAATGAACTCATATGCTTCTTTCGGGTGCTTGGAATCTTTCAAGACGAACAATGGATCAACATAGAGCACGCTGCGCACGTCTTTGTTCCCACCAATCGGTACCGCTGCAACACCGACTTTGAAGTTAAAGTCCTTCTGACTTGCTAGACTCCATGAACCAACAACCGACATTCCGATTTTACCAGAGAGGAACGGATCGCCGAATTGTCCGGCTACGGCTTTGGAGAAGGCAGGAGGAGGTGCTACCTTCTGATCCCAGATCAGCCCAATCCACTTCTGGTAGGCTGCGATCGCTTCAGGCGAGCCGAAATACGTCTCGCTTGGCTTGCCGCCATTCGTCCACGCGTCATCCGAATACACTTTGGCGCCGAAATATGCCGGACGCATATCGAGTTCGCCCCATCCGAAATCGACACCATACTGCGTCTTCGTAATATCATCGGATACCACCGTTAATTTCTTCGCCAGCTCAATCATTTTGTCGAATGTCCAGCTCTTATCTTCATAATCCGATGGCGGATACGATACGCCCGCTTTGTCGAACATATCCTTGTTATACAGCATCAACGTGACGTAGTTGTTCGAAGGAATACCATAGGTCTTGCCATCCACTTTATAGATGTTCATCAATTCGTCTTGAATACCGTAATCCGATGCCTTAAAGTTATCTGCCTTCATAATATCCGTAAGATCTGTCAGCAGCCCCTTATTGTAATATTCCATAAAGCCGCCATAACCGAAGTGGGATGTGATGTCTGGCGATTTTTTGGCAGCAATATTCGCTTGCAGCTTGGAATCAAATTGCTCGTATGGTGCTTTATCGACTTTGACTTTAATGTTCGGGTGTTTGCTCTCGAAATCTGGAATCAACTTCTCCACGAACGTGCGGTCCGGCGAATCAATCGTATAGTACGTAATCGTCACGGGATCCGAGCTGCTTCCTTCCGAAGAACCACCCTTCCCACATGCAGACAAGAAGAGTGTTAATAGCATCGATGTTGCTAACAAAACAAACCACAATTTACGACCATTTTTCATTCTTATATCCCCCTTAGCAATTTGTACAATTTGTATACATGAATGAATCGAAGAACAATTATTTAATACCAGTAAGTACAATCCCTTCGGTAAATCGTTTCTGCGCAACAGCGAACAACGCCACAACAGGAATAACCGCCATAATCGCAGCACACATGAGCAAGTTCCAAGGTGCTATTCGGAATTTCGAAGAAATCATGGCCGCCATTCCGATCGGAAGCGTGAATTTCTCCTGCGAATTCAAATACAAGACCGGAGCCAATAGATCATTCCAACTCCATACGAAGGAGAAGATTGCAACCGTCGCAAGTGCGGGACCAGACAACGGTAAGGCAATACTGCGGAACATCCTCAGTTCTGACGCGCCATCGATTTTGCCGGAATCATACAGCTCATTCGGTAAGGTATTAAAGAACTGCCGCAATAAGAAAATTTGATACGCGGACCCGAAAAAAGCTGGAACAATTAACGGCAAGAACGTATCCATCCAATTCATTTCCGAAAACAATAAAAATTGCGGGATCATAATCGCCGGATAAGGCAGCATCATCGTCGAGATCATCAACATAAACATGAGATTCCGGCCTTTACCTCGGTATCGCGAGAATCCATAGGCGACAACGGCCGATGAGAAAACGGTTCCAATAACCGTCAACACAGCAATGATGATACTGTTCTGATACAGCACGCCGAATTTAATTTCATCGTTCGTGAACAATTCCTTGAAATTCTCCCATTGAAATGATTGCGGGATCCACGTTGGCGGAAATAACAGCATTTCACTTTTGGTCTTGAGTGACGTCGAGATCATGAAAAAGATCGGTGAGATCATCGCTGCCGTACACACAATCAGAATAAGGAATGCGAGCCCCCGGCTGATGAGTTGTCTGTTCATCATGATTATTTGCCCCCCTCGTAGTACACATAGCGATTAGATGTCTTCATGATGATATACGTGATGATCAATACAGCGATGAGGAGCAGCCAAGCCATGGCAGACGCATAGCCTAACCGGAAGTTCTTAAAGGCAGATTCGTATAAATGATAGACGTAAAATCGCGTGGAGTAATTCGGACCGCCTTGGGTCATAACATATGCTGGCGTAAACACTTGGAAGGATTCGATAATCGCCATGATGAGTTGGAACAAGAAGATCGGAGAAATCATCGGGAAGGTGACGTTCCAGAACGTAGACCACCGACTAGCGCCATCAAGCTTCGCGGCTTCTAACAAACTTGCAGGTACACCTTGTAGTGCTGCGAGGAAGATCAGCATCCCTGCACCCATTCCCCAGAAGGACATAATAATTAACGCCCACAATGCGAGGTGCTCATCCAAGAACCAGAGCTGAGGCTTCACCCCGAACCATGACAAGATGTAGTTGAAAAATCCGATTTGGGGATTGAAGATCCAGAACCAGAGCAAGGACATTGATACCCCGGACACCATACTGGGGAAATACATGGCTGTTCGGAAGAACCCTTTGGCTGGAATTTTCTGATTGATCAGCATGGCGAAGATTAACGATAGAATCAGGGTAAGCGGCACACTAATAATCGTGTACTTGAAGGTGACCCAAATGGATTTGTAGAACAAATCGTCTTGGAATAGTTCTTGATAGTTCGCAAGACCAACGAACTTCGGCGAGCTGATGATGTCATAATCCGTGAAGCTGTAAAAGAGTGATGCTGCGATTGGGTACAATGCAAAGATAATAAATCCGATAAGCCACGGCATAATAAAAAGATAGAAATAAAAATTCTCCCTGCCGGATGCGGATAATTTCATCCCGCCACCCTCCCCCTTTATATTTTTAGTAACATCAAAATTAAAGGGCTTTAACTTTTGAATACAAAAAAAGCCTTTAACTAAAGGGGTAACACAGCGTAAGATTTACAGTAAATACTTTGAATCTATCATTAGATACAAGGATTACTTCGAATCTAGCGATTCATGCTGGATAAACTCCTGAAAGTTAAAGGGCTTTAATTTTGATGTATATCAGTATCATATCACCAATGGATAAAATTTCAATAATTTTTTTCGAAAAATTAAAATGAACTTTTTTTAGAAGTTGCACGTAATATTAATGAATGACTTAGAGAAAAATACATAACAAAAGGAGCTGGTCACATGATCGTTGTAACAACAGAGAATATTGCCGGTCACGAAGTGGTTGAAGTCCTTGGTCCTACGTTTGGCGTTGTCGTTCGCGCACGAGGGATTGGCGGAGATATCATGGCATCCCTAAAGGGGCTTGTCGGTGGAGAAGTCAAACAATATACGCAAATGATCGAAGACGCGCGTCGCCAAGCGATGGATCGGATGGTACAGAACGCGCATGCTATGGGCGGAGATGCCATTGTCATGATGCGATTTGACAGCGGTGAAGTCGCGCAGAATATGAGTGAAATCGTGGCCTATGGTACGGTAGTCAAAGTGAGACGCTTGCCATGATATGGCTCTTCGGCTATTGGGGATTCCAAATTGTTCTTTTCCTGATCCTCTTATGGCTGAGCTGGGCATATTATGACAAGCGGTATCGCAGCAAGTCCAGTCAAGACAAAAGCCCGCTCTATTCCGGGGACTATATCAAAACGAATGAAATATTCGTCGATCCGAAGGATGGCTTGACCTATCAAGTTTACTTCAACCCCAAGACCGGCGAACGTGAATACGTCGTCATTGATGATAAATGAATATCGAACTTATTCGTACCCTATGTAAAATGGAGCCGCGCATTGCGGCTCCATTTTTATTACATTTCCTTGATGTCCAGCTTTTCCTTACACGTTAAGATACGCCTGTAACTGACTGACCGGATTCAGTACAGCACTCCCATGACATACTTCAAGCTGTCTTGGCTTCAGTTTTTCTACAATACGTGCGCTCTTCATGGCCTGATCCATATCGGCGGTGAACATTGGCATCGGACGTTTCAATTTGCTCCCACTGCGATTGGAAGTGAATAGATCTCCTGCGAGCAAGATCTCATCGCCTTCATGATAGAAGACGACGTGTCCTGGCGAATGCCCAGGTGCGAAATAGGGTGTAAGCCCACCGACTGGTAATAATTCTCCTTGCTCATTCACAGGCAACGGCTGAGCGAGTCCGCGTTTCACATTGAACTCCATCTTCTTACGGCGCGGATACATCCGCTCACCTTCCATATATGGAATCTCTTCTGCATAAGCAAAGACCTTCGCGCCTGTCTCCTCCACAATTGCATCAATGACACCCACATGATCAATATGTCCGTGCGTCAATACAATCGTGCGAATCGGTCCCTTATTCAATTGTTTGACATGCGCCAATACCCCTTGTGCCATGTTCTTCATTCCCGCATCTACTAGTGTCCAGCCACCTTCCGCCTCATCACGGACTAACCACACATGAACAGGAATGAACGGGAAAATGAGCCATCCTTTACCTCTCCAAATTTGCTCCGATACTTGTGTCCACTTCATATTATTACTCTCCCTTTACTGTAAATTGTTGAATCATTCCCGCGATCATGACATCCATTGTTGTCTCAATGATTGGTGTAAGACGTTCCATCAGCACTGGCGTGCCCTCTTCATTATCGATATACGTATGCACAATTCCCATTAACATGTAGAAATAGATTCGTGAACAAGTAAGGCGCTGCTCTGCTGTAAGCTTACTTGGTAAATTCGTGATAAGCACCTCTTCAAGTTGGCGGTAAATATCAAGACGCAGCTGATTGAGCGGCAATTCAGGTTCAGCTTCATCCACTCGAACAGACCTGATTGTAATCAATACGGATGCGATGCTGCGATGCTTCAAGCAGAACGCAATCCATTTCATACTGA
Source organism: Paenibacillus sp. EB106-05-06-XG162 (assembly GCF_058791655.1). Taxonomy (NCBI): domain Bacteria; kingdom Bacillati; phylum Bacillota; class Bacilli; order Caryophanales; family Paenibacillaceae; genus Paenibacillus; species Paenibacillus sp. EB106-05-06-XG162. Next base: position 83,284 of record NZ_JBYTDT010000012.1, read on the forward strand.
TCTGCTGCAGCACGCTGCGTGACTCGTTCCCGGAGTGGAGTAGTTTATGCGCTTCCGTTTTAAACTCCGTAAGGGGTGGGATCACCAATTGATGCAGCAGATCCTCCTTATCCTTGCAATGCATATAGATCGCCGTATGTGAACATCCTGCCTGCTTGGCAATTTCTCTCATCGTAACTGCTTGAAAACCCTTCTCTTCAAATAACTCCCCTGCAGCACGCAGGATCCGTTGTTTTGTCTCTTCAGCACGTGTACCTTTTATTTTCGATGGTGTCTGATTCACCAGGAAACCTCCTCAACTTCGTAACTAACCATTGGTTACTAACCGTTGGTTATATATTATGCGACACCAATTATTTTGTCAACCCATTTTATAGAAATGCAATTTGACGCACCAAAACATCATCGAAAGTTGCACGTTACATAGAAGATGATTATTTATCACAAAATAGAAAAAACATAACATACGGGAGTGACTGCTACAATGTCCAAGAAATCTCGAACTCACCGCCTACGAACCTTATTGATGTTGACATGTATTTGTCTTGTATTCACTTCTTGCAGCAAACCAATGGATCATCCCAAAACCTACAACGCCTCTGGCAGCTTTCACGATCAGGTAGTCCTCACGGAGAAAGACGGTACCGTATGGGTCCCTGTCAAGCAAGCGGTTCAATCCTTAGGTTTCCAACTGCATGAGACAAGAAACCGGACCCTGATCGGATACACTGATCCGATGTACGAGGTACAGACCGACAATTTGGAAGCCACATCCCTCGGCTCGCCTGTTACCTTAAGTCAAGCGCCAGTTCGCCTAAAAGGTCGATTATATATGTCGACGAATGCCTTGTCCGAACTCTTGCAGACGAAGATGTATTGGAATAAAAATCAACGCAAAATGATCATCGGCAATTTACAAGACAAAGGACCAATCAATTCCCATATAAAAACGCAAAGTGTTCATGGAATCCGTCCACTTAGTAATGGAGGCACGAATCCTGAGGCGGTTGTCAATTATGCGCGTAACTATCTGGGGACACCTTATGATTTTGGAGCTCAGCCGTATGCCCAATCCAAAAAATTCGATTGTTCCTCTTTTACTCAGCATGTGTTCATTAATTTCGGGGTTAGTTTACCACGTCTCGCAAGGGATCAAGGTAACATGGGAACACCTGTCACGAAGAGCAATATGGCGACGGGCGACCTCGTATTCTTCCGAGTACCTGGTCGATTCAACGATGCTAGCATTCCAGGACATGTTGGTATTTATATGGGGAATGGAAAAATCATTCATACCTGGGGAGATCCCGGCGTCCAAATCAGCAATATAACCTCCGGGCATTGGGCGGAGACTCTGTTATTCATCCGCAGAGTATTGTAGGAAGCGCACAAAAAAAGGACATGATCTCAGTGAAATGTACCCCATAGAGTAGACACCTAAAAAAGGTCTACCCTTCGGGGTACTTTCTATATACGAAAGAAATAAAAGTTCGGGGAGAAAACCAGATGGACTTACAGATACACGTAAGGGGAGCTCAGGTAGACCTCACAAAACAGAGACTTTTCAGAAATAAAAAAAGCAGCCCATGTGAACTGCTTTCTTATTTCCACCTATTTGAAACCTACAATTACAGAGTACCCTAAGGTGTGCTGACCTCTACCGGATCTGAGTTGATCCTAGTTCCAACGGCTCTCACGATAAAATCATACTTATTCGCTGCATTTATATTGTTAACCGTGAAGCTGTAATCCGTTTTACCGGCTACCGCGGGTACATAAATACTCCAGTAAGCTTTGACCTTGCCATTCTTCTCATAGATTCTATAGCCTCTTACGGGTTCACCTCCAGCTATAGGGGGCTTCCATGAAATAACGGCTTTATTGCCGCTAACCCCTACACTCGCAGCCTCCACCTTCGCAGGTTTCGTGTCCGTTCGCTTGATTCCGTAGTGATCATATGCCTTCACGCCATTATCACCTGACTTCTCATCACTCTTCGCTGCGGTATAAGCCGTAAACTGAAGGACATCACTTGAGACCGATACATCTGTAAACATTTTTTTGAACGGCTGCTTATTAACCGCTGCAAAGAAATCATTGTAACCCGGATACTTTTCATAAAATTTATCGCCGAATGCGTTGGACATGAGATAAATCGTGCCTTTAGGATTAATCGCATTCCCTTGCGCATCGAAGGTCAGTTGATTCGTAGGGATGGCTTTGTCGCCAATCATCTGGAATGACCTCATATACATATGATCATGCGCTTCAAACACCATATCGATTCCCATTTCATCAAATACAGGAATCAGGACTTTTCTGTAAAATTGAACGCGGTCATCTTCCCACTCGCCTGCGTTGTCCCCTGCTGAGTAGGGTCCTTTGTGGAACGTAACAAATTTCCATTTCGCATCACTTTTCGCTACGACGTATCTCATCCATTCGAGCTGATCCGTAAATTGCTGATCCACAGATTGCACACTGCCATTGCTCGCTAACTTGCCGGCGTATTGGGAGTTGAACACAAGGATTAGCGCATCTCCATATTCGAAGGAATAGACGGAACCATCGTCCGTATTGGCTATGACCTTCTTAGGTAAATTGAAATGGTTATAGAAGTTAGCGTTCGGTGTGGTCTCATCGCCGTCATAATCCTGAACCTCATGGCCTCCCAGAACAGGAACAATCGGCACATTCAGCAGTTCATTCGGCGGAAGGCCTAACATCCACTGCCATTGCTCTTCCAAATCTCCATTATCTACGAGATCCCCTGCGTTAATCAGAAATTTAGGGTCACCAATCGTTGCAATGGCTTTTCGGAATGTATCTGCCCATGGCTCAAAGTCTGATTTACTTGAAGCTTGTGAATCAGATCCAACTATAAAACGAAATGGCTGATTGCCAAGTGCATCGGTCTGGAACTTGCCGATAGCGCTCCAACTATCTGCTGATCCACTACCCACACGGTATTTGTACACCGTCCCTGGTGCCAGGTTGTTAGCAATCGCTTTATGCGTTATAAATTTCTTCTTCTTATTGGACGTCCGGTCAGCCTTCGTTACAAAAGTCTGGATTTCTTCTGCGCTGCCTGTAAATACCAAGGCTTCATTCTCGGGGAAATTGCTTCCTTGCACTTTACTAGCTTCTACGACCTGTACGACCGAGTTCGTCATTACATCTGTATACCATGTGAATGCACGGGTTGTCTTGGAATCCCCATGAAATGTCATGTTAATCAGCTTCGGTACTGAAGGAGGACTCGTCGTGCCCTGAATCGTAAAACTCCATGAAATATCACTTGCAAGTAAAACCTGGTCATCTCTTCCCTTGATGAGTGCCTTGGGCACTTTGACGGTGTACGTTTTCCCGTTCACAAACGCAGGATGCTGGATGTTCAGTGTATTGTTATTAATAATTTCAGAAGTAACCGAATCCAACGATACATTGGTGCTATCTACAATGGTGACGCTCACTCCCGAATTGATCGCGACAGGTTTATTGAAGGTCACCGATACTGGAGCTGCCACCGCCACATTGGTTGCACCGGCTGTTGGCGTCTTTGATAGGGCTTCTGTTGGAGTGCCCACAGGACCACCCGTTATCGCGCTTCCTGATATGCGTATCTCCTTGATTCTGCTGGAGCCCGTGCTGCCAATCCCACTCGATCCGTTGGTATTGGTATTTGAACTCACGATCCAACGGATGTGCAGTACATCCTGATCATTCGCATTCGATGGTAGGGGAACTTCCACCAACTTACACGTATTACTTGCACAATTGAAGCTGGAGACGACCATCTTCAACGTTGTATTCGGTACATCCGTCCATGTGGTGTTGTTCGTGCTGATTTGGACTTTGAAATCACGGGGGCCGGTACCTGAAGAGTTCTGCTGTGAAGATAACGTGATATTGTCATAGCCTTTCGTAGACACAGTCGCCTGCCAGTATTTCGTTCCATTCCCATTATTCCAGCCCTGATAACTTATCGCTTTCTGGCTGCTGTCGTAATCCTCGTAATAACCACCTATGTTCCGAAATGTGGATGTGGTCTTGAATTTCCCATCCGTTGCCTGGAATGCTCCATTCGTTCCTGCATTTGCGAAAATCCATTCAGCTAGCTTCGTTTTTTCCAGCACACCTGCCCCGGGAACTTCAGAACCTTCAGGATCGGTTGGTGGGTTCGGAGGTGTCACTTCAGTAGGAGGATCTGTTCCTGTTAATTCTCCATGAACCGTGATACTGATGAGTTGGCTTGATCCATGCTCACCGATCGTCGACCCCGAGGTGCTCACATCTGAGTTGACGACCCAACGAATATATAATAGGTCTTGATCATCTGCAATATTTGGGAGCGAAACGTTATTTAATTGCGTTGCTGTATCTGCATGTAATACAAGATCCGGCAGCTCCGTTCCTTCGCCTGTGATGTTCGTCCAGTTTTGTTGATCTACGCTGATTTGTACCCTGAAATCCCGGGGGCCCGTCGTCCCCTTACCTTGTTGCGCTGAAGATAAGGTAATATGGTTATAGTTCTTCGTTGGAACGGCAGCAAGCCAATATTTGTCCTTCCCCGTTTCTTGATGCCATCCTTGATAACGTATTGCGTTATTATCACTATTCCAATCATAAGATGACCCAGGAGGGACAGAGTGCAACATAGATGTTTTTTTATACACGCCATCACTAGCAGGGAATATTCCAAGATCCGTTGGGTTGGACGTGTATTTCCATTCTGCGATCGTGACCGGAGCCACGCTACCCTCTGCGGACATGAATCCGTTTAACTGCAATGAGATGAATACGATAAACGCCATAAACAATGAAATGATTCGCTTCGTTTTTCTACCCCAAATTGTATTCATTTGTATCTCCTTCACTTTTCATAATGGCCTTTCTTTTCCTATCTCCCTCCAAGACCTCCCTTCAAAATAAATCCCCTGACAGAAACCAAAAATTTAAGCGCTTTAACTTTTGAACAATAAAAATGTTGCACATATAACAGTTGCCATCATGCGCTTTTAATATATTGTGTTTCTCATATAATAAGAACATGAAATCAGATGTATTTATTTCGAAAAAATACCACTGCCAAAATCAACAGTGATATTTATTCTCCATTCAACTTGATTATAGAAAATCAGACACCAAAACAGTAAGCCAGACGTTCGTTATCCTTGACGGATCGTCCTATCAGCCTTCCGTCGTTCTTGTTCTGATCAGCGTATCAACACGTTGATCCATCTGATCCATATAAGCGCGAACCTCTGGGACATCCTTCTGTTCACCTTGATCCTTCACATACAACTGATCCTTCGATAGCTTTAGAACGGCGAGGAATTCCTTGACCATATCTCCAGTTAGCGTGTTCTCACGATCCTGTGCGAGCTTCTGCAATTCTTGCTTCATCTCCGCCTGAATCTTGAACGTCTCCCAATCGTATGTCGGCGTATTATCCAACCCGAACAAGATCATTTGCAGTTCATTCAAATACAGCTGCTTGATCCGGTCATAACGGGGGGAATCTGGATAAGAAGTCAGAAACTTCTCTGCATGCAGTGTCCTCTGAATCAGATCTTCGCGAGGAATAAAGAGGCCCGCATCCTTTGCAACAGGCCGATTGGAATCGTCCGCCATTAATGTGATATAGTCTTGCATTGGTTTCGATACACTCGGTTGGAAAGACTTTAAAGCTTCATAATCCACGACAGGGAAGATCATCCCTTCCTCTGATTCTAGCTTATATTTCCCTTTCAGTAGATTCGATAATAGATCCTTCAGATCAGCATCCTTCCATTGCGAAGCTTGTTCCAAGGTGATCGGTAGCGTTAATTTTACCAGCTTTTGCTGCACTTCGGGACGACTCACTTGCGTTTCGGCCTCTTGCAGATGAGCTCCATAAAAACCTTCAAGCAGCATGAACATTTGATCTGCTTGTTCTGTCGTAGCCCCTTTCATGTAGCGCTCCGTTAAGCCCACAGCATCGGCTGCATCCTTCGTCTGCGACAATTCCTTCTGCAGCAAAGCTTCCAGCTTCTCTTGTGGCTTCGTCTCGTTGTCTTTCGGTGTTTCCTTGGGCGGCGTTACGATTGGCGTCGAAGAGACGTTATTCGGGCTAGCCCCTGGGTTGGAACTGCACGCCGAAGCTGACAAGAACGCACAACATATAGTAATTATGAACATGTATCGTCGCAAAAGTTATCCCTCATTTCTTGATGAATCTGAGATACGCACTAGACGCAGAAGAATGGTAGTTTGTTTCAATTTCAATATACAATTGGGCATAAGAAAAGCCATGAACTCGTATGTTTACGAGTAGCATGGCTTTCGTTTTATGATTTAGGTTTTGTGATTGCCGTTTCCGGAGTCGTTAGGCGGTCATAGAAATCAACAGCCTTATCTTTATCATCCGATGCACGAAGCGCCATCGCAGAGCGTGGATGCTCGTCCAATGTTCCCGTGATCATGTAAGGAATGATATAGCCCCACTCTTCACGCTCACGAAGCGGAACCATGTAGCGCTCAATGATATCAAGCACCGGACGCAAGGAATACTTGCTGTGCTTCAGATGCGTTACAAGAAGCTCTGTCGGGCAGTTCCCAGCGGCACGGCCCATACCGTATACCGACGCATCAAGCAATTCAACGCCTAGCTCCGCAGCAATGAGCGAATTGGAGAATGCCAATTGCATATTGTTGTGCGTATGCACGCCAAGACGTTTGTTCGGCAAATGGAGCTTGAACTTCTCAACGAGATGTTCGATATCGTTATGATCCAGGCTGCCATAGGAATCGACGATATAGACAACATCCACGACACTTTCCCTGATCATCTCGAACGCTTCGAGCAGCTCATGCTCCATAACATTCGACAAGGCCATAATGTTCAGCGTCGTCTCATAGCCAAGATCATGGAATTTCTGCACCAAATCAAGCGCTTTATCGACGTCTTTGCTGTAGCATGCAACGCGGATTAGATCCAGCATGCTCTCGCTGCGAGGTAGAATGTCGTTCTCATCCACGCGACCGATATCGACGAGGGCTGATAATTTCGTATTTCCTTTTTGCGGGATGACTTTACGAAGGAAATCATCATTTAGGAAACGCCAAGGTCCGACTTCATCGGCGCCTTTTAATAATTTCGGGGAGTTCTTGTAGCCGATTTCCATATAATCAACGCCTGCTTCATTCAATCCAGCATATAGATTCTGAACAAATTCGATGCTGAAGTCCCAATTATTCACTAGGCCGCCATCACGAATGGTACAATCGACGATTTTACAATGATTTGTCTTCATTAAGCTTGTCTCCTTTGATCCTCTTTTTCATTTCCTTCCATTCTACTTGAATTAGTGTGGTAAATCAAAAGGATTTTCGGCAATTTCCTCAGGGTTTCGACGCAAATTCGCCAAAAAAAAGGATGTTCATTCTCCGGCAAACATGTTATAGTGAAAATGTTCACAATGATAACTATTCTCAATTACTATAAGAAACAAGGGTGACTTTCGATGAACAGCCAAGCAATTCTAAACCTAGCCAGCGTTGCCCCAGGTTCAACCGTGCGCATTCATAGCTGTGCCGATCTCCATGTCCTCGTAAGCAGGAGGCTGCTCGATTTGGGCATTACCATTGGATCAGAGATCCACATGAAACGGAAAGCGCCTTTCGGCGGGCCAATCACTTGCGAATCGAACGGGCAGATGTTCGGTATCCGCAGACAAGAAGCGAAGAAAATCGAGGTGATCTTGGTATGAGAACGATTGCTTTAGCTGGTAATCCGAATACCGGGAAAACCTCATTGTTCAACACCCTCACGAAGTCCTACGAATATGTCGGTAACTGGTCTGGTGTGACGGTCGAAAAGAAGGTAGGGCTACTGCGGAACAAACAGGGCCAACTCGTAGACCTTCCCGGCATCTATTCCTTACATCCGGTGTCCAGTGACGAAGGTGTTGCTGCGAATTTTCTACTTACTGAATCGCCGGATGCCGTGTTGAATATCATCGACAGCTCTCAGCTCGAAAGAAATTTCTATCTTACTGTACAGCTGCTTGAATATAACAAGCCCTTTCTCATCGGATTAAACATGATTGATGTCGCTAAGGCACGCGGCATTCATGTCGATACGGATAAATTATCCGACCTTCTGCAGGTCCCTGTTCTACCAATTGTCGCACGTACGGGACAAGGCACAAATCAAATGTTGAGTCATTTATCGGAGCCGAACCTGCCTGTAAGTCAGTTCCAAATTTCATATGGATCCATTGTCGAACAAGCAATAACGGCTTGTATCCGTGCGCTCCCTCAACAAGAGGAGTTGCCGAATCCTCGCTGGTTAAGCTTGCAATTTCTCGAGAATAACCCGGTTGTTATCGATAAGCTGACCAGCATCATTTCGATAGAACCATTGCGGGCTATCTACGAACAGGCCGAAGAGTCTCTTCGTGCATCGGGAGAAGGGCTGCACCTGCCGCAATTCATCCGCAGTGTGCGAATGGGCTTTATTCGACAGCTTATGGAGCAATGCGTAGACATAAAGCAATCTGAGGCCCATACGCTAACCGAGCGGATCGACGCGATCATAACGCATAAATGGCTAGGTCTGCCTATCTTCCTTGCTTTTATGTTCCTGCTATTCAAGCTAACTTTCGACTGGTTCGGTCAGCCCCTCTCCGATATATTGGACGGATTCATTGGCGGCCCGATCAGTGACCTAGTAAATCAAGCGCTGACAGCCGTTGGTGCTTCCGAGTTCACCCATGCATTGATCGTCGATGGGATTATTGCTGGCGTAGGCGGTGTTCTCGTCTTCGTCCCACAAATTTTCATGCTGTTCTTCTTAATTTCATTAGTTGAAGACTCCGGATACATGGCTCGCGTGACCCTTGTGATGGATCGCGTCATGGAGATGGTAGGACTCAACGGCAAAGCCTTTATTCCTTTTATTATTGGATTTGGCTGCAATGTGCCGGCGGTGATGGCTGCGAGATCGATCGAGCAGCCGAAGGAACGGCTTGTTACGACGCTGCTCACCCCGCTCATGTCTTGTTCGGCAAGGCTGCCGGTCTATAGTCTGTTCGCTGGTGCATTTTTCATCAGCAACAAAGCGGTCGTCGTCTTTTCGTTATATCTGCTTGGTATCGTCATGGCATTAGTCTTAGCCAAGTTGTTCACGCATTTATTCTATACAGGGGAGAAGTCGATCTTCGTCATCGAGATTCCGCCCTACCGCATGCCTCAAGCCCGCTCCTTGCTGCGTAACACGTGGGAAAAAGGGAAAGGCTTCATCCGTAAAGCCGGTACATTCATTCTCGGGGGATCGGTCGTGATCTGGTTCTTATCCTATGCGGGACCGAGTGGGTTCGGCGTCGACATGGATCATAGCTTCCTTGCATGGATTGGGGGCCTATTCGCTCCTATTCTTGCACCTCTTGGATTCGGCACTTGGCAAGCGGGAGCATCTCTATTGACAGGGTTTATGGCCAAAGAAGTCGTCGTCTCTACCATGAACATCATCTATCATACACCGGATATGTCAGGCTTAGAGACACAGATCAAGCACGCGTTCACACCACTGCAAGCTTACAGCTTCATGGCCTTTATTCTCCTGTATGTCCCATGCCTTGCTACCGTAGGCGTCATCAGGAAAGAGACCGCTTCGATGCGCTGGACTTTATTCTCCATCGGATATGGGCTAACGCTCGCTTACATCGTCTCCGTGCTTATCTATCAGATCGGACAATGGATGGGGTTCGCGTAATGGACAATTCCTATGTTGAAGGAGCGAAAATGAAATGGTGGATATTCTAATTGTGTCAGTGATCGTCCTCTATGCTGCATGGACATTATATCGATTCTTCCGCAAGAGCAGACAAGGAGCGTGCGCTTCCTGTTCACAGAATAAGTCATGCCAGATGAACCAATGTTCGACGCCGGCGTCACAGCAATCTGGCTCTAAGGAGATATAGTAAAGGGAGGAAGAGCTTGCCATCAGCTCTTCCTCCCTTTATTTACTGATCTTCCTGTGACATGAAGAGCTCCGTAATGGTACGGACCATCTCCCCTGTCGCCCCTTTGCTATCAATCCCACAATCACGCATCAGAAATGCCGTACCACCTGTATCCAAGTGAATCCACGGGAGTCCTTCCGCAAATGTGCCAATAAATAAGCCCGCTGTAATCGTCGCACCGTGTGAACCCGTGCTATTACGTAAATCGGCAACATCACTTTTTAGCATATCCCAGAATTCTTCGTATGCAGGCAATTGCCACACCTTCTCGCCCGTCCGTCTGGAAGCAGCGATGAATTCCTGTAAGAACGTCTCATCATTCGTTACCGCGCCGGTTGCCACATCGCCTAGCGCAACGAGCACCGCACCTGTAAGCGTCGCCACATCGATGAGCTTGGTCGCCCCAAGCTGCTTTGCATAGGTCATGCCGTCTGCAAGAACAACACGACCCTCTGCATCCGTATTCAGAATCTCAATGGTACGTCCGCTGAGTGTCTTCACGATATCCCCGGGTTTAAAAGCACTCGATGATGGCATATTCTCTGCCGATGGGATCACTGCAATGACATTTATTCGAGGACGCAGCTGCGCAATCGCCTGCATGACACCAAGGACAACAGCCGAACCGCCCATATCGCTAATCATCTCTTCCATCCCTGAGGCTTTCTTCAGCGATATCCCACCTGTATCAAAGGTAATGCCTTTGCCGACCAGACCGAATACATCCTCTACGTCGTCTGCGCCGTGGTATTTGAGCACGATCATGCGAGGAGGATTCGCACTGCCTTGCCCGACTGCGAGCAATCCGCCCATCCCAAGGTCTGCAATCTGCTGCTCATCCAGAATATCAACTTCAAGCTGATGTGCGTTCGCAATGGTCACCGCTTCTTCAGCAAGCAGCTTCGGCACGAGGATATTGCCTGGCACGTTCGTCAAATCTCGAGCCATATTCGTCGCTTCTGCAACGATCTGCCCTGTGCGTACACCATCCATCCAGTCTTCTGTAGCGTCTTCCAAGCCTGCAGATTCACGTAGATAGATCAATTCCGATACACCCTGATATTTAGGTTGGTCCCGGTGATATTTCTTCATCCGATATGCGCCGTGCAAGAATCCTTCAGTCAGTGCACGAGCACATGTATAAGAAGGTCGATCGGTCACAATGACCTCGTGTACAGCAGGTACGATCCAAGCAACAGATGCTGACTTCAACTTTATGACCGCTCTGCCTGCAGCCTGCGCAGCTCGCCTCAGCACATCCGGTTGCAGCTCACGACTTCCAAGTCCCACGAGCATCACCGTCTTGAGTTGGAAAGCGCCGCCGACCGGCATCGAATAGATCTGATTGGGTTTGGCTTCGAATAAGCCTTGGGCTGCAGTCGCCTGCAATAGCGCATCCAAATCCGGATGAATGCTTCCCGACTTCAACTGTTCTTTGCGGATTGGCCAGATGATGACTTCCGTCTGCGCACTTGCTAACCCGGTCATCGCATCACACCGTATCGTTGTTTTCATGGTTGTCTGATCACCAGTCCTTCATCGTTTATGCTTCATTATATTCACAATTATGCCCAGTAATCGATTATACGCTGTATATTCGCAACAAAAAAGGCGGCAATTTGTCTGCCGACTTTCGTTTATTTTCCATGATCGGACGAAGATTTCGTATTGAAAAAGGCTCTTATAAGGTACAATTCCATTCTCCCTCATAAAAGCCTTTTTAATTTAAACTACCTCAAATTGCGCATTGAGCCACTGGCAGCGTAAGTATGAATTCAGTCCCGACACCAACTTGACTATCCACCTGTATCGAACCGCCGTGATTTTTGATAATCCGCTCACTAACCGACAGACCTAATCCAGTGCCTGATGGCTTGGTCGTATAGAACGGTTCGAATAGCTTCTTCTGTGCGAGCTTGCTCATCCCTTTGCCATTATCCCGAATCATGATTTTCAACTGTTCACCGGTGTTCTTCACCACAAGCTCAATAAGACCTGGCACTTGCTTCCCGGATTCACAGATCGCATCCATCGAATTTTTCATCAGATTCAGCATGACTTGCTTCATCTGCTTCACATCAATCGCTACTTGCCAATCCGTAATCGATTCCTCCAGTACTCGAATCTGACATCCACGCATCAACGCCTCACTCTCTATCAGCATGATGACCTCACGAAGCAGCGAATGAATTCCCATACAGGATTTCTCTGGTTTCGTAGGCTTGGACGAATTCAGAAATTCATAAATAATATCATTGGCGCGGTCGATTTCCGTTAGTATAATGCGCGTATATTCTTCCTTCCCGATCGCCATCAAATAGGGCTTCAATAATTGGATAAACCCTCGAATGGCTGTAAGCGGATTCCGAATTTCATGCGCAATCGCCGCAGAAATCTGTCCTAACATGACAAGCTTGTCCTGCTGATACGTCGTCTGTTCGACATCCTTATATACCGAGACGTCTTTGATCGTAAGCATGCAATACCCACCCATACGAACGGAGTTCGTGATCGTGATAAGCCAGTGCCGGTTGCTCACATCCATGAGTTCATACCGGGTCAGCTTGTGCCTGAGCACGGCTTTGGTCACTTGAACGATCATCGACCGGAACTCTCGCTTGAGCGCCGGGTGACGCATCAACTGCTTGAGCGAATAACCTTGCAGCGTATCCTCAGATATTTCGAGTAAACGTAGCAATTCCTGATTGGTGAAACATAATGTCCCACTCGAATCGAATAATAATACGCCGCTATCCAACTGCTGGAGTGCATTCTCATATACGTGGTTCCGAAGATCTACCGCCAAAGCTATACCTCCCTTAGCTAAAAATGCAACTTTATCACCATCATAGTAAAAAAATGGCAAATTGGTCAACCATAGATCCTGTCGAATTAGAGGTAGTTTTAGCGTATCACAAAAAAAATCTTACCTCGCAGGTAAGATTTAAATGAACGATGATAAATTCGATTAAGATTTGTTCTTCTGTAATAACCGCTGCTTCCGATGACTCATGACCGCGAGCCGTTTCTTCAGCTGCATCTGCCACGCTGTATCATTCAAATGCCCTGCGACCGTCAACAGATCAAGCGCCATGTCAATCTGTGTCTTCACCACTTCCAGTGGATCTTCATGTTCCGAATTGACACAATTTTCGTACATGTCCTTCTCTTCTTCAACCACATAATCTCGGAAATCCACCTCATCTGCCCCGTCACCATGAGCATATTCAGCTAATATTTCATATTCATTCTCCACCATGTGATGCACTTCAACCCGATAACAGACCGGACAGAACAGAAGAGGTACGTTGTGAATCTGGGTTTGAAAATGCTTCAAAGTTCCCTTCGTTCCCATCATACTCGCGCCGCAACAAAAACTCATTTTGACATCCTCCTCCTACAAATATTCCTTGTGGAATCCTCTGCAATGAATATTTCCATTCGCCCATGTCACAGGAGCTATATAACAAAGTCAAGCTGCACTTCGCGGTAAGCGTTTTCTTGTGTGTGCTTACAATCATATTCGCGATACACCGTTAGAATTCCTTTTTTCAAATATAAGAGCTTATCCGTTTCAACGATAAATTGTTCTTATATTTCCGAAGAAATGCTTATCGTTCCTTATAAGGACTACGAAGTCATTTCTTCTTGTGAAAGTTATAAACCCATTTTCAGCGACATATAGATGAAAGACAATTGCGAAAATAAGGAGGGAAAACCATTGTCCTTCATCATTCCGATTTGTTCCAAGCAGATTAGCTATCTGCTGTACAATGACAGCACCCATGAGCTGCATGCCCAATATCATAACGGTGAGATTAAATCTTTCACTTCCGTAACCAAGGACATCTACGATTCCTTAGTTCAATCCGAAAACCGTTATGACGACTTCATCCAGTTCATGGTAAGTGCGAAATGAATGATGTAACCCACGATTCCAGCGTAAAAGGAGGTCGCTATGTCAGAATCGGAACATGCTCCAATACTCCCTGCATATCATCACAACGTGCTGCAACTCATGGTTGTGAGCCCGACCACCCTCTATGCATATTGGGAAATTTCTGAGCGTACCATCACGGCTGTAACGCGCCATTATCACACCGATTGGGCCTCCATGCCCAAAATTATTCGACTCTATGAAAATAATGGCTCCCTCTCTAGTATTTCGCACGATGCCGCAAAATATACGGATCAATCGGTGGAAGATGCAAGATCCTGGTATTTTCACGATCTCACACCTGCTAGATCGTATACCGCGGACTTTGGAACATATAACATTTACCATCAGTTCGTTCCATTGCTCCGTGGAAATACCGTGAGAACGCCAAGAAATCGGGCAGCGACAATCGAGCAAGGACACCCTCTGTCTGAACATATGCATGCGCAGCATCCATCGATGAACCAAGGCGCCACCTTGGAGAACACATCCCCGTATCATGAATTCTCAACCTATTCTGTCTATCATTTCAAAGAAGGAGTTCATACATGAATTTGAGTACCCAAGGTTATCTCTCTCTTATTCTTCATGCGCACTTACCTTATGTTCGTCACGCAGACCGAGATGATGTTATGGAAGAACGTTGGTTTTTCGAAGCGATGACGGAGACTTATCTCCCGCTGCTGCTCATGTTCGATCGGTTGCATCGCGATCATATCCCATTCCGACTTACGTTATCACTCTCACCACCTCTACTTGCGATGATGGAAGATTCACTCATGACCGAGCGATATGAAGCTTATCTGATGCAGCTCATTCAACTTTCCGAACTAGAACAGGAACGGAATCAGAGTAATCCCGAATTCGCTGCGCTTGCGGCCTTGTATACCCAAAGATGGACCGAGCTTCACGATTATTATAAGGCGTGTGGTCGTCAGATTATTGCCAAATTCCGCTATTATCAAGATGTTGGCTGCATAGATATTATGACTTGTTCAGCCACCCATGCTTTTCTGCCTTTCTTGAAGCATGAGGTGTCAATCAAGGCACAATTGATGGTCGGTGTACTTGAATATGAACGCCATTTTGGACGGCGCCCCCGGGGCATCTGGTTGCCTGAATGCGCCTATACGGCTGAATTATCACCACTCTTGCAGGCCGCGGGACTGCAATATTTTGTTGTTGATTCTCACGGTATTGAACATGCTTCGCCGAAGCCGTCTCGCGGGCTAGCAGCACCTGTGATGACAGTGGACGGAATTCATGCGTTTGCCAGAGATCCTGAATCATCGCGTCAAGTCTGGAGCAGTCGCGAAGGATATCCAGGTGACCCTGATTATAGGGAATATTATCGCGATATTGGCTATGACCTTGGCTGGAGTGATGCCGAGGAATGGGAATATATTAAACCTTATGTTCTCTCGAACGGAGCACGGATACATACTGGTGTGAAATATTATCGAATCAGCGAAAACGAGCATGAGAAGAAGCCTTATAACCCGGTGTGGGCTCAGCACAAAGCAGCAGAACATGCAGATCATTTCCTCTATTGCCGAGAACAACAGATTAAGAGCTACCAATCACAGTGTGATCGTAAACCGCTCATCGTGAGTCCCTATGATGCTGAATTATTCGGTCATTGGTGGTATGAAGGCCCATTATGGATCGAAGCACTATTCCGTAATCCTCGGAACCAGCAAGGTACGTTTGCTTTTATTACACCAGAAGACTATTTGCGTGAATACCCGGTATCGGAACAGGTGGATATTCCCTTCTGCAGCTGGGGAAGAAATGGATATGCCGAAGTATGGCTTGGGCAAGAAAATGATTGGATTTATCGATTGTTGCACCAAGCTGAAGATCGATTACTACATACGATACAGCATCATAGCACAAACCTGTGGGGGCATACCGCTGTCGCTGAACGGATATTGAATCAATCGATTCGTGAATTAATGCTCGCGCAGAGCAGTGACTGGGCTTTTATTATGGATGCGAAGACGGTTCCTACTTATGCCGCAGCACGCACGGAGCATCACCTGAAACAGTTCCACGAGCTTATCGATATGATAGAGCATCGATTTTACGATTTGGAACATCTCGAACGTATGGAATACCATGCGGCATGTCTTGCTTCCGTGCACTATGAACTCTATACATCATCCCTATCCAGTCCGCCACCTATGCTGCTGCCGGATGCTTATGCCACGGATGCCAAATCCACCTGGCGATACCGTAAAGTGCTGATGCTCGCCTGGGAATTTCCGCCGCTCGTTATTGGCGGGCTTGCCAAAGCGGTATTCGATTTATCTCGTTATCTTGTCGATCAACGAATTGAAGTCCATGTCATAACAAGGTCCGTGCAGGGCAGTCCTTCGTATGAACAGATGAACGGTATTCACGTCCATCGTGTGAATGTCCTACAGACTACGACGCCAATCGACTTCATGGATTGGGTCTTTCAGTTGAATTTGGCTATGAGCGATTACGCTGTTCTACTCATGGAGAGCGGTCATCGGTTTGATTTCATCCATGCGCATGACTGGCTTGTTCACTACACAGCCAAAGATCTGAAGGACTATGCCCGGACGCCACTGATTGCAACCATTCACGCAACCGAATATGGCCGCAATCACGGCATCATTGAACACGACGTTCAGCGTCGTATCCATCAGATGGAGACCGATCTCACAGCCATCGCGGATCAAGTGATCGTATGCAGCAACGCTATGGTCAGTGAAGTACAATCCCTATTCACACTCCCTTCATCCAAAGTATCTATGATTCCGAACGGGGTCGAAATCGCATCATTCGTACAGAACTCTCTCGAGCACCATCATGCTAATCTTCGATTACAATATGCTTCGCCACACGAGAAAATCTTGTTCTATATCGGCCGATTAGTCTATGAAAAAGGCATCCAAATCTTAATTGAAGCACTGCCTCATATTCATTCGTCTGTTCCGAATGCCAAGCTGATAATTGCAGGGACTGGTCCGATGAAAGCTGAACTCGAAGCCCTTGCCGCTCGTCTTGGACTTACTTCCTATGTCACTTTCACTGGTTTCATTCACGATGATACGCGTAACGAACTGTTACAGCTTGCAGATGTCTGCGTCTTTCCAAGTCTCTATGAACCTTTTGGTATTGTCGCCCTTGAAGCGATGCAGAGTGGTACCCCCGTTGTCGTCTCCGATACCGGCGGGCTAGCTGAGATTATTGATCATGGCGTGGATGGCTACAAAGCCTTGCCCGGCCATGTCGAATCCCTCGCCTGGCATGTAACTGAAGTGCTGCTGCACCCAGATATTGCGGATAACATGGCAGTGAACGCGCTTCGCAAAGTGGAACAGCGTTACGATTGGAAATCAATCGCCGCTTCTACCAAACAAGTGTATGAAGGAGTGATTATGCGATGAAAGCAGTGATTATGGCAGGCGGTAAAGGAACGCGTCTGCGTCCTTTAACCATGCAGACCCCGAAGCCGATGGTACCTCTCTTGAATCGGCCTTGTATGGAATACATTATTGAACTGCTGAAGAAGCATAACATTACAGATATTGCCGTTACGGTGCAGTATTTGCCGGATGTGATTCGAGATTATTTCGGCGATGGATCGGAATTTGGCGTGAATCTGCACTATTTTGAAGAGACCGAGCCTCTAGGGACTGCAGGCAGTGTACGCAATGCTTCCTCCTTCCTGGATGAGACATTTATCGTAATCAGCGGCGATGCGCTGACCGACTTCAACTTGGATGATGCCGTTGCCTTCCACCAGGAACGTGAATCGATCGCAACCATCGTCTTAACCGAGGTTGATACACCGCTCGAATATGGCGTTGTTATGACCAATCAGGAAGGACGAATTACGCGATTCCTAGAGAAGCCCAATTGGAGCGAAGTGTTCAGCGACACCGTCAATACAGGAATTTATATTCTCGAGCCTGACATTTTCGAGCTGATTCCAGCCCATCAGGTCTATGACTTCAGTATGCAGCTCTTCCCGCTCCTGCTCGAGAAACATGCCCCCTTATATGGCTATATCGCCGAAGGATACTGGTCCGATATCGGAAATCTCCAGCAATACCGCGAGACACAATTCGATATGCTAGACCGCAAGGTGCAAGTACATATTGCCGCCGATGAAATTGCTCCAGGAATCTTCGTAGAAAATCACACAACCTTAACGGATCGCGTAACCTATATAGGCCCCGTTTATATCGGTGCACACAGCATCATTTCACCTGGGACCGTTATCGGTGAATATTCCATCATCGGCAGCAGCAATCAAATCCTACAAGGGACACATATCGATCGGACCATTCTGTGGGATAACAATCAGATTGGACCGGACTGCGAGTTGCAAAGCGCACTTGTCTGCGATCGGAACTTGATCGGTCAACGTACGCGGATGCAAGAGAATGCCGTTATCGGGTCAGGATGCACACTTGGACCTGAAGTAACGGTGAAATCCAATGTTAAGCTATGGCCGAATAAAGTGATCCTACCAAGCAGTAAAGTGCATACCTCCATCATCTGGGGGGAACAGACGATGCATCAGCTCTTCCGAGGCAAAGGGGTCTATGGGATTCCGAATTCAGAGATGACACCCGAATTCGCCGGCAAACTGGCAGCAGCCTTCGGCTCCATTCTGTCGCCTACGACCACTGTCGGTCTCTGCAGCTCGACGCATCCCTTCGCCTCCATGATGAAAATTGCATTCGCTGCCGGGCTGCAAGCCGCGGGCATTCATGTCCTTGATCTGGGAGCAGGGACGACAGCTGTCTGCCGTAATAGCGTTCAGACGATGCAGTTGAACGGTGCTGTTCATATGCGAATGATCGATGTGCAAGGCCAAGATCATTTGTTGATTGAACTACTCGATAGTCAAGGGCTTCCGCTTGCCAAGAGTCTCGAAAGGAAAATTGAGAATGCCTTCTGGCAGGAAGATTTCATTCGCGGACATGTCAATCAGATCGGCGAATATCGCCAGTACAATTATGCAGAGACCGACTATATGCAGAAACTCGTCAGAGATCTCTCTGCTATTGCTGTATTGCCGCATCCCGTATTTGCCGTTCTGCAATACGACCCGCATGATCACGGCTCCTTTATCGAACGGTTCGCAAGTCTTATTCTAGGCCATCGCATCATTCTGCATCATAACGGGGCCAAAGGATATGAAGAAGAGCTGATCGATACAGTGATGCAGACAAATGCAGATTTTGGAATTCAGCTTGGACGCAACGGGCAAGGACTTCACCTTGTACTTCGAGATGGGACACGGATTAGCGATGAACAACTGCTAGCGCTTAAAATTCTCGCTACCAGCAAATTAAATAAATCCTTCAGTCTAGGGGTTCCCGTGAGTGCTCCGCAAATCGTAGAATCGCTTGTCCTAGACACTCCACTGTCTCTTGTGCGTACGAAGGAAAATAATCGCGCCTTACTCGAATCAAGTCGAGACTTTCTCTTCAACCCATTACTGGATGACATCTATGCGGTTAGCCTCATCATCCAAGCGATGATGACGGAATCCATAACGCTTGAAGAACTAATATCACAAATTCCATACTTTTATACCGCCAAAGAAGTCATTCCATGTGCATGGCATGAGAAAGGCTCTATGATGCGCCAAATCCTCAAAGCCACCAAACATCAAGCAACAGAACTCATCGACGGCATTAAAGTGATGACGGAAGAAGGCTGGGTTATTATTCTGCCGGATCATGATGAGCCCCTATTCCGCATCATCGCACATGCTTCATCTGAGACGAATGCGGAACGAATGATCTCGAATTATTGCAACCAACTTGTTAGAACGAATTCGCCCCTAAGGAAGTGATGACGTGCCTAGACACCTCGTCGTAGGAAACGGTAAATTTCTCATAAACCTGGATCAGTACGGCTGTATTCGCGATATATTCTATCCTTACGTCGGTCAGCTAAATCATGTTGGAGGTTATCGCTGCCATATCGGATGTTATGTGGATGGGCAATTCAGCTGGCTTAGTGACCCGGAATGGAACTTTCATCTCTCCTACCTCGAAGATTCTCTTGTCACCCAGGTTACAGCGATCCATGATCGGCTCGGCATTACCCTAACCATGAATGATGGCATTCACCAACGAGACGCTATTTATTTGAAAAGAATCGAAGTCCACAATCATGCCTATACGGATCGCGAGGTCCGTATCTTTTTTCATCAAGACCTGATCATCAATGAAACCGAGGTTGGCGATACAGCAGTTTATTACCCGACAAATCACACGATTTATCATTATAAAAAAGACCGGTATTTCATGTTCAACGCCCGCTTCGATCAGGATGGGATCCACCAATTCTCGACAGGGACCAAACGTTTTCATCAAGCAGAGGGAACCTTCCGCGATGCCGAAGATGGCGATTTGTCGGGGAATCCTATCGCACAGGGCTCCGTTGACAGCGTGATCAGCGTTAAGGGGATAGTCCCATCGCGCGGTAGTATTCTTAGCTATTATTGGTTCTCTGCGGGGCCCTCCCTCGAAGAAGTGAAGAAGCTGGATACGTATGTACGGGATAGTGGGCCTGGTAATTTGCTGGACCGTATCACCATCTACTGGCAGCGTTGGGCCAATAAATCCGATCGTCAATATGCGGATCTCGGTGTAGCGATTGAGAAGCTGTTCAAGCATAGTCTGCTCATTGTCCGGACCCAGACCGATGTGAATGGTGCGATCATCGCAGCCAATGACACCGATATTATGCAATTTAACCGTGATCATTACAGCTACATGTGGCCGCGTGACGGCGCACTCGTCGCCCATGCCATGTCGATGGCCGGATATCACGGCATGATCGTCCCTTTCTTCCATTTCTGTGCTAAAGCGTTAGCACCCGAGGGCTACCTGCATCACAAGTACAATCCGGACGGAACCGTCGGATCCAGCTGGCATCCTTACATCCATGATGGCAAACAGCAGCTGCCGATTCAAGAAGATGAGACGGCCCTTGTCTTATATACACTATGGCAGGATTATGTGCGCAATGGAGATATTGAACTGCCGCAATCGCTCTATCGGACCTTAATCCGCCGCGCAGCCAACTTCTTATATACATTTGTCGAAGAGGAATTGCAGCTACCAAAGCCAAGTTATGACCTCTGGGAAGAACGGTACGGCATCTTCACTTTTACCTCTGCTGCGGTCTATGGCGGCTTATCAGCAGCAGCGAACTTCGCCAAATTATTCGGGGATGACAAACGTTCGATTAAGTACCAAGAAGCGGCGGAATCCATGAAGCAAGGAATGGAAAGGCATTTATGGAACGAAGAATTAGGTCGGTATGTGCGCGGATTATTTCGGAAAGATGGAGAATGGCAACAGGATTTGACCCCGGAGAGCAGCATCTTCGCCTTATTCGAATTCGGCGTCTTCCCCGCAACGGATGAGCGTGTGCAGCGCACCATGAATGCGCTTCGAAACCAATTATCCGTGAAGACCGATGTAGGTGGTATCGCGCGTTACTACCACGATTATTACTTCCAGAAGAGCAGTAACTTGGAGCAGGTTCCTGGAAATCCATGGATCATTTGCACCCTTTGGTTTGCCAAATTTGACATCGCCAATGCCTGCAGCCTTGCGGATTTATCCATCCCTCGAAGGACACTGATGTGGGTCGTGGAGCACAGCATGGAGAGCGGCATGCTGCCGGAGCAGGTGGATCCGTTCAACGGCACTCCCCTCTCCGTCGCGCCATTAACATGGTCGCATGCGACGTTCGTGTCGACCGTGATCGAGTATTTGCAGCGGTACGAGGAGCTGTCGAAGGTGTAGATCGTTCTAGCTTTTTTGAGGTTTGTGGTAAACCAAAAACCCTCGCGATGGGCCGAGATACTCGGCACCCGCGAGGGTTTAATTCTTTTGAACTTACATTCAAATGAAGGTTAAATATCGACTTTTCAGCACCGAGAAGGTTGCATGAACCCGAAGAACGAGTAGCGGAGTTTAGGGATACCTAAATGAGCAACGGAGTTCGATGGGTGAATGCAAGATTCGATGTCGACAATGCATCCTGAAAAGGCATCGTGATGGAAAGGTGATATTTAAGTTACCTTATATTATAGGTTTTTGTCGCCTGGTTTCCAGTTGATCGGGCAAAGACCACCAGATTGTAGCGCTTGAAGTACACGAAGTGTCTCTTCAACACTGCGACCTACATCGTTGTGGTTAACCACTTGGTATTTCAATTCGCCTTCTGGATCGATAATGAACAAGCCGCGAAGCGCGATACCTTCTTCTTCGATCAATACGCCGTAGTCACGAGCAACGTTCTTCGTGATGTCGGAAGCAAGTGGGAAGTTAATTTGACCCAAACCGCCAGCTTCTTTTGGAGCGTTGATCCATGCTTTGTGGCTGTGTACGGAGTCGATACTTACACCAAGGATTTCAGTGTTAAGTTTCTTGAACTCAGGAGCCGCATCGCTAAGTGCTGTAATTTCAGTTGGGCACACGAATGTGAAGTCAAGTGGGTAGAAGAAGAATACTAACCATTTGCCGCGGTAGTCATTCAGTGATGCCGCTCCGAATTTTTGTCCATCTCCTGTTGCTGTCTCCATGTTAAACTCTGGAGCTGGTCTTCCAACTAAACGTTCTGCCATGATAAAAATCCTCCTCTGAATCTATGAAATGTTGTTACTCTCAAAGTAAATAACTCACAAGTAAGATGTTATCATTCGCCTATTTGAAAGTCAAGATTAAAGCAGTTACTAATTTAGAATCATTATAAATTAGATGACTAATTTGTGAAAACTATACTGCGACGCTGACTTTCTCCATCGCTGCGATGATCAAATCGCCCATTGCTGTCGTTCCGATTGCCTTGCTTTTATCGACTGCAATGTCACCTGTACGGTGTCCCGCATCAAGAACATTTTTAACCGCATTTTCAATCGATTGCGCTGCATCTTCATAACCGAATGTGAGACGGAACATGAGTGCAACAGAGAGGATCGTCGCGATCGGGTTCGAGATGCCTTGGCCAGCAATATCCGGTGCGGAACCGTGTACCGGTTCGTACAATCCGAAGCTTCCTTCGCCAAGTGATGCAGAAGACAACATGCCAATCGATCCTGTTAACATCGCTGCTTCATCACTGATGATGTCTCCGAACATGTTCTCTGTTACGATAACATCAAAGCTCGATGGGCGGCGAAGTAATTGCATGGCACAGTTATCGACAAGTACGTGCTCCAGCTCAACATCTGGATACTCTGGTGCAATCCGATTCACCACTTCACGCCATAGGCGGGATGTCTCGAGAACGTTCGCTTTATCAACCGAAGCCAATTTTTTGCGGCGCTTCTGAGCGATTTCGAAACCTTGACGCGCAATACGTTCAACTTCTTTTTCGCTGTAAGCACATGTATCAACCGCTTCTTGTCCATTCTCTGTATCGCGACGGAATTTCTCACCGAAGTAAATACCGCCTGTTAATTCACGAACAACGATCAAGTCCGTACCTTCGAGCACTTCTGGTTTCAAAGTTGATGCTTCTTTCAAGCAATCGAATACGTTCGCAGGGCGGATATTCGAGAATAAGCCGAGTGCCTTACGAATACCGAGCAACCCTGTCTCTGGACGAAGCTCTTTCGGATTGTTATCCCATTTCGGTCCACCAACAGCGCCAAGCAATACAGCATCAGCCTTTTGACAAATTTCAAGCGTCTCTTGCGGTAAGGGTGTACCTTTCTCATCAATCGCAATCCCGCCGAACAGACCGTGCTCGGTTTCGAACTTGTACCCGAACAATTCTTCTGTACGTTTTAATACTTTCTCCGCTTCTGCTACCACTTCTGGGCCGATTCCGTCACCGGCAATAATCGCAATCTTTTTCACTTCGGACATGTGAACAACCTCCATCTATTTGATCGATCTGATTTTCCTCAATTTCATCATGTACCCATTCTATCGCAATCCTATTATTCTGACTAAGATATAAAATCTATGATCTTAATAGGAATCGACTATAAAGCTGCATAATTTTCGGTTAGAAAACTCACACTAAATCTGGAATTTGATGAACGCAATATGCCGTATGGAGGTCATTCATCATGAGAATCATCAAGAATACACTCCTGCTCTCACTCTTATGGACGCTCATCCTGTCAGGCTGCACGAACCCATCAGCTCCAAAAGTAAAGAACTATTCAAAGTCTCATACGCTGAGACCTTTCTCGATGAATGAATCTGTGACGCCTGACTTGGCTGGGGACGCAGAATCAAGTGTCCGTAAGCCGCAGCCACTTACCTTAGCAGAGCTTCGAGCCAAATATAGCTCCACTTTCTTACTTCATGGTCCACCCGCCCCCAGACGTATTGCGTTAACATTCGACGATGTGCCTGATGATTATTTCACACCACTCATTCTCGATTCACTCAAAAAGCTTGATATCAAAGCAACATTCTTCGTGGTCGGAAACCGTGCGGAGAGCCATCCTGAGATCGTTCAACGAATGATCAACGAGGGACATGTTCTGGGCAATCATTCCTATACACATGCGAACTTGCCCAAAATCGCCGATGCCGCATTTCAAAATGAAGTTCTAAAGACTGAGCATATTATCAAGAAAATTACGGGTAAAACGATGCTATTCATTCGACCTCCTTATGGCAATGTAAGCGAAGATCAGATTAAATGGCTTGCGAGCAAGCATATGAAAATTATTAACTGGAACGTCGACTCCCTCGATTGGAAAGGCTTATCCTCCGATCAAGTTAGAGATAATATCATGAGCCATATCACTTCAGGTGCGATCGTACTGCAGCACGGAGCCGGAGGCGTAGGGGAAGATTTGACGGGGACGATCGAGGCGCTTCCAAGTATGGTCGCAGAGCTCCGAGCCCAGAACATTGAAATTGTGACCATTCCGGAGTTACTGCACAAACCTGCATATCGGTAAACAAAAAACCACTTGTACACTACTGCATGCCCATTGTTAGATGATCTGACAATGGGGTGCAGTGCAGAGTCGCAAGTGGTTCTTCTATGTTTTCGTTAGATTAGATTAAGCTCATTTTGTCGCGGCGACCTGTCGATGTCTTCCGCTTCTCGATTAGACGATTCAATGCATCGATGTATGCTTTGGCACTCGCTTCGAGAATATCCGTACTTACGCCGCGGCCCTGTTCCGTAATACCATTCTGTGCCAGAATGACATGAACTTCACCTTGTGCGTCTTTCCCGTGCGATACCGATTTGATGGAGTAATCGCTAAGCTCCACCTCTTCGCCCGTCGCTTTATCAATTGCATTGTAAATTGCATCAACCGAACCATTGCCTTCCGCTTCTTCTTCCAATGTCTTCCCATCGATGGTGTGCAGCGTCACACGTGCAGATGGAACGAATTGATTGCCATACGAAACATGAAGGATATCGAGTTTGAATACTTCTTGCGTTTCGATCAATTTCTCTTCGATCATCGCGCGAATGTCTTCGTCAGATACTTCTTTTTTCTTATCGGCCAAGTCTTTGAACTTCGCAAATGCGATATTCACTTGCTCTTCGCCCAGATCATAGCCTAGATCAATCAATTTCTCACGGAATGCATGGCGGCCTGAATGTTTGCCAAGCACGAGCTTGCTGTCTTTCAGTCCGATCGTCTCTGGCGACATAATTTCGTATGTCGTCTTCTCTTTCAGCATGCCATCCTGGTGAATGCCAGATTCGTGCGCGAATGCGTTCGCACCCACAATAGCTTTATTCCCAGGTACGACCATCCCAGTCAATTTGCTCACGAGGCGGCTTGTTCGGGCAATTTCGGACAAGTGCAACGTCGTCTTCGCTTGGAAAAATTCTTGGCGCGTCTCAAGTGCCATCGCCACTTCTTCGAGGGAAGTATTCCCCGCACGTTCCCCGATTCCATTGATTGTGCCTTCAATTTGATCCGCACCATTCAAGATGGCCGCAAGTGCATTGGCAGTTGCCATCCCCAAATCATCGTGGCAATGGGCACTAAGCTGAATCGTCTCGATCCCTTTGACGTTCTCCTTCAGCGTCTTGAAGATATTGCCGTATTCATACGGCGTCAAGAAGCCAACTGTATCCGGAATATTGACAACTGTCGCACCTGCTTTGATCGCCATCTCGGTCACTTGGCATAAGAAGTCCAGCTCCGTACGCCCCGCATCTTCTGGTGAGAATTCAATTTTGCTGAAATACTTCTTCGCATACTTAATCGCCGATTCTGCCGCTTCGAGCATTTGCTCCTTCGTCATCCGAAGCTTGTGTTGACGGTGAATTGGAGAAGATGCAAGGAACAAGTGGATGCATGGATCTTGCGCACCGATTAAGGCTTCGCGTACCGCATCGATATCTTGGGTACGTGAACGAGCGAGTCCGATCACGGACGCATTCTTTACCGCACGAGCTACCGCATTTACCGCCGCCAAGTCCCCGGGTGATGCAGCAGGAAAACCTGCTTCAATCCGATCAACACCCAGTTTTTCAAGCTGGTAAGCGATTTCCACTTTTTCTTTCGTATTCAAATTGACGCCGGGCGATTGCTCACCATCCCGCAAAGTTGTATCAAAAATATAAATTTTACGCATGCTGCACCTCCGAATTGAACTAAGAAGCTTTATTGCTAAAAGCTTCCGAAGGTGACCCTCCGGAAGCTTTTCAAAAACGCTATGATATTATTATTTATTATTTCTTGATCCAATGCATCAATTCACGAAGTTGTCCGCCAACCACTTCGATTGGGTGGTTTGCTTCGTTACGGCGAGTTGCTGTCAAGAATGCACGGTTCGATTGATTTTCAAGGATGAAGTCGCGAGCGAATTTACCTTGTTGGATATCGGACAATACAGCTTTCATTGCTTTCTTCGTCTCATCTGTCACGATACGAGGACCTGTTACATAGTCGCCGTACTCAGCTGTGTTACTGATGGAATCGCGCATGGAAGCAAGTCCGCCTTCATACATCAAGTCAACGATCAATTTCAATTCGTGCAAGCACTCGAAGTATGCCATTTCAGGAGCGTATCCAGCTTCTGTCAATGTTTCGAAACCTGCTTTAACAAGTGCGCTTACACCACCGCAAAGTACAGCTTGCTCACCGAACAAATCTGTTTCTGTCTCTTCAGCGAATGTTGTTTCGATAACCCCTGCACGCGTACAGCCGATACCTTTTGCATATGCAAGACCGATTGCTTGTGCGTTACCAGTTGCATCTTGCTCGATTGCGATCAAGCCAGGAACGCCGAAGCCTTCAACATACGTACGACGAACCATGTGTCCTGGGGATTTCGGTGCTACGAGCAATACGTCATTGCCTTTCTTCGGAACGATTTGTCCGAAGTGAACGTTGAAGCCGTGGGAGAAGAGTAGTGCCGCATCGGATTTCAAGTTCGGCTCGATTTCGTTCTTGTACACACTAGCTTGCGTCTCATCCGGCATCAAGATTTGAACGACATCCGCACGGAGTGTAGCGTCAGCAACCGACAATACTTCAAAACCGTCATTGCGAGCTTTATCAGCTGATTTACCTTCGCGAAGACCGATAACAACGTTCAATCCGCTATCACGCAAGTTTTGTGCTTGAGCGTGACCTTGGCTTCCGTAACCGATAATTGCGATTGTTTTCCCTTTAAGAACGCTTAAATCTGCATCATTTTCGTAGAACATTGTAACTGCCATAATAGTAAATCCTCCTTTTAATTGTAAACCCTCGCTAAGCGGGTGTCTCAAAGGATAGGGTTGTCCTATCCTCTCAAACACCCGCTTAGCGGGCATTTGATAATAGTATTAGTTGGCGTTGCCGCGGATCATGGCAGTGACACCAGTCCGGCTAAGCTCCTTGATTCCGTAAGGTTTCATCAACTCGATCATCGCATCGATCTTGTCGGTATCCCCAACGACTTGAACCATCATGCTATGTGTGCCAATATCGACAACCGCTGCACGGAAGGTTTCAACGACACCCATAATCTCAGGACGTACATTGGGTTCTGCCTTTACTTTGATCAAGGCGAGCTCGCGTGCCACCATCGGCTTCGAGCTCAGATCAATAACTTTGATAACATCAATCAATTTGTACAGTTGTTTCTCAATTTGCTCTAGTGTTCCGCTGTCGCCTTCCGTAACGATAACCATCCGGGACAAGCCGGCTTCTTCCGACTGTCCCACAGTGATACTCTCGATATTAAATCCACGGCGTCCGAACAAGCCGGATACGCGTTGCAATACACCTGGTTGATCATTTACTAGAACGGCGATGGTATGTTTAGTCTGCATCATTCGCTATCCCCCAATAACATTTGATCGATCGTGTCTCCTGCTTGAACCATCGGGTAGACGTTCTCACCCTTGCGGACCACAAACTCGACGACGACCGGACCCGATGTATTTAGTGCTTCCTGCCATGCAGCCTCAGCTTCTTCTTTATTCGTTGCACGTAATCCCTTCACGCCGTAAGCTTCGGCGAGTTTCGGGAAATCTGGGCTTCCTTCAAGATCAATATGGCTATAGCGGCCTTTATAGATAATCTCTTGCCACTGACGAACCATCCCCAATACTTGGTTGTTAATAATAACGACCTTTACCGGAATGTTGTTGATCGCACAGATTGCAAGCTCTTGTGCACACATCTGCATACCGCCGTCGCCGTTGATCGAGATGACTAAACGATCAGGATGTGCCATTTGCGCACCAATCGCGGATGGGAATCCGAAGCCCATCGTTCCAAGACCACCGGAAGTGACGAAGGAGCGCGGTTGATTGAATTTGTAGAACTGTGCTGCCCACATTTGATGCTGCCCAACGTCTGTCGTTACGATCGCTTGACCTTGTGTTGTGCGGTGCAGCATTTCAATGACCCACTGCGGTTTTAATTCCGTCTCGGAATCTTCGTATTGAAGTGGTTGCTCTTCTTTCCACTGCATCACTTGAGCTCGCCAAGCATCGACATGCGCATATTTTGCATCTTTGTTTAAGATTTCAAGAACGGTTTTGACATCACCCACGATTGGGATGTCCGTCGGTACATTCTTGCCGATCTCCGCTGGATCAATATCAATATGAACCACTTTGGCGTGTGGAGCAAAACCTTGAAGCTTCATCGTTACCCGATCATCAAATCTAGCGCCAATGTTGATCAGCAAATCTGTATTCTGGAGCGCCTTATTCGATGCAAATGTTCCGTGCATCCCCGGCATTCCTGTCCAGAGATCGTGACCGCTCGGGAACCCGCCAAGTCCGAGTAATGTTGTCGTAATCGGAATGCCCGTTGTTGTAACGAACTGATACAATTCCTCGTGACCACCAGAGTAGACAACGCCGCCACCCGCTAGAATAAGTGGTCTTTGTGCCGATTCGATGGCCTTCAGCAATTTATCCGTCTGTAGACGATTCGGATTCACCGTTGGGTTATATCCACGAATGTTCACTTCCGTCACAGGTTTGAACATCGTTTTGTTCGCCGATACGTCTTTTGGGATGTCGATAAGGACCGGACCTTTTCGACCTGTAGAGGCAATATGGAACGCTTCGTGAATGATGCGCGGTAGATCCTCTACATCGCGGACGAGATAACTATGCTTCGTGATCGGCATCGTAATCCCTGTAATGTCCGCTTCTTGGAATGCATCCGTACCGATGAAGTTCGTCGCTACGTTTCCTGTAATGACGACGAGCGGCACCGAATCCATATAAGCTGTCGCGATTCCAGTGACGAGGTTGGTTGCCCCCGGTCCAGAAGTTGCGATACACACGCCGACGTTGCCGCTTGCTCTTGCATATCCATCTGCCGCATGAATCGCGCCTTGTTCGTGACGTGTAAGAACGTGTTTGAAATCATCAAATCCATGCATTGCATCGTAAATGTAGAGCACTGCGCCACCCGGATAGCCGAAGACGCATTCGACACCTTCTAGCAGTAGACTGCGAAGCAGAATTTCCGAACCCGTAATCACTTCCGGCTTCATCCATTTTTCGCGTAGTTGTTCTTTTGACCCCATCATTGCACTTTGAGCGTTCATAAGTGTTCCTCCTTTTTTGAAAATTAATTTAAAATCAAAAAAACCTTCCGTCCTCACACGTATTGCACGTGATGAGGGACGAAAGGTTGATCTTCCGTGGTACCACCCAAATTTGCTACACATCTCGCAATGTGTAACCTTCATAGGTACGATGCAGCCAATCAATCCTCTGCATGTACGCTGATACGTAACGTGTACCTTACGACTCTCCCTAATAGTTCCCAAATGGAATTCGTTCAGGAGAACAGCTCCGAGGTGAGCTCGTATATAAGGGATTTCGGTGGTGGTTGCAGCAAGTTCCACACACTCTCTGAGCAAAAGGGCCCTTAAAACTTCGTCCTCTTCATCGCTATTACCAATATGTTTCAAATTGTTAGATGTATTATATTCCTAGCTTATGACAGAAGTCAATAGCTATGTATTAAAAAAATTCCCCTTCCATCCGCACGCACATACAATACATAAACGCATGGATCATCTAACTTTCCTTCGAACGGGGTGAAAACACATGCTTATCCGTATGCGCCAGTCGCACTCTGATGATGCAAAAATCATTGCACTCGTAGAGTCAGAATTACTTCCGATGTCCCCCTACATCATGTCCCACGACGAAGTGGCAAAGGACGTTCTAACAAGGTTGAAACGCGGAAGAACCTTCATTCTGTCCGCGCTTCCGAGCAGTGAGCCGCTTGGTTTCATTCACGTCATGATCCACGGCAAATGGATGTATATCGATATGCTTGCTGTGAAGTCCAGCCACAAACGCAAAGGGTATGGAGCTAGGTTGCTGCTCACAGCTGAAAACTATGCGCGACGATTAGGATGCCATCAATCCAAGCTGCTCGTCGATGACGTGAATCAAGGCGCACTGCTCTTCTATATTCGCTCGGGTTATCATATTATGCATCATTGGCAGGAAACGCATTACTACGAATTGCTCAGACGGCTCGACCTTTAAGATTTCTGCTGCCCATTCCCTCTTTAATAATATCCATATTGATTGTATCCGCCATATCCGTTGCCGTAACCTCCTCCGTATGGATAACCGCCATATCCATACCCTCCGTAATATGGACTGCTCGCTGTCCCAATCGCCAAGAGGTCGAATAATACAAGTGGAATAATTGCTTTTGTATGGACTTTTTTACCAGAACGACGTTCAAGAATAAGACGATTTCCGGCAATTCGAACCAGTTTACCCGTAACATGACTCCCATCTTTCCGAACGGCTAAAATCTTCTTACCGATAAGCCTCTGGGCTTGAGCCTTTGTGACTGCCATGAGAAAAGCCTCCTTTTCCTGGTATTATCTACACTCTATTCTATGAACCAGAAAAAGATTGGACCTATGTCCCCTAGTATTCGCACAACATAACACACGCAAATTTATTAACCAACGTTCAACTCTTTATCCATCGTGGCCGAACAACCAAAAAGAGCCGTCACAGATGTGACGACTCTCTTAACAGCACTTAATTTAAATTAAGCGTTGATTTTTTCTTTTGCTACGCCAGCCAAAGAGTTGAACGCATTTAGATCGTTCACTGCAAGGTCAGCCAACATTTTGCGGTTGATGTCTACACCAGCCAATTTAAGGCCGTGCATCAATTTGCTGTAAGACAATCCGTTCATACGAGCAGCCGCGTTAATACGTACGATCCACAATTTGCGGAAGTTACGTTTTGTTGTGCGACGATCGCGGTATGCATAGACCAGGGATTTATTAACCTGTTCTTTTGCAGTTTTGAAAATTCTATGTTTCGAGCCAAAGTAACCTTTAGCAAGCTTTAAAATCTTGTTATGACGACGACGTGTTACAAATCCGCCTTTTACTCTTGCCATTTCGAAGTACCTCCCAATAATTATTGTGTATTATTTCAAGTTCGCTAAGCCTTGTTTCAAGCGTCTAACATCGCCTGCAGCCATGTTTGGTTGCGTGCAAAGAACACGTTTAGCACGGTTAGATTTGTGTGAAAGCAAGTGGTTTTTGCAAGATTTATATCTTTTCACTTTACCTGTACCTGTGACTTTGAAGCGGTCTTTCAGACTGCTATGTGTTTTCATTTTCGGCATTTGTTGTTCCTCCTCAATAGACTTAATTACGCTTTAGGCGCTAAAATCATGATCATGCTGCGGCCTTCCAGCTTCGCAGCACGTTCGACTGAGCAGAGCTCATTCGCTTCTTGCAGAACGCGTTCCAGTACCTTCCTACCGATATCCGAATGCGCAATCTCACGACCACGGAAACGCACGGAGCATTTCACTTTATCGCCGTCTTTCAAGAATTTCAATACATTGCGAAGCTTCGTTTGGAAATCATGTTCATCGATGTTGGCACGGAACCATACTTCCTTGACATCGACGATCTTCTGATTCTTACGAGCCTCTTTTTCTTTCTTCTGCTGCTCGTAACGGAATTTACCGTAATCCATAATCCGACAAACTGGCGGTTTCGCCGTTGGTGCTACGTTGACCAGGTCTAGATTCAAGTCGATCGCCATTTGGAGTGCTTCACGAAACGGAGTAATACCGATTTGCTCGCCTTCTGCACCTACAAGACGTACTTCCTTCGCTCGAATTTCATCGTTAATCATATGATCCTTGCTAATACCTTCCACCTCCAACTTGAATTCCCTCTATAGAACAATAAAAGGATGTGAGTCCCAGAAGAACCCACATCCATTTGATCATTATCATTAATGAACAATATCTCCATGAACTATTCATGGACTCATGGACCAGCCAACTGATGTCGGGCAGGTGAGAAGCGTGGGCTTCTACTTTGACTATGTACGTCAAACGTACTCAAATAATATATCATGCTGTCCAAGTGATGTCAAGCACTTTATGTAGTCCTCGGAAACTTATAAATTTAGTCTTAAAAAAAGCGAGCTGTATGCATGAAGCATAAGCCCGCTTTTGACAAATTCAATTAAGATGCTTGTTCGCTCTGAACTTCCTCAAGGCGAACAACGCGCGTATGCTCCGTGTGACTCCATGTTTTGTTGTTCTGCGTGAAGAACGCATAGACCGTAATTGGCCACCAGGACAACAAGAAGATCGGGAATGTGATCAGCGAGACGTAAATTCTCCATGACTTCACACCCTCAAGAATAAGCGCGAGTACGAATGTGACAGAAGTCGCTAACAGCGATACAATGGCCACCCAAGGCGGCAAGAACTGATAGAAAGTCATGATGTTCGGGCCATTGAAGAAAGCCGCATCCACCCATAATACGGACGACAGCAAGAAGGTCGCCAATACGGTATAGACCGTAATCGTATATAACGCCATATCGAATTTCGCTAAATTTCTTTCTTTAATCGACTTCCACAAGAGTGGGAAGAAATAACGACGTGCGACAGTAAAGTGACCTTGCATCCAACGCAAACGTTGGCGGGAAGATGCTTTGAACGTTAACGGCTTCTCATCGAATACCTTAGCATCATAGTTGAACACCGGATTCACACCGCGGGATACGCAGCGTGCCGTGAACTCCAAATCCTCAACCAGACTTGTAGCTCCCCAACCCATTTCCTTGATCAGCGCTGTCTCAAAGCACATACCTGTACCGCCCAAGAAGTTTGCCATGTTGAGATTACGGCGGGATAGCTGCCATAGACGGTTACAATACCAATACGTTACACCATAAGCGGCTGTAATCCATGAATCATGCGGGTTCTTCGTATCCAAATAACCTTGAATGACACGAGCACCATTGCACAAGTCATTGTTCATTTCAGACAAGAAGTCCGGACTTGCCAAGTTATCGGCATCGAACATAACGATCGCATCATAAGAACGCGGATGCTTCCACAATTCCTTCAACATCCATTCGATTGCATATCCCTTACCACGTAATGTTGGATTGCTGCGTTCGCATGCATAAACCCCTTTATAGGTGCGAACGATATTGGCTGTATTATCGGTGCAATTATCACAAATCACGAAAATATCGTACATATCTCTTGGATACTTGAGTTTCAATAAATTCTCGACAAGCGCTCCAACAACCGTCTCTTCGTTATGTGCGGCGACGAGCACTGCGAATGTTTTCTTCGGTTCATGACGTACCTTGTTCTTCTTCTTAATAATTCCGGCTAATGACAGTGTAAATTGATATATCCCAATTACTGCCAGCAAGACCTGCAGCACAACCATAATGACGTCGATCATACAGTTGATACCCCCTTTTACCCCTTTAATATTGTTTGTGTTGTTTTTCTCTCTCTGTATTGTTCTTGTCTTGCAGTTCTCATTATGCGCGATCAGGTGGTTCAATTGCAACTTCGCTGCACCTAATGATTCTCTTCTCTTTATGTTCATTTGTCAAAACCGATCTAGGTCTTGAATATCGGAAATTAACCCAATATAACGCTTATGTTCGTGACCTAAACCTGCTTATGTCTTATTTTCATCCAAATCCTCTGTTTTTATTTCGCTTTCTCCTCCTTTTTTCTGAAAATTTTCATCTTATGATACTTTACCTTAACATTAACAACGTTACAACCCGGCAAAAAGTTCAAATGTTTTGGCGAATTCACACAATATTCACAATTAAAAAACAAGAGCCCTCATTAGAAATCTAATGAGAGCCCTTTCAAGTACAAGTTTACTTCCATTCGCCTTGGATATTGTTCTTCTTCATCTCATCGTTTACTTGATCGATAACTTCCTTGCCGCCCTTGCTCATATACTCTTCCACCATCTTATCCCAGTCGGAAATAGGACGCTGTCCAACAACCATCTTGGTTGTCTCATCGGAGATGTATTGGGAGAGCTCCGTATTCTTCTCCATATAACTTGTCGAAATAATGCGTTTGACAGGATTTACATAAAATTTAGACGATTTCAAGTAATCGGTCATCGCACGGTTAAATGCTTTGCCTTCTGGCGTTGCCGCAATCTTCACGAACACTTCGAGATCCGAATCATCCGTTACCCACCCTTGGTTCATAATATACGCAGCTGGAGCAACCTTCGAGCGTTGGTTCAAATCTGGTTGAACAACACCGTCTTTCATCGTATATCCTGTGCCTTCATGCCCATTGAGCCAGTCGATCCATTCGTTCTGCGGATTCCGCTTGTCTTCAGGCACAACTGTCTTGAATTCATTGAGCATTTCAAGAATTTTCTTCACTTTCTCCGGCTGGTCCTTCAGCTTCGCCGATATCATGTACATCCGATACCAAGCCGGGCCCGATGGGATGCCTTGCTGACCGTCTGGTTGTTTGAATGCAGGGATCGGAACAACGACAGCTTCCGGAGCATTTTGACGAAGCACGTCAAAATCTAAACCATTATTCCCGCTATTCCCTGGCTGCTCATACCAAATTCCGACTTTACCGGCATTAAAATCTTTAAATACGTCTTTATAGGTCGTAATCGCCCAATCTTTACTGATCGCACCTGCTTGATAGAGCTCGTTTAAGAATTGAACCTTCTCTTTATTCCCTTGCGCAATATTCCCTGGAATCAATTGCCCTTGATCATTCTTATGGTACCAAGCCGAACTCGACCAATATGCCCCGAAGGATGGATCATACGCGAAGCCCTTCGCAAGCCCTAGACCAAGTGTATCGGCCTTCCCATTCCCGTCAGGATCATTCTTCGTAAACGCTAGCGCTACAGTCTTCAATTCCTCATAGTTCGTCGGCATCGCAAGTCCGAGCTTATCGAGCCAGTCTTTACGGATAACCGGCTTCTTCCCGCCTTTACCCGAGAAATAATCCGGGATGCCATAAATCGTTCCATCGATTTTCAGAGAATCCCAGTCAGATGCTGGAATCGCATTTAAATTCGGATAGTCCTTGATAAAATCATTCAGCGGCAGATAAGCCCCTTGCTTGGCCCATTTGACAAAGTTGGCGTCAACTGACTCTGCACCGATTACATCTGGAATATCACCCGAGGCCATCCGCACAGCAACCTTCTCATCATAAGAATCAAAAGGAATGTATTGCGTCTGAAGATCCACGTTGAATCGCTTGTTAATCGCATCTACGGCAGGACCTTTCGGCTCTGGTACAGGGTTCTCCCACGTTCCGTCAAATAATGTGATCGTTATCGGCTTGTCCGATTGCCCGCCATTCGAAGA
The DNA here is from genome assembly GCF_058791655.1 of Paenibacillus sp. EB106-05-06-XG162. Taxonomy (NCBI): domain Bacteria; kingdom Bacillati; phylum Bacillota; class Bacilli; order Caryophanales; family Paenibacillaceae; genus Paenibacillus; species Paenibacillus sp. EB106-05-06-XG162. Next base: position 119,341 of record NZ_JBYTDT010000012.1, read on the forward strand.
GCCTTCCGCCGAGCTTCCTTCCTTACTGCCTGAACAAGCAGTGAAGCTAGCTGTGATCGTAAGACTTAACAATAGAACCATTGCTTTTTTTAATTTCATCTCTACGAACCCTCCCATTAATTCATTCCCATGCACTCACGAATTCACTGTGTTACCCTTTAACAGCCCCGAGCATCACCCCTTTCGCAAAATGCTTTTGCAGAAACGGATAGACGACGAGGATGGGTATAGTAGCAATCAAAATGGCGGCCATCCCAACCGTTTCCGTTGGAGGTGGATTCTGCGCCATCGCCATTTGTGCCGCATCGGACAGCGTAGCTTTGGTCTGACCCAATACGACAATCTGTCGCAAGACGACCTGCACGGTCCATTTGGCTGGATCGCTAATATAGAGAATCGCGTTGAAGTAGGCATTCCAGTTCGATACTGCATAGAATAGCCCGAATGCAGCCAGAGACGGCTTCGACAAAGGCAAGATCACACGACTGAATATTTGGAGATCATTCGCGCCATCGATCAGTGCTGCTTCCGAGAGTTCATTCGGAATACTTAAGAAGAACTGCCGCATGACGATCAAGTTGAACGAGTTAATCGCACTCGGGATGATCAAGGACCAGAAGGAGTCTAGTAAATGGGTTTCCTTCACAACGAGATAAGTCGGAATAATCCCCGCACTAAATACGAATGTGAATAGAATCATAAATAAGAAGTACCGTTGGCCCATAATATTACGAGCTAACGCATAGGCCATCATCGCCGTTAATAGAAGGCTGAATAAGGTCGCAGCCACGGTCACAAAGATCGTGACCCCAATGGAACGGAACAATACTTTGGAGCCAAGTATAAATTCATACGCGTCTAACACCCATGTCTTGGGCCATAATAACATATCCTGCTGCACAAAATCCGCATAGGAGGAAAAGGATACAATCACCATATAGTAGAATGGGAAGAGCATCGCGATTCCGATGAGAATGAGCACACAGTAATTGATGATATCTGCTGCTCTGCTTAATCTGCTATTCGATCTAATCATAATACCATCCCTCCTAGTATACCCCTTCTTCACCAAAGCGCTTTGCTAGACGATTTGCGCCAACGATGAGTACAAGCCCTACGAATGATTTGAATAAGCCGACTGCTGTTGCGAAACTGAAATCCGACTGTTCAATCCCTTTGAAGTAGACGAACGTATCGAGCACGTTGCCGATCTCTTTATTCAGTGGGTTCAGCATCAAGAAAATCTGTTCAAAACCGACATCGAGTACGCTGCCTAGACGGAGAATTAAGAGAATAACAATCGTACTGCGAATTGCGGGCAGTGTGATGTGCCAGATTTGTCTCCATCGGTTCGCACCATCCACGATCGCCGCCTCATAAAGCGCAGGGCTTACACCTGCAAGTGCAGCGAGGAAGATAATCGTTCCCCAGCCAGTTTCTTTCCAAATTACTTCCAAGACGATTAAAGGCATGAACCATCCCGGTTCTTGCATGAATGCAATCGGCTCCATACCGAACACTGAATGGAGGAGCTGATTCACGACGCCATTCGTTTTGAGGAACACCGTTGCGATCCCGATGACGACAACCCACGATAGAAAATGCGGTAAATATACGATAGATTGGACAATCCGTTTGAACTTTCCGTTTCGCACTTCATTTAATAAGAGAGACAAAACAACGGAAGCCGGGAATGCGAATAGAATTTGTAAGAAAGAAAGGTATAACGTATTCCAAATGACACGGATAACTTCTTTGTCTTCGAAAATTTTCATAAAATGCTTCATGCCCACCCAATCACTATGAAGGAACCCTTGAAATGGACTGAAATCTTGGAACGCGATCACATTGCCGAGCATCGGCACGTACCGGTACACGATAAAATAGATGAGCCCCGGCAACAATAATAAATAGAGATACTTTTCCTTCCACAATCGTCTGAGCTGAACCATCGCCCCATCCTCCTCATCGTCATTTTTGCTTTTCCATCGATCAATTTTCTTTTATACTAGAAGCCTAGGAAGCAATTGCCAATGAGCATTCTCCGCATTTGTGAGCAAATTTATAGACGATCCAGAAATATGCGCAGGTTCTAGAGATATGATTATCCTTCAATAAAGGCAGGGCAACAGCATGCGAAAAGCGCTTCAACTTAAACAACTGTCCCACTCCACCTTTCGAAAACTATTGATCTATTTCATCGCGATTATTATGCTCTTCGTTACGTTCAGTTTGTTCTCGTTAACGTTATATCAACGGAATATCCAGAATGAGATTATTCAATATAATAGTGAGAATTTGAAATTCACCACGCGTAACTTCGAGCAATATTTCGAATTGATCAATAGTCTGCTAGTCAATTTCTATGTCAACAACACCAATCTACAAGCGCTGGATGCGAAGACCTTCAAATATGTTAGCGCTTCCAAAATTATTGATGACCTGCGTGAGACGATTGGCAATCCTCAGCTTCATCTCTATAACCTGCTTGTGTTCGATGAGCAGCATGGGATGGTGCTGGATTCGCTGCGCGGCGCGGATGAAGAGAAGATGATTAGCCGCTTCTATCATCACTTCCAATATAATCTGGACTTCTGGAAGGATTCACTCGCAGCGCACCAATCGTTCATGTTGCTGCCGGCGACAACTTTTACGAATCTATATGACCCGTCCGTTCCATCGGAATCGCCGCTTGTCTTTCCGCTGCTCGTCAAGAGTAAGCTGATTCCGAATTACGCGATGCTCGCCTTAATCGATGCGAAGAGCATCAAGTCCGCTTATCATCAATCCATTAACAACAATTTCTATATCCTGGACAAGCAAGGGCAGCCGCTATTCGTCGCTAATAATACAAATGAGAAGGCTCTCCCCTCACTACCGGCGGATCAATCCTGGATATTAATGGATAACGACTATTATTTCTATCAAAAAGGAGCCACTTCCGGCTATACCTACGTCAATATTATTCCCGCGGATTCTCTGTCTGCGCAATATACCAAGCTTCATATTACGTTAATCACGCTGCTCGTGATCTCGATCGTCATCAGTATCATTGCATCGGTTGTATTCAGTATGCGATTCAACAATCCTGTGCAGAAAATCATTGATACCATTCGTGATCTGAATCAAAAGGATGGCGTCACGGATCATCGGAACCAGTTCGACTATATTCGGGAAAATATCGGCATGATCATTCAATCCCATCAACAGACTTCAGATGACCTGCACAAGAAGACATCCCTTCTGCAGCATTACGACATCATGAACCAACTCAAGAAAATTCGTGGGAATCATCGGCATGAAGAAGTAGGTACACCGAAAAATCAGACGCCATTCCGCTTCATTTTATTTCAGTTCTCACCGAACAAGCGCTATTATGAAGCATTTCGCATGAGTGTTGAACGGAGCACACACTTCATGGCGGAATATGTAAGTCAGATGGTCCATAAGGAATCGCCGCAATCTCTCATCTTCCAGACAGAACCGAATCAAATCGTGCTTATTCATTATTTAAATGAGGCCGAGCCGGAAGCGGAACAGACTGCACAGTTCGAAGTGCATTTGATGCGTATCAAAGAATTACTCGAGGCAGATAAAGAGTTCGGGTTCTATTCCATTGCCGTCAGTTCACTTTATCCGCATACAGCGAAGATGACACAAGCCTACGAGGAGGCGCTTTTACGTATCAAACATCGTCCTTTTAACGACGCAACGATTATTCTGAGGAATGAAGCGATACACAGTGAACGGTTGTTATACACGAACACCTTCGAGCAAGAGATGCATCTTCATCTCCAGGAAGGCAATGTCCAGCAAGTCTTGCATATTCTCGACCGAACGCTCTCTCAGCTACAGAAGAAGAATCCGAGTATGTATCATTACAACAAATTTCTAGAAGAGATGACCGACAAAGTACTACGGATCGTCTATTCACTCCAGTTGGATGCTGAGCCTCTAGCTCAAGCAGCTGCGTCACGTCTACCCGTCTATACGATGTATGATCTGGAGCAGTATTTCAAAGATCTCATCGATTCAGCCTGTCAGTTCATCCGTGATCATAAGGAAGTGATTGATCCCATCGTTCGGTTCGTGCATGATTATCTAGCGAATCATTACGCTGAAGCCGTCACCTTAGATATTGTGGCTGACAAGCTTAAAATTACGTCCAGTTATCTCTCAACCTATTATAAGGAGAAGACTGGAACGAACTTCGTGGATGCAGTCAATAAATATCGTGTGGAGCAAGCGAGCACCCTGCTGCTGCATACCGATCTATTCGTCCAGGAAATTGCGATCCAGACTGGATTCCTAAATATCAGTTCTTTCAATCGGGTATTCAAAAAGTTCACAGGTATTACAGCGAGTGATTATCGCCGAAATGCTTCCCAAGCCTACACGCCCGAAGAAGACTTCCCCGCGTAATGTAAAGAATAGAACTGGTAATCTTAACATGAATATTCCAACTACAGACTGGCGTAGATTGGGGGTATTTGTGTTAGAATATAGCGGGGGGGATTCAATGAGCCGTGTTTTCAATTGGTTGTTGCAGCGTGAGAAACGGGTATTCCTATGGATAAACGGCCGCTTGCATCATAAATTTCTTAACGTCATCCTGTATTACATCACGCATTTAGGCGGTGCAACACTAACGATCTGCATCACCTCCGTGCTAGCCATTCTAGCACCTCATCCATGGAATCGTGTCGGCCTGCAATCCCTGATCGCACTTGGGCTTAGTCATATTCCAGTAGCCATTATCAAAAAATTATACCCGCGTATTCGTCCGCATCTCGCACATCCGCAGACGAATACATTCCGTAAGCCGCTGGTCGATCATTCTTTTCCTTCCGGTCATTCGACGGCTATATTTTCGATGCTCTTACCGATGATGATTCAGTTCCCGGTACTCACCATGGTACTGCTGCCACTCGCACTCATCGTCGCGCTATCGCGAATCTATCTCGGGCTTCATTACCCGTCAGATTGCTTCGCAGGCGCTTTCATTGGCACCTTGTTCGCGGTGATCACCGTAGCATGTTGGCCAGCTAACTTCATATGAAAAGCAAAAACCTCCGTCATCGCATTAGGATAACGGAGGTTTCTTATTGGATACGGGCTCTATGCCCATTTATGAAAGATATCTATCGGATATCGTCTAACATAGATTATTCATCTGTGTCGTCATCTTCTTGATCTGCTACTTCCGCTTCAGCCTGCTGTGCAGCAAGCTTGCGCTCTTGATAAGCTTGAAGTGCATCTTCCCCGATCACAACCTCAACGCGGTGGATATTCATGCCTTTACCCATGAACTTCTGCTCGTATTCGGTCATGACATGCTCTTCGTTCAATCCGTTGCGATGTAAGTTCAAGGAGATATTCGTCATTTGAAGACCCATATCCGCGAAGGAATTCAGAGAGAACTCGAACAACGTCTCGGAATCGGTCTTAAAGTGGATCTCGCCCTTCGCGTTCATGACACCGATGTACTTGTCCACAAAACGATGATGCGTCAGTCTGCGGCGTGCATGACGCGCCTTCGGCCACGGATCGCTGAAGTTCAGGTAGACGCGCGTAATTTCACCCGAAGCGAAAATTTCCTCAAGCTTCTCAATATTCGCACGCGCTAGCGCCACGTTCGGCGGGCTGTCTACGCCTTGCTCGGCCCATACCTTACGGGCCTTGTCGCTCGCACGGCGAACCAACTCATCATACATATCCATACCAATGAAATTCACATCGGGATACTTCGCGCTCATTTGGCTGACGAATTGGCCTTTTCCCATGCCAAGCTCTACATAAATCGGACGGTCATTACCGAAGAACTCGTGCCAACGACCTTTATACGTATGGGGCTCAAGAACAACCAGATCGGTCTGTTGTTCCAGGTTCTCCCGAATCCCTTTTCTACCTCTTAGACGCATGATAAATCCTCCTAAGCTATTCTAAAGCTTTATTGTGCCGAAGAAACACAAAAAAGTAAAGGGGATGTTGCTGTTAGGCGGGAGAAAATGAATTGGGAATGTGCGCAGCTAACATGGATATGAACAGGGACTTGGGTGGTGAGAGCGCCTATCGTGGATTTTTGTAGGGACTTGGGGGTGAGAGCGCCAATAGTGGATTATTGCAGGAACTTGGGGGTGGAGCTCCTATCGTGAATTTTTGTAAGAACTTGGATGGTGAGTGCGCCTATCGTGGATTTTTGCAGGAGTTTGGGGGTGAGAGCGCCTATCGTGGATTTTTGCAGGTACTTGGGGGTGAAAGGATAGTCCCAGAGTGCTATGTTGGATATTTGCAGGAACTTCGCTTGTTGGGACCCAGATTCAGCTAATTTTGCCGCTCTATCCTGCAGAGATCCAACATAGAGGGACATTGACATAAACTGAGCCCGCTATGTTGGATGAAATACAGGATAGGGAGCAAGCATGAGGACGTCGCGATGATCTCCCCCCTCTCCCACTGCGTCAACTGCATTACGAAGATTCTACTTCTTCACAATACACTTCCGGAGAACGAGGACTTTACTGCGTCGCAAGTACGAAGCGAGCACGCGCTGGTTATTTCGAAGCCCTAGCTTACGCGCATGGGCCTTCGATAATCGAATCTCCTTACCCGTATCCCCTTCAAGGGATAGTAGTTCCACAAATAATTGTGTTCTCGCCTTTTCTCGAATAACCGTGATGCGCCCGCTTGCACCGAGCTTCTCCTGAATGCTCGCGTTCAATCCAATATGAAATGGCCCGCCGAGCGGCGTCTGAATGCGAATGATCCCGCGTGCTGATTTCTTCATATTAACCCTTCTTTCGAATCGGATGTCTACAGTAATATATACATCCGGCCTAATCCGGGTGCTGAGAGAAAATTGGGTGCAGGATATCAAAGCCAAATAAAAAAATCCGAAGGCATCAGCAGATGCTCCCGGATTTCAAATCTTCTATTTCTAAAGCGACAACTTAATGTACATTCTCTTCAATCTCATACTTGCGTTCAATCGCGGAATTCAATTTGCGACGAGCGGAAGCAGCTACCTCTCGATTCTCATTAAAACGGACACCTGTCAGCGCCATGGCTTCATTCAGCGTCAGTTCAACCAACACTTTCTCTGTTCCTTGCGAACCTTTAACTTCGGTATGCATTGACATCACCTCTTAAGGTTATTGTGTTCAGAAACAAGAAAAATATGAAATTATGAAGCATATATGCGAGGTTAAATCGTTCTTGCTGATAGTTGTAATATAACATAACATGTAAGGTTTTTCAAGTGACAAATGGCTTCACTTCGCCTCAATTCATGGGAAATTATTCGATTTTTCGTTCCTTTATTGGTACAATAGTAAAATGATTATCGATCTAGAAAAATCGCTTAACTGGCAATAAAGGAGCACGTATCACCAATGATAACGACTGAACCGAATCATCCCAAGCTCTGGGGAGATAAACGATTTCATACATGGAGCTACGAAATGCGGGAGCAGTTCGGAGATAAAGTATTTAAAGTTATGCTGGACGCCGGATTTACATGTCCGAACCGCGACGGTTCCATTGCCAAAGGCGGATGTACCTTCTGCAGCGCTAGGGGATCTGGTGATTTCGCGGGAAGCCGACGTGACGATCTGGTCACCCAATTCAATAAGATTCGGGATCTTCAGCATCAGAAATGGCCTCACGCCAAATACATCGGCTACTTCCAAGCCTATACAAATACGTATGCGCCGGTCGAAGAGCTCCGTGAATATTTCGAGGTTATTTTGCAACAGCCTGGCGTTATCGGCCTCTCCATCGCAACACGTCCGGATTGTCTGCCCGACGATGTCGTCGAATATTTGGCGGAGTTGAATGAGCGTACGTACCTCTGGGTCGAGATGGGCCTCCAGACCGTTCATGAATCCACGTCAGAGCTCATTAACCGCGCGCACGATACGCAATGCTATCTCGATGCCGTCGCCAAGCTGCGTAAGCATAACATTCGTGTCTGCGCTCATATTATTTATGGACTTCCGCAGGAAACCCATGAAATGATGCTGGATACAGGTCGCGCCGTAGCACAGATGGATGTGCAGGGCATTAAGATCCACCTCCTCCATCTCATGCGCAAAACGCCGATGGTGAAACAATATGAAGCTGGACTGCTCCGCTTTCTGGAGCAAGACGAATATATTAAGCTAATTGTCGACTCGCTCGAATTCCTCCCACCGGAGATGACCGTCCATCGTCTGACGGGCGACGCACCGCGTGATCTATTGATCGGTCCGATGTGGAGCCTTAAGAAATGGGAAGTGCTCAATGCCATTGACGCTGAACTCAAAGCGCGGGATTCATGGCAGGGCAAATTCTGGAGAGGACGCTAATATGGGTTTCCTTTCCGTACTGAGCTTCGCCCAGAAGCTCGTTGCAGAACGGGCGCAGCTGGGCGATATTGTCGTGGATGCCACCGTGGGCACCGGTGTCGACACGCTGTTCCTCGCCAAGACGGTGGGCCCGCAGGGCACCGTCTATGGCTTCGACATTCAGCCGCTCGCGCTAGAGCTTGCGCGCGAGCGGCTGAATGCGGCGGCCGCGCCCGGCGAAGCTGGCGCGGCAGAGCCTGCCGCAGGCGCCCGCGCGATGCGCAAGGGCGCTGGCGGCCTCGCCGCTGCTCGGCTGCTGCTCCGCAGCCATGCCGAGCTTGCGGCGGCACTGCCTGAGGCGGCGCACGGGCACGTCGCCGCCGTGATGTTCAATCTCGGCTACCTGCCGGTGGCCGAGATGGATGCGTCCGCGCGCGTCATTACGCTCGCGGAGACGACGCTGCCTGCGCTCGAAGCCGCGCTCCGCGTGCTGAGACCGGGCGGCATCGTGACGATTGTCGTGTATCCCGGCCATGAAGGCGGGGATACCGAAGGCGATGCCGTCGAAGCATGGGCTGCGGCCTTGCCCGCGAGTCAGGGCCAGACCATTCTGTACCGGATGACGCAGCGTCCGAAGGCGCCATACGTCATTGCCATCGAGAAGCGATAACCGTATGCGACATATCGCTTCTACCATGTTTTCGAGAGGGGAATAAATTCATGAGCGTTCACAAAATTGAACATGTCGGTATTATGGTACAATCTTTAGAGCGATCCATCACTTTCTATCAAGACGTAATCGGGTTAAAATTTCTACATATCTTGCAGCCAAGTGATCAAGTTCGTCTCGCATTTCTGGCATTCCCAGGGGCAACCGAGACGGAAATCGAACTCGTCGAGAAGCCGAATAACGGCGAGCTCCCGAATGAAGGCAAAGTCCATCACGTCGCATTCACCGTGCAAGATATTGAGTCAGAGCATGCACGTCTGCGTGAACTTGGTATTTCACTGATTCATGATCAAATCGTTACGATTCCGAATGGAAGCAAATACTTCTTCTTCGAAGGACCTGACCGTGAGCAGCTCGAATTTTTCGAACCTGCTACGCAAGTCTAGTACGGCTCCACTCGGAATCCTAATATACATTTTCACTATAATCGCTGTTTATTTTGAAAGGAGCAATATTTCAACATGACCCAAGCATACCCAATTCAATTCAAAGCTGAGATGAAAGAAAAAGTATGGGGAGGCCGCGCCCTGGAGCAATTCGGACTTGACATGCCGGATGGCGCAATCGGCGAAGGCTGGATGATCAGTGATCACCCGAACGGTACAACAAAAGTCATTAACGGCGAATTTGCAGGCCTGAACTTAGAAGACATCCGCCACAAGGTTGGCAAAGAATGGTTCGGTACGAACTCGAATATCGATGTAGATACACGCTTCCCACTCTTGATCAAATTGCTTGATTGCAACGATGATCTATCCGTTCAAGTTCACCCGAACGATGATTATGAGAAATTACCTAAGGGAGAGCTCGGCAAGACGGAAATGTGGTACGTCCTCGATGCGAAGCCAGGCGCGAAGATCATCTACGGCCTGAAGCCAGGCGTAACCCGCGAACAGCTTGCTCATGCACTAGAAAATAACGAAGTGATGGACACACTGCAAGAAGTTGAGGTCGCTCCTGGCGATTCCTTCTACATCCCTGCAGGTACGGTGCATGCGCTATGCTCCGGTGTCGTTGTCGCTGAAATTCAACAGAACTCGGATACAACGTACCGTCTATACGATTACAACCGTCCAGGTCTGGATGGCGAGCTGCGTGAGCTTCACATCGAAGATTCCCTGAACACGGTCGCTTTCGGTGATTCGGGCGCAACATACATGAAGACAGATACTGCACCTAACACATGGTTAACGCTTGCCAAATCACCTTACTTCCACGTGGAAAAAGGGATCGTAACAGCGCCATGGCAGCTGACTACAACACCTGAGAGCTTCGTAATCCTCATCGTCTGCGAAGGTGAAGGAACATTAACGTGGGAGAACGGCCAAGAGTCGCTTCAAGCCGGCCAATGCTTCTTGCTTCCTGCAAACTTAGGTAAGTACTCGCTTGAGGGGCACTGTACGGTGCTTCGTTCTACTCTATAATTAGACCTCAAGAGCGCAGCGCCGTAGCTGCGCTCTTGCTATAAGATCATGAGAGAGGATGAGCCGAATGAAGACAACGAATTTCACCCTACAAGATGAGGAACGATTCAATCTCTACATCTATCATTGGCGCCCTGATGCAGACGATGCCTCCTGTAAAGGGGTTGTGCAAATCGCGCACGGCATGGCAGAGACTGCCGCTCGTTATGCCAGATTCGCCGAAGCGCTGACGGAACAAGGCTATATCGTCTATGCCCATGATCATCGCGGCCATGGCCGTACCGCCGCATCGACTAAGGATTTAGGACACCCTGGTGATGATGGTTTCAACTGGAAAGTTAAAAATATGGCCCAAGTGAGCAGGCATATCCGCAATGCACATCCCACACTTCCACTTTATCTCATGGGGCATAGTATGGGTTCTTTTCTAACCCAAAAATATATGGTTGAATATCCGCATCTGGTCGATGGGATCATTCTATCCGGTACGAATGGCCCAAGAGGGTTGTTAGGTCCGGGCCGTGCCATCGCAAAGCTCGAGATGACACTTCGAGGCGATCGACATCCGAGCAAGCTGCTCAATGACATTTCTTTTGGTTCGTTCAACCGTGCATTCCGCCCAACGCGAACAGAGTTCGACTGGCTATCCCGTGATGCAGCTGAAGTCGACAAATACATCGCCGATCCATATTGCGGTTTTCTCTGCACATCAGGCTTCTTCTATCATTTCTTCGGCCTACTGCAAGAAATCCATCAACCCGAGCAACTGCAGCGTATTCCGAAGGATCTACCGATCTACGTCTTCTCGGGGGATCGAGATCCTGTTGGCCTGCACGGGAAAGGCGTAAGGCAACTGCTGAAGCTCTATCAAGAGCTCGGTCTATCCAACGTACGTTCGAAGCTGTACCGCGACGGTCGCCATGAAATGTTGAACGAAATCAATCGAGATGAGGTCACGAACGATACGATCGCTTGGCTGGACCATCAGATTGAATCGCGATCAGCTCAAGCTTAAGCAGAACAAAGACCGCAAGAATACTCCCTTGCGGTCTTTGTTGCATTTCAACGTTCTATCGTTTGCATTTGGTGATACCTTCTAGAATGGCAAATCATTTATTTTGGTAGGCGTAATCACTTTGTTTTCCCAATCACTTCTAATGATGGCGTAACACACCGAATCCGAAATGCTGCCATCATCATTTTCCCACGCATGTCGTAAGTATCCTTCTTTTACAAACCCGCACTTCAGGAATGTTTTGCGCATCGCAATATTATCGCTTCGCGTATAGGCTTCGATCCTTATCTTTTCATCTGGCAGCGTAAAGATGTAATCGGTAATCCATCTTACTGCTTCCGCCCCAAAGCCTTTCCCTCTATATTTGCTGCTAAGACGCAGGTCGAATAGCGGAATCGTGTCATTTAATTCATGAATGACGATTAATCCGACTTTTTCATTCAGATATTCAATCCAATACGTTTCATTGTCTTCTTGATAATATCCGCTATCATACGCCTTAACGATTCTTTCAGAAGATGGATTTGGGTTAGCATGGAAATCCCACGTATTACCTATCATAAATGAGACCAAATCGTCTAACTCATTTTCAAATTTTTTGAATTGCAGTTCTGTCATATCTTTCTCTCCTTGTAGGTTGTGTCCCATTTTACTTCTACATAGAGGAATAAATTACCTTCCATAACAAAATGAAAGACCACCAGCTCCCCGATGGTCTTTCTCCTTACAACCGCTATTCAACAACCGCCGCAAGCAGCGGCATCGTATAATAAACAGGCTTCTCTTGCTCATTCTGCTGATACAGCACGATCAGCAGTGTTGACTGCTCCTCTACGGTCGCCTGATCTCCGATCAGCGCATGCAGATTGAACGGCAGCACTTCAATGACTGCGTGCTTATGAAGCTCCTTCTCTGAGAGGCCTAGTGCTGCGAATTCTGCGGATACCCGCTCCGGATGTTCCGCCATTTCCTTGATATACGCAGCCCACGCGTTCTTCTCCATCGTGAAATCCCACCAGATTTTACGCGGCTTATACTTGTGATTGAGGAAGTAATCGAACTTCATCAACCCCAAGATGATGTCCATCTGCTTCGTGTCTCTTGATTGGAGGAAGCTGTAGAGTCTCGTGAACAGATCTTCGAGCTGATGACCGATCTTCTGCCAGCCTTGCCCTTCCCAATAATCGCCGAACGCTTGGAAGAAATCAAAGGCTGAGTCGAACTCCTGCGTAATCAAATATTCTAGGGTATGGTTCATCCGGTGGGCGTTCCAATACTTCTCCAGCACATCCTCTACCCGCTTAATCCGTACCAGATCCGAGAACGGTAAAATATCGTTGCCCAGAATCTCATACGGCGCATGATCCATATAAATATAGTTGTACTTATGCGCATCGATTCGCATCCCCGTACCGCGCAGCATTTTGAGGAATCCGAGCTGTAATTCTTCCGGACGCAGTGCGAACACATCGTTGAACGTCTTCCGGAATGTATCATAGTCCTCAAGCGGCAAACCTGCGATCAAATCCAGATGCTGATCGATCTTCCCGCTGTCCTTCACCTTCTGAACCGTACGCGTAAGCTTCGCGAAGTTCTGACGACGCTTCACCAGCTCATTCGTCTCATCGTTCGTCGATTGTACGCCGATCTCGAAGCGGAATACCCCTGGCGGCGCATGTTCTGATAAGAAGTCCAGCACCTCTGGGCGCATAATATCCGCCGTAATCTCGAATTGGAACACGCATCCGCGGTGATTATCGATTAAGAACTGGAACATCTCCATCGCGTAATCCCGCTTAATGTTGAAGGTCCGGTCCACGAATTTGATCAGCTTCGCCCCATTGTCAATCAGATAGATGATATCTGCTTTCGTCTTCTCAATATCGAAATACCGCACGCCTACTTCAATCGAAGACAAACAGAATTGACAGCTGAATGGACAGCCCCGGCTCGTCTCAAAATAAACAATACGCTTCGATAAATCCGGCAGATCCTCGGCAAAACGATGCGGTGACGGCACCTGTTCCAGATCCAGCTTAGGTCGGCCTGGCATCAGTATCACTTCAGTCCCTTTACGATAAGCAAGGCCGTAGACGAAATGATATTTTTGCGTCGTCTGAATTTCAGTCAGCAGCTGATGGAAGGTCTCTTCCCCTTCCCCCATCACGATGAAGTCCACGTCCTGAAGCCGATCCATCCAATAGTCTGTATCATAGGAAACTTCAGGACCGCCGAGGATGATCTTCACTTCCGGCATTATTTTCTTCACCATACTGATGACCTCAATCGTCTCTTCGATGTTCCAAATATAGCAGGAGAATCCGATGACCTCGGGTTTGCGGCGGAATAGGTCGGACACGATGTTCATGACCGGATCTTTGATCGTGTACTCGGCCAGTTCAATATCCGGGAAGTCTTTCTCGCTGAACGCTTTGAGGAAGCGCAGCGCAAGTGATGTATGAATGTATTTCGCATTTAGCGTAGATAGTACGACTTTCATGTGTTGACCTCGTTCTCTATGTGTAAATTTGTATTTCATCTTCTTATTAGAATGCTCTTATTCTAGCAAATTTAGCCGACCTAGTCTTCAAAACCATGGCTCTCCTGCATGCCCTTCTCTTGGAAAAATTGCAGGAACGGCGCGCCGTAGTTACGGAACTTCTGCTCTCCGACCCCTTTGATACGCAGCATGGCTTTCTCGGTCGTCGGACTGAGCTCAGCCATCTCACGCAGCGTCGCATCGTTGAAAATAATATACGGCGGCACTTTGGCCTTCGCAGCCAAGTCCCGGCGGATGAGTCGAAGCTGCTCGAATAGGGTCTCGTCCATGGAGCCAGGCCTTGCTTCCGGCTGCTTGTGCACCTTCTGGAACACTTGGCGCTGACCCTTCAATACCTCAACGGCGAGCGGAGCGATTTTGACAACCGGATACTGCCCTTCAGCCAACATCAGATAGCCTTCGGCGATCAAGACATTGATCAGATCACTGATCTCCTTGTCCGTCGATTTGCGCATCACGCCATAGGTCGGCAGCTGGTCGAACCGGTATTGCAGCACCTTCTTGTTCGCTGAGCCTCGAAGCACGCCTGCAATCATCGATACGCCGAACCGTTCGCGCATACGATGGATACAGGAGAATATTTTCTGCGCCTCAATCGTAATGTCGACGAGCTCCCGTTCATCCTTACAGGAACTGCAAAGACCGCAAGGCTTGCGCTCACCCTGATCTTCGAAATAATCGAGAATCGCAATATTGAGACATTTCGGCGTATAGCAGTAATCTACCATCGTCTGCAATTTCCGATATTCATTCGACTTGCGTTCCGGGGATTGCATGTTCTGTTCGATCAAGAACTTCTGCGTAATAATATCCTGCGGACCGAAGAGCAAGATGCATTCGCTCGGTTCGCCATCTCGGCCTGCCCGGCCCGCTTCTTGGACATAGGCTTCCATATTTTTCGGCATATTATAGTGAATGACGTAACGCACGTTGGATTTGTCGATCCCCATGCCAAAGGCATTCGTTGCCACCATCACCCGAATATCATCATAAATAAACGCTTCTTGGTTGTGCGCACGCTCCTCGTCTGACAGCCCTGCATGATATTTACCAACATTCAGACCTTTCCGATGCATCGCCGTGTGCAGTTCGTCCACATCTTTACGCGTAGCTGCATAGATAATCCCAGGCTGCGATGCATGCGATTGCGCATAGTTCATCACGAAGTCTCGTTTGTTCTCACCACGCAGCACCTGCATCGCTAGATTGTCGCGCCCAAATCCCGTTACGAACAGATTCGCATCGGTAAGCTCCAGCAGCCTCGCCATATCCTGTGTGACTTCCGGTGTCGCCGTCGCGGTGAATGCGGCAAGGATCGGCCTTGTCCGAAGGTTTCGTACGAATGGCGCAATCGCGAGATAGCTCGTCCGGAAATCATGTCCCCATTGGGAGACACAGTGTGCTTCATCAATCGCAACACAAGAAATCTGCAGTGACTCGACACGCTGACAGAACCAATCGGAGTCAAGCCGTTCTGGCGCAACATAGAGCATTTTAAGCTCACCACGCTGCGCAGCGGATAGCCGCTCATTGACTTCCCGTGTCGTCAGCGAACTATTAATATATGCTGCTGAAATACCTACCGTATTCAGTGCATCTACCTGATCCTTCATAAGTGAGATGAGCGGGGATATTACGAGCGTCGTTCCCGGGTAGAGAAGCGCAGGAATCTGGTAGCAGATCGACTTCCCACCGCCCGTCGGCATAATGCCGAGTGTATCGTGGCCTTCAAGGAGGCTCGTAATAATCTTCTTCTGCCCCTCGCGGAAGGACGGGTATCCGTAGTATTGCTGCAAAGCTTTTTGAGCTTGCTCTAACATGTAATCTCTCCCATGACCATGATCTTCATCTCTCTATTTTACCACAATAGAATTGAAAGTACTTCGACAGAAGTTTTCTCACTATATTTCCCAGCTTCCTGCATAGGGGATCTGGTAAGATCCTGCCGCTAGATCAGAAGCTAATGGTCCCGCTCCTTATCGAACGTGTGATGAATGGAGTGACGAGCATCCCCCTCATCCCCTATCAACCCAATCTCCTTACATAATTCCATCAGTTGATGGACGCCTGTATATTGCTGCCGATTACGCCGATGAATCCGAAGTAGTGCATCTTCGGCGACTGCTGTAGCTTTCTCTATGCTGTGATGCTCAACGGCTTGAACGATCTCTTTCATCTTATCCAAGTAATACACCGTCTTCCTCAAGGTGCTAATCAATAAAATTTGTCTCACATGCAATGGCGAATAGAGCCGATATCCGTTGTCAGGATTCCGTATGGGTGATAATAGCCCTTCCTTCTCCCAGTGCCTGATCGCCGAAGTCTGAACATCGGTCATCGCTGCCACTTCGCCAATGGTCATCAAGCCTTTGATCTGCTTATCTTTCACGGTCATTAATTGGGGATCTTGCAGCAGGGTTAGTGTCTGTTCCGCAATACGCTTCTCCTCCAGCAACTTGGACTGCTCTTCGTTAATTAACCAGAGCGCGTTGTTAAGTGCGGAATTCTGAATTTGGCGCAACACGTCATAAGTCATCTTAAAGCCGAATCCAGGAATCAATGCTCGAAGACAACGAAAATACGACAAGTGTACCTTCGTATACTGTCGATAGCCATTCTCCGTACGTTCTGGAGTAGGGATAACTCCCCAGGATTCATAATGCCTTAATGCACTTGTGCTGATCTGAAGCTCTCTTGCAATCTCAATGGGTTTGTAAAATTGTTTCCCGTGCATCGCATGCAATCACTCACTTCGCTTGAATACTTGATCATTAAGTTAACTCAAATCGATCGTTCAATGCAAACATTCAATTAAAACCTTAAAGTGCTTTAAGAATCTTTGATAAGGAAAATTCCCTGCTCTAAAAAGATCGTATTGGCGCTACCTTCTCACTTGCATCAATGTTGTAGAGTAGAGCTTGAATACGTTAATTAGGGTAGGAGGACGACTTACGATGATTCAAGTAGAAATGCATGATGGAAATCTGATCGAAATCGAAATTTACGGGGAAGGTCCCAGCTTGCTTCTTCCCGTCAATACGCAAATCAATGAGGGAGCTCAGGTGGAGGAGATGTTGAAATGGGGCGTCGATCCGGCTCTAGGCCGATCCATCGTGGATGGTCTTCGAGATCGTTATCGCGTCATCGCCTTCGACTATGAAGGTCATGTATTCAAGCATGCGAAACCTGATTCCTTAACGCCCTCGAACATTGCAAAAGATTTTCTAGCCATTGCAAGCGCAGCTGGTACAGATACATTCGCTTATTACGGATATTCCTGGCTTGCCCTAAGTGGTATGCAGCTCGCCATTCGAACCAACCGACTCTCTGCACTGATAATGGGTGGATTCCCACCGATCGACGGGCCGTACAAGGAAATGCTGGCCGTAACACGGGCGACGCATGAGATGACCATCGCGCCCCCGCAGAAGTTAAGTTCTGAACCAACAACAAATGATGCATGGGACGGCAATACGGACGACTATGATTGGTCGAATGTCGATGTGACGATGAGCGAGGCACAGACTAGGCAGTTCGTCACCTTGTACGAGCATCTACAATCATTCGATGACCGTGCCGTTCAATCGGCAATTTCCTGCCCAAGGCTGTGTTTTGCCGGTACCGCCGACAAGATTGATTACGGACCAAATTGGGGTGATGTCCATGTCGACATCAGCGGACCTCTGGTAGAGCGACGCCAAGAAATTGAGGCTTACGGTTGGGACGTCAACTTGCTTGAAGGACTCGACCACACCCAAGCGATGCAGGCTGCGAGCGTGCTGCCTATTCTACGTCCTTGGTTAGATAGGACGCTGTAACCATGAAGTAAAAACCTCCAATTCACAGATGTCATGTGAATGGAGGTCTTCTTGGGTCATGCTATTCCCACTTAAATGTAAAGCTAGCCACGATAAACGCAACAATCATCCAGGCGCAGAGCAGCAATCCTTCGCTCCATAACTGGGTAATGCCAGCACCGACGTTCATGATCTGACGAAGCGCCGTACTGAGATGCGCAATTGGAAGCGCCTTGATGATCGGCTGCAGGAATGCCGGCATGCTCTGAATCGGAAAGAACACTCCGCCGAGAAACATTAGCGGGAACGAGATAAAACCTGCGATTGGGCCCGCACTTTCCGGTGTCTTCGCAAGTCCCGCGATAATGAATCCAATCGCCATGAACGCCAGTGTCCCGATGATGACAAAACCGAGCAACAGCGCCCAAGACCCGTTCATTTGCGTGCCGAAACCTATAGAACCAATGAGCAACAGGATTAACGCCTGTGCACCATTTAAGATGAGTCTTGCCGTAATCTGTGCTGCGATAAAGGTCGATGCTTTGAGCGGTGTGCTCTGCATCCGGCGTAATACGCCGCGCTCCCGCCATGAAGCGATCTGCCCTGCTACACCGTTCAAATTGTTCGACATGATCATCATCGCCACGATCCCTGGTACGAGAAAGTCGATATATTTCAGATTCAGGGATTCAATGCCTTTGGGCTCAATTGTGACCACAGGATTATATTTCAGGAAGCTTTTACTGATACCATCGACAACCTGGGACACGGCATTTAATGCTGCCCCTGACTTCTGTGCCTGGGTCTCATCATAATACACTTCGACGATACCATGCTCCGCAATGGCAGCCTCAGTAGAGGCCATCGCCGCCTTCAGCTTATCCCCATAGCCTTTCGGAATGACGATAACCATCTGATTGTCGCCTTGCTTCAACTTCTCCATCGCATCGGCTTGAGGCGTCTCGCTATCCAGCTTCAAAATTTCTTTCTGCTGATCTAGCGCTACGACGAAAGCCTTCGATTCTGTCGTCTGATCCAGATCAATAAGACCGCCATAAATGCTCAGGCTGCCGTTGCCGCTGAACAAATAACCGAACATCACCATAAAGAAGACAGGGAAGAATAATGTAAAAAACAACACTTGCTTATTGCGTCCGAATAACCGGAGCTGTGCGATCGTTAATTGGCCATAGGCTCTCATTCTTCTCTCAAGCTCCTTCCGGTCATATGGATGAAGACATCTTCTAATGTCGCTGTTCGTGTTAGTAAGTCTGCGAATTGAATGTCCTGCGCTTTACAATGATCAATGAAGTCCGTCAGCGTCTGTTGAAGATCGTCTGTATAGAGCACATATGTGTCCTTGCGGAACTCCGCAATGCGTACGCCACTCAACTGCTGCAGTTCACTCAGCAGATTTTCCTTCCGCTCATCGTTCCATTGCAATTCTTCAGGTATCCGGAATTCAACTGCACTCTCCGAGTTCATATTCGAAATGAGGTTCCGTGGTGTATCGAGCGCAATAATTTTCCCCTGATCCATTAGACAAATCCGATCACAGAGCAGCTGAGCTTCATCCATGTAATGCGTACTGATGACGACGGTTTTGCCGTTATCGCGCATTTTCAGAATAATATCCCAGAGGGTACGTCGTGCTTGTGGATCGAGTCCTGTCGTTGGTTCATCAAGGAACACGATCTGTGGATCGTTCACGAGTGCCAATGCGATGGCAAGACGCTGCTTCTGCCCACCCGATAAATTTTTCACCCGGTCATTGAGCTTCTCTTCCAGCGTCACACTCGCGAGCAGAGGGCCAATCGGCACCGTATGCTCATAGAAGCTGGCATACATCTTCGTAATTTCCTTCACTTTCAAGAGCTCGAATAGCGAAGTCGACTGCAGTTGTACGCCGATTACCGTCTTCACCTTGCCAAGATCCGTGCGGGTGTCATATCCCGCAACCTTCGCACTGCCTTCATCGGGCTGCCGAAGACCTTCGATCATCTCCATCGTCGTCGTCTTCCCTGCTCCATTCGGTCCGAGAAGGCCGAAAATCTCGCCTCTGCGCACTTGAAAATCGATGCCGTCCACTGCTGTAAAGGAACCATATCGTTTGCGCAGTCCTTGCACATCAATAATCGTCTCACCTTGATCGCTATGCTGCTGTAGATTCGAAGTCACCTGGTCCCCTCCTTCATGAGATTTACCAAACTTTACCTCGTATAGTATAATACGCACACTTTCCAGCTACAAGAGAACAACTCAGAATTTATAAGAAGTTATTCTAACCTTGGACGAACGCCCTGGCGAGTGCAACCATCTGTAAGGACCTCCCCCGAAATGAACGGGAAGCCGCAAATTCCGTCCGTTCAGGTGTGACTCCGCATTCATAGCAATTCCACGCCCTTCATGGTATAGTGAGTCCCAGAGATATGTAGAAAAGTATCGTTAAAAGCAGAAAAAAGGTGGTCTCACGCATGCAACATCACAAAAAGAACTCCCCGAAAACCAAGCGCCCCAATATTAGTCAATATACAGTCAAAGAACCGGCAGAGCTGCTGCCTTTTTTATTACATAAACAGTCCAACCTTGGCCGCAATGCTGTAAAATCTATACTGGCTCGTGGGCAGGTCTCGGTCAACGGTCGGGTCGTAACGGAATACAATTGTCCCCTCGTGCCCGGACAAACAGTTACGATCAATAAAGATAAAGTTGCGGAGGAGCCGCAGCTCGTCGGCCTGACCATTTTACATGAAGACGAGGACATTATTGTCATCCAGAAAGATGCGGGTTTGCTGTCGATCGCTTCTCCCCAAGAAAATGAAATGACAGCTTACCGACAGCTAACGAGTCACGTTCGAAGTAAAGACCCCAAAGGCAGAATTTTCGTCGTGCATCGGCTGGATCGGGATACGTCTGGTGTCATGATGTTCGCCAAGAGCGAGAAAGTCCAGCAATTGCTACAGAACTCCTGGCAGGAAAGTGTGAAGGATCGTTCCTACGTTGCCTTGGTGGAAGGACAAGTCAAGAAACCGGAAGGCACCATTTCGTCCTGGCTAAAAGAGAGCAGCACACTAAAAATGTATTCCAGTTCTCGCCCAAATGACGGTCAACACGCTGTGACCCATTACAAAGTTATGCAATCCAATAAAAACTTCAGCTTATTAGAGGTCCATCTCGAAACGGGGAGAAAAAACCAAATTCGCGTCCACATGCAAGATCTAGGGCATCCCATTGTAGGCGATAAAAAATATGGTTCGCGTTCTAAGGCCATTCATCGACTCGGTCTTCACGCACGTGTATTAGCTTTTATGCATCCGACGAAAGGTCAGCTCTTACGGTTTGAATCCAACATCCCCAAATCGTTTCTTAACCCTTTCCGACAATCTCCTTCTTAATCTGTTATTCAAGGCACGGATATCATTGTCCGTGTCTTTCCTTTTGTAATCAAGGATTTCAGTTTAGGCGGCGGTTAGCCTGCTGCCATAAGTGATCAAAGCAGGAAAATGGATCATCCATCCAGAAAAAATATATACAACATATTTCATTGATTAGGTGGAAATGATGCCAATAAATAATAAGAGTATGCAGAGCTATAGTCCGATTCTCCATGCCAGGAGCAAGAATTATTTTTGGCAGGGTAAAGGCGCATTATCAATTAAAACATTTAGAAATGGACGTGCGTTCTATCATGCTGGTCGTGGGCACTTTGCTGTTGATGAAGGAAACTATCTTTTGCTTAATCAAGGTCAGGAGTACTCAATTACCATTGAATCAGAGGTTCCTGTGGAATCCTTTTGTATCTTTTTCCCTGAGATGATGGTTGAAGAGGTCTATCATAGTATAATGGCATCAAATGAGCAACTATTAGATGGCCCAGACTTACCAAAACAAATGTCAGTTGATTTTGTTGAGAAAACGTATAACGATAAATGGTTAGCCACCACTTTATTTCAAATTAAGTCTGAATATACAAATAAGTCTCTTGATATAACATGGCTGGAAGAAAAGTTATACAAATTAGCACATGGGCTACTAAAGGTTCATCGACAGGTTAATAACGAAATATTGAAACTTCAGTCCCTAAGAGCCTCAACGCGTGAGGAATTGTATAAAAGAATACATATAGGTCATGAGTTTATTTCTGCTTACTTTGATCAATCAATAACCCTAGCGGATGCGGCTAGAGCTGCTTGTTTATCACCAAACCACTTTCTTAGAAGTTACAAGCAATTGTTCGGCATGTCTCCTCATCAATATTTAACTGAAAGAAGGCTTCAAGAATCTAAAAGGCTTCTACTTCAAACAGATAAGTCCATAACAAATATTTGTTTAGAAGTTGGATTTCAAAGTCCTAGTTCGTTTAGTGGTCTATTCTCCAAACGTTTTTCTATGACCCCTTCGCAGTTCCGTCAAAAAAAGTGATTTTCAAGAAGTAAGTTTTCAAACTGTAGTTATAATTTAAGTACAACCCGTATTTACATCGCATAAAACAATCGAAATGGAGGCTAAATGAATGGAGTTAACACAAATCATTGATGATGTATTTCAAGCGGCTCAGTCAGGTGATGCTTCACGGATAAAAGACATTTTAGAATCTCACCCGCACCTTGCAAATACGGAAAATGGAGCTGGGCTTACGCCTTTGGGATATGCGGCACATTTTGGTAACAAAGATGTAGTAGAGATATTGCTAAATAATGGTGCAAATGTTGATGCAATATCTCATTCCAAGATATCTTACATTCCTTCGAATACAGCACTGCATGCAGCAATAGCGGGGGAGCGTAACGTGGATGTAATCAGACTGCTCTTAACTCATAATGCGCAGACAAATATTAACGACAGCAATGGTCATACTAGTCTGCATACTGCTGCATTCCATGACGATAACCTAGAAATTATTCGCTTATTGATCGAACATGGAGCCAATGTTAACGCTGGAACCGAAGGTGGAGAAACTGCATTGTCTCTTGCAATTAATCAAGGTAACAATAACGTAGCGGAATTTCTTCGCCAAAATGGAGCGATACTCTAATTTTTTCGAGTAGTATAGCTTGCTCACACTGTCTACTCAACACATGTGGAGTGCTGCTCACTGTTAGTCGGGAAAGACTAATATCGGAGGTGTATTGGCGACCTTTTTCAGGTTATAGAACAACTGCCTTAATAGGTATTTATTATATAGAACATAGGAGGACTACATGGCCTGGAGCAAATTGAAACAGCAACTAGAGGGTTTTCTCAGTCCTGCGTTATATGGAAGGGTCGAATACCGTGCAACCAGCTACCGTTATTTACCTGATAAAGCAGGACTTTGTTATATTGCGGTAGATAAAAAGAACGTACTCAATATGAGTGATAAAACTACCTTAATCAGATGGTATCAGACGGAGCTGGAAATTAAGAATGATTCAGCTATCCAAATTCCTATCCACGATGAAGAAATTGAAGCGATTAGAAAAGACACCAAGGGAACAGTTCCGGAGGATCGTCTAAAAGTAATTGCAAGAAGTAGAAAAATATCAGAATATGCAAAGGAGCTTTTGTCAGCACAATCATCATTAAGTAAATCAAATTTTATAGTTGTTGCTACTAATTTTTTATCCATTTCTATAGAGGAAAGCATGGAGAGCAATGATATCTTATTGAATATATTAGCTTTGGTAGACAGACGAGTTGGAAAAAAGCGAATTTTAAACATGAACGAGAAGATGAAGTTAAAGCATCCAATTGTGCAATATTTTTATGAATTACGGCTTAGTACGTTATAAAAATAACTCATTTACCTCCAGTCCTGCAAAGCGAAAAAGGCGATCACCGATTTCCGATGCCCATGCAACTAGAGCGCAAGCGGTAACGATTGTGTTATTAATGATGAAGTGATCCTCTATTAACTCATCAATGATCAGACTTGCAATTCACTTTAGGCGCTCTAGAATTAGATAAATTATTTGTGTTGAGTCTGTTATCACACAATGTTGATTTCGAACAAAAAAAATACCTCTCTTTTTTCGTTGATTTTGCTAAAATCGTAATGTGCTACACTCAGCACTCGTCACATGTGGAGTGCATCGTGTTGCTGGTGAGGAAAGATTAGTTCCGCCAGAGAAGCATTCGGTATAACCTTATCAGTAAAAAAAAAGCGAGAGTGCCTCCAACGAATCATCGTTTCAAGGGCGACTCTCGCTCTTTTTTAGTTCATTTGTTCTTCAAGGAGCTGCAGTGCTTCAGCTCTGGTTGCTTCTGAAATGACAGGATACGGACCATATTGTAAGAGGTTGTATGCTGCTGCAGTATTGGCCATCGCTGCGATTTTCTTCGGAGCAAAGCCCTCGCAATACGCATAAAGTGCGGCAGCAGTCGAACAGTTCCCGCATCCAGTCGCATCGACCACTTCACCTACTGTCAGACTTGGGGCAAATGCGGCCTGACCGTTACTAATCATATACGAGCCTTTACTTCCTACTCTGAAAAAGCATGGCACACCATATGCGATAATCGCCTCCACCGTTGACGCTTCATCGCTCGTCTGGAATAAACTCATCCCTTCCGGCAGGTTAATCGAATAGAGTCCTGCTTTCTTAATCGTCGCCATCACTTGATCTCTTCGCTCGGGCTGCATGGCCGCAGAGGTCGGAATTTCCCACATGATCTTCGTATGGCTCTTCGCTTGAATGAGGTCCAACTGATCCCATACCGTATCTGTCTCGGAGGCTTCAATATAGATGCCTTTCGTATCCGCACTACAATGGCTTGCAATTTGCTCCGCGGTCCGCTTGTCCAGTTGCGCGATCTGCTGCTCAATCTCCTCGCTGTATATGGACACCTCATCGTGAAGCCCTGCTTCGCCATAGACTAACGTCGTATACTCCGTATGCGGCAGAATATAGTTCAGTCCCTTATAGGAGAGATGATTAGCATCCATCCATTCACCATAGTACTTCGAGAAGTCTTCGCCTACATTCGATACATAAAGGCAATCATCTTCCCATAACTTGATCCCTTCGAGACTGAAAACCGCGCCGCCAATATGCCCCTTACTCTGGCTGCCGTCTGCAAATTGAATATCGTTCACAATGGTAGGGCCTACTACGATATATTTCATCCCAATATCATCTCCTTATCGTAGATCCAGACGATCAAGCTGCTTCCGTAATGCTGCATCCTGATCCGTACTGTTCTTCAGTTCATGCAAGATGACCGTATTCGGATTCATCGAACGCAGCTTAACGAGCATCTCCTTCACACTTGAAGGATCAAGCACACCGTCACCTAGCGGTACATGCGAATCATAGGATGACAATACAATATTGACCCCATAGTTCTCTTGATCCTCCCAGTTCTCGAGCGACATCAATTCATCATAATAATGACCTGTTAATTTCCCGTTGCTAAAATATTCGACCGTCTTCATAACGCAATCCGACAACTGAATGCAGCTCACACGATCGATTAATTTTTGATCTAAAATATTGTGTTCCAACCATTTCATCGTGAACACGGCCTGGTCACGGCCATAGCGTTCTTGCAACGCCGCCATCTCATCCGTCACCTCAACATCAGGCAAGAAGAAGCGCGCACGACCAAGCTGCTCATCATAACCTACCGCATGCAATAGATGGTTGATATCCCATCCGATCTTCACTTTACCTAGCGGATCATACAGTTGACTGTACATCAAATGGAAGTCTTCCACAGTCTGCAGACCATGCTCCAATCCCCATCCCGCATTCTCCACCTCAATGAGCGGGGAATGCTCCGTAAGCAGACCATGATCCATTAAATAGTTGAGTAACTGCTGCGTCATATAGATCATCGCTTGGCGAATATCCGCCTTAGAAATCGTAAATTCCCATTTGCCATCTATAGGCGCATAGTCAATCAGGTGGAATGTATACGCTTGCGCTTGCAGCTCCGTAGCGATCTGATATTCCTGCGCCCATCTTCTGAACATATGTTCACCGGTGAGGTCGCCATAATAATTTGCGACTTCCTCCTGACTGCCGAACCGCTCGAATAATTCTTGAAAATTGTTTTTCGTCAGGAAGCTCGTTGGGTACGCCCAATAGGAGCAATGAACTCTTTTCACCTGCAACGCTCGAAGTTGACTGAGGGTCGACGCCTGATGCTCGCTTAAGTCTTGATCTCTGGAAAGCACATCATCCATGAAAATTTCCATGCCTTCAAGGCCATAGGCTGTAACGAATTCCTCCATCTTCCCCTGTTGTTGCTCGTCGAACAGTTCTGCTTTATACGTTGAATAATGCATCCGAAGATCACCCTTTCAAATCCATATTCGTCGATTGCTCTTATTGATTGGGATTATTCTTGTTACACTTCTCCCAGAAATAGTACACAGGGAGCCCTGTCACCACAACAATCAGACCTGTAATGAGACTTGGAATAGCTGCCCACATAAAGGTAGATACAACGAGAATCAAGCTTGTCAGAATCGACACGACCGCCATCAAGCGCCATGCTGGTGCTTTCCACAATGGGTTATAATCTGGCTTTTTACGATGAACGAAAATCGTAGCGAATGTAAGCGTATTCTTCAAGAGCAATACGAAAGTAAAGTAACCTAGCAATTCGGTAATATTCGATAAGAAAATAAGTACAATTGCAATTAAACATTGCGCCATCATGGAGAAGTAAGGTGTACCATATTTTTTGTGCACTTTACCAAAGCTTTTAAAGAACATGCCGTCTTTCGCCATAGCATATTCTAGACGCGGCTGGAACATAATCGTGCCGGACAATGCTCCTAGAATAACGACAATCCCTGAAATGGCAATAAATGTTCCCGAGACACTACCGATCAGCGGAATCGCTGCTCCCGCATCAGCTAACGGTGCCTTGGAATTCACCAATTGATCGAAAGGCAACACACCCGTTACAACGAAAGTTAAACAGACATACAAGACAATAATGATGATAACCGAGCTGATCAACGCGCGCGGCATGGTCTTCTTCGGATCCTTAATCTCGCCTGTCATATACGTAACGGCACCCATACCGTCGAACGACCAGCTTGTTGCCGAGATCCCGGCTAATAGAGCAGCAATTCCTACCGGCGCTGCAGCCATAGCTGGCGCTGTAATCAAATCGCCTCTTACATAGAATAATCCCATCCCGATCATAACGAAGAACGGAAGAATTTTGATAAACGTAATGATCGCTTGGAACTTACCGCCACCCTCTACCGTACGGATATGAAGCATCATGAACAGTATAATGAATGCAACAGCAATAAATTTAACCGCTATTCCGCCGACTGGCAGTACAAATGCAATATATTGAACCGCAGCGAGCGATACAATCGCAATAGCCGCTGGATCATTCGCCCAGAAAGAAGCCCATCCGCTTAGGAAGGCTAACCTACGCCAACCCGCTTTTTTGATATAGATGTAATTACCGCCGTCTTCCGGGTAAGCCGTCGCTAATTCAGCCAGGACTAGATTCTGTGGAATCATGAGCAGTCCGCCGATTAGAAATGCCAATAATGTAAATAGCGCAGAACCTGACGCCCCTGCTACTTCACTGATTGAGATGAAAATCCCTGCACCAACGGTTGTTCCTACGGATAACGCAATCGCTGGAGCTAGTCCCAATTTTCTCTCCATATGACTTGACATTTTTACCCACTCCCTGTATAATGAAGTACAATTGTTTAAATGAAATGACTGGAATTTCGCAACATTTTACTCATCGTTTTTCGATTTTTGCGCATAACAAATAAGCATCTAATTCATGCGCCATTTTTCAGAAAGATGGTTCACATCAATTACACGATTTGCCCTTGGGTATTCTAATACATGATTCATAATGTCTGATTGAAAAAGTCCTGTCCCTGCAGGGCTTTTTCAATTTGAGCATTAGTCCGTCCTATCAATAGGAACGGATGGCATATTTATAACGATCACTTCTGATATACTCTTCGTTATAATATAAGATGTTCAGCTTTTCCGTATAAATCGTCTGGCTCACGCGCAGTAATGGATTTCCACTCTTGCACTCGAGAAGTACCGCTTGTTCCTTGGTCGCGGATTTCACTTCGAAGACATCGTTAAATTCCTTCGCCACAATACCCGTGTGATTTCGGATAACTTCTAGGATTGATTTATCATCCAACTCCATATCCAGCAGAAAATCAAATTCGGGTAAGAAGTAATCCTCCTCCAGAATTGCCGGCAGATCATTAATTAAACGCAAGCGTCTGATATGAACGATCTGGGAGCCTTCTCCTATATCCAACCGCTTGGCAATTTTACTCGTCGCATGCATCCATTGCTTGGATAAGATCTTCGTGCTTGGAACCTCATCCGTCTGCTGCCAAGACGCCGTAAAACTCCCACCTGCACCGACACTTTCCACATATTCTGGCATCGATACGAAGGTGCCTTTGCCATGCCGCTTCACTAGAACATTGTCTTCAACCAATTTCTTCAGCGCGCTTCGCACGGTAATTCGGCTAATATTGTAGGTTTCACTAAGCTGGGCTTCCGATGGAATGCGTTGACCTGATTGATATTCCCCTGTTGCAATTTTCTCACGAATTGTATTATAGAGCTGCTGGTACAGAGGTACCACATGATCAGCTTCTAACAATTTATTATCCATGATCCGTTACTGCTCCTTTAATCCTTCGATCAAATATGAATTTCGGCCAATCCCTTGTCCTTCTAGCCGATAAACTGATAATCCCATATTTGATCAACCCCGTCAATTACCTGCAAGCTTCAACCGCATTGATCAATTCACGGATATGCGAGGCATCCATATTCCCTTTATCGGTATAGTTATCTTTGAAATAACTTCCAACAATAGCACCATCTGCGATTACAAATTGCTCTGCGCAATTCTCAGGTGTCACACCAGCTCCGATAATTAGCGGGAAGTCCTTAATGATCCCTCTGAACTCCTTGATTTTTTCCATCGGCGTTTGCATGCCCGTGCCGTCCCCTGTCACAACAATCGCATCACATCTGGTCATACCAATTTCCAAATCCTCTTGTAAGGAACGACCGGAATTGTATGGTTGGTATTTGAATCTTACGCCGCCCATGACGAAAGCCGATGATTCTTTACGCCAAGCAGTAATCTTCTCATGGAAAATAGCATCCTCTTCGGGTGTCAGATGTCCCGCAACAGAATCGAGCTGTACGAACTTCGCACCATACTTGTTCGCGAACTCGAAACCAGTAGCGTCATGATCAAGCGCATTCACGCCATACACTATATCGCTCTTCTCGCGCTGAATGTATTCCAGAACGGTTGCTACATCTTCTACTGAACCAAAATAGTTCTCTACGATGACAGCATTTACTCCATTATCGATTAGTAGATCAATTTCTTTTTTAGCGATCTCCAGCATGTCGCCGTTTTCGCCGCCTTTTAAATGTAGCATGCCCATAATCGGTTTTTTGCTACCAAATAAATCTAGAAAGTTGCCTTTGGCACTCATCTTACACTCCAATCCGCCGTTTTCTACAGCTAAGTTGTCAAATGTGTAGGTTGTTGCAAAAGAAACCGGTTGCAATAACCGTCTACATACGTTCATAACAATAGAGGCCTCTATGTTTGTGAACTTTTTTGTTTCTGTTTTCTTAACACATCTTAACACGTCTTATATATGTCGTCAATCGATTTTCCGCAAAGTTGTACTAACAGTTATTATGTCGTATTAACATGTTGTATGTATGAAATGATCATGTTATACTTACCTCGAAATTCATAGCAAAGGAGCTCTACCTATGAACAATCAGGGTTATACATTTTTTATTGGAGACATCGCTTTGGATGAATACTATCAAGCTGCGTACTTTCCGAAGCTAAGCGAGAAGATAATTGTCCATACCCTTCCATCCCAGATGGGCGGCATGATCGCGAATGCAGCTAGCGTGTATGCAAGCTATGGGCAGCCTACTAAATTCTTAACGGCACTTAACGGTGGATATATCTCCGAACAGCTCTGCGACAATTTAAGCGAAGCCGGGATCGATACGAGCTACATGATCCAAGATGACTCCTTGCCTGACGCGAAGACAATCATTATTCTCTCCGAAAATGAACATACGGTCTTTATTCCTACAATGGGCATTCAGCGGTTAGAAATTCCGAAGCAAACGCTGGACGCAATCTGCCAAGCGGATTACATCTATTCAAACTTCTGCGAGTTAAAACCGCTAACTTGCGGTGAGCTAGACGTCACAGGCATTCTTGCAAAAGCGAAAGAAAGCGGTTCCGAAATATGGTGCGATCTGGACGTTGCTGACCTTCAGCCCGATGAAGAGCAGCTCTTCGCGTATGTGGATACGTTATTCGTCAATGAAATTGGATTCCGTAACTTAATGGGCAGTCAATCCGAAGAAGAGACGAACCAGCGATTATTTAGCAAAGGGATTCGTATGATTGTTGTTACGTATGCCAAAGAAGGATGTCGTATTTTTACTGAACAAAGCGAAGTTGTCGTTAAAGGGATTCAAGTTCCTGTAACCGATGTTACCGGGGCTGGCGATACGTTCTGCAGTTCATTCCTATACGCTTATAGCCGGACGCAAAACATTCAACTTGCAGCCGAATTTGCGAACTTTGCAGCAGCTCGTGCAGTAACCATCATGGGTGGCAGAGCTGGCGCATGCAGAATCGATGCCGTATTCGAATTCATCCAAGAACATAGCGACAATATGGATCGCTTTCATATTTTACATTAACTTATCCCACCCATAGAAAGGTTGATGTCATTATGAAGCCTGTAGAAATTACTTCTATCGATTTTTCGTATTTTGGTATTCTTTACAACATGAAATCGCCCTCAGAAGGAACAGGCTGGTTGAACCAAAGCTCAGGGGACGGCTGGGAAGACACAAACACTGCAATTCCAGTGATTGATTCTTTAGGAAGCCTTGGGTTTACGTTAGGCACTGGGGTTCCTTTTACAACCCATGAAATGGAACGTCACATGCATACACAAGAAGCTTTATTTTGCCAGGATGAGCCGATTGTGTTCTTAGTTGCTCCTGCCTCCAAAGAAAACGCACCAAATGCTAAGGATGTTATTCCTGTCATTCTTCGTCCTGGACAAGTTGCCGTTCTTCATCGCGGGGTATGGCACAGTTCTGCGCATGGCTTAACGAGACCAACCCATTATTATTGGATGGCATTATGTTATAAGAACGAGCCTACGGAGTGGCAACCGATTGTTGGTGGTTCAATTCACGTTGAATAAACAGAAGCTTGCATATCCGCTTAATCTACCACGTCCTAGGGGCGTGGTTTTTTATTGGATTTCGTCAATAGAGAGATAGCCCCCCTCCTCCTCTTTATGTATTTCGGTCGTTCATTTCTTCACTAGGCCGTACACCGTTTCCATCCTGTTCCAGTACTCAATCGGTGGACAACCCGGCTTTGCCGGCGGAAAATGCGTCTCGACCATCAATCGAAATAACATCAAAGCAACGATTCTAGGGAAAAGATTTCGCGTAACGTCCTCTTTCTCGTTCGAATCATTAAATAAAAGAACGGGCAGAGCACTTTGTTTAGGTAGAGCGGCATTCTTAGAGAAAGAAGTCAATAAATTCATCGCGGCTATTCGCAATCAAGGCATAAAAGTTACGTCTGTCCATAACGAATGGTTATTCGAGCGGCCCCGCTTGATTTATATCAATATTGAAACAGTCGATAGACCACTTGTTTTCGCAAGGAAAGTGAAGCGAGCGTTAGATTCTATTCATAGATAAAAGGTTGAGAAGGATGGCTATAGGACACGCTGTTGACAGATACCGTAAAGAGGAGCGATAACCCCTTCCTTTTTGGGCTCTTGCCCATTTTTCACAACGATAGATAGGCACTAGCATAGGATACATGGTGAATGAAATCATGAGAGGAGATTGAGGATGTACCCTAGATCATACTGTCAATATCCATGGCACCATCCGATGCCTAGCAGCTGGCATAACAACCCGTGGGTTAACCCTTGGAATCAACCCTATTATCATTGGAACGGCAACTGGGATGCTTATTATCGAGACATTGTATTGAAAGATTATGGACCCTATCCGTTTGTCGTGAATATTGATCAAGCAGCCAAGCAGAACAATAACTACCGCACCGCTTTATGGACAGGGAAACACTTGCAAGTAACGCTTATGAGCATCAATCCTGGAGACGACATCGGTTTGGAAGTCCATCCGACTACAGACCAATTTATACGCATTGAAGATGGTCAAGGACTCGTCCAGATGGGAGATCGCAAGGATCAATTAGATTTTCATCAAAACGCCTACGATGGCTATGCCATTATGGTCCCTGCCGGGAAATGGCATAATGTCATCAATACAGGGAATAAACCGCTTAAAGTTTACACGATCTACGCGCCACCTGAGCATCCATTCGGAACAATTCATGAGACGAAAGCGGTGGCCATGGCTTCAGAACACTCATAGAGGGGAATCCGTCCCCTCTTTTTTTTGTTCTACGTATCGCTTAGCTACGAATTCCAATACTTTACATTTAATAGAATTTCGATAATAATTAACAATTATATACATAATTCTACGTGAGGTGTTCTTATGCATTCAGTCTACATTACAAGTATCGGCAAGTTTCTACCCGGCTCCCCTGTCAGCAACGAAGAGATCGAAGATTATCTTGGCAAAATTGGCGGCAAATCTTCAAAAACCAAGCGCATTATTCTCGAGAAGAATCAAATTCGCTCTCGCTATTATGCGATGGATAAAGAGCAAAAAAGCCTGTACACGAATGCAGAGATGGCAGCGCTCGCCATCCGCGACGCACTGGAGCGAAACGAAGATGTCTCCGCCCAAAATATCGGATTCCTGGCGACAGGCACGACGAGAGCCGACATGCTCCTCCCCGGCTTCGCCAGCATGGTGCATGCGGAAGCCGATCTGCCGGTGATGGAAGTCTCTTCGCATGCGGGCTTGTGTGCGAGCGGTATGCAAGCGATGAAGACTGCTTATCTCCAAGTGAAATCGGGAGAGCATGAAGCCGCAATTGCTTGTGCTAGCGAATTTCTGAGCCGTGAATTCAAACATACCAAATTTGAAGCGCAGCGTATTTATAGCAACGGCCGAGTTCCATTCGACACCGATTTCCTACGATTTATGCTGTCGGATGGCGCAGGCGCTGCCATATTGCAAAATAAGCCTTCCGCTAAGGGACTATCGCTGCGTATTGAGTGGATCGATAACAAGTCGTATGCGAATCAATATGATGTCTGCATGTATTCTGGCATGAGCAAGGAGGACGGCATTCCTTCCTGGCTAGATTATGCGTCCATTCATGAAGCAGCGGATCGCGGCGCGCTTAACCTGAAGCAAGACGTAAGGCTGGTTAATGAAATTACAACGGTCGGATCGAATCGGTTCTTGGAGCTTGTGAAGGAAGGCCGAATTGACCCCGACGCGATTGATTGGATGGTCTGCCATTATTCTTCGCATTTCTTCAAGGAAGAAATTTTCCGCTTGTTAGAGGCTGGCGGGGTGACGATTCCGAATGAGAAGTGGTTCACGAATTTATATACGAAGGGGAATACGGCTGCAGCTTCGATCTATATCATGCTGGAAGAGCTGCTCAACGAAGGCCATCTCTCAGAAGACCAACAAGTGATGTGCATCGTACCCGAGAGCGGTCGATTCCAGACCTCCATCATGATGTTAACCGTCGTAGGCCCTGCATAATGCTATCATTCTATTAAATTTTTTCACAAGAAAAGGGGCTCCTCCGTCATTTTTTGACTGTAGAGCCCCTCTTGCATGGATCTAACCGTGATTCTCCATCGCTCGCATCGACTCAGCAACCTTCGCCATCATGGAGCATTCGATTCGCTTGCGGAAGATGTCGCAGCTGAAGTCATAGATGCCGTTCATGGTACCCATCGC
This sequence comes from Paenibacillus sp. EB106-05-06-XG162, assembly GCF_058791655.1. Classification (NCBI taxonomy): domain Bacteria; kingdom Bacillati; phylum Bacillota; class Bacilli; order Caryophanales; family Paenibacillaceae; genus Paenibacillus; species Paenibacillus sp. EB106-05-06-XG162. The sequence continues at coordinate 153,093 of NZ_JBYTDT010000012.1, forward strand.
GTGCAATGCATTGGCAGGGCAGCCGCCGCTGCAGTAGAGTTTAGCCCAGCAATCCTTGCATTCCCGCTTCGAGTAGCAGTTGTTCTCTTTAAATTGGCATTGCAGCACCGGTCGCGTTATGCCATCCCAAATGTTCCCCATGCTATACGCTTCATCTCCTACGAACTGGTGACAAGGGAACAGTTCGCCCCATGGCGTGACCGCGAGATATTCAGTACCTGATCCGCAGCCAGTGATTCGCTTCTGTATGCAAGGACCTTCCGAGAGATCGAGCATGTAATGATAGAAGGTAAACCCTCTGCCTTGTTCACCGCGCTCAATCATTTCCTTGGCGAGAATTTCGTATTGATTGTAAATCTCCGGAAGATCCTCCTTGGTCAGTGCATAGGGTTCCCGTGGGTCACAGATGACCGGTTCCATCGAAATTTTATCAAAACCAAGGTCTGCGATATGGAAGATGTCATTCGTGAAATCGATATTGTTGCGCGTATAGGTTCCCCGCACATAGTATTCTTGGTCTCCACGCTGTCGGATGAATTCTTGGAGCTTCGGTACGATATGATCATAGCTACCTTTTCCAGTCACGGTTGTGCGATGTCGGTCATGAACCTCTTTTCTGCCATCTAAACTTAATACGACATTGTACATTTCCTGATTTAAGAACTCGGTGACCTCATCGTTCAACAGCATGCCATTCGTCGTGAAGGTGAAGCGGAATTTTTTTTTGTATTCTTTCTCTTTGCTTCTCGCATACATCACAATCTGCTTGACCACGGTCCAAGCCATCAGCGGCTCTCCGCCGAAGAAGTCAATGTCTAGGTTTCGGTGATGTCCCGTATGTTCCAGTAAGTAATCGATGGCTCTTTGTCCAACCTCATAGCTCATTATTGCCCGATCGCCATTGTACTTCCCTTGGCTGGCGAAGCAATAGTCGCAGGATAGATTGCAGGTATGCGCGACATTCAGGCAGAGCGCCTTCACATAGGTCTGTCGATTTTTCAGATCGATCGAGAGATTTTCATACGGATCCTTGGTGAACAGCAGCCCCTGGCTTCTCAGCTCCTCCACCTCCGCGATGGTTCCTCGAATGATCCCTTCGGAAATGGCCGGATCATATTCGTATTTCTCCTGCATGAAGGACATGATCTCGTCTGGGGACGCTTGCTCATACAGCGCGATGATGTCATACGCCAAGTCGTCGACGACATGCACCGACCCGCTATAAGTATCGAGGACGATGTTATATCCGTTCAGTTGATATTGATGAATCATACTGCTAATCATGCTCCTTTGCCTACATGTTGACACGGGTTAAAAAATAGCCGCCCATCTACAGCGCAGTGGGCGGTGAACTCCAAATCCTATTTGTTCATTGCGTTTTCACAACGCTGGTTTGCTACTCCACAAGAAGTTTTGCAAGCAGACTGGCAAGATGTCTGGCATGCGCCGCATCCGCCGTGTTTTGCGGTATCCATCAGTGTTCGTGTGCTTAGTGTTACGATTCTTTTCATCATGAATAACTCCTCTGCCATTTCAATTCGTTCAAACCAATAAAGATAACAATGTGAATGATTTCACTTTTTTTACCTTTAACAAGGGTAACAACGACCACGGATGGACGTCAATCAAATAGATCACATCTAAATCACCGTCAGACGGCTATCGCCTTCCGACCGAAGCAGAGTGGCAACATGCATAGAAAGCCGGAACGAAGGCCTATCAATATGGAGAGCAGGATCAGATTGCTTGGTATAATAAAAGTTCCGGAGGTAGCTGGGCTGAGGGATACGCGGGGGCGGGGCTTCGTGCCACAGTCGCAGCCACCCAACCTTCCGCATAGACGATCCTGGCTTCTTGCCCGTTCGATCTAACCATAGAGAAGACACGGCGGTTGTTTCCGTGTCTTCTAACGTTGCCCCTATAAGTTCTTCCAAATGTTAAATGTAATCCGATCCGCTTGAAATAAATCTTTCCCTTCCGCATCCAACAACGGACCAAATCTCAGTTCGAAATCCTTGTTCTTGTCAAAATGATTTGCAGGTACCAGCAACACCGCCATCGTCTCTATACTTTCTCCCGATTCTAGTTCCTCCTTGGTCTTGGGCGCTAACGCTTGCGTCGCCTTCACTGTAGCTGAGGATTGCGGCAGCGCGAGCATCAAGGATAAATCACTGAGCCGGATGGTCTCGGGCGAGGCATTCTGAATCCGGTATTTCGCGGTTAGAGCGACAATTCCTTGATCACCGAACCCTTTGAAGGAGTCGCTGTGAGCTGCATCGATCTTTAGCTTAGCCCATTGATATCCTCCGAGCGTAATCTTGATGTTACTCACTTGATTGCTTCGCTTCGGCTCGAAGGTGAAGAGCACCTGCTTCTCGGCAATGTTCTGCGTCGTTAGCAGATCGGAATAAGGCTGTTGTTCTTGCGGATTCAGGGTGCTGCCCTTCTCGTCCTTCAGCAGAAAGTCACGCCCGCCAATTCGCAGCATGTTAACGCTCGGTTGCTCGGGCAAGAAGAAGAAGAGCTTTTTCGTTGTACCATCCTTATATTTGAGCAAGAGCGTATAGTCCGTAATCGTATAGGTTCCCGAGGAATTGGATTCTGAACCAACGCTGGTGGAAACGCCGGATTTATCGCCGCTATCTGAGCCGTCAGACGTAAAGCCGATGAAGCTGCTGTCCACGAAGGTCCCGTCTTTATTGAATGCCAATCCACTGCCGGGCGTACTCGACGAATAGCTGAAAGATTCGTATTTGCCTTGCAGCTTCAGCCCGCTGACTGGTGAATATTTGGTATACTTATCGCCATCAATCTCCAGCTCTTTATACGAAATGACTTTATACGAATACGATTTTCCATTGTTCAGCGTGATCGTATTGCCTTTGATTTCATAAGACAGACACGCATCACGGTTGCAGTCGAGTGCATCGATACCGCCATCCGGGAATGCCGTAGCCACCTGTGTATCGTTGACGAAGTAGTAATAGTCCCAGCACAGATTAGGACACCCGCGAAGTCCACCGACATCCATTTCCCAATGGGCATAGAAATTCCGAGGCACGCCTTGCCCGCCGGTCGGAACCCCTTTATTGACTTCTTCTTGAGCAGCAGCCTTCGTTAGCCCGGATTGCTGAATAAACGCCTCACTATAAATACTTATCAATTGCTGATCACTGTTCCAACCTACTACCGCACCCGTCGCTTCCCCAACAAAACGCAGCGGTACTAACGTATGACCATTCACCGTCGTTCCCGATGTTGTTAACGCAACCGATTTCCCATCAATCAGAGCCATATGGCTGTTAAGTTTCAGCGCGAATGTCTTACTCTCTTTTTGTCCGCTAACCGTCTCCGTCTTGGCATCCCACGTTATCTCAATCCCTAGCGACTCGAACAGCGGACGAAGCTGTACCAAGGTCGTGCCATTCCGCATGAGCGGCTGAACAGTAAACGTAACCGGCTGCTGATCTACATACACTTCGATCCGATCACCTTTGGCTTCTGCAACGGACGGTTTGCCGAGTAGCCATATGGTCGCAAGCATGATGATACCCATCAAAATGATGAACAGATTCTTATTCCTAATCTCTAACAACGCATTTCTCTCCTTCCTCCTTTTGGATACCCCATCATTTTATTTAATAATTGTACCTAACAGACCTATAATCATCCCTAAAAAGCTGGGAAAATCCCGAATTGTTTTGATTGACAATTCATCCCTATTCCCATAGTATGTAATTTAACAAACATCTAATTTAATATGTATTAAATTACTTTTAAATGTGGGAGGAACGCATATGACAACGTTAGGCATCCTCGGTGTGACTCATGATCCTGTACTTCGAGAGAAATACAATTTATCTTTAGACTTCATTCAGGAGTTAATAATGGAGTTTAATCCGGATGTGATTTGTGGGGAGGTACTTCCTGCGAGTTGGGAGAAATATCTACAAGATCCTACGCATCAAGGGTATTGGGGAGAGCCTGCCAGTGAATATTGGGATTTAATCTTTCCTCTCTGTGAAGAGAAATCATTCGATTTTGTCCCCATTGATTGGGTCGAGCTTGATGTATGGATGGATTTCGACCCGTTTCAACCCTTCGATGAAATTCAAAGACAAGCATTGAATGCTGAGCTGGAACAATGGTTCCAAAGACAACTGTCAACATGGGATACAAGTGTGATTCCGTTAAATGGTGCAGCTTATGACACGATTACGAAGCAAAAATACGAATGGTTAGAACAGATCAATCCACAAGCGCATCTCTTCCGGTGGGTGTGTCGACACCTCATCATGATTCAGCGAATCAAGAACGCGACCAAGCTGCACGCTGGGAAACGAATTTTATGCATTTTAGGTGCAGATCATAATCATGCGTTATATGAAGGCCTCGTCTCCGAACAGCACATTGAGCTCATTTATCCTCTTAGACAATAAATAACACGCGGATACAACAAAGAGGGGCACCACCCCCCTCTCTACCTAACGTATTAAGCTGTCGATGTCATCGGATGTTTAACATGTACCGGATAATGATGGTCACCATTCGTTCTTACAAATAGACCTCCCGAATAGCTAGCCTTATTCAATACGAGATCAGGATCATCAGGCGTGTAATGAAATGTTATTTTCCTCGTATCACGCCCTGCGATCTTCGTAAGTATATCTTGCGTATGAATCTCCTGTGTGTGGACCATATCGAAAACATCCATATGATGATTCTCTTTCTTATACACCACAATGACATGCTCTTCTTCCAGGTAATACATATCCTCACGAAAAACGTTCAAACCATAAAACATGAAAATCCCTTGCGTGTGGTCTGTTCCTAAACACTTTGAAACCGGTAATCTCTCTGATACGAATTGATAGATCAAATGCAGGTCCTCCGCTTGGCTTACATTCAGTTTTCGAATTCCGGTAGGCTCAAGTTCCCTCGGGGTAAAGTCCATCGTAAACAGATGTTCTTCTACAGCTTCAAACCCAAACTTCGGGTAGAAATCAAGAACCGAATCATTCGCAAAAAGATACATGACATCATATTGGTTCTCATAATCTTCTATCACATTGTTCATTAAGCTTGTGGACAACCCTTGTTCTCGGAAGTCCGGATGTGTCATAACGGTTCCGATTTGGATCGCGCTTTTCTTGTCACCATCTATCACTAAATCAAGTAGGTTCACCGAGACATTTGCAACCACTTGGTCCCCTTGCGCAAATGAATACGGAATGTATCGTTCATTCCAAAAGCCCTTCTGGTGCCATTCTTCAAAGCTTATCTCAAACGTACGATGAGCAAGCTCTGAGAAACTCTTCCTAAGCACTTCGTCATGTTTATAATCCTTCACAAATCGAGGTTTTTGCACGGATATTCCTCCCTTCACTCTCGTCAAGATCATGGTATCACACCAATGTGATATACATAGGCAGAGTTTAATTATATTTGTTTTAGACACTTGGAAGGTCGTATCAGGTAGAATATCGAAATCAATAGGTAAAGGGAGGTGAAAGGATTGGACCTACCAAACGATTACCCGGAGAATCACGGACTTTCTTCACAAGCTCTAACCCATTTTTACGCTGCAATCGAAAAACAAAGTTTAGCCGTAAATACATTTATTTTGATACAAGACGGCAACGTTACCTCGAAATTCGCGCGCTACCCTTATCGGCTAGATTGTCCGCAGTTGTTATTTTCACTGAGTAAGAGCATCACTTCCCTTGCTGTGGGGATCGCTTGGGATCACAGTCTATTAAGTTTGGAAGATAAGGTCATATCTTTCTTTCCAGAGCGACTTCCTGATCCTATTTCACCGAATTTATCGAAGATGATGATACACCATCTACTGTCCATGAACGTGGGACACGATGAGGATATTTATGCTGCTGTTGCGCCAGAAGAGGACTGGGTGAGCGCCTTTTTATCCTTAGAGATCGAACATGAGCCTGGAACGCATTACCGTTATAGCACGCATTCTACGTATATGTTGGCCGCCATTTTGGAGACAGTCACGGGGCAAAATGTAATAGATTTTCTTATGCCGACACTGTTTGATCCATTAGGAATACCACGACCCACATGGGAAACCTGTCCGAAAGGGATGACCGCTGGCGGAATGGGGTTAAGTCTATCGACGGAGAGCATCGCGAAGATTGGCCTCATGCTCTTAGATCAAGGCGTTTACGCAGGGAAGAGAATACTCTCCGAGCAGTACATTCGGCTTGCGACGTCCGAACAAAGCGATAACCGCTTAGGCGCGACGCGTATCGATTCCGCACAAGGCTACGGCTACCAGATCCATCTGTGTCGACGTGGGTGTTATCGGGGGGATGGTGGCTTTGGACAGCTTTGTTTTGTTGCGCCTGAACAGAAGCTTGTGATTGCAGCAACATCAAGCTTCCAGAGTATGAATCAATTGCAGACCCTACTCGATTTAATTTATGAGCATATTTTCGATCGCTTAGACAAGAACGGCTTGTTCCCGAGAACCGAAGTGCATTACAATCTCAGCTGTCTAGAATGAATAACTTGGCGATTCCGTCACAGTTCATCCCTTCGAAGATGCCTGATATCCATCAGCATAGGTATGCTCTGCAGCCAAACCCCTCCGGCCTTCGAACCGTGGCATTCACGCAACAGTATACAACGCTAATGGTGCATTTTATCTACGGGGATTCGAGAGATCAATTACTGCCTTTCGACTTCACTAGCTCCCTTCACGCAACAAGCGTCTTCAACAAAGACTTATCGATATGTTCACAGGAGGTTGTCTCCTATGCATCATGGCAGAGTCACGACACCTTACAGCTCACAGTGTTCTATATTGAAACGCCCTACGTGGTCACTTATACCATCGTATGCCATGCCGAGACCATCGATCTCCAGTTCGACATCAATGTATCCCTGAATATATCTGAATATTGTGTTACAGGGGTTTTATTACACGACCAAACTTAAAAAAGGAGCGATCCAATGCTGATCCAAGGAATGAACATCGATATAAAGCTTGTTGAGGTGTCTGATGCGCAGGCACTTCTTGCTCTTCAAGTGAAGAATAAAGATTTTTTCCAAGTATTCTCGGGTAAACGAGACGAGCATTTCTATACGTATCAAGGACAAGTCGATCGAATTCTTAACACGCTGGAATCTCAAAAGAACGGCACACGATATCTTTTTCTAATCCATTCACGAAATACAGGCGAATTGATCGGTGAAGTGATGTTATATAAGGTCGTTCGTGAAAATCTAGAAAGCTGTGGAATTGGCTACACGTTGGATCAAGAGCAGAATGGAAAAGGATACATGACGGAGGCGGTCAAGCTGGTGGTGAACTACGCTTTTACGGAACTGAAGCTTCACCGGATCGAAGCCGGGGTTATGCCGCATAATACCGGGTCTATCAAAGTGATGCAAAAAGCTGGTTTCACCCAAGAAGGATTAGCCAGAAAAAATGTAAACATCAATGGAAGATGGGAAGATCATCTGGCATTCGCCATTCTGGAAGAAGATGTTATCGGGCAAATCTGAATTAATGAACAAGAAGCGCCTTGCGGTTTCAGTGATGTTCCTAGCCGCAAGGCGCCTTTCAATATTTCCAATCCACACCGAACTAAATGTCCTTCTCCCCGAAATATTCCAGGTATTTGCTGGGTGTACCGTGGGCGTATTTCTTGAAGATACTGATAAAATATTTATAGTCGCTGAAGCCGATATCCTGTGCGATCGTATAGACTTTACCGTCCCCCGCCTTTAATAAATCGATCGACTTTTGGATGCGGTAGCGATTAAGGAATTCATTGAACGTATAGCTAGTCTCGGCCTTGAATTTTTGATTCAAGTAATAAGCGCTTAAGCCAAGCTCTTCAACCAGGTCATGAATGCTGATTTTTTGGGCGTAATTCTCTTGCACATAGGCGATCATCTTGGATACATACTTCGAAGTCTTCGTCTCTTTCTCCAGAAACCGACTGTTAATGATCTCCTCTTTCTCTTGCGGATGATTAGAAATAATCTCGTATTTGCGGAGAAGGTCCACTTTGGCCTTCGCCGACTCCAAGGCTGTGATGAGCTGGTCGTCCTCTAGCGGCTTCACGAGAAACTCGGTCACACCTAACTGAATGGCCTGCTTCGCCAAATGAAATTCATTATAACCCGAGATAATGATGCTGCTGAAGGTATGCTTCTCAAGACCCTCACGAATCATGGAGATGCCGTCCATAATGGGCATGTTAATGTCCGTAATCACGATATCAGGCTTGTATTCGCAGATTTTCTGCAGCCCATCTTGTCCGTTCAGCCCCTCCTCGATCACAATACAATCATATTTCAACCAATCGATATTAAATCGAATGCCCCGCCTTATCATATCTTCATCTTCAACAAGCAGCACTTTAAACATCTGATCCACTCCTTTCGAAAGGAATTGTAACGGTCACACAGGTACCTTTTCCTTGGATGCTATTCATGCGAATCCCAGACGCTTCGCCATACAGAAGCACTAGACGACGATGAACGTTGTACAGTCCGATATGCTGCGACATGTTGTTCTGGCTTTGCAATAGCTGATTGACTTCCTGCAATGTCTTCTCATCCATCCCCTGACCATGATCTTGAACCTCAAGAATCAGCTGTTCGTCCGATGTATACACACGAATCTCAATCAGGACATTGCTCTGATTCTGATACCCATACTTGATAGCGTTTTCGATAAAGGGCTGCAGTAAAAGCTTAGGAATGCATATATCTTGCGTCTCCTCCGTGACGGAAATGCGATACTCGAGTCGCTCATTGAATCGAATTTGCTGAAGCTTCAAATAATCGCGTACATAATTCATATCATCCTTCAGCTTGACGCTGCGATCATGTCCGATACTATAGCGCAACAAGCGAGATAATAGGATTACGATCTCTTGTGCTTGATTTGCATCGATCTTGATCGCATACCGTAAGGTTTCGAGCACGTTAAAAATGAAATGCGGGTGGAATTGCGCCTGCAATTGTTTGATTTCGATCATGGTACTGAGTTCCGACAGCTCTTTATTTTTCTTGAGCAAGTCCTGCAGCCGATCCAGCATCGCATTATATTCATGACCCAGCGTTTCGAATTCATCCCCTGTCTGAATATCGACATAACCATCTAACTTCCCATCTCTTAACACGTCCAGCGCAGCAACGAATTTGTCAATCGACTCCGAATTGCGGGATGACATTTTATTCGATAGGAACTGCAGCATAATCCACAACAGCACACAAGTCGCTACGATAAAGATAGCCACGGTATAGTACGTGTATTGCTCTGAGTTATAGGAATTCAGCGTAAATACTTGCAGCGGCGTGCCCTGGATGGGTTTGGAATACATATAGTAGCTTCCGTTATTAATCTGGGCATGTCCCTGATTATCTAGCGTTGGCTGGAACTTGTTTAGAACCCCTTTGGTAATGTTACTAGTGGTCGCAATGATCGTCTTATACTCATCGGTAATCAACGCGATTTCATTATTTTGCGTAAAGATCAGCTTCTGAAAATCGGCTTCATACAACTGATAGACAATGTAGCCAATCGTCTGACCATCTTTCACGATCGCTCGGCCAAACGAATAGCTTGTAGTCCGATCATGCGAGTACCGGAAGCTGTTCATTTCAGCTATCGTCTCATTCGGATACATCTCTACCCGGTGAATGAAGTTTCGGAAAGAAAAGTCGGAATCCAATAAATTCGTTGGTGCAGAGGTAGCGAGGAAAATCCCGTCTTTGTTCAGGATATGAAATATGCCCTTCACTTTCTGTTGGTTGTTGAAATCATAGAATTCAGAGTATACCTTCTCGCTTCCCAAATGTGTACTCACATAGTTCACAACGGCAGGAGAATCCGCCATCCGCTGAATCTCATCATGGTATTGTTGATAGACCTCAGTGATGGAATGACTGATGGATTGTGCAGCTTGATTCGTTTTCTGCATGATGTTGATTCTGCCGTTGACAATCGTAAATATAACGAACAAAACCATTAATATCGCAAACGGAATCATCGTATATAAACGAAATAAGCGACGGGTCGATTCTTTAAAATTGCGATGTTTTCTACGTTTCATGCTGTCCTCCGACTTTGAAATCCGACTATATACCTTACGCCTGTCCTCTTCAGTGTAAGGAAAAAGAAAGACATTCGTCCATGGTAATAAACTCTAGAAATCAAAACAAGTCGACCCTCTTATCGCAGGTGCCGACTTGCATGATATGAACGAGCTCTATAGCGATACTTCCTTCTGCCCAGACAGCTTGAGGAAGACCAGCAGTGAGATGACGGTAATCAATGTTAATATGGTAGACAACGCTGCAGCGACGCCATAGTTGCCTCGAATAACTTCGGTATAAATCGCAACCGTAACCGTCTTCGTTTTCCCCGTATATAAGATGATCGAGGTACTTAATTCCGTAATAATAGTAACCCAGCTAAGAATAGCGCCCGAGACGACACCCGCCACCATCATCGGAAGTGTAATCTTGAAGAATGTTCGCATCTGGGAAGCTCCCAAACTGATCGCCGCTTCTTCAATGCCCCCGTTGATCTGATGCAATATCGCTGCACTCGATCGAATCGTATAAGGCAGACGACGAATCACGAAGGAAATAATCATAATGAGTGCGGTTCCGCTTAATGCGAGCGGCTTATCGTTGAAGGTAATGAGCAATGCAATACCTAAGATGGAACCAGGAACGATATAAGGGAACATGGTGAAAATATCAAGCGTGTTCGTTAATGCGTTTCTACGACGAACCGTCACATACGCGATGAGAATCGCAAGCAGTATAATCACGACGAGGGATACAACCGCAAGGAAGAACGTATTGGCAATCACGCCGCCGATATTGCTGAATGCATCGATGTAACTCTGCAGCGAGTACCCATCGACAAAGATTCGACCGTTTGTTTTGAGAAAAGACGTATAAATAACGTACAGCTGCGGCAAGAGCGCGATTAGCGTATAGGCATAGATCACAACGTGAGCCACAATATTACCGATACCCGACTTCTTCTTCGCTTCAATCGGATGCAAGGCGCTCATTGTAAAAGATTTACGATTGGATACGTATTTCTGCAGCAAGAAGATCACGGTAGCGAAGAGCACGACAATGACGCTGATCGCAGCAGCAAACCCATCATCGCCGCCGACCTCACTAATAAATTCGTTAAAAATAAGGACGGGAACGGTTTTAAACCCTTCACCGATCAGCATCGGCGTACCAAAGTCAGCAAGTGCGCGCATGAATACGAGCAAACCGCCCGCAAGCAAGGTTGGGGTAATCAATGGAAGCAGAACCTTGCGCATTTTGCTGAACCCTTTGTAACCCATACTTTCCGCCGCTTCCATGAGCGATTGGTCCACATTCTTCAGCGCACCGGATACATACATGAAGATAAGCGGAACCATCTGTAACGTTAAGACGACGAGAATCCCTGTAAACCCATATATATCAGGCATAGTGAACCCAAAAACATTTTTGATGAATTGAGTAATTACGCCGTTTCGTCCTAATAGCAGGATCCAGGAGTAAGCGCCTATGAATGGTGCTGACATCGACGAGATCAGAATCATAATGCGGATGGTAGAATTCCCTTTAATCTTAACCGTTGACATCAAGTAGGCCAGCGGCGTTGCAATCAGCGCAGAAAGTGCGGTTACACAGACCGTTACTTTAATACTATTGAATAGTGCCGTTAAATAATAGGGCTTGCTGAAAAATTTCGTGAAATACGCAAGTGAAAAGTCGCCTGTCGTGCCGTTGTAAAAACTCTTAATCAACATGGTGAATAACGGCAGTGCTAGAAAGAGAATATAGAAGACAAAGATCAGTAATGAAATGTTCGTCCAGATGTCAAAGCGTTTGCGCGTATCATTCATAGCTGACCGCTCCCTGTGTAGTTCAATTCACCCGCAGCATCGTATACATTAATCTTGTCTGTTTTGACTTTCAGATAAATCACTTCACCGGGGGAAAGGATTTGACTCGTTTTCGATTCCTGCGTGATTTCGATCCGCTGACCCGATTCGAGATCTACGAAATAATGTGTATTTTGTCCCAAGAATACGCTGTGCACAATGGTAGCTCGGATCCCGCTCTGGTCCTCCGTCATGATGAACTCCTCCGGACGAACCGAAATTTGTACAGGAAGCACCGTTTGCGGCTTAGGAACGCGAATGTTAGACATTGGCTCAGCATAATCAGAACCGATCTGTAAGGAATAGCCACCATCCTCTTGGATCAATGTGCCTTCGATAATGTTCGTCCGACCGATAAAGGTAGCCACGAATACATTGGCAGGACGTTGATAAATTTCTTGCGGTGTGCCTAAATGCTGAATGATCCCCGATTTCATGACCGCGATTCGATCCGATACAGCCATCGCTTCTTCTTGGTCATGCGTGACGTATACGGTTGTAATCCCAACTTCCCTCTGAATATCCTTGATCGCATTCCGCATGTCGATCCGTAATTTCGCATCGAGGTTGGATAGCGGCTCATCCATGAGCAGCACATCGGGGCGAATGACGATCGCTCTAGCAAGCGCGACACGCTGCTGCTGTCCCCCAGATAGATTCTTCGGCATCCGATCCTTGTATTGTTCGATTTGTACAACCTTCAGAATATCATCGACCTTAGCAGCAATTTGTTCTTTCGGGATCTTCCGGTTTTCAAGGCCAAACGCAATGTTACCTTTGACCGTCAAATGAGGGAAAATCGCATAATTCTGAAATACCATCCCGATATTCCGTTTGCCCGGTTCGACCTGATTGATGACCCGTTCATTGAAACTAATCGTCCCGCCTTCAATGCTGTTAAAGCCGGCAATCATCCGTAATAGTGTGGTTTTCCCGCATCCGGAAGGACCGAGAAGGGTGAAGAACTCACCCTTCTTAATCTCCAGGGACAACGCAGGAATGACCGTCGCATCTGCATACTTTTTGACTAAGTCTTTGATGTTAATCGTTACTGTCATGGTTGTCACCTAATTCTTTCGTTTATTTTGTGCTTGTGAATACGTCCGTGTAGTGCTCGATGATTTTGGATTTATTTTTACTGACATAATCCGTGTCTTCGTTGATCATGTTGATCTTGTCGTAAGGCGTCATATAGTCGCCAAGCTTCGTATCTTTACGTAGTGGACGGTTCGTTAATTGTGTGCCAAATGCATCTTGCGCTTCTTGGGATAGAATGAAGTCGATAAATTTCTTGGCATTGTCCATGTGCGGAGCGCCTTTAATGATACCGGACGCTGCATCTAGGAATACGGCGCCTTCTTTCGGATACACCACTTCTACAGGGGCACCATTTCTAACATACGTGTTTGCTGGATCTTCATAGGTCAAGCCAACTACGTACTCGCCATCAGCCACGCTTTTGTGAACAGCTCCTGAACCGCTCGCGATTTTACCATCCAGGTTTTTGATTAATTCGCTGACATAGCTCCAGCCTTTCTCGTTCTCATAGTCGCCGCCCATCGCTTTCAGCATATTCGTGAGCTGTGCAAATGCGGAGCTTGAGCTTGCCGGATCGGCCGAAGCAATTTTCCCTTTAAGCTCCGGGTTCAACAAGTCAGCGTAGCTATCAATCTTGATGTTGCCGATCAGGTTCTTATTCACTAAGAGAACGCTTCCATCTGAAACAAAAGGTGTAGCAAAGCCTGATTTATTGCGATGGCCTTCAAGTAGGAATTCATCGTTCGGCGATACATACGGCTCGTATAAGTCAGCGTTCTCAAGATAGCCCGCCATCGAACCGCCAAACATCACGTCTGCGTAAGGATTTTGTTTCTCTGATTGTAAGCGTTTAACAATTTCGCCCGTTCCAGCTGTTACGAGCTCAACGGTAATTCCCGTTTGCTTCTCGAACATTGGGATAATGGTCTTAATGATCTCTTCACTATTCGGACTGTAAACAACAAGTTTATTGGACGAAGCTGAGTCTTTCTCACCACTGCCGCAACCTGTAAGTGCTGTCATAACGAACATACATGCGATCAACAGCATGGAAACCTTCTTCATTGCTATTTCCCCCTTGAACCGAGATGTTTTTTGTTTTTTATTTACAGGTTTATTGTATCAGGCATGATACCGCTTACAAAATCCTATAATCCGCAAACATCGTCTAAAATACGCAACAAACTTTGGACAAAAGAAAAAGAACCGCCCCAAAAAAAGGAAATCAGGCGATCCTGCCGAATAGGTTATCTCCCCATATGATTCGAAAGAAGGTGTAACAATTAATGATCGATTACGGTGCAGATCTCTTTAAAGGTACGGCGTGGTACTACGCTAGATACCGCCCGCTTAATCCCGCATCGCTGGTTCGGTATATCGTAGACAAGTTTTCACTTGATGGCGAAGGTCGGCTGCTTGACCTTGGATGTGGGACAGGACAGCTCGCGCTCCGGTTTCAGGATTGGTTCGACGATATCGTAGGAATCGATCCCGAACCTGAAATGCTGGATGAAGCGAGACGCTTGTCCATAGACAATCGGGTGGATAACGTGCAGTGGCTGCAAGGCAAAGCGGAAGAGCAAGCGAATGATCTGGGGACTTTTCGACTCATCACCATTGCCAAAGCTTTTCACTGGATGGACCGGGAAAAGATTCTCGAAATGTTATATCATCATACGGACGTGGATGGCGGGATTGCGATTATCGGTAACGATACGGAGAAACTCGAACCACTGCCTTGGCAGCTCGAGGTCAATGAAGTTGTAGCGCGGTGGCTAGGTAGCGAGAGAAGAGCGGGCAATCGAACCTACCAACCGCCGACAGAAAGATATGAGGATACGTTAGCCAAGTCACGTTATCGGAACATCGAGAATCACGTGCTGCCGACGTATTCGCACACGTGGACCGTTGATTCGATTGTTGGCAACCTGTACTCCACATCCTATGGTGCTAGGCGTTTCTTCGGCGAAGATCTGGAGCGATTCGAGGACGAGCTCCGAACTACATTGTTAGCGATTAACCCTGCTGATCAATTTGTGGAGGAACATTCGGTTTCTGTGATTACGGGTGTACGACGCGCCTAACGAACTCTAGAATGCTTATTTAGGCAAAAATACGTGTTCTGAAGCCGTAACGAATCTCAGCGGCACTATTTCCATCAAAAGCGTGTTATTTCACTTGAAATAACTATTGGGAGGTACATACGCATGAAAAATATCTATGTCGTCCGGCATTGTAAGGCAGCGGGACAAGCCGCTGATGCTCCATTAACCGAGATTGGTAACGACCAAGCCCAGACTCTCGCCGAATTCCTCGCAGACAAAAATATCGATTATATCGTATCCAGCCCCTATTCGCGGGCTTACCATACCATCGCACCATTCGCAGATCAACAAGGGATCGACATTCATATGGATGACCGATTAACGGAGCGGGTCTTATCAGGGCAGGACTGTCCCGATTGGATGGATATGCTCCTTGCAACCTATGACGACCTGGATCTATGTTATGAGGGCGGTGAATCCAGCAGCGTGGCGATGCATCGTGCTGTTCAAGTCGTTACGGATGTTCTGGATCAACCGTTCAAGAATGCTGTTATCGTGTCCCACGGTAACTTGATTTCGCTGCTGCTCAAGCATTTTGATGATAGGTACGGGTTCTTCGAGTGGCAAGCTTTATCCAATCCTGACGTATATCAGCTTACTTTCGTCGATGGCTTGCCTAGCATTCAGCGAATCTGGACAGTATGATTGCATAACAAAGGGGCCGATGGCCCCAGATCATGCGGATGGAATTGAAGCATTCATACCCTTGGCAGCGTCCTGTTGTTCTTCGCATATTCTCTCGGCGATTTGCCGACCGCAGCTTTGAAATCTTTACTGAAATGAGCCTGATCCGTATATCCAAGGTCCATCGCCAAGTGAGCCAGGTCCAAGCCCTGCTCGATCAACTCTCCCGCTTCATGCATTCGGTATCGTTGAATCACCCACTTGGGACTCACACCAATGTATTGACGAAATAACCGTTGAAGCGTTCGCTTCGTCATGCCGAACCGCTCGACGACATGTTCGACTTGCGTAATTTCACGATCTTTCACAATGCCATTGATTACATCGTTCAATATAACAATGGTCTCATCGCGGTCAGGCATCCATTTCACCAATAATCGCTCCACCATCTCAATTCTCTTCCCATGATCCTCTAGCGAAAATAGTTCTTCTTCGAATGTACGACAATCGATGGGGAAGTAATCGGAAAGAGGTGCGGTGTGATCGGCCAAGGTTGCTGCGGGTGTTCTAAAGAAACTATAAAATGCACCTGGTCTGAACAATACACCCACAATCTGTCCCTCTTCTTGGAGCAGATTAACGGACTTTCTGCGATCAATACCGCTTATGCGAGAGTTGCCCTGTTCGAAAACAATATTCACCCCCGGATGCTGCAAGACCTCTTGCGTGTAAGGCTCCTGTCCGCGCAAATCCCACGCAACAAGCCAATAATGTTGTATCCAGAACCCTAACCCTCCGGAAGAAGGATAACGAGAAATTGAAAACTTGGTTTTCCCTGTATTAAAATGTAGAATCCCCTGATTCGGATTACGTTCCATAGGTATCCCTTTCACCTCTCAGCACCGAATTTCATAATTTATAATCGCAAGAAGCATAGCGCGTTTTTACAAGAATGCCAGCTGACATCGTGTTAAGATCGCTGTATTCGAGAGAAATTCAACTCGTATAGAGGAGGTATTTCACATGAAGCTGGAATATACGTTCTACATCAACACAAATCCTGAACAGGTATGGGAGGTTCTGTGCGATCCTGAGAAATCATTCTACGCCTTCATGGGCGGGGTCATCTGGTCAAGCTACCAGATCGGCGATGATATCACGTTCGTAGGACCTGGCGCTGATGGCGAGCAAACTGTCCATATTTACGGAAAAATACTAGTATATGAACCGTATCGGATCCTAAGCTATACAGACCACCCTGGGCCATCCCACTATTCGCAGCATGCAGAGATGGAAAGCCGTGTCACTTTAACTCTTGAACAAGTCGGTTCATGTACCCAATTGCATCTTATCAACGATGCGTGGACCGAGGACAACCCACTCTTCGGCAAAACCGAGCGGTTTTGGTGGATGATTCTAAGCAATATCAAGACGATCGCGGAGACCGGAAAATCACTTGATTTTGGGTTCTAATTGTTCATTATTTGTTATACTTCACCCGAATCTCATCCAACTTCGAACGAAGCTCATAGTATGCTTGTACGTCCTTCAAGTCTAGTCCATCCTCTCGTCATCAATTCTCTAACCCTTATTTTAAGTTGATTTCTATTGAATTGGAAGATATTATGGGGTGAGAGATGATTGGAAGGGGAATTGAGAATCTACATGTGGACAATCTTGTCATGATGAATGAACTAAATCGCGTGCTATACCCATAAGCTTACGGGTGAAGTATGCCATTTTATCATCATACAAGGACTGCATGGTGGGGTTGATATATCCATCGACTACGCGGATACCTTTGTGTATCTGCTTTTTTTATTGTTCGACGGAAATAAACCATCTCGATTGACCTACATGATCGCGTCCTCAACCTATGGAGGGATTACGTTATGACACAATTACACCGTCAAATCGCCATCGTTACAGGGGCCAGCAATGACCGAGGTATCGCTGCTGCGATCTGCCGCAAGTTAGCCGCACAAGGAATCGATATTTTCTTTACGTATTGGAAGTCAGAGGCGTCATGGCCTAATACATTACAGCAGGAGATCACCCGTCAGGGCGTTCGATGTGCAAGCATAGAGATTGATTTATCGCAGATCGATGCTCATCTCTTATTATTAGACAGCGTATCGGAACAGCTCGGTTTCCCCACGATCCTGATCAATTGCGCCGCCCATTCCATCGACTCGAACTACATGGATCTCGATGCCAAGATACTCGATGATCATTACTATACGAACGTCAGAGCAACGTCCTTGTTAAGTGTGGAGTTTGCTCGTCGTTACGAGCGATTGAACTTATCCTCAGGTCGAATTATCAATTTAACGTCGGGTCAAGCTCTAGGTCCGATGCCTGGGAATCTGGCTTATGTGGCATCCAAAGCAGCCATCTCTGCGTTTAGTCAATCTTTGTCCGCGGAGTTAGCGCCACTTGGGATCACGGTCAATGTGGTGAACCCTGGGCCAACCGATACGAATTGGATGACGGATGAGATCCGAGATCATCTCCTGCCGAAATGTCCCATGGGACGAATCGGTCTTCCGGAAGATGCTGCGCGTGTGATCGCGTTTCTGGCGAGTGAGGATGCTGGTTGGATCACAGGACAAGTGATTCATTCGGAGGGTGGATTTTATCGGGGTTAGGTTGGCGAACATGAGCGTGCAGCACGGAGCGGACTGGACGGCTAACGAACCCCATGAAGCTTATTTCGTCCAAAAAAGGTGTTTTGAAATCGTAATGAATCTCAGAATCGTTATTCCCATCAAAAGCGCCACATTCCACCTAAAATACACAAAATAACATCGCTGGAGTTCGTTAGCTTGAAAAAGGAGCTATTTTCTGGGCAATACGTATCGTACGATTCGTTAGCGAATAGAGACACCTCATCCACACGACGATCATCATCAAAAAGAGGGGCTCTCGCCCCTCTTTTTACATCACGTTCCGAAGCTCACACTTCTGCACGATCATACAACAGCGATGCATAAAAAGATCGCTTATCCTCTGCAATCCCCTTCACGCGTTCCAGTTGCTCCATCTGCTGATTCAACCAGTCGATATGATGATCCAGTATTGCCATTCTTTTCTGCAACGTTCCTGGTAAATCTTCGATCCCCTCACCATCCTGCTTTAGCAGGCAACCGTCTTCGGTGAACGATGCAATATCTTCGAGCTTCATACCTGTCTGCTTCAACCCATGGATGAACCGAATATACGAGAGGTCTTGATCGCTATATCGCCGAATCCCATTTGGCTTGCCGTCATGCCGTGCAGGGCTGGGAAGAATGCCGATTTTCTCATAATAACGCAAGGTGTATGCCGTAATGCCTGTCATTTGAGATATTTGTTGAATCGAATACATAGACCACACACCCGCTTTCTGTATCAGTTGATCAGTACAATTTTACCGACAGATTGGGATTTCTCTAGCAATTCCTGTGCATATGCCGCTTCACACAACGGAATGCGATGAGAGATGATCGGGTTAATTCGGCCTGCTGCTAACCACGTGAATACCGCCCCGGCATCCTCACGGAACCAGTCCAATCGTTCTTTGCGCAGCGCAGTGATACTGTAGACATGAATTGGTTGGCCTGCATCGGTTGTTCCCAGAGACGCAAGATTCGTCCAATCCTTGACCCAATCTTCTGGCTTGCCATCAGCCAAAACCGAAGTGTAGCCATAACCTACGAACCTCCCTTGCCGGCTTAAAGTCTGAAGCGACCGCTCGAAGTTCGCTCCGCCAACCGGATCGAATACAACATCCACGCCTCCGGGTGTCACCTGCTGCAGTACCTCGACGAAATCCTCTTGCTTATAGTCTATCGGAATGGCTCCGAACTGCGCAACGACATCATGCTTCGACCTCGATGCCGTGCCGTACATCTCCAGCTTCGCTAACCTACCCAGTTCCAGCAATGCGGTGCCGACCCCTCCACTTGCGCCGTGGATCAAGATTCGCTCTCCCACTTCGACCTTCGCAATCCGGTAGAGCATTTGATATGCTGTTACATAGTTCAGCATCGATGCTACCGCGGCGCCGGCATCGACTTCTACCGGCACAGGGACAAGCTCCTCCACCTGTGCATACACGTAATCCGCATAACCACCGACACCATCAAAGAAAGCTGCAACGCGATCTCCTTGGTGATATCCTTCTACCTGCGCACCCACTTCATCAACGATGCCAACCACATCATATCCCGGGGTAAAAGAAGGCAGAGGCGATTTCGGGTATTTCCCCTCTCTTCGCATAATATCAGCAAGCGCAACTCCCGCACTCTGAACACGAACCCTAACTTCCTGCGGCCCTACTGTTCGCAAAGGCTCCTCTATCACCTTGAGCACTTCCGGTCCCCCATAACGCGTTACAATGACACGATGATTCATCATCAACATCCATCCTCCATCGATAAATTTAAGTGATGTCTGGATTATAGAAGTTCGAGTTGACTCGAAGTCAAGCGACTTTCACGGACTTTTATGGTATCCTTATATGTTATGACGTAAATGATCCAAATCCGTTCCATATGAAGGAGACAATATGACTTTTAACGACTTACAATTAAACCCTGCTATATTACAAGCTTTAGCTAAAGAGAACTATACAACGCCAACACCGATACAGGAACAGGCAATCCCCTCCGTGTTAGCCGGCCGAGATCTGCTTGGCTGCGCACAGACAGGGACAGGGAAGACGGCTGCCTTCTCGCTGCCGATCATTGATCGATTACTGAACCAACCGCGTAAATCCGGTTCGATTCGCCCGATTCGTTCCCTCATCTTATCGCCGACACGCGAGCTTGCGATCCAAATCGCAGATAATATCACCGCGTATTGTCAATTTACAGATTTGCGCTGTACGGCGATCGTTGGGGGTGTGTCCCAGCGCGTACAAGAGCGAGCACTCAG
The DNA here is from genome assembly GCF_058791655.1 of Paenibacillus sp. EB106-05-06-XG162. Classification (NCBI taxonomy): domain Bacteria; kingdom Bacillati; phylum Bacillota; class Bacilli; order Caryophanales; family Paenibacillaceae; genus Paenibacillus; species Paenibacillus sp. EB106-05-06-XG162. Next base: position 173,722 of record NZ_JBYTDT010000012.1, read on the forward strand.
CCGAGGAACGGACATCCTAATTGCAACGCCGGGAAGACTCATTGATCTGCTCAACCAGAAGTGCATCCAGTTGCATGATGTGCACACCCTCGTGTTGGATGAAGCCGATCGTATGCTGGACATGGGCTTTATTCATGATGTGAAGCGGATTCTGAGCAAGCTGCCGCGTGAGAAGCAGACGTTATTCTTCTCCGCGACGATGCCACCGGAGATTACGAAATTGGTCAAATCGATTCTCGTGAATCCCGTGAAAGTCGAAATTACACCTGTATCTTCGACCGTGGACCGCATTCAGCAATCCGTCTATAAGGTAGAAAAGGGCAATAAACGACATCTCTTGAAGCACTTGCTGGAGGATCCATCGATCGGCTCAGCATTGGTATTCACTCGGACCAAGCACGGCGCAGACCGCATGGTGCGTGAACTGAAGAAAGCGGACATTACGGCGCAAGCCATTCATGGTGATAAATCGCAGAACGCGCGTCAATCAGCGCTCTCTAATTTCAAGAGCGGCGCAACACGTATCCTGGTCGCTACGGATATTGCCGCGAGGGGTATTGATATCGAGGAGCTCTCTCATGTCATTAATATCGATCTGCCGAACATCCCAGAGACTTATGTTCACCGCATTGGGCGTACAGGACGGGCGGGGATGAGCGGAATCGCCATTTCCTTCTGTGAACAAGAAGAGTTCCCTTACCTGAAGGATATTGAGAAATTAATTAAGAAGCAGATCCCCGAGGTGAAGGAGCATCCTTATCCGATCGGAAGCTTCGTCCCTGCTCCGCAGACCGACAAGCCTTCGAGACCAGCAGGAATGAGGCCTTCCAAACCCAAAGCGCGTACACACGCACCACGAGGCAAGCATCATGCTGGACAACGAACGGTATAAAAGATTAAAGAGTACCTCTCCGAACGAGAGGTACTCTTTTTGTTCATACAGATATACTGCGTTCGCTTGGCATCAAATTTCTAGTAAATTCAATGATCAGCAGCATCTTGTGTGTTCTTGCGATAATCATTCGGCGTGATACCGTTGTTTTTCTTAAATATCCTATAGAAATACGAGCTGTTCGTAAACCCGGTTTTTTCAGCTATTTCAGAAACCGTATAATCGGAAAGGCGCAACAGCTCTTTCGCTTTGTTCATGCGCATTTCACCGATGACATCAGACAGCGAATTAACGGTTAGCTGCTTATACAGCCGGCTTAGATAAATCGGTGATATCGATAGCTGATCCGCGATGAAATTTAATGAAAGATTCGGATCGCTGTAATGCTGAGCGACGATCTCGTGCACTTTGTTGACAAAATCCTCATGTTTCGTGCTGCGTTTCTCCTCCAGCATTCTGCTGATATCTTCGAACAATTTGAAAAAAGGCAAATGGATCTCTTCCATCGTTTCGGCTTGATTCAATGATGAGACGGACATATCGAAGTCAGGCGTAACGATGAAAGCATTATTCTTTTGCAAGGATCTTAAGATGTTGTTGATCGTAATCGTTAAATGAGAAATGACCAGTTGTAGTACCGCAAAGGGATATTGTTCTGTTTCACTTACGATTACGCAGAAAATGCTCTGGGATTCGTCCATACTGCCCTTCATGATACTTTCTGAGAGCTGTTTCTCTTTATGTGCGGGGAAAACATATTCCTTGGATTTCAAATTCATGATGTCTTGCGAAAAGATGATGCTCCCATGTCCCTTAAACAGCCGATGCATGGAAGCTTCCATGATTTGCATGTACGCTCCGGTCCATTGTTCGACCGACTCAATCATCGGACTTGCAGTGAAAGAGACGGAGAGCTTGATGTGATTGAGAATTGAAGTTTGCATTTCATGCATCATGTCCAGCATCGCTTCCTGATTATGTTCCTGCAGCGGATCGCGAATATTCAGGATCAGCAAAATATGATTCTCTCCCATGTCAATGGTCTCAACGCTAAAGGTAGAGAACGCAATTTCTGCGCTAATATTCATGATGGCATACTTCATTAGCTTCAAATCTCCATGATAATGCTCCAACCAATAGGCGTATTGATCGATCTTGAGCAGAACGAGGCATGATGGATGATCTACGAGTAATTTCGATTCAAAATATTGCAGCTTTTCCTGTATAACTCCTGAAAGATTCGTTTCCCGCCCCAATATCGTATTCCTAAGAAAATCTTGCTTCAAAATATACTGATGATCTCGTTTCTCGGCTTCCAGCGTCTTGAACTTGCGAAGGACTTTATCGAACGGAAGGTAAACTCTGTGAGAATAAATATAAGAAACACATAATCCTAAGAGCAGTATACCTCCAATAATATAAAGCGTCCGAAAGCGCATTTTGCTAATGTCATGTGTAATGTTGTCATAAGGAGTTATGCGAACATATCTCCAGCCTAACGTATCCGGAGACGTGTAAGAGATTAATGAACGAACTCCGTTCACCGTATCTACAAAATAAGAAGAGGAATCTGTGTCCGTAAGTATCTTCTGAATATAGCTTAGATCAGATAAATCGGTAAGGATTGGCTTGGTCCTGTTTTTGGAATACAAAATCCCGTCCTTATTCATGATAAATGTCTGTTCCCCTGCAGGATTCCCATTCGTTGGCTCCACGCGTTGAGTTAGCCAAGAGTCCGCAATATTGACAACTACCGCTGTATTTAAGAAGTCATTATCGTTGATGACACTGTAGCACAAGTAGGTGTAGCTGGACACTTTGGTCGTCTCAATGGAACCGATGTTGTACGTTCTCGGAATCGGCTGAAAAGGCTTATATTTTTTGAAATCATTGAAAATATTCAATATTCCTTCGTCGTCCAGCCCGGCTTTCGGTTGGATTCCGTTACGCATGCTATGTGAGCTGATGTAGAACTGTTTGGATTTTGCGTTATATACATAGATGGATTCAATAAATGGCAATGATGCCCGATAATTATCCAATTGCTGCTGTGCGAAGATCGCATCGTAGATGTTCGGATTCTCATAATACAGTAATTTCGATACAGCTGAATCGTTGTAAATTTGTGATGATAGGGAAGTCGCGGTTTCGGTCATCTTGGATACTTCGTTCTTGATCTGGACAAGACTGTTGGAATTGGCATGGTAGACTTGCTTGAGCGCAATATCCTCGAAGTTCATGTACAAGATGGTAGATGTCGCGAGCAGAGTAAGGATCACACAACCAATAAAACTCATTAGGATTCGTGTATATACTTTCTTGTGCTCCCTGGACTCTGGAATAGTCATCAATTATGAAACCCCTTTCAATATGTAATGAAAGTATACAATATCAATTAATGGCATTCAATTATTGAATTTGTAAAGGGTGCAAATGTAGAAAAGATTCATGAAAGTACACAAAGTTCACTCCCGAAAAGTGCAGTTTTGTCAGCGATATGCGGCAGGATACAGTATATTTGTCCGAACACTCTAATCTACACTGTGAACATAGCAAGCAACACACTTCATATGGGGGAGGCCGTAGGACATGTTAAAGAAGAGAGGCTTTTTTTACGAATTGAACAAAAATAAAGTCATGTTTTTAATGCTGTTGCCGACAGTTCTGTTCTTCTTAATTAATTCCTATTTTCCGATGGTCGGTATTTATTATGCATTTACAAGTTATGATTTTGAAGGTGGTTTATTCGGAAGTCCGTTTGTCGGACTCGATAATTTCAAATTTCTTTACCAATCAGGGGATTTATGGAAGCTAACGATCAATACAGTCGGATACAATGTTGTGTTCATCATATTAGGTAATGTAATGGCGATTGCTGTAGCTATTCTGATAAGTGAAATTCGAGGTAAGTGGTTTAAGAAATTTACCCAATCGATTATGTTTTTGCCGTACTTTATGTCATTTGTTCTTCTTAGCGTAATAGCATTTAACATGTTTAATTTCGAATCGGGATTCTTTAATCAGGTTTTAAAATCGCTGGGGATTGCACCGGTAGATATTTATAATACGCCTTGGGTGTGGCCGATTCTTATCACTATTTTTTATATATGGAAGAACCTCGGCTACAGTATGATCATTTATTTGGCCGCAATTATGGGGATCAGCGACGAATATTATGAGGCTGCCAAAATTGACGGAGCTAATATTATGCAGAGAATCTGGCACATTACCGTACCGATGCTTAAGCCAACCTTTGTGATTCTCTTATTATTTGCGCTAGGCAGTATTATGAAGGGACAGTTTGATCTATTCTATCAACTTGTCGGTAATAACGGTCTACTATTTAATGTCACGGACATTATCGATACGTATGTTTACCGCTCGTTGAAGGTGAATTTTGATATCGGTATGGCTACGTCAGCTGGCTTGTATCAATCGCTGTTCGGATTTGTACTTATTATGACGGTGAATTATATCATCAAAAAAATTAACGAGGATTATGCCTTGTTCTAGACGGATATAAAGGAGGGATTACCTTGAAAGATAATAATGCCGGCATGTCGTTGTTGTTCAGAACGTCATCCTATTTGATCATAACACTGCTTTCAATTGCTTGTATATTTCCGTTTCTACTTATGATTTCGGGTTCATTCACATCGAACGAATCCATTATCCGAGACGGATTTCATCTGATCCCTAAGGTATTCTCATTAGAAGGGTACAAGATGATCTTCACATTTCCGGACCAGCTGCTGAAAGCTTACGGTGTAACGATATTTGTAACGGTTGTTGGAACGGTGACTGGATTATTCCTCATCACCATGACAGGATATGTTCTGCAGCGGAAGGATTTTAAGTATCGCAACAAGTTCTCCTTCTTCATTTATTTCACCACATTGTTCGGTGGCGGACTTGTACCTTGGTATATCATGATCACCAAATACTTCAATTTGTCTGACACGTATGCAGTTCTTATTTTGCCAGGATTGATGACGCCGTTTCTGATTATATTGATGAAAAACTTCATAAAATCTGCTGTTCCCGAGGAATTATTCGAGTCGGCCAAAATTGATGGGGCGGGCGATTTCAAAATTTACTATAGCATTGTGCTTAAGTTATCCATGCCGGGCGTAGCAACGGTTGGGTTGTTCTTGGCGCTGACCTATTGGAACGACTGGTTCTTATCTTCGCTGTTCATTAATGACACGAGCATGTACCAGCTGCAGTACTACTTATACAATACAGTCAATACGATGCAGTTTTTATCGAATATGGCGAGCGGTACAGGTGTTACCCTTGCTAAAGAAATTCCGACGGAATCTACCAAAATGGCCATGGCACTTGTCGTTACAGGTCCTATCGTGTTCCTATACCCGTTCGTGCAGCGGTATTTTGTAAAAGGGTTGACGATTGGCGCGGTGAAAGGTTAGTACCGAGGTGAACAAAGGTATTGTTGTTTGCATTCGGCTGACATATATTATGTTATAGGGGGAATAGGTATGGTAAAGCGCAGAATATTATCGGTATGCATGATCATGACGCTCGCTGCAAGTATGCTTGCAGGGTGTGGCACTAAGGAGAAAGACGCCAGCAGTACAACGACTGACAGCACGCAGACGAAGGACAATGGAACTCAAGCTACCACACCCGATACCAAGGACACTAATCCGGCAGGTATTGATACGTCCAAAAAGGTCGAACTCCAATTCTACATGCTGGGAGACGCACCGAAGGATTTGCCTATCATTCAGGAGGAAATCAACAAGCTTGCCTTAAAAGATTTAAACGCAACGGTGAAGTTCAATTTTACGACATGGACAGACTGGGAACAGAAATATAAGCTTCTGTTGTCCTCTGGACAGCCAATTGACCTAATCTTTACAGCAGATTGGACGTTTTATCAGGGTTATGCGAAGAAAGGTGCCTTCCTTCCGTTAGATGATCTACTGCCAAAGGCTGCACCGAAGCTAAATGAGTTCGTGCCGAAGAACATGTGGGAAGCTGTCAAAGTCAACAAGAAGATTTACACCGTTCCTGCAACATGGAAAGAGTATGTTAACGAAGGGATTGCTTATCGAGAAGATTTGCGCAAGAAATACAATTTGCCAAAGCCGGAATCGATTGAAACTTTAGAGCAATATTTGGATGGAATCCGTAAGAACGAGCCGAATATGCTTCCTTTAGCTGACAATCAAGGGTATCAAACAGATGCAATCATTCAATTAACTACCAAGGTCATTAACAGCAGTGGTAACATTCCATATGGTCAGTTTATGACGTATGATAATCCAAGAGATATCACTTCTTATTGGGGTTCTCCGAAGCATCTAGAAGATTTGAAAATGTACAAAAGATGGGCTGACAAAGGGTATTGGCCGAAGAACGTCTTGAATATAAAAGATAGTGGTCATGATGTGTTTGCAAGCGGTAAGGCCGCAGCCGTTCTAGGTAGCGAAAATCCGAACCGTTTCAACGATTCCGTCATCAAAATCAAATCGACCCACCCGGATTGGGAGCTTGGTTACTTCCCTTATCCAAATGCGAAAGGGTTTGCATCGCCGGTGCATCCGATCCACAACGGCTTCGCGATCCCACGCAGCAGCAAAAATCCAGAGAGAGCACTTGCATTCTATGAAAAAATGGTAACAGATAAACGGTACAATTGGCTGACGCAATACGGAATTGAAGGCAAAAACTTCGAAGTTCAGGATGGAAAGTATTACCATATGCTCGGTGACGCGCAGTCGAACGGCTTCCCGAGAGAAGGTATGCAGAGCTGGGCATGGAGAAATCCGGAGTTCATGCTGTTTGATAAGAGCTTTGATGCTGTGTTGGATATGTTCAAAGAATTCGATAAAATGGAGAGACCAGAAATTTTCCAAGGGTTCCCTGAGGATTGGACATCATACCAAGCTGAGAAAGCAGCTGTCCTGCAAGTAGAAAAACAATATTTATATCCGCTTAACGTAGGTCTTGTTGATGACGTTGAGGGTGGCTTGAAAATATTCATGGAGAAGGCAAAACAAGCTGGACTGGACAAAATCCAGGCAGAATATAAGAAGCAATGGCTTGCATATTTAGATGAAATCGGCAAATAACATTTAGACAGAAGCCACAACCGGACGGTTGTGGCTTTTGGTCTGTGATTCTCGCCGTGGCTTCACATCCGAGGCTGTATTGCGCTTGCATCGCATCCATTTTACGCTGAATATATAACGGCTTTCCCCGAGCTACTTCACATAGACGTGCATCAGCGGGAGCTTGCGATCGGGGAATACCGTAGATGTAATCTCTCCAATTCGCTTCGCTCCCATTTTGGCATAGAACGCTTCGGCATAAGGATCGCTATCTAATGTAAATTCTGCAATATGCAGCGCCTTCAACTTGCTTAACAGGTCGGACCACATCTGCTTGCCGTAGCCCTTCCCGATATGCTCCGGGTCAATAAACAACGCATCCAGCTTCTTGTCCTGGACCGAGAAACTATAAAATGCTATAAGTTCGTTATCTCGCTCCATGACATTCACAAGATGCTGCTCCAAATAGGCTGCGGTTACCGTCAGATCATCTCTACATTTCGCAAGGAAGTCCTCGGAATATCCCCAGTGCGCTTTGGACCGATAGGCTAGGTTACTTAGGTTGTGGCAATCTTCTGTCATGGCTTTGCGTATCATCATGGCTTATCTCCTCTGTTATGTATAAAGATCCCCGTTATTCGAGTGAATAACGAGGATCTTGGGGTTGATTATTTGCGCGCTACGATCATAAATCGTTCGGAGTTTGTTCGAATTCCTCGATCGCACTGATGCTCCTTGATGAACTGATGGAGGATCGTATAGTCCATCTGGTCCTGACCGAAGTTCGGAATGATCGGCGTATGCCTCAATAGGAATAGGAGATCTTGAACGGATTCATAGTAATCCGTCGCATCATATTCATAGACTTGAATGTCCTTCAAGCCTGCGTCCCTTAACTCTTGGATATATCGACGCTGCAAGGTGCCATGCGAGATTCCCCAGGATTGCCCTCTTCCGAACGCTTGCTTCAAGTTCCATTTGTCTCGTTCACTGACCTGCTGTGTGAAGAAGATTCCGTCGTCGGCCAGTACTCTAGCAACCTCTTGCGCATGAAATTCAGAGTGCCTGCAAGAGACGATATTGAACAACCGATCTGGAAAAACGAGTCGCTCCGCATCCATTTGATGGAAACGTACATTGGATTTCCCCACTCGTCTTAAGTTGTTCTCTGCCGTCTTCATCATGCCAGATGAACAATCTATGCCAATTGCGAGTAGTACGGCATCCGCAATGGTTAACAGCGCTTCTCCTCCACCCGTACCGATATCCAGGAGGAGATCCGACTTTCTGCAGACCCTCGTGACTTCTTGATAGAGATCCCACTGTATCCCTTCCGAGACCACTTTCATCCTGCTGAAATCCCAGCCGTTCATTGCTCCAACCTGATCATAAAATTGTCGATATTCTTGTTCATTCATGTCTAATTCTGCCACCTTCCAAAATGATTCATATACAAACGAAAAAGCCTGCCAATTGACCTTAGTGGATATTCTCCGTTATGCAAAAGGGCATACGACCCCCTTGATAGCTGGTACGCGTGTTACCCAGCCCGGAGACTATCTACCTCGAATCATTTGGAAAGCCATGTTCCGTTCACCTCAATTTGGAAGAATACTTCAAGTATAATCGGTAGGGTGCTCTACATTCAAGTGAGCGGGACGGTCGTTACACGCCCATACGGCTTCTTACCGTGACCATGGTCTCCTGTTTGAACGCATCGATGTCCTGCATCAATTGCGTGATCGTGTCGTTATATTTATGCTGCAGCGACGAATCTTTCAAAGACACTAGATTGATCTGAGCCGTCAACAAAGCCGATTGTGCCGCAGCCTCGAGCAAGATCGCGCTGATTCCTAGATCAGAGAGCACATGCGGATTGCAACAATCCGCAATTCCCTTCGCGTACCGCATCCCCGCAAGACAAGCTTCGATCAGACGGATCGGCACATCAATCGCCTGAATCGTCGCTTGTTCCAGCGCCTGTTTACGTGCTTCTTTCTCCGATTCGGAGTTCCGCGGCAGCTTGAGAGCGGCCACGTACTGCTCGAAGCAATCCATATCCTGCGCAAGCAGTTGTTCATAGATTGTCGTGAGCGTGTTCACCCGCTCTAATGTCTCATGGATCTGCTCCTGATAAGCTGCATATTTCTCTCCTTGCGAGAGGTTGCCTACCATCGAGGTCATCGAGGCCCCTAATGCCGCAACAAGCGCAGCGACACTGCCTCCACCCGGTGTAGGACTTGAGCTCCCCGCTTGTTCTATAAAAGTCCGAATGGATTGATCCCATTGGTTCGTACGCATGATTAACGCACCTCCTTCTGCAGACGGATGGCTTTCATGAGATTCTGATAGAGAATGGCCGTCGTTAACGTCCCGACGCCGCCAGGTACGGGGGATACGGCTTGTACATGTGGAGCCACGTCAGGCGAAATATCTCCGACAATCTTCCCTTCATCCGTTTCATTAATGCCTGCATCAATGAAGACGAGCTTCGCATGCACCATATTCGGTTGAATCATATGCGCGCGCCCTACCGCTGCAATCGCAATATCCGCATGATGCAGATGCATCGCAAGATCTGGCGTTCTCGAATGGCAGACTGTCACAGTCGCTTGTTCATGCTGAAGCAGATGGAAGAGCGGCAATCCTACCGTCTGTCCCCGACCGATCAAGGTCACATTCTTCCCTTCCAATGGATAGCCGTAATGCTTCAGGAGCTGAATGCAAGCCTGCGGCGTAGCCGGATAGAGTCCCACTTCCCCTGTAATGGTCGCTCGCTGATTGCTCGGGGTCACCCCATCAATATCTTTCCATGGTGTGATCGCATTCACGATGGTTGTCGCCGATAGATGCTTCGGCAAAGGGAGCTCCAGCATAATCCCGTGTACCGCCGGGTCAGTATTTAACCGTGCGACTTGCTGCATAATCTCTTCCTCATGCACCGCTTGCGGGTATTCATAGAGATCGAATGCAATCCCGATCCGCTGTGCAATCTTCTGCTTCGACTGCGCATAGTATGCGGATGCCGGGTCCCCTTCCACCAGGATGACGGCTAGCCGAGGCTCGTGCCCTTTCCCCTTCCATTCTTCTACATGCTGCTTCACGTTCTCATACACTTGGTCTGCTGCTTCCTTCGCCTTCATTATTGTCGTCATTTCGACAACCTCCCTATTTGAATAAAATAAGAAACAAAAAAAAGCATTCACAGCAGACTCGTACCATACGAATCTTCTGCAAATACTTTTCCCCAGGCGAACGGATCGTTAGAGCGGGAGGCTTCCTCGTGGTTCATTCCACTCATTTTCGCCAGTCACATCCCGCTTTTTTTCTTATTTTAGCAGAGATGATCTTAAGATGCACCCCTTGATTCTCAGATGAGACGTACTCTCCGCTATTGACACCCAATTTTGGAATATGGTATATAGAAATAAGAATTAGCACTCATTCATCCAGAGTGCTAATCACCCTTGCAGCCGTACTACATAATCATAGCAGCAACACATATCTGATTTTTTAACCTTGAAAGGAGATTTATACATGACTAAGAAGCAATTTCAAGCCGAATCCAAACGATTACTCGAAATGATGATTAACTCCATCTATACGCAGAGAGAAATTTTCCTGCGTGAGTTAATCTCGAACGCGAGTGATGCCATTGACAAAATGTACTATATGGCCCTTAGCAATGACAATCTTGTTTTTGACAAAGAGAATTATTTCATTAAGGTCACTGCGAACAAAGAAGCTCGTACGCTTACGATTACCGATACGGGGATCGGGATGACGAAGGAAGACCTTGAGAACAATCTCGGCGTGATCGCGAAGAGCGGATCGCTAGCCTTCAAGAAAGAGAACGAAGCGAAAGACGGACACAACATCATCGGTCAATTCGGCGTCGGCTTCTATTCGGCCTTCATGGTCGCAGACGAAGTGAAGGTATACAGTAAGGCTTTCGGAAGTGACGAAGCTTATGTATGGGCATCAGCAGGTGCTGACGGCTACACGATTGAGCCATGCGATAAGGCTACAGTGGGAACGGAAATTGTCCTCAACATCAAGCCGAATACGGAAGAAGATCAATACGATGAATATGTAGAGGAATATCGCCTCAAATCCATCATCAAGAAATATTCCGACTTCATCCGCTACCCGATTAAGATGGATGTGCAAGGAAAGCGTCCAGTTGAAGGCAGCGAAGAGCTTGAGGATTACCAAGAAGAGCAGACGATTAACAGCATGGTGCCGATCTGGCGCAAAAATAAAAACGAGTTAACTGCCGAGGATTACGATAATTTCTATGCGGAGAAACGCTACGGATTCGACAAGCCGCTGAAGCATCTTCATATCAGTGCAGACGGTGCTGTCGTCTATAATGCGATCCTCTACATTCCTGAGAGTACACCTTTCGATTATTACACGAAAGAATATGAGAAAGGCCTTGAGCTCTACTCTAACGGTGTATTGATCATGAATAAATGCGCAGACCTGCTGCCGGACTACTTCAGCTTCGTCAAAGGTTTGGTCGACTCCGAAGATCTTTCCCTCAATATTTCCCGAGAGATGCTGCAGCATAACCGTCAACTGAGCTTGATCGCGAAGAATATCAAGAACAAAATTAAGAGTGCATTATCTAGCCTCTTGAAGGATGACCGCGAGAAGTATGAGCAGTTCTTCAAAGCCTTCGGCAGACAGCTAAAATACGGTGTATACAGCGACTACGGCATGAACAAAGAAACACTGCAAGACCTGCTGATGTTCTACTCTTCCACCGAGAAGAAGCTGGTTACGCTGGATGAATACATCGCGCGTATGCCGGAAGATCAGAAGTACATCTACTACGCAGCAGGAGAATCCGTCGAGCGGATCGAGAAGCTTCCACAGACCGAGCTTGTGGCGGACAAAGGCTACGAAATCTTGTACCTCACGGATGATATCGATGAGTTCGCGATCAAGATGATCATGAATTACAAGGAAAAAGCCTTCAAATCCGTATCCAGCGGCGATCTTGGTATCGAAGCAGATGCGAACGATAAAGCTGCAGAAGCGGAAGAACAGGATAATCAAGCTTTGTTCGACCATATGAAGACGATCCTCGCTGGCAAAGTGAAGAACGTCAAAGCTTCGAAACGCTTGAAGAGCCATCCGGTCTGCCTCTCCACGGAAGGTGAGCTCACGATTGAGATGGAGAAAATCCTTAGCGCTATGCCGAACAGCCAAGATGTTAAAGCCGACAAGGTGCTTGAAATCAACGTCAACCATGATGTGTTCAAATCGCTCAAAGACGCTTATGCTGGAGATCAGGAGAAGTTAAACCTGTATGTGAATCTTCTCTACCACCAAGCACTGCTCATTGAAGGATTGCCGATCCAAGATCCGGTTGCCTTCACGAACGATATCTGTAAAGTCATGGTGTAAGAACCAAGTAACACAAAAGGCAGTTCCCACAATGTGAACAGCACCCCGTCAAGTAGACAGTACAAATAATAAAAACAGTTAAGCGGCCTTGTTCCTGAATTCCATCGGACTAAGGCCGTTTAATTTTGCTTGTAATCGTTCGTTATTGTAAA
>NZ_JBYTDT010000013.1:0-171035 GCF_058791655.1 Paenibacillus sp. EB106-05-06-XG162
CAGCAGGTATTCCGCCTTTGTAAAATTCCGTGACTGGAATGACTGTATTTGCAGTATCTTTCAAGGCGGTGGAAAAATCAGTATTTGCGTGAGTAAGACCACTTGTCATCCACTTAACCATTTCCGCCCTAGTCATTTGAGTATTAGGTTCAAATCCTTTCTTATAATCTGCTGGATTAATAAATCCCAGATCAACAAGCGTGTTGACCTCATTCATTGCCCAATTAGATGACATATCCGGAAAATAAATTGATGAGTTCGTTTTCTTGTCTTGACTTGTTGCACGATAAAGCATAGTTGCAAATTCAGCACGAGTAACATTGTCTTTTGGATGATATCCACCATCTGAGTACCCCTTCACTAACCCCAACGATACCGCCTGATTAATTGTAGATTCGGCCCAGCTTCCAGCAATGTCCTTAAACTTTACGTATGCATTATTCACAGTTGTCTCTACTGTATCAAGCGTGTCTAAATTTTTCTCTGTTACATTAGAAACTTGCACTTCATTTTTCTGTGAGCCAGAAGCAAACACCTTATTGTATTGAAATGTGCTAGTAAAAAGACACATAGCAACTAATCCTAGAGTGATCGCTTTTTTCATTATTTCATCACCTTTTCATTAATCTAATTTAGGCACGATAAAGGATGGTAGCCATTAGCAGCAGCCTCTTTAGCACTGCTAAATGTTTCTTACGGATCTGCAGACGGAGCGATCAACATTAATTTTGATAGCAAGTTTCATACTGATCCTTCATCAACAAACTTTGACAAGCCAAACCACTTTCGTGATAAATCTCTTTACCAATCTTCAATTCAACACTTCTTTTGAATTTGGATACTCTGGTTCTTCATTTACGATTTTTAGAGTATCCTCATCCTTCCACTCCATAGAAAAGTTACTTTTTGCATCACTATAATAAACAGTCTTAATTTTATCATTCTCATCATTGTAAGTGATTTCTACCCATACATCGACACCGCCCGCAGCACCACCATAGTTCATATAGTAAGCATTAGCTGTATATTTTTCATTGGGAGAACTCGCAGGTCCTTTGTAAAATTCACCCTCAAGGTTATCAAATGTAAAAAAGTACTGCGTATATAGAAATAGTGCTAAAACCACAATAATTCCTGTCAGAGAAACAGTTAGGAGTTTTTTGGGAAACTCTTTCCTTTTTATTAAAAAAACAAACAATTTGACACAATAGATGAGAAAAAATAAACCAGTCAAGGGAAGAATTATGAGACCAAACACAGTTAAACAAGACTATTCATATTACCTCCGTTATTTGTTTAATTAACCTCCCGTTAGCGGGGAAAAGACAGCCTTAGTTAAATGTCCTTTTGTGATTTCTCACTCTTCCCATCAATTTATCACTCGATAGACCTGTTAAATACCAAAATCCAGTAGCCAATAGAACTGTTATTAGCCTGAAATTGTAATTCACTATATCATCATACCCAAGTAAAAGTTTAATTGAAAACTCAATGTTGCTTACAAGATTAGCTAATACTTGATTTTCTCCCTCACCAAGACCATGATTAACACCTTGGTCTATAATTACTGCTACAGTAGTCAGAACAAGTTGAATACTCGGCAGAATAAACATCAATTTCAATTTTCTACGCATGTTTCCATCCCATCTATCTTGATTTTTGTCACTATATTGGACGATCAAAACAAAAGAAAAGATCACTAAACTCCCTTACTTCAACAAACAAAAAAGGAGCGAATATAATCGTTAAAAGAAAAAACAAAATACTTATCAAAATGAGCCAAATTTTTTTTACTCTTGGCATGTACAGCCTCAATTGTTCCAAATATAGCATAAGATATCCAGCCAAGGCGAAGGTTTTCTGCAGTAAACAGCCCGTTAGTTTAACAACAATGGCATCTATTCAATGCCTTCTGCCGATGAGATCATATCGGGAATGTAACAAAGTTCGCCACATAATCAGCGGCTACTAATTTACTACGTTTTTGTCACCCGACACCTCCTTCCTCCCACGACATCCACCACCACTCTGTCTGACAAGAACTTTATCTCATTCCCTGAGCACCGCCGACCTGCATCCGCGTCTCGATCGCCTTTGGTGGCTGCGGCAGCAATCGTGCGTAATACTGTAGCATACTGCGGAAGGTAACGAGACAAAGTCAGCTAAGCGGTCTACGGACGCTGATGAGCCTGACAGAACGACGGGGTCAACCATTTGGGTTTCATGCGCCTTGCTTGTCTCTTATACAACTCTATTAGAATCTAACTCTTTGCAGGGAAATTAAGCAAACTGTCGAATTGGTTGAGTTACGGAGGGATTATCATGAGACGCATAAGACGACATATTACAGTTGAAGAAGCTAATCAAATACCAGATATTAAAGCTTTTGAATCACTCTGGTGGAATCCAGACATAGGTGATTTATTTGTTGTTCGGGGTTCTGAGGAAGTTCATTCTTTTTGTACAGATAGTTATCGCATGAAAGATAATAAAGATGGCTATTACATTTATTATCAAAATAAAGAAGGAATACTTGAATCTGTTCGATATGAGAATTGTCTCCCGATATTCAATATTCCTGACCTAATTGATTTTTTAGAAGTCGAGGGAAACGTTCAAATTCAATCACTTAGAAATTCATGGTTTGTTGTAACGGAAAAACCGTTTGTTGGTGATGAAAATGAAGAACTGGTCAGCGTGCTTTGGAAAGCAGTATTGGACCAAGTATCAAATAGAGCATAACGTCAAGCTTGTTGTTAGATGGGTAAATATTAAAGAAGGGTCTGCTTCCAAATTCAAAGCAGCCCCTTTTTCTTATCCTTCTACGATCATAGAATTGAGAATCAGTTTTGCTTATGGGGTACTTACGGTTTGTGTCCTTCTTCCTCTCGTGCTTTAACGTTAATCTTTGAAGTAGTCTTAGCTATCTGTGTAGTTGCAAGCTGTTGATGAAGATTGTCTATTTCTGCATATAGTTTCCGGATCTCGGCGCTGTTCTCGCTCTCTGCTGCTTGTATTTGCTTCGTTATCTCTGCGTGCTCCATAATATATTGTTCTTCAAGTTCCCGGCGAACAGCAAGAACTGCCCTCTCCTGAGCGATCTCTGCTCTTTCTGCAGCCCTTTCTAACTCATCTGAGTGTTTAGCCATCATCGTCGCTATTTCGGTCTCATTCACTCGTTCTAGGGCCTTAGCGCTTCAGACGCACAGTGCTAATTTGATTGCTGTTCGTATTAACGGATAAATCCACGCCTTCCCTTCTCCTCGGTTTTCCATCTGGGCAGCAGCACACGTCAAATGCATTGCTAAAACGATCGTTCAAACGCATCCTGGCGTAGATAAAAATATCAGTCCTCATGTTCAGGGAAAATAAAGTGTTAGACTGAAAAAAAATCATTAGACTGGGAAAATAAGACTGCGCGACGAAGCTGGAACTCCCCCACTCCTGGTTGTTCTTTCGGAAGCCGGTTTGACGCGATTGGCACGCTAGCGTCGGCGGCCAACTGCGCGGCGAAGCTGCAGCTCCTGCACTCCTGGTTGTTCTTCCGGGAGCGCCGTGTTCGGCGTGGTCGCATGAATGCTACGGCGGTACATTTGAACTTCCAAGATCTCTGCGTTGCTCTCTCATCTCTAGAGTGAGCATCTAACAGCTCATTTGGACTAAAAGAGTCTCTAGTCCTCTATCGATTGCTGGGAACTAACGACACTGCTATTGTGCGGTTGTCGGCAACCTCTTCTCCTCGATCGGGGCATCCCTGAATGTTTAAATTATGGGCGCGGATCGATTGGCTGGTGCTACAGATCTTCAACATGTTATTTGGAATTTCTATCGTGGTCTTGCACGAGTTCTTCCTTAATTTGATCATAAAAAAAGAGAGCGGTGCGCTCTCTTTTAAAAAATACCTAAGAACTTCTTTCTCTTCTCTCTACCAGATCTTTTTAATGACAATGTTGAGATAATATACATGCTTATCTCATTCTCAATAGAAGGATCTCGTTCTGAAAGAGTTTTTAGCTCATTAATGCATTTTTCTCTATCTTCCTCTGTAACATTCTCTTCATTTGCTTTACGGAATAATTCTAATGCTTGGGATTTAATTTTCATGAGTTCTTCTTCACGTATCTTCTTTTTTTCTAGTTTGATTAATTCCCCGCAGTGTCTTTCGTATCCGTTAATCAAGTAGGCAAGTGTTGGGTGATTTAATTTTGCTTCAAGGATCGCTGCAAATGCTTTTTCCTTGATTTGAATTGAGGTTCTTTCATCCTCAATGATTTGTTGTGTTTCGTTGAGTGTGTTAATAAGATTCTTTGTTTCTGTATCTTTATTTTGCATGTCTTCTCGAAGTTCATCAATTTGCAATGCTGCATTAGTTTGGTTTATTTCTTCTTGAAGCAGTGATATCTGTTCATGAAATTGTGAACTCAATTTCTGCTCGATAACTTCAGCAATCTCTTTGGTTAACTCTTCTTTAATTTCAGCTTGTGGTAGTGCTAGTTGCTGGTTTTCAATAAGTTTTTCTGTTGCTGCTTCAATTTTGCTGTTAATTCGTATATCAATATCCGCTTCAAATTGGCGCATACGCGCTTCTAATCTAGAAAATAGATCCCGCATAAGATCACCGGACAATGCTTGTTCTTGTGGCCTTTTTTTTGGAACCATACCATCGTGAAGGAGTGACTTAATATCAGATAAGTTGAAATCCCCACCTTGTCCAGTTAAGCCATCGATCATTTTTAACTTAAAAACCCCAATGTAATCATATAAATGTTTCTCGCCCATTATTGTAGGCTGCAAATAATCAACAAAATCTTTTCGTTTGTTTCTAATATTGTAATGTGGTACCTCAATTATGTCCGCAGCTTGAGCAACAGAATACAAAGCACCCTGCTCCATATCTAGAATATTTGGTGTAAAGAGTTTATCGAGCCAGTTTCGATTCTTATATAAATCATATAAGATTGAGTTTCCATCGAAAATTGTTATCAGCGCTTCTTTCATTTCCTCTCTTCGCCGTATATCATCAGGCCCCAAAATATCAATTCTTTCCATTGTATCACCTACCTTACCCTCTATTTCCCCTATTATCTATATTAATCAATCTTATTGGGGTTTATCAAGTAAAATCTATGAGTTTCTATTATAGAAATCAATGTATATTAACTGTGAGTAATAAATATTAGTAATGATTAAGTATAATTAAATGAACCTTATATATATTAATAATAGGGCTATTATAGGGCTATTAA
The DNA here is from genome assembly GCF_058791655.1 of Paenibacillus sp. EB106-05-06-XG162. Classification (NCBI taxonomy): domain Bacteria; kingdom Bacillati; phylum Bacillota; class Bacilli; order Caryophanales; family Paenibacillaceae; genus Paenibacillus; species Paenibacillus sp. EB106-05-06-XG162. The sequence continues at coordinate 5,247 of NZ_JBYTDT010000013.1, forward strand.
AGTCTATAAAAGAGCTAATAGGGTAAATTAATGCGCTAATTCTGATTAATTTAGTAATAGGGCAATAAGAGTGCTAATAGGCTTTAATTGATTTGCATCTATAAGGGTCAATTAAAGTCTTAAACTAGATTAATAGGGTGGTTTCGAGGCCAAGGAGTGGGTTCCTGCAGCTTGTAATTGATTCGAGTTGACTAGTAGTGGTGTATCGGCAGGTCGTTTTTAAGTTGGTGGGATTAAATGAAATGGGTTAATGTTGAGTGGAAATCGGTTGCCTAGGTAAGGGGAATCAGTTATTTTGATTTTTAGCAAGATCAAAATCTAACGGGTGCGCCGGGGTATATGGTAAGCTTTAAGGTTATTTTAGCCCCGAGCTCGCTGTCTGGTGCGAATACATCGGTTGCTGCGCTTCGATAGCTGGTTAAAGTTATAGTGCGTTTGATGTTCTACAGGAAGACCGCGTGCAGATCGAGGGACTGAGTAAAAGTAATGGCCAGATGCGCGCTAAGGCATCGAAAGTAAAGAATTAATCTCGGCGTGAAGTATAACAAAAACCCCATGCATGATGGGGTTTTATAAATTTTATTTTAGAAGTTCGTCGTAATTGATGTTTTCGAGATCAATAATATCATCATCTGATTTTTCATTAGTATCTGGAATTTCGATCTCAATACCAAGATCCTCAAGAGAAATATCAATATCAAATTCATCCTCGCTAGTCGCTGCTATCTCTTTAATTTCTTCTACAGCATATTTGATTTCCTTTTGTTTGCTCATGAATTCATCATATTCTTTTAATAAGCCATTAGAAAGCCGAGAAGGGAGGGCTTCTGTTTTATAGATCGTATAGACAGTGACTTTGAAATTGTTTCTTTCAATCAGGTATCCGTTAAAGATGGTTCCATTGATTGGGATTTGATTGGCTATTTCATTTTTTGCATCATCTAGGAACGAACTACCAAGTTCTTTTAATTCTGGCGGGATAATGGCTAGAAGACCGACATGATGCACTTTTTTTTGTTCTAAAGTTCCTAACTCATTAGTTTCTTGGAATGCTATTGGTGCGTGAAAGCGATTTGTATTCATGGATTTCATGAATAATCTCACTAGATCCGTAGAGTTGGTAATCTCTTGGCGCGGGATTTCGATACTATTAATACAAAGGTTACCCTGATGTTCCAACATTACTCGTCTGAAATCTTTTGAGTCGAAGATTACTGAGGTTCCGCTGCCATTTGTTGCAGTGTTTAATTCATGAATTGCATCAGCAATCTCTTTATTAGCGTAGTCTCTATAAGTCTTCTCTTTTAACATACTACGATTCTCAACGAATGCATCATAGAATGCTTGATTATCAGGAAACCATGTGAAGGCAATGCTCTTCGTTGGATCCATTGAAGCTTTGCGGATTCGAATAGCAAATTCGTTTACCTGTCTTAACACGTCTGGACCGTCACTCCGAACCGGTATCGTAGCAACAATACCAATCTTTTTAAACTTTGGTTGAACTTTACGGAATGCCTCGTTCACGTATTTCTTTTGATTATCTTTAAATTCTTGCGGTCCTACTTGTGCAAGAATTTTTTGAGTTTCTTCTTTCACGAGTCTCATGTTGAAGTATTGATGGAATTCTTCCATTGCTTTAACGATTGTTGAAGTTCCAGTACCGCCGCCTAGGCCAGCAAAGAAAATTACAAGTTCATCAGTAGGCCTTACTTTATTGCAAATAAAGTCTTGTAATGTTGTCTTAGCGCTTTGATCTTCTTCTAGGATTGACATTGCTTTGATAGGGTTCTTTCCTAAACCACCTAGTTTAAGTGATATACGGTTTTCTTTAGGAACGTGTGAAAGTTCTTCTAAATCCCCATCATTACTATTTAGCGCAAGTGTATTGTAGATTGGTTGGTTATCTAGATCTTTGAAAGAAGCAAGCCGGTCTACAATCCGAGTACCTGCTTGTCCGAATCCAACCATGGTGATATCGATCGATGGTTTGTTATGTAAATAGCTCATGGAATAACACTCCTTTTATGAATTGTTTTTTTGATTTCTTAAAGCGAGTTCTTTTAAAACCTCATGCCCACGCTCAGTGAGGTAGATAAGGTTTGTTGTCCCAATAGATACCTTATAGCACAGACTCATTTTCAGTAAGTTGTCTACAAGTCGTTCTGCATGTTTTCGGTTGATTGTTGTCTTGGTCGGTTGAAATCCTGACTTAACTTTTACCTTGCGATCAATGACAATAAGGTTTTCTAAAATAACTACTGTTATTCCGCCATGAACTTCATTGTCTCTATTCTCACGATTATATTTGGCGATAGAAACTAACACTTTCTTAAGGTTCGGTTCACTTTCAATAATATCTGTAAACATTCGTGTGAGTTCTGGAGTAAATGAAACATCCCTATAGATTTGCTCGAGTTGTTGATTCAAAATTTGTCTCCTTTCTTTATAGAATATCGTTTCCTTTATTAGTTTCTATATTAAGTAACTTGATTTGGTATGTATTATTTTACATGATATCAAATCATTTATCAACTTAGGAAGAAGCCCCGATAATAAAGGGGTTTATAATAGTAACTATAATGGTATCTTAATATAGCTTCTATTATTGGAATTGTCCAAATTAATCTAGTCGTACTCGAGAATTATTACTTAATATTCACCCTTGCACACAAATTTCTGTCATTTTTTTGACTTTACTTAGTTTTTGAGGTAGGGAAAGACTATAACATTATTTTTAGTTACATGATTTAGTAACTATATTAGTAACCGAAAAAAACGCTTTAATAATAAGCTTTTTGATCAATACTTAATATATAATTTTACCATCAATATTAAATGGTTACTATATAAGGTTACTATTAAAGGTTTCTTTTGATTCGGATATCGTTGATCCCGGCTCCGGTGTTACGTGTGGAATGGACTTTTTCAGCAATTGCTCGCCTAATCGGTTATCGGTCGAGCATTTTTATGTTTGCGCATTAGCATTTCGATGGTAGGGGGCTATTTAGCTGGAAAATCCACTGATATCTCACGGAGCAGCTCCCTGGTTCTGGAATCCATAAACACCTATTTAACTTGATGAGTCTCAGAGGAACGAAGCTAAGGCCCAAATATCGCCTAGTCATTTGGCAATGGCATTGGACTGTGACATACAACGGGCTGCGGTTGCTTAGAGGTTATGCGAATGATAAACAATGAATGTTTAATCTTCGTATTTAATTGAGGCGACGTGTAAGGCAATTAATACTCAATTAGTGATGCTTAATTCTTATTAGAGGTGTTTTTAAAAGGAAAATTTGATGATTAATATATATATATAACAATGAATTTATTTAGTGATTTGTATTATTCGGATCGATGTGTCGATATCACACTCAAAACTCATAGGATATATACTATAAAAAACAATAGATCATCGCTATCGATTTCATAAGATAAGATGTGGATGGGGTCTGCGATAGTAGGCGTTATTCTCAAACATATAAAACAATAATTAACTATAAATCGCCTTCTCATAATATTTCACTTCGAGAAGCGAAGGTAACTAGACTTCAAAACTAATAATTTGATCTCAGAATATTGCTCATCTTGAATTGGTGAATAGGATTCTAATTTTTCCATACTGTATATTTGACCTGATCAGATAACACTACACGTTCTCATTATTGTGTGCTAAACTTATTTCAATTACTTAAATATTAGGCGAAAGACGCTGAAGACCCTTTGGGTTTTCTTGCGTCTTTTTTTCGTTGGAGGTGTATTATGTTGGACCAAGTAAATCGTTTACTTGATGAAGATGAAGATCAAATTGGTAGTGAATCTGACTCTTGGGACCAAGATGAAGATGTAGAGGTTTTTGATGAACCCATTCAGAAGAAAACAAAACTGAATATTCATAAAATCATTTCTCTCACTTTGAGAAACGAAAATTATGTGAAAATCATGATGGCGCTCTATGTTCACCGGCGGCTTACATCAAGTCAGCTAAAACGTATTGCTGTTCCTGATTGTTCGCTCGGGACATTACGCAATATATTATCAAGGATGCATGAAAGAGGGGTTGTCCACCGTGAAAGGATAAATCATCTCTCAAGTAATTTTGGTGATGCTGTTCAACTGCATTACCATTTATCCTCGTTAGGTCTCATGATTGTAGCGAATGAAATATTAGATGTTTACTATCATAAGGATGAGCCGACACTTCCTAAAATGCATTACTTGTATTCTGATTTGGTTGTTCGGTCTCAGGCGAACCATCATTATGAAATGCAAGAGTTCCTAACACACCTTATCCAGCAGTGTTTAAGTGAAGGAATAATCTTCCCACATTCTGAGTGGCGAAGATGGCCCTTTTTAGAAGTAGATGGAAGGGTTGCATATCGGCCTGATTGGTTGATATTCGAACCTACTCATTATTTTTCGTATATCCAGCAGAAAAGGGATTACAAAGAAAACCCGCTCCATATTCCATTAAAGTCTCGTGATGAGATTGATACACAAATCTGCTCTGAACATTTCATCCCATTAATAAATTTAGAATGCGATGCGAAAACCGCTACAGTTGATGCTTTAAAAAGAAAGTGGATAAACATTGTTAATGTGATGAGTCAGATACCAAAGAACCTTACAGTATTCACAACGATGGGACGGTACGATGAGCAGGACAGAGAAACTGTTATTCCATTGGATGCTAGACATCACGCAGTTCGAATTAGAACTGTACGGCGTTCCCTAATAGAATCTATATTGGATAATTTGAAAAACGACGAGCTCCAAGTGATTCAAGGCGATGAATTTAATGCAATGACCACATCAGCAGATTATATAAAGACAATGGATTTGAAATCCTATGTCTCCATTGAAGATTTGAGGAACGGTCTGCGAAAGTGTTTTGGATCAGACGTGCAATTTGTTGAAGAAGATCATTTAAAGCAGCTCGTCGATAAGGGTGGATTGCCCTGTAAATTAGATATCATGTTTTCAGTACAACGCGACGGGAACCGGGAATTTTATTGTGTTTTAATTGCAAGAAAAGCATGGGTCAATCCGATTGCTCGTGTACATGCACTCTCGAACTGGAAAAAGAGTACGCATGAGGATTTAAATATCCTCGTACTTTATCCATCTCGAAATGAACTTGAAGAAGAGATATGGCTAAATGGAATTTTAGATGCAAAATATGTGACATATGAGGATATTGTTCAAGGGAAGGCAGTAGGTTATTCATTCTCCATTAACCGGCGGAGTAAAGACGGATCGTTGGAGGAAATTGCTCTATGAATGCTTTGTGGAATGATAAACTCAAATCGTGGTTTTGGAAAAAGGGACCACAGCTCATAGTCATTGTGTTATTTATTAATGTATTCATTCTATGTATTAGTGGAGCGGGACAAGTACTTGCGTTACTCACCGGACAGATGAATATGTCGTATGGTGAATTGAATAGGCATACTCCTTATCTGTTTTCCATGGGGTGGTATTACACCCCGCCTAGTCAACCTTCATGGTGGTTTCTCGTATACTCATTTGTTTCCTGTACAGCTGCCTGGTTATTTAGTACACGAGTCAAGTGGAGTAACAAAACCGTATTTCGAAGAATGATATGCATTATTTTTAGTTTGGGTACATTCGTTCTTATCTTAAACACATTTTCTGTTGGGTATATGAAACCAATCTCGTATGATCTTTTGCTGAGACTTCATTACAACGCGGATGAGAAGTACATTAGTCACTTAAATATCGGATCTTTGAAGATGTTAGGTGTGTTCATCATGTTAATCCCGACGATTTACATTGTATTTGTATGTGCGAAAGTAATCGGTATGTATCGGGAAGATGAAGTATTAAGGGAAGCCTTTGAAAATTACGAATTCCGGATAGGATTTCTTGGCCGTTTTGGGGATCAGAGTACCGAAGTTATGCCAGACTTGTTACTAGCCCGCGACGCTGAATTGAAGACACCATTAGTGCTACAGGGTGAGTCAAGGCAGCTTGGCACGTTATTGATAGGGCCGCCCGGTTCCGGTAAAACGTCTCTTAAGATCAGCAAGGCCTTTCAGCAGGATATGAAACATTTGCAAAAATCGATAAATCTATATCCTCATTTAGTTAGAAAGCATGGTTATATGACGCCAGAGTTCATGAGGGAATGGGGAAAATTATTAATTGGATCAATTATCATTGAACCTGCTAAGGACTTGTGTGATACAGCTTTTAAGATTGCACTAGAACATGGGATACCCAAAGAGTTTATCGTCTATCTGGACCCATCGAACCCTAACACCCCTGGCTTTAATTGTATGGTGGGTCCGATCGAGCAGGTTGCTGAAACCATCACAGCGGTTATGGATGGGATGAGTGAAGTAAGTAATGAATTCTTTCGTCAGGCTTGTCGGACAGTATTAAAGCAATACATCTATTTGTTGAAAATCTATTATAAAGACGATTGTACTTTGTTGGATCTGGATAATATGTACCAAGATCCACGTTTTGTAAAAGACATGGTAGATGAGGTGCGCAATAAAGTACCGGATGAAGAAAAAATTGCTGCTATGCATCTGGATAAACGTATCTATTGGACACTTGTGAAGCGAACTGTCCGATGGTTTGATACTGACGGGCTAGGTGAGGAGCGGGATCGTCAAACACAAATGCTAATGCGTTTTGACTCGGGGCCTCATAAAGGAAAGGTCAAGATCATTGATAAGCAGGCTGAATTTACAAGGCAGACACGGAACCTATTGTCTGATCTAATTACTAACCCATACTTAGCACGAATACTTATTGGTGATAATGAAGTAGATTTGGACCGAATTATGGCTAAGGGAGGGATTCTCCTCTGTAATACAGATAATGGTCTTTTAGGTGACGTATCAAATTCATTTGGTAAGATGGTTTTGATGAGTGTCCAAAACGCTGTCTTCCGCCGTAAAGGGAACGAAGATACGCGTCCTCTTGTATCCCTATATGTCGATGAATTCTATGATTACATGAATAGTCCGTTTCTCAAACTTGCTGGTCAAGGTCGTAAATATAAGATCGCACCGTTGGTTGCCTGCCAGTCGCTTTCACAATTTTCTATTAAGTTCGATGATAGCTTTGTAGACGGGATGATGGGCACCATTCGGAATTACATCGTATATGGCGGTGTTGCACAGTATGATTGTGACAAATTGATCCCGATATTTGGAACGCATACGATTGAAGAGCTTACTGTACGTGAGTCAATGTCTCCGTCTAGAATGAACTCTCCTAGTTATTCGATCGCTGAAAGCGTAACACGTAAAGAAATGGAATTGGTAAGTGCCGATGATATTATGTTCAACAAATTCAAGTTCTCGTATATACGGATGGTCAAGGATAAGAGCACGCTTCGAGCCATAAAGGCAGAAGGGGATTTTGTTGATTTTGGGAAAAAAGAGAAGTGGCGGAGCGGGTTGAAGTCAAATGCAGTTAATGATTTTATGGACATGTGGTTGCAGAATGACTTAGAAATAACCTCAAGCTTTGATATGAATTGGATTGATGAAAATTCTGATCAATCAATGGAGGAACTTGCATTAACCATTGAAAAGCAATTAGATCAACTTTCCCAAATGCGAGAGGATGCTGTTAAACTGAATCAAAACAGTTTCTACGCTCTTGAAAAGTCAAATGTAAAGGAAACCGATGAGGACGTTCAACAAGAAGTTGTCCAAGAGAAGCCAAAACCACGTGCGAGTGGCCTTGCTTTCCCTAAAGCATTCAAAATTTCTGTAGAAAATCAAATGGAAGATGATGCTGCTACACAACTAGGGGCTGCACAACCCGCTTCTTCAAATTCTCAAGGTATGATGGGGTTCGCACAATTAATGAAAGCTTATGGTTCAAATTCAGAACCACACGCATCTGCAGCAACAAGTATACCCGATTCATCAAATAGTACGAGTTTTATTGTCGTGGGAGAGAATAGTGATGTGCCGGTTTTGACTGAGGCTGAAATAAGCGAATTTTTAGCCGATAGTGAGCAAGTAATGATCGATCGTTTAGAGTGCATTCCTTTACCAGATGAGGAGATCCCGCTTCCGGAAGAACCATCTGAAGGATATAATTATGATCTACCTCAGAATATTGACGAATACAATCCTACTCCAGTGACAAAGGCTGTTCAGAAAGAGCATCCGGAATCTATCCTCCCTGAACGAGATATGACTCAGGGAAATGTAAAGAATGGTACTATTAATGACACACCTGTGAAGAAACAAGAGCATACCAGTCAAGCAAAAATCAATGAATTTGAGAAAGTTGCGATTAACGAAAAAGCAAATGCGTTTCTAAATAGGCTGTTTGAAGATCGCAGTAAGGGGAAATGATGAACGAAAAACAGAAGCGGGTAATATTAATTCTAATAGTTCTTGTTAGTTTGTATTATATTTATTTACTCATTAGATAGTCGTGTGTTTGATTTTGGACTAGATTGACCATATTTTCATACCTATGCTAATATCTATTGTAATTGAAAATTCATAAGCGAAAGACGCGAAAACACTCTTTAACAGAGTCGTTTTCGCGTCTTTTTTTATGTCTAATTTACGTCTATGATGATACGATTATTGGGTCTTCAAAGCAATGGTAGCAGTGGCGGAATTTTTAAGGACGTTAGAGTAAACGATTGGTATGCTAAAGACATTGCAACGGCAGCAGAATACGGAATAGTGAATGGAATGGGCAAGGGGGTTTTTGCGCCAAATGCATTAATAACCCGGGAGCAAGCGTCCAAGATACTGGCTAATATAGTGAGGACTTTTAAGCAGGGGAATCCACAGGAGCATGTTTCCTTTGGGGACCATACCGATATTGCTTCATGGGCCCAAGATGATGTTACATTCTTATCTGCGATGAATTTAGTGATCGGTTATGAGGATGTAACATTTAGACCACGGAACAAACTAACCCGCGCGGAGTCAGCTGCGCTAATATTCCGGTTAATGGAACTTATGAAAAACGAAGCAGAATAATAAAGAACCGATATCACTCCTGCGTGATATCGGTTCTCTTATTTTTCATTTTGTAATCAATAATGTATACGACGGCTTTGACACCATTTATTTTTTTGTTTTCTTTCTGATCTTTAGCCCAAGTTTTTTGGATGTGCCTAGTATTTCTTTCACCAGTTGATCAGCAGCTTCATTGGTCATTTTACTCATCATTATCCTCTCCTTTACTACTCATTATTGGCATGATTATAAACAGTCATACCTCTCCCCTCCCCTGACATAGATATAAATAAGTCTGCAACACATTAACAATGTTGCTCAGTAACGATGAGCGAAAAGGTGGGGATTATAAGATGGGAGAGAACGGGTCGAGAAAAATCAGGAGTGATAAGAAGCGGGCCATTGCAGCACCATTAGATCAGGGGATGATGGATCAAATAGCTCAGATCAGTTATATATGTGATTTGCCACTAAAATCTGTCGGTGAAATATTATGTCGTGATGGATACCGCTCACTCAAGATGGTAGATGCTTTGAAAGGGTACTTTAGGCGTGATCTTGCTTATAGTGAAAACCATATCTTATTTGGAGATAGAAACCGCCCGGCATATAAACCGCCTGCAGGTGAGAAAAAGAGGCTTTATATGCGATTTTATGATTTCGAACATGAACGCTTCTCAGCTCTAAGTTTTGCTTTGGATTGTTCTGTTCAATCAGCTGCTGCGTTATTAATTCAGACGGCCCTACAGCGTAAAGATATTATGTATCCGGTACTGGCCAAATACATTCAACGTGAAATGGATACAAAGAGGAGAGAGCAGTTGAGATCCTTATGCCGATTCTTGGATTATCGGAGTCCAGAGGAGCATATTACTGTGCCCATGGTTTTAGCTCATGCTTTGGATAAATCAGTGGTTTCTAATACCAAAATTAAGAAAACAATCAATGAATGGATTGATAATTGAGGGGGGAGGGTACCATTGAAAACCCATGATTTTAATCGTTTAAAGTAGTCATTTTATGGGTGTGGTTTCATTGACCGAAAGATCATGCATATGCTATATTGTAGGTAATTAAATGTAGATGAAGCGAAAGACGCGGATCTCTCAGTTTATACTGAGAGGTTTCGCGTCTTTTTTTATTTCAAACACCAAGGAGGAACAATAATGAATGAATCTGTAATGGGAATTCTACAGGAATCACTTACGCGTGGTTTCGTACAAATCGGGAAGGTTGATACGATCCGCCCAGTGGTGCTTCCAGGTGGTAAAAAAGACGTTGTTATCGTGGTGATGTTTAATGACGTCGAGTGTCACTGCAGTAAAGAAGAATTTACGAAGAGATCCATTGATAAGTTGACGGGCTTTATTGGCACCATGGTACCGTTTATTGTTAAGAACATTACATCAGATGGCCGGGTTATCGTTAGTCGTGTTCAGGCTATCCCGAAGGTTACGAAACGCTTTTTACGCACTGTTGAAGAAGGGGACATTGTGAAGGGGACTGTGACTGGCGTTGCTTCAAATGGATTAATTTTTGTTGAAGTACAAGGATTCCCATGCTTGATTCCACCGAATGAGTGGGACACAAAGTTTACAGCAAATTTAGCTGCAGTTATTCCTGTCGGAATGGAAATTTCAGCAAAGGTCATTTCAATTTCTGAAATAGACGAAAAAACTAACAAGGATACAGATGATAGCGGTGAAGGCGTAGAATCTTCTGTGAATGCAAAAGTACAAGATGTAGACTTCGAATACCGAATCCGCTTGTCCAGGAAAGCAGTAATGAATCAGGAACTAGAAGAAATTTGGAATGATATTGAGAAATACTACAGTGAAAATGATACTACGGAAGCAAAAATAGTTGGATTCGCAAAGGGTCATGGTGCATATTTCTTGGAGCTGCCTAAAAAAATCGTTATTATTGGTTTCTTAACTACAGGTCTCCGCCGTCAATATGGTTCTCAACTGCCAGCTGGTTTAAAAGTCCATGCTCAAATTCGGGATATGGACAAGGCCAAGCGTCAAGGGCGCGCGCGTATTACGCGAATCGACCCAACCATTTCTCATTCCATGAGTAGTTATGGCTACTAATGACTCACTTCCGGTTTGGAAATCTATTGACGGAAGTGTAGTACCCTATGATGATCCAACTTTAAAAATCACCATGCTGAAATGGCAAGGAAGACCCGATACAAATTTGGAGATGACAATGTTTCGTGTAAAAACGGGGCAGATCAATGACAACGATATGGCGATTGCGATCGCACTTGGTAAGTATAAAGCATTGACTGAACGTCAGTTACGCCGGATGTTTAGAAATCGGTTTAGCAAGGAACATGAAATTTCAACCCGTTTACGCTTTTTACAGCGTGTCGCATGGTTCGATGGATTTTATGTAGAGAGTGAGTACAACGCGAGGGAGTACGTTTGGACTATTGGTGTCGCAGCGCAAAATTATTTGAGATTTGTTATGGGGATGCAAGACTTAATTAATCCGTTTTTTAATAGTAAACGGACGCGGCAGCTACTAGGACATTGTGCGATCAATGAAATGCTCTTGAATTTATCCGACCATGGGGTAGTAAACGTGTTTGAAGATATGAGTTATGAGCCTTATATGGCGCCAAATGTCAAGAATCGCCCAATAGCACTTCTTAAGTTAAATCTGCCGATAGGGCCGATAGGAATGTATTTGGAGCGAATACACCAGGGCCATCACCCGCTTCGGAATTTGAAAAACAGATTAGCATCTTATGAAGAAATCCTGGATAAATACGAGAAGCTGCCATGCAAGTTTGATACTGCGATGCCGCCCATTGTAGTATTTAGTTGCAGTTCCGAGCAAGTCATCCGTGAATGTGTTGGATCATTGGATTACTGGCCGGATCGTTTCCCTATCCTTTTTGCCGTAGATGAGCATATGGGGAATATTACGACAGCTTTTCGATTTGTTCAAAAAGGTGATCAAGCAGGTGAAGTAACAATCACTCCATTCAATATTTTATGATGATGTGATTATCAGTAAGGAGTAGATAAGTATGCAGCATCGAATCATACTCGGTACAGGAAATGAAGACTTTGATTCCTTACTGCAGGGGGATCTAGAAGAAGCCCGGATAGGACAAGTCATATCTAAGGTTTCAACTAGGAATGTTATCGTTTCTCGTGTCATGGAGACATCAGCAACGATGGTATTTATCTCAGATGATTTAATCGGTACGCGAGGAACCGATGAAGAGTGGGAGCAAATAATTGCGGACATCCGCAGAATCTCTGTCGATATAAGAATTATCTTTTTCTGTGACCGACCACAAGAAAACTATTTCTTGACGAAGCTGACAACTTATTCGATCTTCGATATATTTAATGAGGGTACATTACCAGAAACATACCTGGAGCAGTTAAAAAACCCGCCACTCTATAAGAACATTGATCGATTCCGCGTTCAAGAAAGAGTACAGTCGGCCACAGAAGAATTTGTGCAGAAATCTAAGGAACAACAAGCTGAATCGATAATTAAGCAGGGGGTAAAGGGAAAGAAGACCATCGAGATTCAAGTACCTAAGGAAAATGAGCCTATCATAGAGACTGTTACCAAGGAAGTACCTGTTTATATTCACGAACAGGTACTTGTCCCTTCTAAAATAATCGCTGTTGCTTCAGCATTCGATGGAGCGGGATCTTCAACAGTATGCCGAATAGTCGCTGAATTTATGGCTATGTTTGGTTTGAAGGCCGGGATATTAGAATCACCGTATTCTCCCGCTACATGGCATGATTTAATGCAGTCTGAGCGCTACTTTGGACAAGAATGGGTGAGCTGGCATGCACAACTGGATAGTAATAATCATGTTCGGCAGGGAAGTGAGCTGATCCAGGATAGGGTAGGTTATATATTCCGGAAACAGAATGAATCGTTTGATAATTGGGATATGATAAATTACGCCTATCTTGTTGGCCATGCCCGCGCCTATCCGGTATTACTTGTTGATATTGGAAGCGGGATCGCAGATGAGCGTGAAAAAGTACTGCTGCAACAGGCTGATCATATTTTACTTGTGACCGGTTATGATACTCATAGGGTTAATCGTGAACGTTCAAAATACAATGATTTTCTCGTTTCACCGTTGGCCGAAAAATTGATCGTGGTTGCTAATAAATCGACGGAACGCCTTCAGAAAGAATTTCAGCATGGTTTAGCGCAAGCCTATGGTGTCGATCATTTATCTCACATTCCGAATGTACCAGCGATTATGGAAATGTGGATGGGGAATGAATCAATTCTATTAAGTGATAAGTTTCCTCAAGATAAGGAGATATTACAGCCAGCATTGGAGGACCTGTGCAGCCGGATTTATTCAAGAGAGGTGTTTGGAAAGGTGCCACAGAAAGAAACAATATGGACAAAAATGAAGAAGAAATTAAAGTAAAAGAAGGGTATTTACCCTTCTTTTTTTGTTTATATTAGTCGCTCTTCAACATGACAGGGCAGAAAGGAGCGACGCCAATAGCTGCATGATTTCCAAATGGGGGTATTTTGGTTCTTTTTGAAACTTAGGGTCAAACCGTTTTGTAACATAGCAATTTCGATTGAACTTTGCTGGATGAGGCGAGTTTATCAAATAACTTAACATACATTTTGTATTCGTATATTTATTACTGAACACAAGACATTAATTAAAAGTCTCAAAAACACAAGATATAGTATTTAAAAAATAAATCCACAGGATATGTTGTGGATTTTGAGGTATTTGTATTGACGTACACGTTAAATAAGCTTATACTAATAGTATAAGCTGAAAGAGAGCTGACTAGAGCTCTTGGTGATTAACTCAGATTTGCCGATCTGAATTAATCGGTTATGTATCATTGGTTCTAAAAATTCTATTACGGCTAATATATCAGATTTTGGTCATTTCATGCAACAGTATTTTTTTCCAAGATTTCATTTTTGTATCTTGTTCATGATGGATTTAAAGTTTGATATATTAGCAAAATACATACGCCAAGGCCTAAGTCTGACCTCTTTCATCCTACAAAGGTGAGAAGGAGGAAGCCGCATGAGACAATTATTTTGCTATTATCCTAAGAGCACGTATGTTATGGAACATCCGCGTTGTGCTCACTGGGTACGAGGTCATTTCCGTGGTACGCGTTGGATTCCAGCGCATGTACGTAGCGGATCTATTGTGTGTGAACACTGCCGATCGTAAGATCGAAGGACCTTATTCAAAGGGAAAAGCTCGAACTTGGGTTCGGGCTTTTGTTGTATCCAAGGCTCATTAACAACGCGAAAAAGGGCTTTTTCTTCTCTTTTTCATTATCGATGGGTCGATTTTTGCTGGAGTCCTTCTATTTTGTTCTTTTTTTATAAATTTAAAGAATTAGAGCTAATCTGGGGGTGAGTCTCCACCTTCGGTGTCGACTATATTCTATTAGTGATTTTCTCTGAAAGTGGCGGGGTTCTTTTATGAAAAAATGGGGTGGTTAATTATGAGGGCTAAAGACTACTACAAACAAAAAAGAATTTCTCCGATACAACAGAATTTGCTGAATAAAAAAACGAGATTATCCAAAAAACCAACACATCTACAATATAAAATTGGCGGGCTACAAAAGGAGTGGGTACGTTGTGTACAAAGTATAGAGCACACAGAATTAGAATCGTTACTGAGATTTAAAATTGTAGAAGATCTATTGAAATCAAATGCTCAAATGTTTGCATCTAAATGGTGTTCATTTCGCTTAGATAGATCGGACTTTATCAGTGTTTTTTTCGAAGTAGCCTGGCGTGAAATCTACAGGTACTCATGGACCAGTGAATTTTATCTCTATGAGACATTGGAGCTTGCTATTCAAAAACGTGGTGGAGATTTGGTTAGGCAGATGACTAAAACTAATAAGCATCGTTCATTACATACGGCGTTACCTCTGTTAGCTGGATTTGAAACATTTTATCCGGATACCTGGAATCTCGAAAATGAAGTAATGGATAATATTTGCTTAGACGATCTGTTAGTTGATTCACGAAAGTTGGATCAAGATGTTGCTGCATTACTACTTGAAGGTAACTCCCAGCGGGCAATAGCAAAGATTTTGAGTAAGGATCGGGGAACGATATCAAATGCAGTAAAACGGATTCGACTCAAAGGTTATGGGTTCATTTAATGGTACAAGAAGAGTTAAAAAATGTTGAGTTTTTTTGCTTTGCGATTCGTTCTCTGTAGACGCTCAAGAGATGTTATGGGGGGGGTGTCTTTAGGCAGGTCCTATTGTGCTATTCAGAACAATACATGTTCTAAATAATTATCTTTCTAGCACACAGCAGCATGCTAATCTTCCATCTTCAGCCGAATAAGTTGACAGCGAAGAAAATTAATAGTATTTCGTAATATGATTTATTATAAGATAAATTTAAAATACCTCCACAATACGGCCGAGTATCACTACCCATCTCTTGCTTATACGATTTCCCGCAGTAAGTACAAAATCCCTCCATAAGACCAAGATCCCTCCATCGCTCGTGATCCTCCCTTCCGCAGCTGCTCGATCTGAGCATACAGCGTCCGGATTAGACTCCAATGTTAATATTTTATATTTATATTTATTATATTCTATTATTTACACATTATAGAAAAAAATGATATTATATACAGGAATAATGTTGGCCAACATTTATATCACATTTTGAAAGTAGGGGAATTACATTGAAGCTGAAAAAAAATCTAATTAAAACTCTTGCAGCGGTATCCCTAGCTCTAACAATCATTCCTGCTGCTGCATTTGCGGCACCAACCAACGAAAATATCCAAGTCCAACCGTTCTCAACATCTGTAACATGGAATTTTACTAATATCGGAACTTCAAAAATTTCAGATCCTGTTGCGATTGGCTCAGATTTATCTGAATTAAAATTAAAAATGATTAGACAAGGGGCTACATCAGGATCCACAAGTCCTAAAATCGAGTACCGATTGATGAAAGTAAATTCTAATGGCACTTTGAGTGACTCTGGTATATATGATGTTATTGCTGGTGCTTATCCTGCCCCAGCCTCAACCCAAACTACTTTATACAATGTCCCGGCCGGTACATATAAATTAAAAGTAAGCGTATTAAATGATGTATCATCATCATGGTCCGAAGGCACTATTTACATTCCATAATTGATCGTTTAAAAACCACCCCCTTGATTTTTTCAAGGGGGTTTTTAAACGATCACATATATGTATCAAATACTATATTTTGTGAACATGTCTGGCTTTCGGATCCCGGAATTCGGCCAAATTTGACCGTGAGCGTCGATTAGCCGGCCGTGGAACATTCGAAAAATCAGTCATTTTCGCCGGAACTACAATATCTCGATTACTCCGATTTGCTTCAAATTTCTACACAACTTAATTTCAATTAGCTGCATCGATATATTTCCTCTAACGCAATCTAGCGATTCAAAACTTCCTGCTATATACCATAGCGACATTCTGCTACGACTCGAATCGAATAATCGCTTTAATACCCCATTATTACTGAATTATAATCGCTATCAAGCAAGCGCAATATATCGCTATACCGGCGATTAGTAGCTTATGTTAGACATAACATGGCCGCTGGCCGCGAAATTAAAAAATTCCGAGAAATTTCTTTCGTTTGCCGTGGGTTTCTACACGGGATATTATCTTATCAAGCTTCTGATTCACTTCCTCCTGGGCAGTCTTCGCAGACTTAACTTCCACGAGAAGTTCATTAACTCGCTGGCCAAGCTGACTCGTCGCAGCTGCCACTTCATTTTTTACCCGATCGTCAACGATTTGATCAATACGCTCAGAAAGTAAATTAACAGCATTAAATAAATCATCCATCCTCGAGGTTAAAAATGCGATATCGTAGCTGCTATTTAGCGTAGACACCAATGTCACAGACTCACTTTCTGAGTACCTCTTATACCTATCTACTACGCTATTTATCGCGCTATCGTATTGAACACCTCGTGATAGCAACTCCACTAAAGCTCGAAAGAGAAAAATCCGAGGTTGAAAAAGGAAGAACATAAGCTCGACTGTCAAGAACGACAGTTACATTGAATGAATGCAAAATACTCCACAGTGATCATCTTGTTTAGGCGGTGTATCTTGATTCTAAGTAACACCTGCGGTCTGCGCGTGGAAACCTTAACTAATAATCCGCTGTTAAACCTTTTGTCTTTTTGTATAGGTGATCGATAGAATTACAATAGATTAGGATAGGGGGCTAAATCAATCTTCGAACCAAATTTATCCTCCGCAATCTCCTGGATAACATCTACCATATCTGATATTCCATTTGCATCATAAATTTGGTTGTTACTATTCATTACTTCTAATAAATTATTCAATTGTTCATGGGTAAATTCATTTAAATTTTTCTCTACTTTATTAAATCGGGAATAAGTGTCTGAGTAATTAGTTGCTTTTGAAAAATAGGTAATGAGCATGTTGTGATATTCATCGATTCTATTAATATTTTTTGCTAGATCTTTGAATCTATAAAGAGCGATGAAATTAAAATTTTGTGATTTTAAGTAATCTTTTACTTTCATAAGGTGATCCTCGGGACTTGAACTAAGGAAATATGCTCTGACATAACGAGCATGAGTTATTATGATCTTAGCTTCGATCTTGTTACGCATATCATTTTCAATAAGTTTGAATAGACGTGGAGATAAATTGAAAAAATTAATCATTTTACTTATTGGATTTTTATTAAATGAAACTCGACTATAATACGCTTGATCATCCGTTAAACATTTAATGACTAGATCAGGATACAAGCGAAAAATTAATTCAACTGTAAGAGCATTTACATCTCGATTCTCATCACATTCTTTGTTTTCTAAAAGATAAGTGAATTTCCAGAGCTTTTTAAATAAGCTTGTAATTGCCTTCTCATTCATATGATCTAAATACTTGTTTTTAAACGCACGATTGAACATATCGTCATCTAAGTCAAGATCTTCATAGATCTGGGGTATTTTCTCAATGATAGTATCAACTAACTTTGCTGTATGAACTGTTGATTTGGTGAGAACCCCTTCAAGCATATTGCGAATATGAGCCCGAACTGTGTCTTTATTCGGCGTAAATAGTACATTATCTTCCGTATCAAGAATATTGGGGTGTGCGGATAAATTACGATGGCCCTTTAAACTATCAATATTATGCCTATCAGAAATTTCTAGCAGTTTTGTTTCCGCGAACACCCTATCGACTATTGTCATCTCCCATTTGGATGAGGTGATATCTTTATCTTTTTCTTTCTGGACATCTTCCAGGATTTTCTTTGCACCGGGGTCATCCTCACGTTCTACTTGGTCTTTAAGTTTATATACAAGATCAGATATCACGACAGCATAAAGAGAAAGTACTGCGGATCTATAATTACCGTTCGCATATGAACTCATAACCTCACGAAAATATTCTTTTGTCTTCGTGTGGTTAATACGCTCAGCTGCTAGGTCTAAAGAGTAGTCTTGCATCGTTAACGCTCCTTTGATTAAAGATATCTATACATTACCATGATTTGCATAGGAAAATCTAACCACGGATTAGCCTGTTTTAACGCTTGTCATAGCAGAAACATTCATCTATACTAAACGTAGATTATTACTTATGCTCAACTTTTGAGCTTGTTTCCAAGAACCTAAATCCTATTGGATTGTAATGAATCACAGGTGACGTATGTTCACTTGAATGATGATATTGCAGTCTAATAGGATTTTTTGCGTTCTATGGACCAAAAAACTATTGGAGGGTTTATTATGACAACAACAACTAAAGGAAATGTTACTGAAGCAACAAAAAGAGAGGTAATCATTAATGATTTTTCACGTTTTAAGGAAATGGTATTGATGACTTCCGCTGCTTGTGCGACAAAGGACACCGTACCAGTTCTTACAGGTATCAAAGTTGAAGTTAAGGATGGGAAGATGGTAATGATCGGTGGAGATGGTGTTCGTACAATTGTTAAAGGAGCAAATCAGATTATTGAAGTTGACAATCTCCAATTTTGTGTTCCAGGCAAATTACTTGCGAACATTGTAAAGAAGCTACCAGAAGGTACTGTGAAGCTAAGTTTTAACGACGGTCAGATAGAGATAAGGTCAGGCATGAGTAAATTTAAGCTCGGAACGTTAGAGGCAGAGTTGTATCCATCACTTGAAAGCAGCGGCGAGCCACTTACCAGTTTTAAAATCTCCGCTGAGAAATTACGTGCTGCACTTGTTGCAACGAGTTATGCCTGTAGCACAAATGAAGCAACACCGATACTTCAAGGTGTAAAAATTAGTGGTACTGAAGAGGGTTTGACTTTTACTGGAACGGATAGATTCCGCTTATCGCGGTTTAATATCCCGGATGTAGAAGTGAATCCTTTTTTTGTGGTTATCGATAAAATCTCGTGTGAGAATATTAGCGATATTCTTAGAAATGTAACTTCAGATTGCACAGTATACGTGCGCCATTCAACCTTATCAGTCATTTTGCCAGGAGTCGTTTTCAGTTCTCGCATTCTAGAAGGCAGCTTTCCGGATACAAGTAAGATCATCCCGGGCTCTGCAGAAATAGAAGTTGTCGTAGAAAAAGAATCAATGCTTAGAGCTTGTGATCGTGTATCACTTGTAGTAAGTGATAAAAATAAAGGGGTATTGTTACGGGCTAAAGAAGAAGCGTTGCTGATTTCTAATTTGAATAACGATAAAGGAAAGGCTCAAGAAGAGTTAAACTGTAGCATTACTGGAGATGATATGTTGGTTGCAATGGATTTAGTTTTTTTACAGGAAGCATTAAAAGCGATACCTACGTCTCATGTACGTATTTGCTTCAATGAGCGAAATAAGCCGCTCATACTGAAGCCTGAAGGGGAAGAGGCACCAGATACATTGGCACTTGTTATCCCAATACGTTATTTAGCTGAAGAGTAAGATGTGAACGAATGAAATAGTATGTTTCCTCATTTTGAGGAAGCATACTATTTTTGTTTGAGTCGAGGATAATTGGAGAAATAGCTAAATTGGAGGTAGTTAATTCATGAAACAGCAGATTAGTATTACATTCACAGATGGAAATGTAGTTCAAACCCAGGTCAACGGAACGCAAATGGAGGTCCTCCATTTTTACAGAGAGAACAATTTCAGTTTATGGCTAATAAACAACCAGCTTCAAGTGATACGTATTGACTTTCCTGAGCGCATTGTAAGATTAACAAAAAAATAAGGAGGGTCTTTACGAATGAAACAAATTAACGTCCTTCATGACAGTAATTCTATGAGGGTTGAGGAGCAGAAATGGATTACTAGACGCGTTGAAATCATAGAGGTTCATGATGAAAGTGGTCTTAACTTCTTTGAAGTCTATAATCTGCAGCATGAGTTATTAGGAGTAATTTACCCAGTAGATCAGGTGAATCATGAAGTGATCACGGCCGAATTGACTAGAGCATGCCCGATAGCCGATGCTTGGGAAGATGGATTGGGAAATTTATGTACAATGCAAGGATGGGGAGAGCATATAATAGATAGAGAAGAAGATGGAGACTTATAGATTCATATAACAACGATTTTATAAGGGAAGGGGATTTACCCGTGTCCGATACAATTAAGCCTAATGTATTCATTGGTTCTTCAAGAGAGGCAATAGATTATGCAGATGCTGTACATTCGTCGATACAACGTATTGCTCAAGTAACTCCATGGTATACTGATACATTTGGTCCTAACGAATATACAATGGAATCACTTGAAAAAGCACTTGACGTAAGTGATTTTGGTATATTCATTTTTGCACCAGATGATGTCGCATTATATCGAAATAAGTATGTCTTTATTACTCGAGACAATACCCTATTTGAGATGGGGCTATTTATAGGTAAATTGAAACTTAAACGTGTGTTTGCTATTGTTCCTGATGGCGTAACTACGCGTGATGATCTGATTGAAGGACAATCTGTAAAAGAGTTTCATCTTCTATCTGACCTTCAGGGGATAAACCTGCTTCGGTATGAGCAAAAAAGAACAGATACAAATTACGAAGCAGCTGTATCTGTAGCGTGTCGAAAAATTATTAGAGAAATTACAGACGCCGGAAATTTTCAGGACCCGTTATCTATTCTAGCCGAAAAAGAGTTAGAACTTGCGAAGAAACAAAGCTTGTTGCATTTTTTCTGGGACTATAATCGGAATGTCATGTCAAACCCCACGGAAAAGTATAGCGCATTAAGCGAGGCTGTTAGGAACTCAATGCTACTACCTGACGGATTTCGTGTGACAGGTGCAGCATTTTGGCAGAAGCAAGGTAATGATGGCATCAAACAAGTTGGAGGTAATGTAGGAAAAGGACGATTTTATGATTTTTCACGGCCTGAAGGAGCGCCAGTTATCTTTGTTTTAGATGCATATCATAGCGGTAAATGGAGTTTTTTTACACGCCAGGAACTTGCAGAGGTATGTGTGCTATGCTATCCTTTAGGTACAGACCATGTGCTTTCGGTTCATTTTTCCGGAAGAGGGTCAATTGGTAAAGAGCAATTAACTGAGATTATAAGCACTAATAACGACTTGCTTAGAACGTTAAATCATCTAATTGGAGGCGATTCCTTATGAATAATAATAACAAGAGGTATGGAGTCTCTCGTCCATCTTCCGGAAGCTGGCAAACAACAAAGGCATCATCTGGAAGTAAGGTGTTAAGTCGATCTAAGGTAAGTGCTTCAAGAACAAAAGCTATTTTCATGATTCCGACAGTCGAAGGAAAAGATGAAAAATATGTTAAGGTAGTGAGCGGTGATGTAGATCGTAGCAAACCGTCATTCGCATAAATATATCCGTATAACGAGCTTATGTATACTATAAGCTCGTTTTTTATTCCTCTGAATCCGGAAGGAGAACCCGCTTCATTAACTTAACTTTCATTTCAATATTGAGTGATTCTGTGTTATAATGTGGTCATTATTACCCCTACGCTCTTTTATGAGCTCGATGATCAAGTATTTGCCCTATTGGGTTAGATTAAGGATTTTTTCTGTCCTTATCTATCTCTATAGGGCTTTTTTGCGTTTAAAAAACTATTTCTATAGAGGAGAGGTCAAAATGGCTAGATTAACACAGGAAACGATGAAGAAGCTTTACGAGATCGATATACTGTCTTTTGCTGAAGCGATGAATGAGACATTAGAAAAACAAGGAAAACACTATTTTACCTACCGGAATGGCGGAGAGCGTACAGCGTCACTTTGCATAACACCTAGTAAGAACATGTGGACTGATTTTGGCGGATCCGGAACAGGATTTGATGTGATTAGCTTTTATGCATACCGTCAATATCAGACACCTAAGCCGCGAGGTGAAGTGTTTCTTGAGTGCGTGAAAGCTGTTGCGAGTATTGCTGGTATCCCTCTTGTTTATGAAGACGGGCGAACTGTCGAACCGGATTCTAAGTTCAAGGTTAAATCATTTGAAAGAAATAAGTATGAAGACGAGGATACACCGAAGGCGTCCGATGACCGAATTAATCACGTATACCACGCTTGGATGAATCAATTATCACTCAGCAGCAGGCATATGGATCATTTTAATCAGGAGCGGGCGATGAAAACGGAAGATGTTCATATAAGGCAATACCGAACACTTGAAGCGAATAAGTCAATGCGCAGAACACAAGTAGTGCAGCTCGTTCGAGACATCGGAGAACTTGATGGGGTTCCAGGATTCGCTTATATGAAAGCAGATGAAGAGGCCTTCTGGGATGTACTAGGGGGAGCGGGATTTCTAATACCTTTTCGCTCATTAACGAATATGATTCAAGGTTATCAGATTCGATTTGATGCCCCTCTTCCAGTGATCTCAGCCAAAGGCAATATCACGGTACGTCAAACATCGTTTAATGACATCACGATCATCGATCGTGAGACAGGTGAAATGGCTTGGGAAGGAACAAGGAATCAATTGCCGGTGAAACTTCCACAAGGTGAAGTTACATTGAAGCCCGGAGCAAAATACAAATGGCTCGCCAGTGGGGTATTCAAAGAACGTGGCGTTCTGAAAGGAACCTCAGTCGGTAATCCGTCACCTTATCATGCTGCCGTCCCTACATCAATTTTGTCTAAGTGGAAACCAGGGCAACCGATTCAGGAATGTCTGGACACATCTACAATATGGTGGGGAGAAGGGCCGTTAAAAGGAGACATTGCTAGTAATATCACTAACCGGTTACATCTTCAAACAGCCGGGGTAAATACTTGGAGGGTATTGTTAGAGCCCACACTCGCGCTTAAACCAAAAACGGTTATTCTCGGGTTTGATGCTGATAGTCAAACGAAAGAAGATTCTGTTGGGGAAGCCGTGATTCGTTGTGTAGAAGCGCTCAGGCCCATCTTTAAAGAGCAAGGTATCATTTTAAAAATAGCCGTTTGGCCAGAGTCTATAGCAAAGGGTTTAGACGATCTTTTTATACAAGGTTACCAACCTCAGATTGTAACGTTGTAGGGATAACGATCTCCTCAACAACAACCAGGCCGATCTGGGTAATTGAGGAAAGGGCTAATTGAGGACTCAGAACAAAAAGGAGATGCTGCATATGGATATCGATGAAGTCATTAAAATGCTAATCGATCTACAAGCAAAGACAGATAGTAAAGAGGTATATGTAACGATGGATAGTGGAATTGGATGTCTTATTGAAGACATCACCTTAATAGGCAATGATGTGGCAATTAAGATAACCTACTAAGGCAATCTGACCCTACCGTGGGGGTGTTTTTTTGAACTTCCCCCCCGGTGAAAGGGGAAGTCTCAGGAGGAAGCTATGAATAAATTGGATGAAATTTTCATTTTCTACATTTCTGATGGAGGCATTGTTAAAAAGACGATAACGAATCATAATCTTAATCGACTTATTGATGATGCTGAAGTGTCTACGTCTATATATTTGGCGGAACATGGTACTCGGATGGAGGGGGAGGAAGAGCTTAGAACAGATGATGGTTATGCTTCAATACTAAGCTCCATTCCAGGAGATCCCGCTTCAGAAAAAGTATTATTATCCTATGACTTTGATGGAGAGATTAAAGTCGCGGATGTAATGCAGAAATGTCGACATGATCTTATCTAGGAGCAAACCAAATTCAGGCTATCACAATTACAAATACGATCGCCGTTCACTCCGGCTCCACCTTCTTCAACCCATTCATTTGGAAAGTAACTGTGAAAATCGTACGCTGCAGCCGCTCCTCTTTTTTAAAAGTGCATACTTCAGGGCCTGAGGGTGTGTTTCCCTTGGGCTACTTACCTTGTTATTGTTTGAAAAACCAAGAAAGACGCAGAACAAGCGCACAAACTGGTGCGAACGATAATGGAGCGACTGGAATTAACCCTACATCCAACCAAGACCCGAATCGTGGGCATGTGGACCGGAGAAGAAGGATTCGACTTCCTCGGCGAGTTGGCGGCTTTTTTTCTACCATTTAGCGATTAATCACCAGGCCTGTAACGATATATATTTGTTACAAATGTGGACACAACTGAACTGGCGAAAGCTTGAGAAATCAAGCTTTTTAGTTTTTATGTCCCTACATTTGCTTCGTACTCAAACGCACAAAAGTGGAGACATTGTACGCAAACGACACAATTCCAGGGACATTGTCGTAAGTGGAGGATTGATTTGCATTCCTGTGTTTTGTCCTATTGTCAAGATTCGTGGTGGATTGAAACTGAAAGCGCAGAAACTTGCGAAATAAAGTATTTTTTGTTTATGAACAGAGTTTTGTGTATTGAAATGCACAAAAAAACGACATTATCTGACATTAAATAGGCCCCCGGTCTCTTTTACACCTTGTGTTAATTATGGTAAATTTTACGTATCGATAAGGGGTTCAAAGATTTCGACTTCTATTGACAATTAATCTCATTTTAACTTGAGAGGAGATGATTGCACGACAATTATTCAACCAGAGCAAACACAAATGGGGTTATTGGGGCTTGATTTCAATTTAGGTTATGAAAGGGGTTTATGTATGAAAAAGTTTAAAGCAAAAGCTATCATAACATCCGCTTTGCTAGTGTATATGGCACTGGCAGCTAGCAATGCATCTGCTGCTACACTTTATGACTCTAAAAATGGTGCATCAAATTTTACATCAGCATGGACGCTTGCAAAAGATGATGGTTCTGGAGTGGGTTATGCGTACATGGAATACGGATTTAACAAATTCGCAATTGACGAGGATTTTGTTTGGACAAATCATTCCTGGAAGGCACATTCTGCAATCGTTACTAGAGGAGGATCAAGTAGTAACTCTGCTAGTGCTTCAGAAATGAGCTGGGCTAAAATTGAAGTTTCACATAATAATAGTTGGGTTCAATATACGATGAGCTACTAAAATTATTCAACTATTCATACACGAGTATACAGAGGTATACAGAGTAGTACATCCTGCTCTGTGTATCTCTGTATATTTGCTGAAGGAGAGTACAATGATTGAAAAAAATAAAGTTCATTATTAGTTTCATCTTGATGGTAATTGGTTTTTTAATTACCGGTGAAAGCTACCAATTGTATTTAGATAATTTTGAAACAGCCAGCTATAATACTACGCTTTTCTTGAATGGATCACCTAACAATACAAAGGAAAAAATGATCCAAGATATAACAAAAGCTGCCGAACAAAACCAAGTGAAATTATATACTGTCGTATCAGATGTGAAAAGTATGTTATTAAGCGAACGTCGCATTTATGGGACCAAAGATACAGATAAATATATCAAGGAGAATTATCAGATTTATGAAAGTAGCTTTCCCAGCTTATTATCAGGTACAAAGAAAATCATTTTTTATGAACTAGAAGACCTCGTACAGAATGAAGAATTGGCAAGCATATCCCAATATTATCTTATTGGGGATAAGGATAACATTATTAAATTTAAAGATGATCTGAATGGAGTTTATGCAGGGAATTTCCCACAAGAAGGATATAGTAGTTCTGGAACAGTAAATATATTTTTGATTTGGCTCCTTATCTCAATCGTTATGCTGTTTCTATCTTATTATGATGTGATCTTACAGAAAAAGGAGAACTTTATCCGGATTTCTTTAGGAGAGAGAACGAGTTTCATTGTTTTACGAAATATAGTTTTGGATACTGTCATGTATTTAATTATGTTTTTGGCACTATTATTTGTATTACAAAACTATACTAGTACATTTTTTCACTTACAGATTTCTGCCGGAATTTTCAGTGTAATGTTGTTTTTTAATGCTCTGTTATATATGAACCTTTATTTCTACAATATTAAAGAAGCATTGATAAATGTAAAAAGCTCAAAAAAGTTACTTATTATGAATTATGGATTAAAAATTGTTACTGTCACCATTGCATTAACCGTTATTTCTAGTAACATTGTCGTTATTCTTGAAGCCTTACAGTTTTATCAACAGCGCACTTTTTTTAAAGAACGTGCTGACTATTATTATGTAGAGTTGGCATATGGCTCTATGCCTGATCAGGATGAACAACACTCCATCGCAAAGCTTCATGAAGGATTTCTGGTAACGGAAAAGTTTTACCGCAAGTTTTTCAATCAGTTTGATGCGACACAACTCGTTACTTCAGGCGTTTTGAGCAGCAATGTGATGTTGGCAAACCAAAATAGCTTGGCTTACTTGCAAGAACGTATAGATGAGCTCAGCAAAGTTAATCTGCAAAAAGAATTATATTTTATATTACCTAGCCACATGAAAAACGATTCAGATATGATTGATAAGTTGAAAAGTAGTCTGGAAATCATTGAACAAAATGAATTCCAATATGACTTTGATATTCTCTTTTATGATGGCAACCCAAAATTAATATGCATAGATCAACTTTCATTAAACGGCAGTTATTATATGAAAAGTCCAATCATTATTTATAATAACGTGGATCAAAGTCAAAGAGTTGACTCGGCAGACGTAAGTCCATTCCGTTTAGATTATGCTCATGATATATTGTACAAACTTTCTCCCGCTATGGTCGCCAATTACATTGCTGAACATAGTTCACAAAATAATAAACTACATTACAAAATAACGAATGCACTTGAGAGATATGAATATCAGTGGAATATTATGAAGAGAACTCTGTACTTGAACATAATAATAAGTATATTAATACTAGTTCTAGAATTTGTAATCATTAAGTCTATACTTCGTTTAGAATATGAAGTAAACGCTTTAGAATTATCTATAAAAAAGATACTAGGATATAATATTTGGCAAAAAAACAGAAAAATATTACTTGTCACATTAATCCCTACAATTCTAGGTGTGTTCGGGGCAACGATTGTGATATTTTATCTCAAAATGGATATTTTTAACTATCTTATTTATGGCAGTTTATTTGTTTTGTTAATCGAACTCTATATTATTTTGACTTACATACGAAAGCTCGAAAAAGCCAAAATACAAAAAATATTAAAGGGAGGGAACTTATGATAGAGATCAATAACGTATCGAAATCATTTGAAGGTAGAGTCTTGTTTTCTAATCTGGAGTTTAAAATAGAAAATGGTGAGTTCGTTATTTTCTCTGGCGTAAGCGGATGTGGTAAAACGACTCTTCTCAATATGATCGGAGCGATTGAACCTATTGACAGCGGTGAAATTCTTGTGGACAGTTTCAATATCCACAATAGAAAATACCAACTTCAGTACTTAAAATATAAAATTGGATTTCTTTTTCAAAATTTTGCATTTGTAGAAAATAAGACGGTGAAAGAGAATTTGAATTTCGTCCTTAGAGATTGTCAATCAGGAGTATCCATTGAACAGGCTTTGGAAATGGTTGGTTTAAAGGATAAGCTGAATAAAAAAGTATATACCTTATCTGGAGGGGAACAACAGCGAGTAGCACTGGCAAGAATAATGGTGAAAAAATGCGAGATCATTTTGGCAGATGAACCAACTGGCTCACTTGATAAAAAAAATGCAGAAGCTGTATTGGACATTATTAAGCATCTGCATCACCAAGGGAAAACGGTAATTTTGGTGACGCATGACGAAGAAATAAAGAAGAAAGGGGAGCGGATTATCACCTTATGAAAACAATGTTTAGACAAAGAAAAGCCTTGATTGTTATAGTTGGAATTGCTTTATTGGGCTTTCTAGTGTGGAGTTTGTCCTGGTTTGTTTATGTAAGTGTTAATTATGCTCCTTATACGGAGACGGTTCCAAAGAATAGATTCGGTTCAAATCATATTGTAGATTCTGATGGCTATAACTTTAATGTTCAAAAACCGGTTTTTTTATTTTTTACAGGTAATTTGGGGTCTGTTGCACCTGATGGCAATGTTTCTTTAATCATTTGGCCCAAAGTGTTTGGAGGATATGAATACGGGGTTCGCATACAAGACATTAGTGGTGGTTATGAAATAATGGTAGATGCCAATGGCAAAGCCCTTCGGCTAGGGGAAAGCGAAAAAGATTATAAAAAAATGGTAGAGGTTATTCAAAGAAATAAAGAGGGCATTCAAAAAATATTTGATAAAGTGAACAAACAATGGAGTTTAACTTAATAGTTCCTCCAGAGTAATCATCTATTTTTAAATATCTTACTAGGCAGCGGTCCGCGATATTGCGGACTTTTTGTCTAGAGTGTGGACATTGGCATGCTCGCTCATGCTGAAGCACTTCAAAACAAAGAAAAAATCGCCAGATTCGTAAAAATGAAGACGGTTGGCTATCGATTCATGAAACGCGACTGATGTTTAAGAAATTTGATCACATGCCGGCGGGCAATTTCCAAATGGCCCGTATCTGTAGGATGCACATCGGACGGGATCTCGCAAAAATGAGTCCATGTGCAAACTTTGCATCGTCCGTCCGTGAACATCGATGCTCATAGAAAATGATCTTCGATCAGATACTTTCCGTGAGAAATTCTTTGATGATAGATTAGTTTTTTTAAATAATTGAGACTACATCTTAAACAGACTTCTACAAGGACATCATCATTGTATACTGCAGGTGCTGGAATTAAGGAAAGAGGATGGCTGTGATTTCAATTCTCTATGCCTATATGCATATGACTATGTCTTTTAGAGAAAAGTGATTTTAATGTTAGAGCATTTTTATCGTCGAAATCGAAATGATATTAATCCTCCAATCTACTACGAGCTGAAAACAGTTACTAAGCTAATTCATAATGAGATCAAATATATATTAGGCGAGTACATAAGACAGCCTCAAAAAAACTGGTACAAACGAGTACGCATTGTTTTAGATACTCAATAAGGTAACATCTGCGTAGATTTCTTTTTTTGGATGGCTAAAAATTGCAGAAGAGGTGCCCGAAAGGAATATACTCCGAGTTGGAGTGAAATCGAAAAATGAAAGGCGCTTGTTTCCCTAGATTTGCATTTAAATATAATATTTCAACTGAGAACTGAGAAGCAACCAATAGAATACTACATGACCATAAAATCAGCGAAGTGAAATACCAATTAATGATTGTCCCAATTGTACAGTATTTAATAGGAGGGAGATTAAGCACATGAGATCATTCACTCCACAATATGTGGCCATTGTGGGTTTGATAAATCAAGCGAAGAAAACAAAGATTTGCAAATATGATGACGGCTATTTTTTGAATTCAGATTTTGGTCGGATAATGAAATCCAAAACAAAATGACTATCTCGATTAACGAGCTCAATTCATTGAGGGGGTCATTTTCATTTTTTAAAACCCAAAGTGGATTGAATGAAGGCCATTCTCGTGAGTTCCATCAACTTTCAGGAAGGCTTTAGGCTTGATTTTTATATAAACTTTGTAACGAATCGTCTATAGATAAGTCTTATATATGGAGGAGGTAAGAATAAGACGGATTTTGAATATATACAATCAATATTTCAAGGATGTTTACAGGTTTGTCTTGTCTATTTGCAGAGGACAGTCGCTTAAGAGATAACACAGGAAACTTTTATTAAAAAAGCAGCATCCATCAATTTAAGGGCCAATGTAAAATCAATGTTCTTCTCCAACCCTTCGGAAAGGCAAAAGCGGTATGTGGCATATAATACAACTGAAGCTGCAAGTGAGAACAAGTATCGAAGAATCGCTGATTGATAAGGAAGAGGATTTCAAAATTGGTAAAATAATTACATGGTTTAGAGGAGCCTTATAAAGAAGTATTTACTTTAAGGTGTTTTGAGAATTGTTGTTTGCCCAGATTAGCCAAATATTTGAGTAAACAGATAGATGGTCAAGGGTTACATTCCACCGAGCCAAACGAAAAGTACAAGACCTGTTGAAGGAGGATTAAGGTATTGGGGAAAATATCGTGTGAGACGATTAAAGATTTACTGCCATTGTATTATGACGAGGTGTGCAGCTTTGAAAGCGCCAGATTAGTTGAAGAACATCTTGCAGAATGCCAGAGCTGCCGACTAGAAATGGACAAAATCAAGGTAGCAATAAGCTTGCCGATAGAAGTGGTTGAAAAAAATTATAGTGAGGGAGAAGCAATAAAAGGGATAGCAGCTCATTGGAAACGTTCTAAAGCAAAAGCGTTTGTCATAGGTCTACTCAGTGCCGTGTTGCTATTTGGAGGTTATGTAGGTCTGTTTAAATGAGGGATTATGAAAGTATCTGCTGATGTGATAAAAAATTGCCGTAGTGAGCAAAGTTAACAGATGGTTATATACGAACTCCTCGATCGTAATTTTTATAACATACTACATATTGGTACAATATATTGAAAATGAATAACATCAAGAGGCGCATTCGATAGTTCGTGGAGGGTTTTTGTATGCTTGAAGGAACAATGAGCAAATCTCATTAGAATCGTTTAAAGGATGGTCGTGGGCAAGGTATTTGAGTGAGGTTGCAGCGGGGAATGAAGAAAAGAATTAAAAAAGTAGATCGGCATTTTTGCCGGTCTATTTTTTCATCCGATATGGCTGAGGTTTGATTTGTTTGTTAAAGTAGAATCGAAAGAGGTGCTTATAGTGAATAAATCAGTAATAGATTCAACATCAAAAATAATAACAACGATTACAGAACAGAATATTAGTACCATAGAGAAAGTACATAACATGATTAAAACAAGGCGGTACATTGGGCAGAATATATTCCTGTTCTTCGGTATATTACTGATAGGAGGATATATTTATGCCACACATACCTATTTTAAGAGTGTCTATGCGTTATTTATATTTCTCCCTCTCATTGGGAATTTTCTTTTGTTAGGAATAAAGAGAGAAAGATATAAAGATTTGATATATCATTTAAATATTTATTGGATATGTTTCTGTTGAGATAATTTTTGGCTATTTAGTGTATCAATATATCTATATCATAATGAACGGTTATACGGTTAATCTAATAGATAGTATATTATTTTTAATCTGTTTAGCTATGAGTCTATTGTTTATTTATTCTTTTTACTACTCATCTAAGAGTGCTGCAGAAGCAACAACAAGGACCTTTTTTGGTAAACATTTAAAAATTACAATAAAGATCACTAATGGTGAAAACATAATCGGTGAATTAATTACTATTACAAATAAGAATGATTATGTTGTTAGAGTGAATTGTACCAATGAAGAAATACTAGTGAAGAACCAAAGCATTATGTTACTTTCAATCACTGAATGAATAAGGTAGGGAACATCAATTGAAGTTATTAAGTCTCGCACTAATGCGAGGCTTTTAATTGGAGAAATTTATGACAATTTTCCTGAATAAAATATTGAATTATTAAACATCCTGACATATTATGTTATAGTTTATGGAAGATCATACCTATGATTGCATATAGATGAATTGAGGCTATTATGCAATCAATCAACCAAGGACCGTAGTCGGTCTTTCTATTTTTATGAGGGAAAAATGTATTAGAGACGAGAATGAATGATTTGTCGAAGGAGCATAAATAATGGATTATCATATTAAAAAAATGTTAGTAGATAATGAATCATTCAAGGGATACCATCTAAATGGAACTGAGATTAAACAGTTGTCCAATCTTTCAAAGATAAATTTGTTCATTGGTTCAAATAACTCAGGCAAAAGTAGATTTGTGAGAAATTTGTTTCATCAGCCATCCTATTCTATAGTTCCAACAAGAGTCGACCTTCCTCAGTTAAATTCACTTATTGATTCTTATAAAAGCGATGTTCAAAGTATAATAAACCGTTTCGGTATCGTTGACTATGGGAGTTGTGTTTCTGATCTATCTACTATAGCCGAAATAAATTATATAAAAAGTGAGATTGATTATTTGGCTATGTTTCAACGTTGTGTTGAGACTTTAAGAAATGTTAATTCAATTTCAAACGTAAGTGTTACTACAAGAGGTTACTATGGTTTTAGTGATGACCAACATACTAATATAAAGTATGATCTAAAATCCATTGGAGAAGATTATTCAAAGAAAATTAAGGAGATTGTTGGCTCTTCTCCAGGAAAATATAGTTTTAAAAAGGTGTATATACCAACGTTACGGGGGTTAAGACCTTTTGATAATGAAGTTGACTTTTATTCCAAAAGAACAAAACATGACTATTTTCCAAACATAGAGGATTCTGATTTAATTTTTTCTGGGCTCGAAATGTATAAAAAAGTTAAAGAACTATTGTTAGGTGATTTGCAAGCAAGAGAAAAAATCAGTGACTTTCAAAAATTTTTAGGAGATACTTTTTTTGATGGGCAACAAGTTGCCCTAATACCTTCAATAAATTCAGATGTTCTAAATGTCAAAATAGGCAAAGAGAAGGAACAACCTATTTATAATCTGGGTGACGGTATTCAATCTATTATTATTCTTACTTTCCCACTATTTATCAACAAGGATGAGAATTTATTAGTTTTTATTGAAGAACCGGAGTTATATCTACATCCTGGTTTACAAAGAAAATTAATTGATACCTTCATGGGTTTTAGTAATTTTCAATATTTTATAACAACTCACTCAAATCACTTCTTAGATATTACTTTAGATGTAGATGCAATCTCAATCTATACATTTAGGAAACGTCTGGAAAATGAGGGAATGGCAAGAGAGGCAACAGCGAATTTCATCATTGAAAACACCAGTAATGAAGATAACAGTATTCTTGAATTGATTGGTGTTAAAAATTCATCTGTATTTTTATCGAATTGTACAATATGGGTGGAAGGAATCACTGATAGATTTTATCTTAGGCATTATTTAGGTTTATACTTTAAATCATTACCAGATAAAGAAAAAGAGCATTTTAAGGAAGATTTGCATTATTCATTTGTGGAATATAGTGGTGGCAATATAACTCATTGGTCATTTTTAGATGATGAAGATAGATCACAAGAGGAAACGTATAAAACAATGAATGCTGACAGACTTTGTAGCAGGTTATTCCTCGTCACTGATAAGGATGGTGAAGTCAAAAATGAACGTCATAGAAAATTGAAAAGGAAATTAGGAAAACGATACTATTGCTTAGATTGTAGAGAGATTGAAAATTTGATAAGTAAAAATGTACTTTTAGAAGTAATTTCGGAATATGAGAGAAGTTCAGTAGCAAAACTAAAATTTAGGCATAATTTTATAGAGAATGATTATAAAAATGAATATATAGGGTCCTTTATTGATAGTAATCTAAAAAATAGATCAAGAAAATCGAAGTATGGGGCTGCTTCGGGTACGATTAATGACAAGTTGGGATTCTGTAAACGTGCTATTAGTTATACTAAGAATTTTAACGACCTCTCAACCGAAGCGCAAAAATTGATTAAGAAAATATATGACTTTATAAAAGAACAAAATGGATAGCTGGACTTTTTGCACTGGCATTCACGCTAATCTACGTTAACTTATTTATTCTCTTCAGCCGCGACATCAGAGGATAATTCATTAAGCAGGTATAAAGGTGATATTGTAAGTCCAGATAGATGAGTTTATGTTATAAGTTTGATCATCCTAATTGTGTTTTTTATTGTTTTAATGTATATTGTATACAACAAATTAAATGTAACAATTTAGCGAAAGACGCAGATTCACTCCTTTGGAGTGAGTTTGCGTCTTTTTTTATTTCCTCAGAAAGGAGAAAAATAGTGAAATCAAGCATCGTTTATTGGGCATTAGGTGGGTTCGCCATCATTTCATGTGTTAGTTTTTTGCTTCTTTCACGGCGTAAGTCATCAAAGAAAACCAATAGATTTGTTGGTTTAAATAGCACATCAAAGATGCCGTCCACTAAGGAAACAATGAAATGGTTTGAAGAAGCATCAGCCTCCGTGGATTTGAACATCCATGAAGTAAAAGAGCGGGTAATTGAACGGCATGTCGGTACATCGGTCATTGCGATTGCTGGTGTGGATCGTGGAGCGGGTGCAACGCATCTCTCCATTGCACTTGCTAACCACTTAGTAAAGCAGAAGTACAAGGTAGCTTTGGTTGAAGCTAATGCCCTGGATGAGTTTTGTTACATCGAAAAGGCTTATGAAGGGACAAAGCATCTCATCAATAGCCCGTCATTTGTAATTAATGGTGTGACCTATTACCGTTCTTTCGAAACGGATGATATGTCCAAGTTAATGAATGAGTACAGCTATGTGATCTTGGACACGGGTAAGCTTGAAGAGTCATCAATGCATGATCAGTTCTTCCGCGCTAACATTTCCGTGGTCGTATCAAGAAGTGCCGAGTGGAAGCAACATACCTTAATGGAGTTTCTTCAGAAATATGAACCAGATTGCGAAGATTGGCGAATCTGTGTGAACGAAGGATTGGATCTTTCACTAGGTGATGTTCGTAAAGAGCTTTCCGATTTTGATGTCATCGGAATTCCATCTTGTCCGGACCCATACCAGCTATCAAAGGATATGCATGCTGCATTGGATAAAATCAGTTCATTTCAGATGAAACGGATATCCTTTTTGGAAAAGAAGAAGGCTGCGTATTTTAAGAGAATTAATGAGGATTAGAGGAGTTGAAATTTGTGTCAATCATGCGCCAACGCACGAAAAATTTAATCATCACGGGATTAGCAGGGGCAGTATTCTCAGGCGTCATAGGTGCTGGTGTTGTGGTCTATAACCAGACTCAGTACATGAAGCAAAAGAATAGAATCATTGCTGAATACGAGAAGAAAGAGAAAGAGCCCCGCATTATCGTGTATGTAACTCAAAAAGATATCGCGGCGGGATCTAAGTACACCAAGGAATTGTTTAAACCAGTTGAAGTTTTTAAAAGCATGGTATCCGAAGATGCCATAAGCAGCCTTGATGAAATTATTAATAAGATCGCAAAGGTAGCAATCAAGCCGAATACGGTGATCACCGAATCGTTGGTCTTTGAGAAGGATAAATTATCCATGGATTTACGGAACAACGAATTTACGGAGATTCATCTACCACAAAAGTTAACGACAAATGATTTCATTGACGTACGGATCAATTTTCCTACAGGACAAGATTACATCGTAATGTCCAAGAAAAAGGTTAAAGATCTTCAGGTAGGGAAAGTTTGGTTCGAGATGAATGAATCTGAGATTCTTACACTCTCATCTGCTATGGTAGACGCCTATCTAAACGGGGGTAAACTGTACGGCTTATCATATATCGAACCTGGATATCAGGAAAAAGCAGATGTGAACTATCCGGTTAATGATGCTGTTCTGGAATTGATGAAGACCAATCCTGATCTCTTATCTACAGCTAGGCAAAAACTAACTGCGATGATGCGCAAATCGCTTGATGAACGTTTAGAGAAATTAAAAGAAGCGGGAATTACACCAACACCAATTTCTCCACAGGGGAAGGACAATACTTCGAATGGCTCCCAGACACAAAATCCTTCACTAAACCAAACGGTACCTAATAATTCCAATGTCGCTGCAGATCCGTCGGGTGAAACGAAACCAACTACAAACACCACCAATCCGGATAATGTGGAAAGTGATGCGAATGCGACTTCAACTGAGGATATTTTCAATCAGAATGCAAGTTTCACACCATAGGAGGGTCATAAATGAAAACAGGTGTTTTTATAGGGAGCTGTGACAAAAGCGACTTCCTCTTATACCTTGCTTCTTTCTTAAAGGAAGCAGATAAAAAGGTCCTTGTCATTGATGCGACTGAAAGGCAATGGTTAGGATTTACCGTTTCGAAAGGTTGGGAAACGAAATGTACTGTTGTGGATTACTTTGGTGTTGATGTTGCTATAGGGTTTAGTCGTTATAAAGATGTTTTAGCAGCGGTCGATAAGTCAGGTTACGATCTTGTTCTAATTGATTTAGATCGACCAGAATTTTTGAAGGAAGCTAAACTATCTGATGCAATCCACTTCCTTGTATCCACATTCGAAAAGGATGTTGTTTTCCGAAACTTAAAACTATTACAAGAAATGACATCGACTGATAAACCATTATCTATGCCATCATTCATTTTCCGCGCATTGGAATGCAGCATTGACGAGGACTATATCACTGAAATTTATAACCAGTTACCCATCGTTCTCTCACCGGTCCACTTAATTCCGTTTGATGAGTGGGATGCCCAGCTCAAGATTGAAAACGCATTTCATATGAAAGTTACAGTGAAGCGTTTGACCAATTCATATGTTACTGCAGTACAAGCAGCCGCAACCTTACTTTTTGATTTAGACCGGGGCTTAATGAAGAAATCTTGGAAGGCTCTACAAAGGAGGAAGTAAATACATGGCACAAGTAGCATTTTGGTCACCGGTCCATGGCCAACCCGGTACAACGTCCAATATGATCGCAGCGAGCTGTGTGACCGCGCTCGAACACATGGCAAAGACATTGGTTACGCATACTCAATGGTCACACTCAACGCTTGAACAAGCGTTTTTCGATCACAAGGAGCCGGATCGGAGTTTAATTTCCTTTTCAGATCATGGAATCGACGCGTTAGAGCGACTTGTACGAAGCAATCGCTTAACAACTGATACTATCAAGGATTATACCCACATTGTCTATAAAGACCGGCTTGATCTCTTAATGGGAACGACTAAACCGAGTGAAGAGATTTACAGTAACATCTCCCAAGTCGTTACATCCATATTTGAGATTGCAAAGAATCATTATGATTTACTCTTTGTGGATGTAAACAGCGGCTTTCGTAACGAGCTCACAAATGAGGTATTACGAAATTCGGATGTAATTGTTGTTAATCTCAATCAAAACATGTTCGTTGTCGATCAGTTCTTCTCAGAAATGAAAGACGTTGAAGTTTTTGCAAATAAAAAGATCATTTACGTATTGGGGAATTATGAAGCAAATTCGAGGTTTTCAGTCAAAAAATTCACTCGGGACTACGGCCTAAAGGATAATATTTTCACGATCCCACGTTGTCCGCAATATGCAGATGAGGTTAATGAACATAATGTAAAAGAGTTCTTCCTTCGGAATATGAAAGTGCGAAAGAATGATGTAAATTATTCTTTCATAACCGAGGCACGTAAACTGAGCAAAGCCATTCTTCGCGAATGTGGGCTACAATCCAAAATCTTAGAAGAAAAAGGAGCGTAGACCCGTGTCGGTATTGATTAACATATTTTTCGTCCTCTTGGTTTTGTGTGTTGTTGGAATTCTATTGTATTTTCGCTTGACCGAGCGGAAATCACTTCCGGATCCTATTGATGATGATAAGAAAAAATATAAGATCCCTACGATGGTTCAGTTCGTAAAAGATGTTTTCAATGAAATTACCACTGCAAATCTTAGTGATCTAGAGCTTTCAGAGGAGGAGTACCACCGGCGTAAAAATAAACGAGCAGATCTTCAGAGGGCATTGCGTGGCTGCTCTACCGGTGATATCAACGACAAGCTTTATGTGAAGGAATTTATCTTCGACTTGTTGCTTAAAACCTACGGGGTGAATAACGAAAATCTCAACTATTCGATCAGTTTTGATCATGCTAGTGCACTGAGCGCGCAGGACAAGTTCGATATTTTGCTTCACATGTATAAGAAAAAGTATGGCTATCAAGCCTTGTCTACCCTCATTGAAGCTTATGATCTCGCCAGGCCCAAAAGGGTTATCGAGAACGGAAAGACCGAATCCTACATCATCACGTCCAATGAGATCCATGACATATTTAAGAAAGAGTACCGGCCTCTTAAATTAGAAGATAAGCTGCAGATTGTTGTACAGCGCATCTACCAATTATACCTAGGGTTCAGTGTGATCGATGACATACGTGATCAGGTTGTGGATGGTGTATCCGGCGGTGTGTCCGGGCTCCCAAGTACATTTATGAGTCAGATTGCAGATGATTATGATCTGTACTTGGATCAAGTCGGGGGAGTACCGCAAGCCCATGACAGTGTATGGCTGTTCTACAAAGGTAAATCTATACACCTATCCTTTTTGTCATTCGGAAGTGAGATGGAGCTTAAACGGGTATGTCAGAATATCTATACCTACAATAACTCCGGGCAATTATCAGAGACGAGTCCATATAAGGTGAATGAAATGAAGGACGGTTCAAGGATCGTTGTAGTTCGCCCAGGCTTTTCGGAATCGTGGTCGTTCTTCGTTCGGAAATTTGATGTTCCAAATGCCACGCTACCACAATTGATTAAGGATCCGAATGCCGAGTTTGCTATCTGGCTCCTTGAGTATCTAGTCAAAGGTTGCCGCATCATCGCGGTGACAGGTGCACAAGGTTCAGGAAAAACAACGTTGTTAATGGCGTTAGTACGCGAGATCTCAGCGATCTATCCGCTGCGCGTTCAGGAGATGGCGTTTGAATTGCATCTTCGAAAGATTTATCCGATGCGAAATATTCTAACGTTCCGTGAAACGGAGAACATAAGTGGCCAAGAAGGATTGGATATTCAGAAAAAGACAGACGGAACGGTAAATATCCTGGGTGAGGTTGCAACGGATCCAGTCGCAGCGTGGATGATTCAGATGGCTCAAGTGGCGAGTTTGTTTACAGTGTTCACGCATCATGCGAAGACGCTACGATCGCTAATCGAAAATTTACGTAATGCGTTATTGAAAGTTGGAATCTTCAGTAATGAAAAAATTGCTGAAGAACAAGTCGTAAGCGTACTGAACTTCGACATACATATGCGCCGGGACAATGATGGAAAGCGATACATTGAACGAATCACGGAATGCGTTCCACTCGTCGAAGATCCTTTACCGGAGGAATTCATAAACGCGACGGATATGGATACGAAATGGTCAATTTTTATGTCGACTGTAATCGAAAGCAAGCGTGCTAGTGATAAAAAATGCTTTATCGAAAACAACATCCTTGAGTTCAGGAATGGTGAGTATGTGGTAGGAAACCCGATCTCCGATGCGAATCGCGAGGAAATGCTTAGTCATATGAATGACCAAGACAGACAAGCGTTCGGTCATTTTCTGAACAAGTACTGGGGGCCGAAGCATGAGCAAGTATCTTGATCTGCTTATTCTAATATCGGGTGGTTTCGCGTTCCTAGCGCTGGTCTTGTTCGTGGTTTTCAAGTTTTATTCAAGACGACGTGAAAACACTGAGGATGAATACCTGGAGCAATTTACGAGGGAGCTAATAGTCGGGAACAAGCGGGGGTGGAGAAGAAAGCTAAACGAGTTTTTGGTGTCTTCTTTCGCTATCGCTATGAAGGTTCCATTGCTTCGCACTTACACGCAGAACATTCGTCGTAAGCTCCGTTCAATCCACGCATACGACGAACGGACCATGCGCAAAGAGACTATGAAAATAACGTTCTCAACGCTGTTGATTACGATCGCGGCGGGAGTCATTCTGCTCCTAATCAATCGGACCGTTATTTCCATTTTTCAGGTTTTGATCATGGGGTATGTTGTGAATGCCCTCATTATTGATGCGTTCATTTCCCGAATAGAGTTCCGACTCCTTAAACAGATTCCAGAGTTGACGGGGGATGTGAGGCACCATTTTCATCGTCATGGGATGGTTGATCAGGCGGTTCTTGAGGGAGCAGAGTCCTCTAGTTATGAAACGGGTCTGCATGGGAAAAAGATTTATGAAATCTTAACCAGTAATTATCCGGAGCAAGAGTTAGATCAATATTACGAGGAGGCACCTAATCGTTTCTTGAAGTGGTTTGCTGGGTTCTCGTTCTTGATTAAACAATTTGGGGATCGCGTTCTGACAACCGGCTCGATGTATCTTTCCGCTTTGACCCGGATGAATAATGACATTCGATTAGAGATTCTAAAGCGTGAGAAGCTAAATTATTTATTCCGGAGCCTAACGGCCATTGCGATTATTCCTATGTTCTTTATTGTTCCAATTAAGCGATGGGCCGGGAGAAGTTTTCCGATCCTTAATAGTTTTTATGAGGGGCAGCCTGGAATCATCGTTACGATTGTGATTTTCGCTGTGACGCTGCTGTCCTATGTATTGGTCCGTAAGCTTCAAGAAAACAATGAGGGGAATTATCGGGCCAAGAAAAAGAAATATAAGTGGGAAAGCAAATTGCTTGAGATAAAACCGATTCGGAGTCTAATGATACGCTTCATCCCTGGCCCCCATAAGAGAGAATACCAAACGATCCAACGGCTGCTTAAGGAAACGAATTCGAATCTAACGGTCGAGTGGTTCTACTTGCGTCGAATAATTTTTTCGGTCATTGCATTCGTGTTGGTTATGTCTTTACTTTTTTACCTTCAGGAAAGCAAAAAGCACAACATTCTCTATGCGCCTACAGCTTCAAAGACTT
Organism: Paenibacillus sp. EB106-05-06-XG162; assembly: GCF_058791655.1. Lineage (NCBI taxonomy): Bacteria > Bacillati > Bacillota > Bacilli > Caryophanales > Paenibacillaceae > Paenibacillus > Paenibacillus sp. EB106-05-06-XG162. The sequence continues at coordinate 45,929 of NZ_JBYTDT010000013.1, forward strand.
CGATGTTTGGTGAAATGTCTGCTAAGGAGCTCGAAAAAGCGAACGCGGACACGGCGTTCGACCGGCAAATCATTACAGACATTCAACGGCTTGAGATAGAGCGTGATGATCTACTTCTTACGATCCAGCGTGCTGTGCAACAAGCGAATACCCTGGATCTGAACCCGATTGAGGTAAATACAATTTCTGCGCGAATATACGAGAAGATAATCGAGTTGGATAACACTTATTTAAAGTGGTGGCAGCTCGCAGCTGCTATTCTAATTGGATACTCATTATATTGGATTCCGGTTTGGATTCTGATGTTTCAACGTAAATTACGCATGATGGACATGCAGCTTGAAGTCGACGAGTATTTGTCACTTATTGTGATCCTCAGGGAATTTGAACATATGTCTGTCGAATCGATCCTTGTTTGGATGGAGAGGTATGCACAAATCTTCAAAGAACCACTTCAGCAATGTTTGATGAATTACAGGTCCGGCGCATTTCAAGCGCTGGAGCAATTAAAAGAGGATGCTCCGTTTATTCCCTTTGTACGAATTGTTGAAAAGCTGCAGCTAGCTGTAGAAAAAATCTCTATCAAACGTGCATTCGACGATCTGGAGTCGGACATCAATTACTATTACGAAAAGCGGAAACAGGATTATGAACAGATGATTACCACTAAATCATCTTGGGGGCAGATGATCGGTTTCACACCTATGTACGTCCTAGTCTTTTTATATCTCGTATTCCCGCTAGTTTACTCAAGCTTTATTCAGATGCAAGGATACTTCGATCAAATCTCAACTCTTTAAGATCCGGGTTCCTTGTATCATTGAGCACCTGTGAAAGGTGCAAGTAACCCGCTTCTAATAAAAACATCTATTAAAGGAGACAATTATTTTATGGGTAACGCACAAAAAGCACTCGTCATGGCAGCAGGTATCTTCTTGGCAATCGCATTAATTACAATCGCAGTCGTTTTATTCGTATCCGCTCAAGAGGCGACGAAGACCGCGCAAAGCAGTTTTTCGAACATCCAAACGGAGTTATCTCGTACTGCTTTTACCGTATATGATGGAACGGAAGTAAGTGGATCTCAAGTGGTAAATGCAGTTAGAAAATTTTCCACACAAGATGATTTTGGGGTAAAAGTTATAACAGGTAAGAACTCAACTGGATTGTATTATGGCCGTATTTTTGATTCTAAAGGGGAGATCGCCGGAAACCCGGCTGGAAATAATACTTCTCCTTCGGAGTGGTTACAGCAGAACGGATTACTAGAAAGTAGTATTAACTATGTCAATCCTTCAGGCAAATTTAAATCAAAACTAGTCATCGATCCAAACAACATGGTTCGCGGAATCGAATTTTCTCAAAAATAAAGTAGGGGGAGTCGAAAGACTCCCTTTTTCTAAATGGGGTTGATTGAATTGGATGAGAGAGCCCGACATATGATGGACCTTTCGTTTCCAGTCATTATATTTATTGTGGCCCTTGAGCTATTTATTGGTTCATATCGCATGATCTCATCTGGTCTGCAGCAAGCGTATGAGGTGAATAGTGCACACGATCGCTCTATCACTACAACTCTTGAACAAACTGAGCGATATCAGGTATCGGGGGCAAGCATCATTTCTCTTATTTACCTTTTGGAGAAGGGCGGCGCGCCGATCGTAATTGAGGGCGCAAGGTATGTCTCGGGAACTCCTGTTGAAGACATTAATGTCTCAAGAATTCAAACGAATAAATTGTATTCACCTCGTGTTGATCGCGATGCGAATGGGGTAATACAGCAAATTACTTATACATGAGAGGGGGAATAGTTCGTGATAAATCCTTTACTTAAAGTATTTGGGGCCCTTTTAGCCGTACTGCTGCTATTTGTATTTCCAATTTCCGATACCTACCAAAGGCAAGATGATATTTCATCGATGCTTGTATACAAAAGCGTCAATCGCTTTGTAGATGCCGCTAGGGATAAGGGGTATATTACCCCTCAAATGTATAGCGATTTTTATGATGAAATTTCTCTCACTGGAAATAGCTTTGACATTCAAATGGAGTATTACCAAAAACGATATGACCCGGTATATCTCGATCCAACGGTTCCAGCTTCATTCCAGGATGATGTTTTGTTGAATTATGAGCTGCAAACCACAAATGATATTCTCACGGTCCTGTTCCCTAATAACGGAAAGCCGATTGACGATAAATCTAGGAGATTTGAAATGAACATCGGAGATTATTTAAGCATGACAGTGACCAATACAAATAAGACGCCCGCAACCGTTATTATGGATGCTTTAACCGGCGGATCAACTAACAATGCAAAGATCGTAATTCCTTATGGAGGGCTTGTTCGTAATGAAGACATTTAAGTTTGTTATATTCTTTGTTCTTATTGCGTTTCCCTTTACATGGATTAACCGATTACACGCAACGGAACAGTCTTTTAATATCCGAACAGAGAGTCAGTACAATATGATGCTCGATTCTGCGGTTGATGACGCAGCTTTCGCTCTGCAGTCCAAAGTGAAGCAGGCAGAGGATTATTCTGGTTATGATTCCGAGAAACGATTCAGCCTAAACGTTGACTTGGCCATCAGCACATTTTTAAATACTCTGTTCATCAATTTGAACGCGGTGGATGATCCCATTAAGCAGGAAATGATCAAGAACTACATTCCGGCCGTTGGTGTAATTGGTTATGAGGGGTTGTATCTGTATTCGGAAGAGGAGTACCAGGTAACCGGGCAAACGTATTTCAAATATGTTATGCAGCCGGCTAAGCCGTATACCTATGTCGATGATGCAGGGAATGTTCTTCATTTTACGCTTGATGATTATGTGACCGTTTATATGCCAAGTACAAAGGAGTGGAAACGTGGATACAGACGGGATATCGCGAATGAAGTAAGTGTCCCGCTTCTGTCAGATGCATCTACTTTTGAAAAAGTGAGGCGCCAGACGATTATTCAATTAATACAGAAAGAACTTGCTCATGTAATCAATTTGCACAATGAAACCGTTAAACGTAATGGGATCAGTTATATGTTTACGCTACCAACGATACCGGATGAAGAATGGCAGAATAGCATCAATGATGTTGGAGTTATTTCTTTCATTCAAGGCTTGCCGATGGGAACGGGAGTTTATAATAACTATGCGCTTGGGGGATCTCGTGTACTCAAAGGACGTAGTTTCTACGGCATTACTGAGAATGGAGTAAAGTACGCATACGCTAGCGGCTGCGCTCCATCTAATGCGGAAAAGATATTCTCTTCGCAGAAAGAGGCGGCTAAAGAGGGATTCATCTTAAAACGCTGCAGAAGTTGATAGAGTGGTAGAGAATAAATGGTTAGACAATCTAACTATTTATATGGTATAATATAGTTATAAGATTATCCAAGAAAAGGGGAATGAGTAATGAAAAGGAAATTCAAAGTTTTAGTATTATCTAGTGTATTAGCTGCTCTAGTGGCATCCACTGGTAGTGCAATGGCTGAAAGTAAAGTGAACCCGAAAATTTCAGTTTTGTTCAATGGTAAGAAGATTGTATTTAAAGGTGGGGATCCATACAACGAATCTGGACGTGTAATGGTACCGTTCCGCGGTGTTGGTGAAGCGTTGGGAGCTAAAGTGGATTACGCTGCTAAAATCGTGACTTTTAAAGGGGATAATAGATCGATTCAATTGACTATCGGAAGCGATGTGGCTACGGTGAATGGCCAAGCTGTGAAGCTTGATACAAGGGCAATTGCGACAAACGGCCGTACCTTTGTGCCACTAAGATTTATTAGTGAGAATTTTGGACAAAACGTAGATTGGGATTCAGTCGGAAGTTGGGTCTGGATTGGAGATCACAAGGTACCAAATACTGATGATGATAGATTCAAATTAATTCCCATAGAGGAGTTCAAGGATTATTTTAAATACGATAAAACACTCCTGGAGGGCCCATATGGGGATAAGTATATTGGAATAAAAATAATAAAAGAAAGCGATTTGCCGGTGCAGTTAAGCACTGGGGAAATTATTTACAGTATCGAACGAGTCAAGAGATATAAGGAGCAAGCAGATTTTCTTGCTATTCGACGGACAGGGGTAGGAAATCCAATTATTTTCTTGCAGAAGAATGCTGATGCAAAGGACCGGGGGGAAGTTACAAGTGCAGTAGAAAAGCATCAAGATGGCACCGTTACAAGTTATTATCCTGTGAAGAGCAGATCTGATGTCTTTATCAACGGTAAAATGACCGATAGAGATTGGACTAAATATGATTTTAATACAGCGGAATATATCGCATTTCGAAAAGCAATTCCTAAGAATTACATAGTTGCACTAGAAAATCCATTCAACTGAGGTGAATCCAATGAGATTCGCGAGATGGATTAAAACAGTGCTCTCTCTTGTCATTTTGCTTGCGTCATTGTCAATTTATCCTGCAAAGTCAAATGCATTTGGGGTTGATCGGCTCTTTCAGGATCCGGTCAATCCTAATATTTTTTATTTTGTAGCTATGGTGTATTTCGATGTGTGGAGCTACGATCGACCAGATAAAACAAACCGTAAAAACTGGGTTGACGGGATTATGCCAGGAGATACGCGATACATCGATGGTTTTGAGTATGATTTTACCTTCAATAAAAACAGGAAAGTAAAGTCTGTAGAAGCGGAGAAATTCATTTTTAATGGTCAATATAGTAGAGAAATATTTGAAAAGTCTCGTTCTGGAAGCACATATGATATGGAATATTATCAAAACGCGACATCAAGTAATTATAATGTTAAATATATTACATCAGGAGTGCCAGGGATAGGAACAAATTCAATTGTAGCTCCAATATATATTAGTGATGGTAAATTAGATGCTATTAGAAAGCCAATAGACCGAGTTGAGGAAGAAAGAAATAATGGCCAAGTTTTAGGAAAAGAAACCGAAGCTTGGCGCTATTTCTTCCCAACTAAAATCATCATCGAGCTCGAACCAGAAGAAGGGAAATCCGTGGTAAAGCACTATACGACGAACGGTGTAAGCTTAGACGGTACTGGGCCATTTAAAGATAAGGAAGAGAAGCTGTTGAAGGACAAGCCATACAATTACACTCATACGCCGGGGAATGCGGATTATGTGTATAAGGGATATAAGAAATCTACGACAGCTCCACCTTCCGGCGGAAGTATTTTGAACGGGGATCCGCCGGGTTTTACCTATGACGGTTCATTCCCGAACTATTACGTGTACTTCTACTATGAACCTGATGGACCTCCTCCTCCGACAGGTGGGTGTTCACTTCCAACACCGGGTCAAGCTATAACTGGCGGTACTCAGGATCCACGGGCTACTGGTGAAATACTAGCAGACCACGGGAGTAATGGAGGATATCGCTTCGATGCTGTACAAGGTATCCCGACATCGGAATACCTGTATGGAAACACAGTTGGTCTTAACTATTTGTTCAAGAACAAATTCGTTGAAATGTCCGGAACATGTACTTTTCAAGTCCCGGTGAAGCAAGAGATTGTTCTAAAATGGACAGAAGTAACAAAGGGTACTGATGATAAAGGAAAGCCAACGGAAACCCGTGAGCCGAAAGAAGATACGGTTACATTGTCCGAAACAGTCGCGGTAGAGCGTAAGTATTCCTACTGGGTGATTGACAACCTAGAGGTAAATAAGCTCGATAAAGCCGAAATGAGCAATTATGCTTTACCGGGCGGGAAAATTACGATTAATCCTAGCGAATATACACCACCGTCCTATTCGGCCTCACAAAAGGCTGGCATTGAGAAGCCGAAGGTTGATCCACCAAACCCTGCTCCGATTACAAAAACAGGGGGGACGACCAGACCGGATCCACCGAAGGTTGATTTAAAGGCGATAGCAGAGAAAGCTGTAGGTAAGGTGAAAGTCAACAACGACACCTTAATTTTCAATGGGGCAACCATCATGAACGGCGGGAAATATGATGAAAAAGGGCCACCGCCGGGGAGTATCCCAATGCCGACAATGATCGGTAAAAATGTTCTTAACAAGGATTCACAGCTGATCGATTCATCAAAATTAAATCGGCAGAGCGCACCGAGTTCGGGAACGATCTATTATGACCTGATGAGCGGTAATATTAAAGGCGGAAACGCAATATCAGCTCCTATCGCCGGCATTAACGATGTAACGGTACATACACCAACGGTCATTTACTCCGGTGTAAGCGACGATAAGGATCACAACCAGAAGACTAAGCCTAATATGGCGCGGTCCGCATTGATTCTGGATCGTCCGTTTACTATTGTGATGCCAACAAAAGGGCAGCATACATCCAAGCCTGGCTATGGCAACCGAGATTATCAGAAATACATTAAGCAGAAAGAGGTATGGTTCCCATTTGACGTTAAGACATCAACAGGAACATTCATTCCTAAAAAGACATGGTATAGCATACCGGTTTCAGCTCAAACGTTTGATTTCTTCCTACCTGTGTGGGTTGATGAAGGTGATTATTCGGTGCTCTTCCGGAGCTTCGCAGAAAATGCACCATCATCAGGTTTTAGCACGCAAGTGAATGCCAATCTTAATCTTGCTAATCATGTAGCAACGGACACGGTTGATGTTGAGGTTATCGGCCGAGTTTATGATTTCCGCGTCACGGATGTCGAAGATTACTTGTGGGAGAAAGTATTCAGAAAAGAGAAGGGCAGCAAAGAGCATACAGGCAATTATTACTGGGTCGGGCCGAATGGGATCGATGGAGCAGCGCGGGGGAATACAACCCCATTTGTTCTACCAATTTTGAAAGGCAGCAACCCGCTTCAGGCTCATGCGAATGTCGTAGTCAAACAAGGATATAAGTTCAAATTTGATTTAAAGACAAAAGGGAATATGTACGATAGGATGGATGGGATTCGGATCACACCAACGTTCTTTTTCGTAGATTCCAAAGGACGAAACCGCCAAGAAGTCGATTTGTACTACCACTCCAAAGATAAGTACTTTGTGAAAGTGGGATCCAAAGATGATAAGTTCAAATTAGAGATGGCACTTGATGAACGATTACGGAACGTACCAGAGAGTGAAATATCGAGTACAGCCGGAACGCTCTACGATTTAGGACTCACTCAAGGGACGTTCGGTGACCGCGCTACGTATATCAAACGATATTTGCAAATTGCACAAAGAAAAACCTTTATTGGTGGATTCAATGGGATTGCACTAACAAATCCTATTCGAACCTTCTTTGGTCCAGTGAATGTACCTAATGGTGTAAGTGTACCGAGAGCTCATGCAGCTGAACAAAAATGGTATGGGGAGTATAGCGTACCCACGAAGTCGTATATTGTTCCGAAGGGCTTTAATATCTTCCAACAAGGAAGTTTTAATGATAAGGCGCCGTTCTTTTTGAAAGACGGATTCCTAATCGTAAACTTCAACATTGAGACAATACGTGATGGAGATCAGAACAACCCTCATCTGCAGTACATCTACGCCCCATTGACGAATCAGTGGAAGCGGGAAGGATTTCGGTATAACGCAAGAGATCCGTATGGTGTTACGTTCCAGCTGAAGGATGGAGACGTTATGTTTTATGATGGTAATAAATCAATGCTAGATGACTTTACATCAAGTGGTATCATGTAACATATTTCTATTAGCCCCTGATTTAGCATTTAGCTGATTGGGGGCTTTTTCAAAAGGAGAGCAGTATGTTTAATAACTATTGGTTACTATCCGTCCCAGTGTTCATTATATTAGCCTGGTCTATGCTTGCATTACGTAAAAAGCAACGAAGGCATTCATCACCTATATTAATGTTGAGCCTCTCTTTATGCGCCTTATGCTTGTTTATTTTGAACGCCATTACCTCGAAGTCTATCTGGGAGTACAGTGTGTTGCTTTCCGATCTGTTGTTACTTGGTCTGATGAACGAATACATTCAATTAATTCGACCTATGGCGAGAAGGGTCAGAATGACCTTCTATGGAGTTCTAATAGTAGTAGGAGTAGGAACAATACTATTACCATCGTGGAGTATCATAGGGGCAATTATAGTTATATTAACCACATGTTTTTGGTGCTTGATCGTTCGTAAAGTACGAGTTCATTGGAGTTTCCAAGCATCGCTTTGGTCATACGTGTTAGGGAATATCCTAATGGTTATTGGCGACGTTGTTGAGAACGAAGGTCTAGCCTTGGCATATATCATTTTGTTTGGTATAAGCATAACATTCTATACGATTGGTAGTATTCAATTCTTTGTATCTATGCTTGATGAGTCAGTTATTGTTTCCGTCACTGATGTTTTGACGGGATTGTATAATCGAGGACATTTTTATAAGTGTGTACAGCTTGCGGTTCAGAAGGAAATAGCTGCGAAAGTAATATTCCTGGATATCGATAATTTCAAGCACCTAAATGATACAAAGGGACATGCATATGGAGATATTGTACTAAAGAAAGTCGCGAGTATTATTCAAGATGAGATTCAAACACCAGGGATTGGTGTGTGTGGCCGTTATGGTGGTGAAGAGATAGTCGGACTAGTTGTAAAGGAAGGTGTCAACGTTGACCGATTGGCCGAGCGAATACGGCAGAGAATTCAGCTCGAAGCTAATGTAACGGCGAGTATTGGCTACAGTGTCGGGGAAGCGGGTCAAACGGCCGAAACGTTGATTAAACAAGCGGACGATGCAATGTACAGTTCCAAGAAAAATGGGAAAAACAGAGTGACAAAATATATTAGTAACTCTGTTTGATTCAATTGTTAAAAATGAGAAGATAAGGTCTGAAGAGGCAGGCTTTCGTGAATAAGACTTATCCGTACCTATTGGGGGCGGATAAGTCTTATTTGGTGTACTCCAACTAGTATAAAACTTGCCAAAAGAGATTTGACGGACTAACCTATTTCAATAGGTGTATGCTTTAAACAAGTAATTTGTGAAGCTGAATCAAAAATAAGTTGGACCGGGTTCACTTAAGTCCATTTCTGCTCGATCGGTGATCGTATTTGATTAATGAGGAGAGAATAGCTTATGGCAATGTATGTTTATAAGGATGCTGCTAGAAAAGAAGTGCTTTATGCAAAGAAAGCTCAAGAGCAAGATAAGGGAACTCGTTATTATTGCCCCAATAATAAATGTGATGCCCATATGTATTTAAGGAATGTTGATGGAGTTTCAGCAGCTTATTTTGGGGCACACCGTTCCCATAAACATATTGTAGGCTGTTCCTATGGTACTTCAAACGGTTTTAATCCGAATCACTATGATGAAGAAAAGTTTGAATTTCATAATACACTATTAGCATTAACGATGCCTAAAAACCCACAATCTAGAAAAGAGGTGCCTGAAGAACATGGGGTTGGTAAAGGAATGCCGAAACCACCTCGTACCATACTTCAGATATATTCAATGTGTAAAGCCTATGACTATTATGAAACATATAACGGAATAACAATTGGTAAAATGCTATTAGATAATAGAAGTATCTGCATGTACCCTAAGGGTGTATTCGGATGGAGACTAATAGAATCAAAATGCAAACGGCCACGGTTTTACGACGCTAAAAAAATGGAAGTCACTTTGGTTGCTTCTACGAATGGTGAGGAGTATACTTTCATTTTAAAATTTGAGAATGAAAAGTTATTTAAAAAGATAAAGAACATTATTTATCCAAACCAAGAGCGCCTAATAATTGTTGCTGGGCAATGGGATTCTTCGGGCTCTTATAACGTATTTTCTACTATGTTATCGAGCAAAAAACAGTTAACAGTAATAACATAAATATCGAGGAATTGTCGAATTTTGATTGTATTTGACGAATGGTGTTTTCTAAATTCAATCAATATGCTAAAATAAAGGATAATTTTATAAAACCTAAGCGAAAGACGCGAACAGCTCTACTCTAGAGCCTTGTTCGCGTCTTTTTTTTGTCAAAAAAAGGATTGCTTAGGGAAAATGCAAAGGGAGGAATTAAATTGAAGGTAAGGTTTAAGAAAAGTTTGAGCATGACTCTAACATTCATGCTGATGTTCGGGAGCATGCTTGCAAGTTTTGCAGGTAGTGCTAAAGTAAGTGCAGCAGTAAGTAATACAGCGAGTTCGACCGCAGAATCTATGCAGACTGAGTTTTACAAGGGCGGTAATCTAAGTTATGACTTCATGGTATCACAGGATGGAAACTCTACTGTAACTTCTTCTGAAACGAGGGAGTTTGCTTACACAAATGGAGCTACAGGTAGGGTCATAGATTTTCCAAACGGTACTTTTATTGCTTCAATGAGTCAAGACGGGACAAAGTTATTGGTTAAGGATTCAGGAGCAAACTATTTTTATGTGCTGGATACAATGAATAATTCTAAACTTGATTTACCGACTGGCTTTGATCCGTCGTACCCTACATTTGCTTATGACAACAGTAGTATAACATTTATAGCTAAACCAACTTATGATACTATAAAAAAGCTGGATTTAGCTACTCTTACTACTACTGATGTACTGAAAGCGCCAGTAGCAACTCCGGGTATCAAATACCTTAAAACACTGCCGAATGGTGGTCTAATAACACTATTGTCGCATAAGGACTATGTAGATGATAGATGGGCGTCCTCGTTCCTGTACATCAAGGATGGGGTAACAAAAACTCTTGGAACTAACACTACTGTGTTCGGTGATAAGGCAACAACAGATTATACCTATTTGGGCTTAACTGCTGACAAATTAAGCGTAGTAGTTAGCAAAACGCAAATCACTGGATCTAAAGTTTTCTCTGTTAATCTAGAGACGGGAGCAATTTCTGCATTCGCTTCTGGTTACGCTAATAAGAACTACAAAGCATATTTATCTCCTGACGGAAAGTACCTATACTATGTTACTTACTCTATTCCATTCGTAGAAGAAGTGGCAACTGGAAAGAGAATTTCTTTAGGGATTAATACTGTCGGTGGAGACATGCCGACACTTACAAATAAGTATCTATACCTCTTTCAAAACAGCACTAACAAATCTATCTATACAGTAGATGTTGATTCTTTATTTAATAAGGGGATTACTCTTATAAAAGATCTTGGATTGACTGTTGATTTATCCTCTCCATCATCTGGAGCTACTGTAAAATGGCATACAGTGACTGGTGCAGATACTTATACACTAAAGAAAGATGGGAAAGTTCTTGTAACTTTACATAATAACAATACTTATTATGAATATCGTGATGTATCTCTAGTTAATAGATTTTATTATATGTATGCAGATAAGAACATAGCTATGGATACTAATTATGTGTATTCTGTAGAATCCTTCAAGGACGGTCAACCCTATAAAAATCAAACTGTGACTGTAAGACTTGATACTCCTCAAGTGTCTTTGGGGAATAAGAGTGTTAAAGCCGGAGAGAAAGTAATGTTGGGTGGAAAGTACTGGCTAGTTCTAGAGGATAACTTGTTGATTTTAGATAAACCAGAAGCAACTGAGAGAAGTTTCCATACATTACAATACAACAATCTTTTCAGTACTACTGATGATAAGAATATCGGGTATTATCTGAACAATACTTTTTACAATGCATATTTTACGGCAGAGGAAAAGAGCTATTTAAAACGTAACATTTATAAAATCTATAATTATGTGTATGCAAGAACTATCCCAACAACTCTTGATAAGAAAACACTGAATACCACTACTCCTGCATATGTAGGATTACTGAGTATTGAACAGTTAAAGAATGCAAAAACTAATGCATTAAATCAAACTTCAGACGCTTATTGGTTGTTAGATGCCAACATGTCAAGTGGAGAAGCATTTGTATACAATGGAAACGAAAAAGATGTTTCTACTTTTGACACTAGAGTGTCTAGAAAAGTTCGTCCTGTTGTTTATATCTTACCTAATGTATTAGTATCTGGTCTAGGGACAGAAGCAGACCCATATGAAATCACAGGATTAGGTGCACCACAACTTGCAGCACCTACAAATTTGGTAGCTACAAATGTAACAACAACAGGTGCTACATTAACATGGGATGCAGTAGTTGGCTCAACTGGTTATCAAGTTAAAGTAAATGGTAGTATTGTTGGAACTCCAACATTACCTACTTATCAGTTGACAGGTCTTGGACCTAATACTAAGTACACTGTTGAAGTTTTGGCTATGAACGGGTCAACTCCTAGTTCTCCAGCTTCTACTGAAGTAACTACACTGAACTTAGTTGTAGAAACACCTCCTAACTTCTATGCTCCTACTGCTACAAAAACACCAACAAGTATTAAATTACTGTGGGATGCAGTAGACGCCGACACTTACATTATCGAGCGTAACGGGAAAAAAGTCGGAGAAGTAGCAACAAACTATTTCAATGATACAGGCTTGGCATATGACACGTTGTACGATTACAAACTATATGCTAAGAAGAGTGGGGTACTGAGTGCTCCTGCTATTACTCAAGCGAGATCGGATATTCCTGTTGTATCTCCGGTTACTGGCTTGACTGTAACTAATGTAACGTATAAAGCAATTGATGTGTCTTGGAATGCTCCCGCTGATGCAGAGGGGTATAACGTTTATCTTAATGGTTCTCTAGTTGATGGAACTAAAGCAACTGCTTATAGCTTTAGTGGACTTGAATCTGGTACAGAGTACACAATTAAGGTAGAAGCATGTACGAGCGGTTGGTTGGCGAGTTATGCGGAGATTAAGGCTACTACAACATCTGTAGAGGACTTGAAACCTGTACTTCCGTCACCAGCTGAATTAGACTTCCGCGCTGTATCTGTAGGCAAAGATACTATAGAATTAGCATGGAATGCAGTTTCTTCTGCTGAAACTTACAAGATCAAAATTGGCAACTCTCAAGTTTGGAGTGGTACTGCTTCTGATTTAACTACTACTCTTACATCTTTGGTGCATGGTAAAATGCATACAATTAGTCTTATTGCGTCTAACTCTTTCGGTGACAGCAGTGCAGCAATCATTTCTGTTGAAACAGAAGGTGATGCTCCAGCTAAGGTTGAGGGATTAGAGGTAGTACGGGTTTACCATGATGGTGCTTCTGCACAGTGGATGGCTCAAGGAAAACAAACAGTATACACGTTGATTCGTGATGGAAAGTATGTTGTATATGAAGGACCAGCAACTGCTTATCGTGACAACACACTTAAGTCTCAAACAACTTACACTTATGAGGTTAAAGTATCGAATAAGTGGGGAGAAACCACTTCAGATCCAGTGACTTTCAGCACTCTGAAAGAGACCCCAAGCATTGTCATTACACCTTCTCCAGACGTTAAGATGGGGACTGTAACTTTTGATATTACCCTTATTGAGGGAGCAACAGCGTATTATGCTGAACGTAATCCTCGCCAAGCCCTAACTGATAATGGTGATGGTACTTTCCATTGGACTTATTTCAATACAGCTACTGGTGAGTTCAAAGACCTAGGTAACGTTACACCGAAGAACGGTAAATTGACGTTTATGGAAGAAGGGGTAGATCCTTCTAAGGATTATCACTATAATGTAACAGCTGTTAAACTTAAAGCTGACGGAACAGAAGAAGTAGTCGGTGGGGGTAAAGTAGATGTAACTACTCCTTCAGACGGTTCTGGTGTAACTGTTCCGAAACCAGTAGATCCTACGAACCCAGGTAACGGTGGTAACAACGGCGGCAACAACGGCGGCAACAACGGCGGCAACAACGGCGGCAACAACGGCGGCAACAACGGCGGCAGCAACGGTGGCGACAACGGCGGTAACACCGGTGGTAACAACGGTGGTAGCAACGGTGGTAACAACGGCGGCAGCAACGGTGGCAACAACGGCGGCAGCAACGGTGGTAACAACGGCGGCAGCACCGATGGCGACAACGGCGGTAACAACGGCAGTAACAACGGTGCCGAAAATGCTGTTGATGATACAGAGGGTCATTGGGCAAAAGAAGCAATCGACTACTTGTTAGGTAAGGGGATCGTTACCGGTTACAATGGTAAATTTGAGCCCAACAGAAAAATTTCTCGTGCTGAGTTTACAGCTATGGTAGTAAGAATGTTGGATCTTAAAGTAGAGGGTGGCCAAGCAAATTATTCGGATATCGCGGACAATGCTTGGTACAAAGATATTGTGCGCGTTGGTACAGAATATAAGCTGGTAAAAGGGATTGGACAAGGGAAGTTTGATCCTAACTCTATAGTGACTAAACAAGAGATGGCGACAATCTTAGCGCGAATTGCAGTAGAGTTCAAAAGTAAGAAATTAGGTAGCGTGGACCTTTCTAATCTCGTAGACGGTAAAGATGTAGCTGAATGGGCAAAAGCAGAAACTAAGCTTGTGCTTGATATGGGAATTATTAAAGGCGATGCATCTGGCAAGTTCCAGCCTAAGAAAGCTGGAACTCGTGCAGAGGCTGCTGTTATGATTTATCAAATGATTAAATAATGAAAACTGTTTTAAACGAAAAACGGGCCTTTATTGGCTCGTTTTTTGACTTTTTCTGCCTTTTTTCCCTCAGTGCAGCAGAAAGCTCCTACAGCCTGGAACTCGCCGGATAGTGCTGCAGAGTTGATCAGTTGCGATCTTGTTCGGATGCAGTGCGAAAACCGATCTTCAACACGCGTTCGGAGAAGTTCTGTTCTGCAGGATGCATGCGCGAGATTTATTTGGAAAAGCAAGAGTGGAAAAAATTCTGTTGCAACTCCGTTGTGGTTCTACAGGATACGTCCGGTGCTGACCAACCGGTGGCCGTAGTGAACGGCGGTAAGCAGGACTCCGATTGCCCTTATGGATGTTCTGCAGGGTGCGTCCTGGCGCCGACTGAGCGGAGTCCGGTGGTAGGTAGGGCCCAGCAACGCGCCGATCTTTGTTGCGTGCCCGTTGATGATCTGCAGAATACAGCCCGGTGCGGACCGTTTGATTGCCGCTGCAGCACGCATGTTTATAAATAATATTCTGGATGTGGATCGTCACAGAAACTCTCGAGTTCTATGCTATAATTAGGAAATATTGTGAGAGCTGAAAGGGGATACAGTTTTGCTAGATGATTTCTTACTAGAGTTACTTAAGAAACCGGTTAATGAACGAGAAAAATATTTAAATATATTTACAAGTGTTATGAAGGATCCCGAATTACATAGAATGACCGCTAAAATAGATTCAATAACGGATGATCCAAATACTCCCGCCTACACGAAAGAGGACACATTGAAGCGAATCGACCGTTATGTAGACTCAGCAAAAACACACTCGAGAGTTGACAAAGGTGTCTATTCACCGCCGCTGGATACATTTCAATTGATTCTAGTGAACTTTGCAGGATTAGGTTCCGAGTGGGATGACCTTCATTACGCAATTGTTTGGGATACTCAACGTAAAAGGGATCATGTTACTATCATTCCTACTACGAGTTTTAAGGCGGAATCTACAGTGGAATCAGGGACACAATTTAATATTGGCCGAGTTGGTTTCCAGAAAGAAGAAACTGTTGCTCTAATGAATCAAATGACAACGATAAGCCGCAAGAGAATAATAAAGTATAGACATTATAATTCGAAGAAAAAGAAGCTTGATTTCCTTAAGTTATCTACACCGCAGCAGGAGAGAATTAAGGATGGCTTCAGAATATTTGGGTTACTTGAACAAACACTTTTTGAAATTCATATTCTAAACAACTATCCTGATACGTTGCCTGAGTTGGAATTTCCTGATATACAATATGGACACTTAAATTTGCCTTACATTCTGATAAATAGTGATAAGGAGTTACTGACCTACAAAATTTACGGCGATGAACAGGAGTATAAGATTTTCCGGAAGCCATATCAGCAAGGAATAAATAGAGTGAATCTGTTAAAACGGTGGTCTGAGGCGAAAGCGGTGATTGATCCCAAAACAGGAGATGTGAAAAAAACTAGGGATGCTGTTCGCAAAGATGCATATTCTGCTATTCAAGCGGCGATACTTGCTGATATTCCTGCGGAAACAATTTCAGGAGAAAAGTAAGAAAACAAAAGATCTTTTGTTTGACTATAAACAACACCTGTGCTATATTGAATATGTAATATGAAACATTGCCCGTGAGTGGGCCGTTGATTTTTGCAGTTATGCCCGTGAGTGGGCCGAATAAAGAAACCTCCTATTCTTCTGAATAGGAGGTTTTCTTATTTATCCATGTCTACTGCGAAGTAACCCATCGTCGATCCACACTTTGGACATATTTTAGTAGCAGTCAAGTTTAGAGTGTCTGCAGCTGCATCAGCTGAATCTTTTGACAAAGCATCTAATACTTTTGTCATTTCCGCATTTGTACAACCATGCTCATCGCAGCAAGATACAACAATATATTTCCCCATTAATGTAACCTTCCTTTATCTTCACATATAGAACTATCATTTCTAATTTTTTTATAAGATATTCAAAATTTATAAGGGATAGTACTTTTCAAAAAAATCTGATATATTTAGATTGTTATTCTTTTTTATGCTCAATTATTTGAGCCCGTGGTCAAGTTATTTTGTTCTATTTGAACAAGTAGTTAACCACGTCACGCGTATAAAGGAAGATAGTTTTGCAATAATGACCAAGTTGAAGGACTTTATGTCTTTTGGCTTGGTCTTTTTTTGTTTCTACACATGTATGAAGACTAAATTGGTGGAGGTTGTTGTAAATGATTAAGACAAAGAAAATGCATGAGGGTGTATGGTTGGTTTGGGATACGAAGACTCATGTAACAGCTGAGGTTGTTCGTACAGGGAGTACGGGTTACTAGCGTTAAGTTTACCTGCACGGTACCGGGTCGATGCAGCTGGGAAGACAATTGATTCACTGATATCACCTTTCGCTACGGCTAAAGGAGTGGCAGCACAATATGTGCGTGAAAGTTCAGCCGCTCTGGAAAAAAAGGAGATCTAGTTATCGAAACTTAGGAGGGTTATGCATGTATATCTTGAAAGAAATTGATTGGTCTCAAATAAGAGAAGAGCTACTACAGAAAGAATATGAGGAAGATTTGATAAGATTAAACACAGCTTATGAAAAGGCTAAAGCTGAAGGGGACAGAGTACGAATGGCAAGAATTCAAGATGCTATTAATGATTTATAGCAGACTCGTGTCTCAAATGATGAATTGAAATTGGATGGAAACTGATCATGGGGATAGCACAATATTATTATTTCTGATATACTATTGGTGTTATTATTTTTTATGCTCAACTTCTTGAGCCCGTGGTCAAGTATTTTGTTCTATTGAACATTTAGATAACCACGTCATACGTATGTATGTAGGAAGAGCAAATTTTGCGATAACGACCAAGTTGAAGGACTCTATGTCTTTTGGCTTGGTCTTTTTTGTTATCAAGAAAGTTGTAAGCTACATTTATGAGGTGTCGTTATCGATCAAATTGGACCGAAAAGAGTCTTGCTAGCAAGCAGCTCTTTCGGTCCTTTTTTATTTTCTGAAGAACTACAATCTAATTAATGGAGGAATTTATCATGATGACAGTATTGGATGGAATGATTCATTTTGTAGGGATCTCATCATTTTTAACAATGGTTTTCTTGTTTATTAAATGGAACTGGTTCCCTAAAACAGAGAAATTCGTCGTTTACCTGGATGACTTGGGAAATGAATGGATTCAAGAAGGAGGAGTGATGGTAAGATGGCAAGAATAGCATCGGAATCTAAAGCTGGGTACTATGCGACTCCGCCGGAAGAATTATCACTTCTATGCCAAAAACTCCGTATAGATCCAAACGATACCTCCACGCTCATAAGGATAATCGATCCGTGCTGCGGTAAAGGAGAAGCACTGCAACAGATTGCTAATGCGATCATGGGTCAAGGTGCTATGGTGAAGACTTACGGGGTAGAATTAGAAGAAACACGTTACATCGAGGCAGCAAAGAGCTTAGATTATGTGATACAAGATGGGATGGAGCAATTGCGGACGCAGCCGGTGTTTGCATTACACTGGCTGAATCCACCCTATGCAGATGGATTTTCAGAACGCACGGAGCTAACCTTCTTACGGAGATTATCTTCGGTCAAGGCAGGCGTCTTACAAAAAGACGGCCTGCTTTTGTTTTGTATCCCGCAGTATGTAGTCAAAGCATGTGCCGGTGTCTTGAGTGGACGGTTCAGGGATTTTCGAATTTACCGATTTACAGATCGGAACTACGACGTATTCAAACAAGTTCTTGTCATTTGTAAATTTGGTAAGGGCGGAAAAAGTAAAGAAGATTATGCGATGTTGCGTGCTGTTGGAGATGGGGATAAGGATATGCTTCCGACTCTAGAAGAGATTGAGGAAGATGTTCTGGTTCCTGTCGTTGAGTCCGAAGAGCCATATTATCGTGCTGGAAAGTTAAATATGAATGAGTTGCAAGCAGATCTTCAGACAAGTAGTGCATTCATTGAATTTGAGAAGCGAATAGGTAACGCCGGTAATGAATTGGTAATGAAACGTCCTATGTTACCTCTAAAGCCAACACATATGGGGGTTGCAATAGCTGCAGGAGCCGTAGGTGGAAACCTTGGTCATATAGTTAGTGGGATAACGAAGAAGCTCGTAGAAGAAACACCTGTATTCAATGAAGAGGGCCTGCAAACAGGAATCACGACATCATACTATTATAAGTCAATCGTTCGTGTCTTTAATGAAAACGGCGTTTTTGATTTGCAATAGAACGTAGGAAGAAGCGGGTATCCCGCTTCTTTTTTAATTATTAGGAGGAATTGATAATGCAAACTATTGAGGACAACATGAATTATATTAAGATGACTGATTCTGATCGCCATTTCACGCTGCCGCTACACTGTTTGGTTTACGATGGACAGGAAAAGCGAAATCGCAGCATAGTTTATGCATCCTATGTTGGTATACCTGAAGCTGTCAACGCGATGAGTGCCGGCATTATAGAGGGAAGAACAGTCTATATTGGCCGGGATAGCTATGAGCGACAATACGATGGCTTTAAACGGATTCAACGCCCGATCGGGATGGGGGATGTAGCTCATGGGATGGTATACAACAGCAAATTATCATTGGAGGGCCTGGTTGATAAAGACGAAAACCTCGCGTATTTGTGTGCCCCTGATGGAAATATAGAGGAAGTACTTTCAGAGCACTTGATTAAACGTTTTGGTTTCCCTAGGGAATGGAAAAGCGAGTATCCGCGGATCTTTGAGAAACATTTACGGAGCTTGGAGATCATCCGGAACCCTAGCTTTACTATGTGGGAAAGCATTGATTTCAAAGCGCTAGAATGCAGCGAAGAACAAGCGTTACAACTCATTCAAGAAGCATTGATTACGAAGCAGCTTACAATACCAGAAAGCGATATACAGGGTGTTTTCGATCCGAATATGGACTTGAAAGAGTACATGGTAAAAAACGCGGAATTCTTAGCGAAAAAACTTGAAGAAATGGATCCTCGTCATGCATTTGATCGCGGTGTTGACCCTTCGATTGCGAGTATGGGACGTATTCCTTTTCCGATGCAAGCACATACGATTCAAGCGATTGTGAATACGCTTGATGAAGAAAAGGTGTTTTGTGCAGCAGATATGGGATGTGGGAAATCGATTATTTCTTGTGGAGTGGCACATGTCATGAACGAACAACGTAAGCGTGTCGCTAAGAAGCACGGTTTAAGTGTCTTATTGTCTGCGCCAGGAATTACGCTAGCTAAATGGAAAGAGAAGGAGATCAAACAGACTTTACCTTATGCAAAGGTTGAAATCATTCGCAACACGACAGATGCACTGCAATTTTATCAAAAGATAAAGAATGGTCATCGTCCAAAAGCGGGTGAAGTGGAGTTTACACTCATTGGTTTAGATCGAGCGAAGCTGGAAAATGAAAAAATATTCTCAGGCATTTGGAAAAGAGAAAAGGGTAAGGTGGCCAATGCTTGGCACTGTCCGGATTGCGGAGAGCCACTCCTTATGAAAAATGAAGCAGGCGATCTGGTATCTGCTGACTGGGAAGCAGCTGCAGAGGGCTTTGCTCCAACTGAGGATGTGTTATTCCTTGCACGTATGAACAATGAATTGCGTAAAAATGGCGTACCGAATGGGGTTAAATATAAAAGAATTAACCGAATTTTGAAGTGCAATGCCCATTTAATACGGGAAGGAAACGAGGAGGAGATAGATTCACCGGTAAGACGTTGTGAAAGTGTTTTATGGCGTCCAGCGGTGAAAAATCGTGGTGAGTGTAGACAGAAGCCGAGGATCTATATAGCGAACCTTTTCAAGAAATTGAATAAGTATTTCGATTTGTTAGTTCAGGATGAGGTGCACCAGACAAAATCAGATGGATCCGGTCGCGGAGATGCCTTTGCTAAACTTGTTGCTTCAGCAAAGCGCGTATTAATGCTTACGGGTACATTAACCAACGGCAAATCAACGTCAATCAAGGAGATTCTATGGCGTACTGATGCTCGATCATTGCTTGAAGCGGGTATTAGTAATGATACCGGAACAACTGAATGGGCGATGAGGTACGGGAAGCTAGAGAAGACTGTGAAAGTTGGAGGCAGCGGAGAAGAAGGTGTAGTAACGAGTCGAAAGCGTAAAGGTGAGCAGATTAGAGAATCATCGGGGATTGCACCACAACTCACATCTCAATTCTTGCTTCACAAAAGCGTCTTTATGGAACTGCCGGACTTAGGCTTGCCGATCATTCCGTTAAAAGAATACCCTACTTTCATAGACATGGATCCGGAGCATTTTCAGCAGTATAGTTCTTTCCATACCCGGTTATATGATGCATGTTCTATTGCATCGCATGCCGGTGCTTCAGGGGTCTGGTCACGGTTTAATCCAGCAACCCTGATGTACGCAGATCGCCCAGAACTAGATGCGAATATCCACATCGGGGAAGAGCTGATACACGCGCCGGCTCTTAGTATAGGGAACCATGCCAAAGAAAGATGGTTAATTGAGACCGTTCAACAAGAACTATCCGAGGGAAGACGTGTGACGATATTCAATAATTTCACTGGGACCTACGAAATGAATGAACATATTCAGAATGTATTGGCGAAAGTAGGGATAAGGTGCGAGATTCTAGATGAGCCTAATACCGAATTACGCCAAGTGAGATTGAATGAGCTGGAAGAACAAAAGATTCCTGTCATCATAACGAATATGAAGCTGGTAGAAGTCGGTCTAGACATGATGTACTGGCCGACAATCATTTTCTATCAATTAAGCTATGAGATCGCTACTATACGTCAAAGCTCCAGACGTGCGTGGAGAATTGGGCAGGAGCGGGAATGTCGTGTTTACTATCCTGTATACAACGGTACTCAGCAAATGAAACAATTCCTTCATATCATGCATGCCCGTGGCCATTCGTTGATGGTAGAAGGGCGTTTGGATAAGAGTGAATTAGCGCAATTCTCACGGGATTCACAATCCGCGCTGGCGAGTGATTTGGCCAGCTGCTTTGCAACCAGCGACGTCGCTGATACTTGGAAGGTTTTAGCGGATAAGGAACTTGAAGGTGTTGAAATGGTTGAAGAGTCCGAATTCAAAGCCGTATTAAAACAAAGAATGCAGGCTCTTGTGCAGGAGACTTTTAGATTGTGTGGAGTGGATCCTGCGGATTATCAAAAACAGCAAGAGACTGAAGTTATTGTTGAAGATGCGATTATTGTGAATGAAATGAGCGAGGATGAAGTGTTTAACTCCTTATTTACGGAAGAAAAGATGGAACAAATATTTCCGAATATCACCATCAAAAGACAACGTGAGGAGAAGGATCGGAATTCTGAACAACTTAGTATGGATGAGCTGTTTGAAATTGTATCGATCAGTGAAATCAAAAATACTAAGAAAAAACGATCAAAACGTATTCATGAAGATCAGCTTTGTTGGAATTTTGGATGATGATTAAATTACATAAATTAGAAATGGGGATGAGGATTTTGGAAAAGGAAAAACAGCTATCCTTCGATTATACTGTCTACCTCAATAAGAAGATCTTAACAAAGAATTATGGGGAAGTGGAAGTGGATGAAGCGTGTATGCGATACAGATCATCCCTTGATAGGGTATTTGTTTATTGGATTGAAGAGGCAGAGACGATCGCGCTACCAATTACAGAATTTTTGGATGAGATCATTGAGGTCAAATAGTACTCACTAAAACGTGAAAGCCAGCTGATAGACATATCGGCTGGCTTTCTGTCTTTCATTACTAGGACCGGAGGAGTTTTTATGGCAGATATCATTGACTTTGTGAAGGCAGCTGAAGTTAGGAGTATCAATAGAACTGAATCGGAACAATTCGAAAGGCTCCGATCACATTTTCTTGATATTATAGCTGACCTGGATCAATCAGAAATTATAGAACTTATTGAAGCGATTCGAAGCAATGACAAGAATAAATATTACTCCATCACTGTGCCACTTATCTCACACAGAGTAATCAGAGAATTTAATCGCTTAGAGAAGATTGAAGAGAACTGAAAAAAATAATTCATGAGAGGATGGTAAGAATTTTGAAAAAAGAAGGGAAGTCAATCAACTGGAGTAAAAAAAAGAGGATACGTGGAGGGTACGGGTATTCAAGAACTATAATATCTGGGTTAGTCTGCATTGTCTATTATTGTATTCTAATTATTTTAAGTTTTCTAACTACAAATGGACTAGCTACTTTGCTTACACTTTATGATAAATTTTTGAATATCAAAGTTGAAATATGGATTCGATCTTTAGGTTGGTTACCTCTATTAATATTAGTAGGGTTCGTTGTTAGTATGTTAGAACGAAAAAAATATCTTGTACGTTCTTTGAGAGAGTCAGAGTATCAACTTTATATGGGTAGAAATCTTATTCACTATACCGACCAATTGTCCGAGGAAGATATAGAGAAGTATGAGAAAACAGGTGAGGTGCATTTAATTTCAAATGGGAGTGCTCGATCAAATTATTCCATGAAATTAGAAGATCGAGAGGCTGGATTTGTATGGTTCCATATCTCAGACAGTCCGGGAAGTAAGGAGCCAGGGTTTGATTCATTTTGGTATTCTCATGCTACTGAGTCGACACCTCGATTATACAAGGTGATTATTCCAATAAATCGATTTAGTCAGGACATGATTCAAATCCGGCCTATTGATGGAGCAGTGGTGATTAGAGGGGATATTATTGGACCAGCCCAAATTGATACTAAGTTCCCATGGTACAATGAAAAACTATATTTGCGGAAGACATTGCGTACGTTTTCATTCTTTGGAACCCTATCCGTGATATATTTAGCCTATTTACAAACGCGAGGAAAATGGATTGATCAAAAACGAAGACTTGTTCGTGGTAAATAAGCTGATTCAATTGAATGACCAAACTAAAACGCTCGACTTCGAAGTTGAAAATTGCTATAATGAAATGAATTATTTCCTTATGCTCAACTTTTGAGCCAGTCGTCAAGTATAAGCCCTATTGGGTTGAATCGAACTATGCTAAGAATCTCTATTTTAGCAGAAGGACATTCTCCCAATAGGGCTTTTTTGCGTTTTAGGAGATTTAGAAATGTATGAAGTAAAAATTTGAGAAGCGGGAGGAAACGATATGAATTGCATTTTTATATCGTATACGGTATAATGAAGACGGAAATTGAGTTTATCAAAGATCCGGAAACAGGCAGACAGCAGGTCCTTGATTTAGTTCGTCAAATCGCGGAAGCAGGAAGACAACAAACTGATAAGCTACAGATGTACAAGTTCATTATCAGAGGTATGGATTTTTTAAAAAGATACGGCTTACAGCATGCCTTTAAGCAGTATTTTCAAACGAATCGAGAAGATGGTCGCCCTTATACGATTAAGCTCGTTAAGGAGCTCAAGAATCACGTTCCCTTGCTTGAATTTCGTGTTAATTGGGAAGGTTCTGGTGCTTTTAGAGCCGTCTTTTTCGAATTTGAGCACAATGGTTTTCAAATCCTATGCTTTACTCGGGCGATCGTTAAGGAGAGTACTTATGACTTGGGTTTTGAAGACATTGTTAAAGAGACAGAAGCAATCTACTTAGATTTTTTAGCTTCCCCTGAGAAGTACATTAATTTATCGGGAGTTGAAGAACATGACTAAAAAATTAGGACAAGATTTTAATGAATTAATGGAAGAGGCACGAGGTATTCCTGAAGTCAGAGAATACCTCGATAGCTTTTCAGTAGTCATTGGGAATATTGTGGTTGCACGTCGAATGCAAATGAACTTAACTCAAGCAGAGTTAGCTGATCGAGCGCATACGACCCAAGCACGTATATCACAGATCGAAAGTGCTACAGGGAATATCCGCCAGGATGTATTGAACCGGGTATTTCAAGTCCTTCAATTAGCAAGTCTTGAAGCACATTTTTTTGATGAAGAAGCAGCTGCACGCGCATGAGTTTGCAGTTAAATGAAACTTAAGGAAGACTCCAATTCACATCTCAGGATGTTGAATCAGGGGTCTTTTTGCATGTAGGAGGGAATTCGATGGAGTTTCATCAGATTTGTTCAGAGTTATCCAGAAGAGCGGTTGATATTGCTCAGGCAAGAAAGAAGAATGGTTTTCTCTATTTAACCAATCAACTTTTTTATTCAGGTTTGGTTAGGTTTGGCGATCTAGATTTTACTAAGTTCTCCGCAGATCTTGCAGAGCAATTTCGTGAGGAAGTCTATCATTATCAATCTGATGAATATGAGGAAAATGATGACATCAATGAAGGTAATGTCATCGTTGAATATAACAGAGCATATGCACTGTTAGTCACAATGAGAGAGGTAAAGTCCTCTAAAAAAAGGAGGTTCATTTAATGCGTCATGTATTCTTGACGGTCGATACTTTAATGCAATATGTCGAACTATCCGATATTTTTGCTGCATTGGCGAAGTTACATGAGTTAGGGTACGAAGTACCCAAAGACCTCATCATTCAACACTCCGGGCCAACGGATATTTTTGAATTGATATTCGAGGTAAAGGTAGAGCATGTTGATAATCAATTGGTAGTCCCATTTGACCTGGGTACTGATGAGTTTGATTTTTCAGAGATTGGATGTTCTCCATTCTTCGAAAATACACTTGAAATATCGTATGAGGAGCAAAAAATCACATTTTGCATAGATGATGTGGGATGTGGTTTTGCTATATCTGAAATTATCGAAGATCTAATTGAGTTGAAATTACAGCTAGATGATTGGAAGGAGAAACAAAACGATGAAGCTACGAATTGAAATCATGAATGAAAAGGAATTAGCATCCTTACAGACCATACAGGGGGATGTTGTCATTAAGCAGAGTTATATCAGTATGACAGATTTAGCTTTGTCATTGGTGAAAATTCTAGATGATCATCTTCTTATTGATAGACTACTAATTGATCTGGAGCCAGAAGAACTGCTGGAGAGATTAATGACTCATGCGAATTATGTAGATTTCGATACTGAAGATTTCTTTGACTGTATGTTGAAAAAAATAGCTGAAGAATATGGACAACAAAACCTTGGATTAAAGTTGTTCCGATCAGTCGCCAGTTCATTTGATCTTACATCATTGTCCTACGCTGAATCGTTAGAAATTGTGAGAGGCGTACAATCAAGTGTGAATTCCTGGACGAAAACGGAACATAAAATGGAGCTTGAAGAGATGCTTATTGTATTGATTGAAAAAATCAATATATATGCAGAAGATAAAGGACATTATCCGAAGCTGTTAACTGCATTGTTGGAGAATGCTCTTCACAAAAATCAACAAGATGAAATCGATGAGACATTTCGAATTCTAAGTATGGGGATAAGGAGAAGCACATTAGTTCAAGTGGCTGCGCCTGTCTTGGAAGACTACCCGATAACGTCGCCAATACTGCCAAGGAATTGTATTTATTACCAAGAGAAAGGCAAATCAAAACGTGTAGCGATCGAAGTCGAAAAGGGTATGTATGATATACCTTTTGAAGACGTGAAGCCGCTTGTGTTTGAGCAAGTAGGTCACCCGAAGCTCATATTTGTTTTTGATTTAAATGATAAAGGGCGAGTATCGGCAAAGGTATGGGCAATCAAGGATACTTTTGTCAAGGGAACTTCGAAGACGTACCACTTTCCTTTCTCAAATGTATATAAAGACGGGAAAATATGTTGGCCGGCATTGGGACACGAAAAGTACGATAACATCCGGCAAATGGAATCGATGCCTTATCAGTTCTTAGGGGCGCCGAAAAATTTTCATTTGTATGACTCGGATTATACCGGGATTGATCTTCGCGGTGTCCTTACGATGTTCTCTGGAAAAGAATTTGATGATGATATGTTAGAAGATACTGGATTAACTTTGGAAGAATGGCTTACATCATAAACTAAATTAGCTAAAGGGAGGGAGCCCTCTTATCAGATCTAAAGGGCTTTCCCTTTATCTGATATGGGCAAATGATTATGACTAAAGTACAGATAATGAAGGTTAAACGCCAATACGAAGCGATGAAAGCTCTTAAAGAGCGGACGGTCATTGGGAAAATTACGCTGAAGTAATATCAAATATACTATTGGAGGAATGATGATATGAGTATGGAACTTTTTGAGCAAATGGGATTATTTAGTGATGCAGAGGTTGTTATAAGGTCAGGCAAAAATGATAAAAAGACCATCTCAACTTCGAAAGCTGAAGAGAAAGTCAAAGTAAATAAGCCGGTTTCAATTCCATCAAAAACAAAGTTAGACCCTAAGACAACCGAAGTTGATTTAGATTTTACAATTAGCTATTCGACAAGGTTATTTTTGGTCTCGGATCTGATAGATGAGGTTCCTGAAAGTGGGAAGGTTACATTAGAGCAGCTACGTGAAGTGTTGGCCCGTGAATACTATGAGTTTACAGAATCACGTACACGATGGGAAGCAGATATGGACCTGAAACGTCTATACGTCAATAGTGTAATGGAGAAAATGGGGATGGGGGTACAATCACCTTTCCGTTCTTTTCATTGGGATATTGATGAAATTGACCAGTCTGTTAAACCTTTTCAAGTTGTTGCTTCTAGGACAGGCCAATTGATGGAGATTCGGAAGAATAGTTTCTTACAAGTAACAACACCGGTCGAGGAGCTGAAAGAACTTAAACCTTTACAAGAAGGAATACAGTTTCTATTGAAACCAATACCGATTGAGCTTTTAAAACAGATACTGAATTTCTTTAGAATTTATTCTAGAGGAAAGCTGGAAGTATTAGCTTATATTGTATGGGACAAGAGTACGGATAACTATGAATGTTTTATCCCTAGGCAACAAGTGAAATGGGATGAGGTAATATCGATTGTTGAGCCTGGAGAGTTAGATGGGAAAGAAATTGTATTTGTCATCCATTCGCATCATCAAATGGATGCATACTTTTCTCCAGTGGACGATGAGAATGATCAAGCACTGCGATTCTATGGAGTAGCCGGTTGTTTTCATTATCCAGTTCCTGAGATTCGTCTGCGGGCTGGATTTAATGGTAAACGATATCCGGTGAAGTTCAGTGACTTGTTTTCGGATAGTCCTTCAGCATTAGCTGGATATGAGAAGGTAAGCTTCGATTTTGAGTGGCTTAGACGCATAGATTACAAATAAGAGGAAAGGAAGTTGTCAATACGGCAACTTCCTTTTTTAACAAAGGAGAGGTATTCAATGATTAAGTTATCAGAAACAGGTAAAAAGCTGTACTTGCAGTTCTGCATAATCGGAGCTGGAGCGAATGGAAGTCATTTTTATCGCAGCCTATGCCAAGATCTCGCAACTTATAGGAATGGAACACATGATTCGAGGTTCTTTTTTCAACATATTATGTTAATTGATGGAGACACGGTTGAGAAGAAAAATTTATCGAATCAACTATATGATGAAGAGGATGTTTATGTTCGAACGAAGAAAGTTCATTCTTTAGCTGAACGTTATGGGGAGCATTACGGTGTAACAACGTATTCGTACCCAGATTATATTAAAGATGCAGTTCAGCTTAAAGACTTAATTATTATTCCAAACGACTATAATAAAGAGTCCGTCTTGTTTGTGCCAATTATCATTGGAATGTTAGACAATAATAAAACGAGAAGGATCCTACATGAATTATTTGTTGAGGATACGTTTAAAGATCTTATTTACATGGATCTTGGTGTTGAAGGTGTAAGTGCTGATGGGAATGCCGAATCGTCTGGTTTTGGCGGACAATGTGTAATTGGTTTGAAAGTGAACAATTTTACTGTTCTTGATCCGGTAGGAACTGTGTTTCCAAATGTGTTCGAAGAGGATGGAATTCCTATGCCTGGTTGTGGAGTCGTTATTCAATCGAACCCTCAACGAGTGGCAACAAATAAGTTTGCTGCTCAAATTGCTAATAATGCTATCAATAATATTCTGTACAATGGGTCAATTCCATTTCATGTAGTTAACTTTGATGCTAGGGTTTGCGGGAGTAAGCCTGAATTTATTTCAAAAGAGCAGCTAGCTCGATTCAATTATGCACTCGGAGAGGATGGTTCACATGAATGATATGGCTACATGGCTAAAAACAGGTATGAAGGTAGAGGTTGTAAGGCTTGAAAAAAACCGTTTTGGGCAAACAGCTATTATAAGGATAAACGGAAAGCTGATGACTGTACCTCGAAGTGAAATAATGTTGCCCCATGACGAGCAACTTATTGCACAGCTCCAAGAAACATTATCATTGAAAAATCCGTCGTCCGATCCACGCTATTTCCAAGCAGTTCGCGGTTTATTAAAATCAGGTGTTTCATTCGCTTCTTTCTTAGGGAGTCGAAAACAAGTAGCAGAATTCACATTATTTTAATTGATGGAACCGAAATAATTTGTTATAATACACTATGTAAATTATTATCTTGCTCTGTCGAAATTAATCGAATGTGAGCTTATTGGTCAAGACTTAAACCCTATTGGGTTGAGAAATCTCTGTTTCTATACAGATATTCTCTTCCTGATAGGGTTTTTTTGCGTGTCCAAATCATCCAAGGAGGAGAATAAAAATGATTTCAGTATTGTTAGGATGTTTATCAATTGTTTTAGGACTCTTATATTGCAGAGAAAGAAGTAACAGGTCACATTCGGATGGGTTGTTGATTGGTCACACGATCCGCGTGAACAATCTCGAAGATGAGATAAGGTGCATGGAAGAATCAATGATTGCTTTGAAACAGGTTAACAGAGATCTTATGACAGAAATGAAAGATCTGAAGCAAAGAAGTAATGCTATTTCTATTACCAGTGAACCTTTGAAAGATGTCCCTATTGATTCTCGAACCATTTCTTTCTTGTCCAAGCTACGCGCGAAAAATATGAGATTTATAAACGAGGAACAGAATGCAACACAAATGGACGTAGATATGGATATTGAGACACCAACTATATCTAAGCAAAAAGTCCCTGGTTTTCATTTCTGGGATGCAGAGATCATCAAAAAGTATGATGATTCTTTAGTATCACTGTCTGGCGAAGGGTTAACGCGGACTGTAGGGCATGAAAAATTCGTTGAAATGCAAGAAGGGCAAAGGGTTTTGTGCCAAATTAATATTTCATCTGATTCGACAATTAAGTTATTACGAGTTTGGGAAGCGGTAGTACCACAAGCTCTTTGAATCGATATTTCTGGAAAGGGGATAGGATATAGTTCCTATCTCCAAACAAAAAAATGGGACAATGTTCCTTGACATCCATTATTTTATTCACTATATTATACATAGAAAATATATCATATTTATCAACCTATGAATAAATATGATTTTTTTGATATACATAAATCTTTAATCATGACAGGGGATGATGAATTAATGGAAACAAGTTTAATTCAAGATGTGAGGAATTTAGTGCGTGAAGGTATACAACGATGCTGTCCTCAAATCACAAGTGTAAAGAAAAATGGACAATTTATTCTTCATTTCAATCCAAAATCGAGACACCCGCATTTTGAATACATTGTAAATGAACAGTACGACGAAGAAGTGCAAGTTAAAAAGAAGTCTCAGATCGATCAGAATAACTTAGAAAACATCCTTGAAATGGTTGAATACAAGCTGCACAGCACAAATATTGTTGGCGGAAAAATTGAGTTTCACTTGTCTGGCGGGACGATTAAGAATATTACCGAACATGGACGTATCTTGTTTGTAGATATTTGCCAAAGGGACGACTATAGATGAAACTAGCTGATGATATGAAGAAGATTGATTTTGGAGATGATCTACTTCCCAAATTGCCAAGCGGTTCTGAAACGGAAGATTGGATGTTTTCAGTCTTAGGTTATCTCCAACAGTACGGTGTTTTCTTTTGCGTCATTATCTGCTTAATGTGTTTAATATTTAATCGGATATCAAAAGCAAGAAAAAATCCACAGATGATGCGAGTATGGGCTTTTTTTGCTTGGGGGATGTTATTTCTCACAGTAATATTCGTAGTTCTTCCATACATTATTATCTGGTTTTATGAAGGTGGTTAAGACCATGGCAATTGTACTTCCTTTTAAGCGTAAAGAAACGAGAAAAAAGAAGGCTTACCTGAGTGATATTTTTCCAAATGAAGAAGTGAAACAATATCATGGATACTTACTTAGTTCGAACCATTGGGTAGATACATATAAAAGTGATTCCATATATTACGGATATCCCAATATGGAGCCATGTTCACCTCCTTTGAAAGAAATGGTTTGGTACGTAAACGATAAAGAAAATTATGGTGTTTGGGTGTTGAATTATAGTGATCTTGCTATTGAAGAGAATACAGACTTGGAATGGGGTTGGAGTCCATTTATTCGGAAGTCAACGGCCCCAATACATGAGCCATATTACTTGGGAAATTCAGAATCTCGTCAGTATGTGACATGGGTTGTCGATACCGAGGGTTTCGGCCAATATGGATTGGTCCGTCCTAATGGTGAAGTGTTTGTCCCATACCCACGTCCAGCTGAATGGATTAATCACAATATATAATTTATATTTGCGGCACCGATATGGTTGTCGCTTTTCTTTTAAGGAGGGTTTTAAAAGGTGCTGCAAGCGCGATTGGCGGATCAAAGTTTAATTTACTCTCTAGAATATGATGAGAATATTCATGGCACTGAGCTGTATTGTATGGATCCCGATTGTGGGGCATTGGTAATTTACTTGGCAGGTAACGAAAACATAATAGCTCATTTTAAGACTACAGGTGGGGAGACATCAAAGCATGGCCAGAGTTGTATGTTCTTCAAAAGTATGGGCGTTTCTGAGTTGGTAGAGAAAATTCGCGTAATTCAAGAGAAGGATAAAGACAGCTTTAAACAAGAATTACGATTTAACCTAAATTCAATGGATCCGGAGCGCGAGAAAAAGAACGTCGAAAGAAATTCAAACCCGAAAAGCCCGATAGAGCCCAAAATCAAGGAAAGTAAGTCAACGACTAAACCTATTCAGTCTCTTGCAGGAGTGGTTAGTTTACTTTCGCAGAATTCCCCAGATATTTTAACTACTATATATGCTAGGGTCGGGGGAGGAATTGTGTTGCCTCTGTCCGCTTTGATACACGAAAGTTATCAAGTTCACGATTTACTATGGGAAGGGGAGCTTAATCCCGAGATTGGATACTTTATTATCGGAACAGTAGATAAAATCTGGAAGAATGAAAAAGTAAAGTATATAAAGCTCCATAGTGATTCAGGAGATGTTAGTGCTGTGTTATTTCAAAGGTACTTTAAGTATTTTACATACTCTGATTCAGAGCTTATTGATAAGAAGGTAATTCTTTATGGAATGTTGCGAAAAAATGAATATCAAGATCGTAAACGAACAGATATTTTAATCAAGAGTGATGACTATCTAATCGTATTAGAGTAAAGGGATAGGGGAAGGCAGTGACGGGCAATGAAAGAATATTTTGAAACTTGGAGTATTAATGTTATTATCCTTTTAGAAATGAAGAATGATGCAGTAGAAATTGCAAGCCAGGTCATTGCTATTGAATTAGAGCGTTTGAAAGTTGCAGATGAAATAGTAATCAATTTTTTGGACGATAAATACGTTCTCGAGTACCGGGGGGAACTATGGGTCGGGTCGGCGGAAGATATTATAGCAAAAACATCTAAAATTTCCGGAACACTATTGCCTGTGGAACTATGGGGACAAATAGTGGCTAGTTAAATAATTGTGAACCAATATTGTTCCAATTATCATATTAGCAACTAAGTCATGCGGATCATTCTGCGTGGCTTTTTTTGGGTTTAGGACATTGCTGCTCAGAAATTAGTTTTAATATCCGAGAAGTCGTCAGTTTCGGGTCTTTTTGTATGAGCTCAATTGCACACATACGGTAAGCACTACAAATGAGGCCGTATGGCTGTGGTACGGAAGGGTTGCTTAGGACCGTATAAGTCGCCTAGCAGGCGACGGGCGCCAATGCGATCTTCGTATTGATTGTCTACTGGAGCAGACAGTCACAACTACCGGCATAAATCGGCAGCCGATATTCATGATCAGGCAGGTAAATGTGAGATATATCGAATTATTAGTAAAGACTACAGCTAGACATGTAGATTCGTAATGAACAAGAGATTGTTGCGGTTTGAAAAACAGCAGCATCAAAACCAAGAACTTGAGTTAAAGCGAATTCTCGAGCTTTAAGAATTATGGATTAAATATTTCCGGATGAACATAGTAATAGTTTGGTGACTGAGGATACGATCTAAGAAACAAGGGGAGATGTAGAAAGACAGACTCGATGAAATCAAACAACGAATTTATAGAGAAATTGATACTTCCTTCACAGATCAAAATTTTTAAAAAAATTAACGCTTTTATTGAGAAATTTTAAGAGTAATAAAATAGCGTTTGGAGTAGAACTCAATATTTGTGTTTTTTGTAAATAAAAGAATTTTATTGTATTTATTTGTTAAATGTGAT
This sequence comes from Paenibacillus sp. EB106-05-06-XG162, assembly GCF_058791655.1. NCBI lineage: Bacteria > Bacillati > Bacillota > Bacilli > Caryophanales > Paenibacillaceae > Paenibacillus > Paenibacillus sp. EB106-05-06-XG162. The sequence goes on from NZ_JBYTDT010000013.1 coordinate 78,793, forward strand.
ATTTTATTGTTGGACGTCCATCCAGATATTTACAAATAATGAAAGGGTGAAGTATTAAATGAAAAAGAAATTTTTTGTTTTTTCAATGGCTATCATGATGCTAGCGGCATCAGCAACAGCATATGCTGCGTCTGGAACCAAATCATTCGTTGCTAAATATGGGTCATATGAAGTGCAAGGCGCATTATTTCCTGTTAATCCTCCATGGACAAATCCGTATGCGGAAGCACAGACGATGCTTAGTGCACCACTTTTCTATGTAAAGTCTACAGTACAGGTTATTAACAGTGATGGTACGACACAATCATCATCAGGCGAAGAATCAAATTCCGATCGTGCATTTTCAGGGAATATTTCAGCTAACACTTATTCTAGCTCTGGTGTGAAGTTTAAGGGCTATCATTATGTCTCAGATTCCAACGTTGGAGGCACATTTAACAGGACTACTGACTATACTTATTAATATTCTTGAAGCAACTCATATCAAGGTGATATGAGTTGCTTCAATTTAATGGTGAAAATATGAGAAAACTACTAATGAACATAACGTGTGTATTTATATTGTTAGTCATTGCTGTTGTAACCTACTATTGTGTTACATATATTATTAAAAGTAATACAGTTAGTACTAGGTCTTTGGATGACGATTTTGGATATGGTTTATATTTGTATGATGATTTAAATGATGTTCATAACAACTATGTTATAGAGGTTGAAGATAGTAATATAAAAAAATACTTGAAATTTATAAATAATGCAAAGGACAGTAAATTTTCACTAGCTATATATTTGGATTATGAACAAATTCCATTTTTGGTTGACGGAGAGATGTTAAAGAACTACACTTTCGAACTAGAAAAATATAAAAACAAAAATATACCAATAGAAATAGAGAATAAATATTTTCAAATGAAGAATAGCCAGTTAACCTTTTCGATAATCGCGGGAGAAAATACATATGCTAAAGATCTCGAAAACTCATCTAGTTTCTATGGGATATCATCAAGGTATAATATAAGAGCTACAAAAGAAAATAAAAAAGATTCAAAAAGTGCAAGAATAGATAATGATCTACAGTATTTTAAAGCTGATTTCAATGGAATATTGATAAATCAGGATGAAAGTGAAATGTTACATACAGCTCTACCGCCACTAGAAATTCGAGTGAAAAAAGAACAGAAGATCCCTTTAATAATTAGGGCAGGTGGCAATAGTGAAGTCAACGATTATCTTGCTTGGTTAACGTTAGGTATGAAACAAATAAAAATCAATAATAATGAGAAGTTTATTAATTTTTCTGCGCCAAAATCACAATTAATTTATAAAAAAATATATATTACGGCACCTAGTAAAAGCGGGAATTATGAAGTCATTGGTTATTTAGTTTCAAATCCGTGGAAATCTCTTGATGATGGATTTCCGAAACCTATTGGAATAGATAATTCCTACAGGTTTACATTACACGTGGAGTGAGTATATTGACGATTATAAGAGCGATACATAGAGCTAATAAGTTCAACATAACAATCCTATATATTGGTTTCATAGTCTCAATCATAATTTTATCGACTGGTATTTCAATTGTACAAGAATCCGAAGAGTCTCAAATGAGAACAACATCAGGTGATCCTGGTGATATTTCAATATTCCGAATTACTCCTAACAAAGTCAATTCCAACTCTTTCAAATATTCAACACTTGATTCCATTTTATTGAATTTTAAAGACTATACGGAAATGCAAATTGGATTTGAAGGTGGGAGAATTAATAATAAAAATGAGTCGACAATAGTCGGAGTTCTTTACTCAAAAAAACCTAAATGGCAACCTCCATTAATTTGGGGTAAACATTTTGAAATAAGTGAAACTAGATCAAGCGCTAAAATCGCTATTGTAGGGAAAAACATCAAACAATATCTCGAGAAGATAAATAATAACTATAATCTTCTGATGAATAATGAAAAATTCACTGTCATTGGTATTATTGGTGATGGGACAAAGAGTACACAATGGGATGATTTTGTATACGTACCACTAAGGTCAATCCCAAATGATTTGAAAAACACAAAACAAGAGTATTTTAATATTAATTTAAAGAATGAAGATGCTAATTTGGATGAGTCAGTTAAGCTGCTTCAGAGCGATTTAGAAAATAAAATTGCAGATAGCATTGTAGAATCTAAAAAAATCGAGAATATATCTTCTGGTGAGAAAAATAATTCTTTAATAACAACAGGAGTTGTTTCGGCAATAATACTTATTATTTCATGTATTAATGTTGTTAACTTGTCTCTTTTTTGGGTGCTTGATCGAAGAAAGGAATTTGGGATTAGAAAAGCAGTAGGAGCTACTAATGAGAGGGTTGCACTTCAAATAATTAGTGAATTATTATTTATTGCCATAACTGCTGTTATTTTGGCACTCATTATTCAGTTCTGTATCATTCGACCTATAATTAATAATTATTTTCACTTAGATCTGTATATTTCATACACCAATATCTTTCTTTCTAGTATAACTATCATATTTTCTTCTTTAATATCTTCAATTATACCTGTAAATGCTTCATTAAAAATTGAACCAGTAGATGCAATAAGAAAATAAACCTGGGGGGTGAACTAAATATATACTTTACTCTTTAGAAGTATTATTAGAGCGGGTAGAATACAGACAATTTTAATTATTACGCAATTTGTGATTGGATTTTCTTGCTTTCTAATCGGGATTAGTTTGTTAAGTGGAACTAATTCATATTCTAAAGAAGCATTAACAATAAATAACAAAAATACAATTCGTATTTTTTTTGATAATTTCACTAATGATTTCACTACTGAATTTCTTAATAAGTACTATAACGGTTTGAAAACAAACTCGTTAGTTTCAGGAATAGGTACATTTTATCAACAAAAATTACAAATAACCAAAGATGATAACATGACACATAAGGAGGATATTACTGCATTATTTTTAGATTCAAATATCTTTGAGAATATTGATAGTAACCTAATAAAAGGGGAAATGATCAACTTTCAAACTATAAATACTAGTAACGAGGTTCCTATTCTTATTACGGAGAACTTAGAGGGCAAGTATCCTATTGGAACTTATATTGAAACGCAAGTTCCTGATTATAAAAATATGAGAATGAAAAATAAAATTTTTGTTGTAAAAGGAGTAATATCTAAGGACATAAAACTATGGAAAGGTAATTCTACTACAATCAATAACTCGATATTAAGAAATGAATTTGTGATAATTTCTCCAATGATTAATGAATTTGAAAGTGGGCAGCCACTACTAACTAGGCTATCAATGAATCTATTTGTGAACCTTAAAGATACGAGTAGTTATTTGGATTTTAAAATGTATGTCAGTGGATTATTATCAAAAAATAATCTTAAAGGTTCTGTATGGACATTGGAAGAACAAATTATTGAATTGCAGAAATTAAGTAGAACAATTATTATTTTTACTCTTAGTTTATCAGCTCTTTTATTTACTCTCTCAGTATTAGGAATGATGGGTATAATGCTTGCTTCGATTGTGAGAAGAAGATATGAATTTGGTATTAGATATATGATTGGGGCTACGCCGACTTCTCTAATAATGATGTTATTTATTGAAGTGGTAATACTTGTGCTCATATCAGCTGTAATAGGTACTTGTATAGCAAGTTTAATTCTAAATCAAAGCTATAAAAATATTCCATATTTGATTGGTTATAGTAGTATACTATATACAATACTAATATCACTATTGATCGCATTTGTCGGGAGTCTAATTCCTATATTTAAATTTTCAAGACAGCAACCGATAAATTTAATTCGAGAGCGGTGAAAATTAATTGACTGAAATAATTAAATTAGAAAATGTACAGAAAAAGTATTCAATGCAGTCGTCATCAGTAATTCAAAATATTAACCTCTCAATAAAACAAGGTGAGATGGTAGCTATAATGGGACCATCTGGTTCGGGGAAGTCCACTTTGATGAATATCCTTGGTTGCTTAGATAAACCTTCAAGTGGTCAATACTGGATTAATGGTGAGAGGTATAGTAATATCTCCCCTAGGAAAATGGCTAAATTCAGAAATTCACTATTTGGTTACATTTTCCAACAATATGCTTTGTTAGAAAAATATACTGTTTATGAAAATATTGAATTACCCATATTATATCGTAATCAGCTTATATCCAGAAAAAAAAGAACTGAAAAGATAAGGGGAATATTAGAGAGTTTGGAAATGATACAATATATAAATAAATATCCATATCAGTTATCTGGTGGGCAACAACAAAGGGTTGCAATTGCACGTGCACTAGTGAATGATCCTGATGTAATTTTGGCTGATGAACCTACTGGTGCTCTAGATCAAAAAATTGGTAAAGAGATTATGAAACTACTAAATGATCTGAATAATATAGGAAAGACGGTTATAATAATAACTCATGATCCTAATATCGCTTCCTATTGTGGCAGAAAAATTGAAATGCTTGATGGTAATATTATTGAACATTCATGATATATTATTGAATCCTGCGGCAGCTATAGTCTTAATGGGTAAGGTATTTGATCATTATCTAGAATTTATCGAAGAATTTCAACAATTCAGAAGATTAACGGGCACTTAATTATTATTTTTTATCAACGCTTTTGATTTTAAAAAAAGATATTAAAGAATATTTAAAAGCTGATACCAACGTATCAGCTTTTTCTATTAACCTTTTAAACATCTACATAATCACCAACATCTTGATCTTTGTCCAGAATCTGTTTCAGATAATTGTCCTCAGTGATTTTACTCGAAGAATGTTGTAAAGTCATGGAAATATGCTTGAGAGGTGCACCAGCACGCAGGGCTTGTTGGGCAAAAAAATGGCGTAGGAAATGAGGAGTGATTTCATAACCAGATCTGGTTGTCAAACCCGCTTCTTTCATCCATTGGCTAAATGCCGTAGAGATGCTAGACAACCGATAAAATTTACCCCGATTATTCGGATAAAAGGGAGAGGTGTCTGAAGCGTCGAGTTTATTCGGAAGCATAACTCTTTCTCTGTATTCCATCAGTGTATTCAGAACGTAATCCTTAATGTGAACGTGTCTGATCTTTCCGTTTTTTGTAAGTGTTTTTAGATAGTATTTCTGAAGATAATCATCAAAATATATATCTCCCCATGAAGGTGCGATCACTTCATTCAATCGCATACCTGTAGTGGCCAGCAGTTGTAGTAAACTCTTCTTTTTAGGTGAATCTTCTAAAAAAGAGAGAGCAGCTTGAACGTCTTGTTTGCTAATATCCCGCTCCACAATCTTATTCTTGCTAATTTTCACATTTATAAGCCCGAGAGCTAGATTTTTTGTTAAATATTCTTTCTGCATGCACCAAATGAGAAATGATTTAACGATAGTTATCTTTTTAGATAATGTTGTTTCTTTGTTGTATTCATTTTGGAGATGTAGCTGGAATGCTCTTGTGTCAGTACGATTTATTGTTCTTATATCTGTGGTGTGACATGTTTCATACACCCATTGAAAGAATAATGATATTTCTCGAAAATATTCTCTTTTTGTTTTGACCGATCTATGCTTGCTTTCTTCATGGATGTATAGGTAGAGCATCCCGTTCTGATTCAAAGATGAATAGTCAAATTCACCATTAGGTTTTTCTATTAAACTTGTTTCGATTATATTAACATGATGATTATTTAAAGCAACTTGGAGATCGGTCTTATATATTTTATCACTTTCATTCATTTCACTAGTAAGATCAGAGGTTGGTCCAGCGATTTTAGAATTCATTCATATCTCCTTTTAGTAAATAATTGAATGTTTATTATGTGCACTTATTAATCAATTATTAATTTCTTATATATTATATAACAAATACGATAGATCGAAAATAACAGAATATTAGTTTCTATTTAATTTCATTTACGATACAAATTTATTTCATTTAACAATGAATTATTATTTTCTAGAAAAATATATTTAAATGTTATATTGAATTAAACACTATAGTTTGATATATTATAATTAACATATAATGGAATGTTGGTTAGGAGGCAATTAGTTTGGGAAAAAGGTATTTAAGCACATTAGATGTCGCTGATATATTCCAAATAAATCAAGCATCGATTTATAAGTTGCATAATCATAAAGATGAAAGCCGTAGGCTTGTCCCTGTGAATCCAACCACATATCGTGGAGATGGTGGTTATCGATACTCTGCAGAGGATGTTGAACGATTAAAAATATTCTACGAAAAGCAAAAAACGGATATAACGCTACCAATGGCTGCGAAGCGTTTAGGAGTTTCTACAAGCACCTTATATGGCTTGGTAAAAGAAAACGAGATTGAATATGAAGTGAAGACGATAGGTGAGCGAAAAGCTTATATTTTTGATGAAGAAGTAATAAAGGCCTACAAAGTTGCCCATCCAGAGCTAGGGGATCAAAATGTCATTTACGACAGAAAGCATGGTTATTATCTATATCAACTTTGGAGTAATGAAGCGGGGCATCAAGGAAGAATAATAGAGATGAAACGGATTGGGGGCAAAGCTAAGATCCTCACGACGATCATGACAGAAGAAGGGCTGATTGATGCTGAAGAAGCTTTGAAATGTGGCTATAAGCCGGTGAACACCGAAGTTCAAAACAAGGTTAGCTCTTCATATGGATACGCAGTGTTCGAATTTCCGAAGCCAACAACAGTTGATTCAATAGTGTACCAGGTTATTGAACTGATCTTCAGATTCGCAGGGCCATATAATCTAACGCTTGAATTAAATGGGAAAATAACTATGCAAGTCAAGAAAACTGATCTAAAAGGTATTAATAGTAACGATCATTTCGATATTATCGAAAAAATGAAGCAATTTATTGTGGCTGGTGAACTCGTACCCAAATTTGATGGTGTACTTATTGATTCCTGCTATAGCCCAATTATACTTTATGTTCCGAATTCTATCAAAGGCCAAATTCTTGAGGCTGCAGGTGATGATGGGTCAAATGTAATGGATTGGTTAAACACGTTACTTAAAAATCATTTTAGTAATTAAATACGCGATGGAGGGGGAAAAGAAAAATGGGGAACGTTCGAGTACAAGTTAGTAAAGATGGAGGAGCCACATGGAAATTCATATGGGCAGATCCAGCCGTATTCGATCCTTTAAAATCGAGTCTTACTCCTGGTGATCTAATTCGAAGAAGTCCTGAAGCTGCTGAAATTCGGGAGGTTGGTATTAAAGAAGGTAAACTCACGACATATTTGACAAATATTAATAAACGCCAGAAGTACATTTATCAAATCTCGGATAATACTATAGAAATCACAGCAACAAGCCAATCAATTGCGGACTATTTATTAATTAACCGGCTTCTCGAAAGCGGTTTACTTAAGCGGTCATCATGTTCTGATCAATGGATAATGTGCTCGACCTGCGGAGGAACTTACAATAGTAATAGCGCGAAATGTCCAAAGTGTAATTAAGGATCAAGCAGTTGAAGTAGTGGACATTGAAATTAAATCTATATTAATGAGGATGGGACAAATATGTATACAGTGAAATTTGCTTCCAAGCGGGTAGAAAAAGAGTATGTGAAATCTGAAAAATCTGTTAAAAAAAATATAGAGATAATCCTGACTGTTTTAGAAAATAATCCGAAACCAGTTCAATATGGTTATGAAAGCTTGAACAAGTTTAGCGAGATTAAGCGAATAAAGTTTAAACGGGAGCGGGTTTTTTATATTATTAATGAAGAGAAGAAAGAGATCATAATTGGGAAGATCGATCAGAGAACGAGTAATTCATATAATTGTGATATGCGTGAATGGTTCCGAGCTGCAGCTTAGGTAACAGTGATAATATCGATAAAAATAAGGAGTGTTTAATATGATTCAGACCAATACAGAAATCCGAGAGAAGAAGAGAAATCTAGATGAAATTGATGCAAAAATTAACAGAATGCAATGTCCAGTGAATCTTGTGAAAATCTTAGAATCCACTGATAAGTCCGATTTAGAAGAACAATATAAGTTATTTATTAATAGCTCAGTTGTTCATGACAAGAATAAGTTTTGTAAGGTTGGTCAGGTCTTAGAAATAACAGACCAGCAATTTAATACATCAGCTGGAACGTTCTATTTAGTCATATATTTTAAATCCTTTGATTTAAGATCTGGTGTGAATAAAGAAATTTTCCAGGACCTTCAACACCAGTACAGCACATTAATGGAAGAAATCGAAATTCTCAAATCAGTGGGCGAAACAAGCAGATGATCCTGATGCGGCAAGTTGGATGGAAAATCCTAATAAAGATATTTGTGAAAGGGATATGAATGATTACAAGATAAATGCTTTGATAAATGCAGCACTAGCTATCGATATGTTCTCTCTAGAATCGACGTTGCGTGATTGCTGAAAATTGATCCGACGCCAGCCGACAACGAATAATTAGGAAGTGTTCATATGGACAAAGAGTTATTTATTAATTTTTTAAAAGAGAAGATTACAATGGTTAAAAACGAACAATCTACCACGAATTCTGATATCAGAAAAGAGGAATGAGAATCGAACTCAAATGGTTGCGGTCAATTTTGGTTAAGGTGAACAATGGCGACTTTGACAAATGTGATTTGCCTGTAAGAAATGATATTGAGGAGTATAAAGGTTTTTGGATTTTGAGATACGGTACAGAGAATTGTTACCGCGTTGATTTTGGTACAAAGCGGTCTAAGTTGGTCGCCACTGTGGAAGATGCCCGTGCTTTGATAGATCTTCTTGTTCAGTTTTAGGATTTTGTATGGTTTATGGTCGAGAGAAAAATATGAGCCGATAGGGAAACGAAGTGAAGATGTTTGCATTTATGTTGGTAAATTTGTGTCACTAATGTAGGCGCATTTGTGTCATTAGACAACAAGGAAGTTCATATTGGCAGGATCTTATTAAAAGTGAGGATAAATAAGGATACTTAATGAATATTTTTGGTTAGGAGTGGTGAGATGGGCTTAAGACCAAAAGTAGGGACTAAAGTTAGGTTCGTTGAATGGGAAACAAGATATCCAATCCCTATCCCTCCACTTCCATGGACAGGTGTAGTAGTGGAAGTAGAACGAAAAGAGACGTATTTACCTATTACGTATCATGTAAAGCGTGATTTTGACGGTAAAATAGTAAAGTTTTTATCAAGGGATTTTCGTCCTTATGATCGTCAGTGAATACATGAGTACATTCGTTCGCTAATCCGTATATATAAAAATTAACGGAGGCGATTTCAGATGGAATTTGTACAACCGATCCGTAGCGTAAAGAAGCTAGAGGAGATGAAGGTAGTTCTCCGAAGCCGTTCAGAGCGCGATTGGTTTCTTATGGTAATGGGTATCAATGTCGGGCTTCGTATCAGTGATTTGCTGCCGTATTAGTCCGGGACGTCCGAAACAAATCCCATATCGTAATTCGAGAGAAAAAGACAGGTAAGAAAAAACGGTTCCCCATCAATGCTGAACTACGAGAGATCAGGATGACCAGCCATTATTTCCATCCAGGAAGACTGGGAGGAACATTGATCGTGTACAAGCTTATCGTATTCTAAACCGCGCAGCTGCGGAGGTAGGGTTGGCCGAGATCGGTACACGCGGTTGAAGAAAATAGCTGGAGAGCGTAAGTTTGAGTATGGAGGTACCAATGGCTATTCTCTATTTTATAATTCTGATCCTTTCCATGAGATATTTAATGTTCAAACCGATCAAAGTAAAGAGGTTCCAAAATACTTTAAATTATTTACTTTTGATCACAATGATCTTATCGACTTTGAATTTGATTAAGTATTTTTAGGAGTCAAATCGCATATATAAGGGGGACAAAGATATGGACATGAAAAGAAACGAAAAATCCGCTAAAGAACAGTCGGGAAAACCGACATATCACGGCATGACATTGGGAAACATTTGGTTTTCGTCAGAAACACACGGGGATAACTTCATTGTTCTTTTGGAGCGCTTTAAGGCTTATAAAAATCCGGAATATGCGGTTGCCTGCTATATTTCTGCTCACCCGGAAATATACGGACGCATTAACTGGAATAATTGTGACGATCCGATCGGATGGTACTGGGGCGAATGGACCGGGATTGACGATGACGACGAGAATGGCTATTACTTAGAATCTGAGATGGTTGGTCAATTATCCAGTGGGTATCGTGGGCTGGTACGGGCTTCTGCAGAACTATACATTGGCCGTCAGCATTACTTTAACTTGATGGGATGGCTTGGCAATGCGGGGGATGAGGTATATAAGCTGTTCGTTCAAGCGTTAGAGATTCGGCGTGATCGGTTTGTACTTGAACTGGCGTAACAGAACGTTTAGATTGCCTTTGGGGAGCAGGGCGGGGGTAAGTAATGGGTGGTCATGACCACGAACGCGTTAATGATTTGGTAGTGACCTTCGCATTATAAATTACCCCCAATCTAGAACCCGCTCCAAAACAGGTAATCTCATCTTCCCCTCTTTAGTCCAATGGCGAAAACGTACTTCCACACGTACCATAGGATCTACAAATGCAACGTGCTCATTCTCCCGAATTTTTGTTTTAAGCAATATCGGGAAAACCTCTCTCGAAACAATATTTAGACCATACTTTAACCATCCAACGGGCTCTATTCCGCCGTTTTTTTCGATCCCTAATAACCATGCAATAGTGGTTTTACTGAAACCAATTATGATACAAGCCTGTCTTTGATACACAACACACCGGGACCAAACTCCTTTTGGTCGAGAAGCTGGGTGGTATTTGCTGTTTTTCTTTTTGAAAACTAGACCTTCGAGTTCTTCTTCACGGCATTTATTAAATAGTTGTACAAAGTTATTCTCAAAGTAGCGCATACGTTTAATAATATCGTTCTCATGTAGCGCATCTTCTAGTAGTTGCTTACGCTCCATTAGGGGCATTGAAAAGGTTGGTTTTGATTTATAAACAAGGATGTCGAATGCAATATAACATAGTCCGGGGGTTGCAATTCTGGGCTGATTCGAAGAGAAGCGCTTCATTGTAGCAGAAAAGTCAGGTTTCCCCGTTTCGATATCACATACTACAAGTTCCCCATCCAAAACTGTACCAATACGGGTTGCTTCACGAGTTGCTTGTATAACCTCTTGGAAGCGGGAGGTTATTTCATTATGATGCCGGGTAAATAAATGGGTATTGGTATCATTACTGATGATCCCTCGAATTCCATCAATTTTAATTTCTCCAATATGGCTGCCGTCCGACTCAAAAGGTTCCTTTACTTCATCAAGTAACATAGGTTCAACATACATTTTCATCACCCTAATTTAGAATTTCCATTTTTTTATTGTTTAATCTAATGGATTGTTTGATGTGTTTTTTGCAGTTTTTTTATAACTGACATTCATCGGAACTTTCAATACAATAGGGACAAACATATTCAGTAAGGAGGAAGCGGAGAGATGAAAGATTTCTTTGACAACTATCTGAAAACGAAACTGCGTGAGCATGGTCTCAATCCTGATAACCCATCGTTTCTTAAGGACTTACGTTATATAAAGGAATTTAAGAATGAAAAAGTGGGATGTGAATATGGTTTCGTCACATATGATTACTATATCCGCAAGGAGTGGTTCTCTGGCGAGACTCCAGAGAAAGAGTACGGACGCTTCGATCCACAAGCGCTTTGGGATGGCAATCCGGTCAGGGCTAATGATCTGATACAGGAAATTAGAGACGAGACACAACAAGAAATTATGAACGAGATGCTGGATGAGATAAGAAAAGAGCTTTCTGAAACGCAGCTGGAGGGGATTGGACAAGAGATTTCGAAAAAGCAACTGGATGAGATATGGGATTTGCTTTCGGAAACGTTACAGGAAAAGATAGATAAAAAATTGCAGAAATGCGAAGAAGATAATATTAAAAACAAGTTGTTTGGAACAAGCGGGTTGCGCGGGAATCTGAAGAGGCGAGTTGGATTCGATACTGCCTTATATGGGAAGCAACAAATGTTTGAGGAATTCAAGCTTCTCAAAATATTGTATCACTTCGAAAAGCATCACAACGACGAGGTGAAGGTGAACGTCACGAAGATGCTGGGTGACTTGTCGATCGAATACGTCGACCGAAGCATCATCGGTGAGAATAGTGTTCATGGACAAGTAGTTACGGATCTATTGACGGAAGTACATTTGGCGAGTGATCCGTATTTCCCTGTCATCGCTAAGTTCGAGACCCCTAATTTTGCAGAGTTTTGGAATTATAAGTTAAATCAAATATATGCTGTGGCAATAATGCAAGAGCCTAAGAATATCCGTATTGCGGAACTGAGACGGATATTGGATTACGCAATGAAATTGCTGGATAGGCTAGGCGAGCCACAACCTGTAACGGATGGTCGATTGTTGGAGTCATTTTACTTACGCGTGCTGCAGTTGCAACAAATCGCCAGACTACATGATATCGATCGTGTGACGAAGTTTATTGCTGGTTCAAAGCAGACGAGCGATCTATTGAAGCAGGAAATACGACCGTTTACTTTCCCTTCAGAAGTGATTGCAGACGCTGAAACTTTCATTCGAGACCATATGGATGACATAGCTTCATTCGTTTATTTCGGGGAGGAGATAACCAAAAAGCATAGGGAGTTTTTGGAGAAACACGCACCGGCTGTTCAATACCTTTTGGACGAGTGTGGTAAGCAAAAGTTCGGTTTTGATTCACAGCTAACTCCGCTCTTTCTGATCAGCTGCCTTCAGGAAATCGCTCTTAGCGATTCTTTGAAAGCAGGGGATGACGAGTACGCGTTTAAGAACTATTATTACAAGGCTGATGGGAAAGAGCGTACATTGACCTCGGTTTTAAAGAATATGACGAAACAATTAGAAGTCGAAGAGGCTTTTCGGCTCGTCTGGACGATAAAAATAGAGCGGAGAATATACGCCAATCTTAGACTGTTAGATGAGTATTTGCTGCTGCAGGATATAGGTATTGTATGTAACCGAATGATCGAAAAAACGATGCAAATTACAGACCCCATCACGATGCGCGTTTGGAATGAATTCTTACTATCACAGCTAATCGTGAATGACTCCAAGCCGATCGTCCATGCAGTGAGAAAATTCAATTTCATAGTGAATAATGAAACTGGACTTTCCTGCGATTTTCAAACTATGCAATTGTTCTTACTTCATGTAGGGGAGACTGAAGCTATTGCGAGTATACTTGCTCAAAAAATTAATACGGTTCTGCGACGTCCGTCGGTCCGGGCTGATGAGCTCCGATGTCTGAGGGTGAATCTGAAGGTGAACTTTTCACCTGGGGATACATACTATTTAGTGTATTCTATCGACGTAAATAAAAAGTTGCTGAATTTGATATCTTTCATGCCATTCATAAGCAGTGAGGATTTAACACTTTTTTCAAAAGTAGGGCTTAGAAATTTTTTTGATGGCCACAAGCGGTTTAGCAGCCGGTAAGATGGCTTTCAAATGATGGTCAGGGGTTTGGTGTTTTCTCCAATTAATTCGGTGACAAAACTTAGAAGGTTAGGGTGATCAACATGGTGGATGATGTAACAGTTTTTAATATCGTCTTGGCTAAGCATTGTGGGTTGGACTGGGAAGAGCAGGAGAATCTTCAGGAAGCCTATGACACGTACAATAAGCTATCAGATGTGAAGAGAATTAGATTCGACGCACTAGTGACAGAGGCCAGCTGCGCTTGCAGGGACTTGTTCCAAAGCTTTTCTACGACGAATCGAACGCAGCTAGATTTGGACATTCGTACCGAAATCGAAGAAGAAATATATCGTGTACTCGAACCGATGATTGAGCGATATCTTTCGTAATCTGAAGTTTGGCACCATGATACTGTTACCGTCGACGCTGCGAAGAGCGAGCGGCCAAGCTGCATGATGATTCTTCAATAAGTATACATGGATGTTCTCTCGAAGAAACTGTTTAGCTTGTGCTACTACGCGAGGTCAGTTGGATAGTATTCTAGAGATATTGTTCTTTCGGTATTATGTGACAGTTGCCACCGTATAGACTGGTTAGAGGGGATGGCCGCGGATGCGAATTCGCGTAGATCAGGCAGTGGTTATGGGGGGGGCGGGGCAGTTTCGTTCATCGGGCTGATGGCGACACCCGATGGTTGCCATTGAACCCGCTCCGGTCTGCATTCTCATCCACAAGCGTGTATTAGTATCAGCACGCTGGTGAGATGCGTTACTACTACGTTCACTACTCCATGAGCGCATTTAGGGGAGATGGGCACCGTCAGCCGGCAATACGATTGGCGTTGGCGCTTGTTGTAACACTCATTATATCCGGAGTGCTTTTTAAGATCGTCACGCAGCGGGCTGCCACTCTAAAGCAATAGCTTGACCGGTATTGGACAATCTGCAATACAACCAGGATCGCGTATCTAGGAGCGCCGCGGAATTCGAGCTTGTAATAAAAATAGGGGGGATATGATGAAAATAACAAAAAGGACAAGGCAAAAATGGACGAAAGCTTATTTGATTGATAGAAAGGGATTAAATAGATTGAGCTATTTGTTCTCAATTTGTGCGGTAATTCTTGCATTATTGGCCAAGCATGAATATTACATAAGAGATTATGAATGGAATGAAATAACGGGGCGGGTTGATATTCTTCTACTTAGTTTTGGTTTAATTTTCACATTAGTGAACATTTATATTAAATCTGCTGTTTTGTTTTTTCAAATGTATCTCGGCATAGGTAATTACAAATGGACTTTATGTATGATGCTTATCCCATTGATCACTAATTTATATTCATTAATTACAATTCCATCGCTATACGTAGTACCGGTAATTATGATGATTCTGGTTCACTTCTATACCAAATATAGATCTAATATTCATTCAAAAAAAACATTTTCAGGGTCAATCTGAATTAATAGGTGCCTATCGAAGCCGAGAATAGTATGCATTGGAATATTACATGTTACTATTCTCGTCTTTTCAGTTTTATCGAAATGAATTAGTGACTTTTCTTTCTCTATTGGCTCCTCAACTATTCGTATAATCCAATAACAATAGCTTAGATCGTTCCTAACATTCGAATTGCCTCAAACTCGTCAATATCGGGCATGATTTTTCCTTCTAATTGCTCCTTGATCGTATTCACCTGTGATTTAATAACTTCATCTAGTAATCGAATGTCAAATTGCATAGTTTATTCTCCTTTTCATTTTGGCCAAGTTGCGTTGATCTGGAGAGTTACTTATGAACGTGCAACGCAGCGTTTGCCGGCCGGATCATGCATAATACTCTTCATTATAATGCTGCAAAAATTTCAACATCTGAGCGCATAACAAAACGGCCATCAAGAATAATGATTGATTCATCGAATGAATTGATTTGGATAAATGAATCTAACAATCGTTCTTCGAAATATACGTTTACAGGTGTTGAGAAGAGGATACAGTTATATAAGTCTGCATCTGTTACGATTTTACTTGGGAGCATACATTACACCTCGTTTTGTTTAATATGACGGAGTAGCTTAGTATAGGTCTTTATCGAATTTTCGATTTGTTCTTCAAGTAGTGGGGTGATCTTGCGAAGGTGATCACTTCCTGCTGCAGTAATTCGCAATAGTCGAATACTTTTATGACCAGGATCTAGACCGGCATATTCGATTAGTGATTGATTAATCATTTGCTGGATCCGTAAAGATAAATGACTAAGCGTTACTCCAGCGCCACCAAGAGTAATTTGAACGTTCTGTTCAATTTGTTTTGCAAATGTATCTTTATTGCTCAGCTCACTTAGAACTAAATAATCTATTACTTCCTGAACTTTTAATATTGAACCCAACGAAGTTTTCTTTGCTGTTCGAATTTTCGGGTTAATTATTATAACCTCCCTTGGGGATGGTAGATATTCCATTGATGATAATATATCATAAAGTTATCAACCTATACAATATAGAATAGGTTGAAATTGATTGCTACAAATCAAAAGAAATGGTATACTATTTTTAATTTCATACCATAAAATACGAAGCACGTATTAGATGCCCATATGGGGCTACTAAACGTGCTTTTTTTTATGGAATTTAGGAGGAATGTCTATTGTGCAGCATTTTTACTGGTAGTAAAGAAGAGACGTTGAATCAGATCCGGCAACTGCTGAAGCTCACTAGTTTAATGGGTGACTCGAATTCGATGGCAGACCATATCTTTACGAGTTCGTTTGCATTAGCTGGGGAGATTCATACCGGTCTGAATAGTGGTGCAAAATTGGGAAGCGGGTATTTGAGCACGGACCATCGAAAGCGAAAGGAGACACGTGGAAGAATGTTCCTTGCAACGGATGGTAATTGTAAAAGGCCGAATTCTTTTTGTAAACATCGGCAGATCATGAATTAATTTCTTTGATCCGATTGCATGAAAATTCGAATTTTAATTTATAATATCGTGGTTCGGGCAGAGTAAGATTTTCAATTATCGATTTAAGGAGTGTATTCAATAATGATATTAATTCTGAGTGGTGTAACGCTCGTGTTGGCTGCTACTGCAATTACATTAGTGTATTATTTGATTCGATCTAGCAAAATGGTCGATGAGCGTTTGAAAGAAAAGTTTATGGAAATTCTACAGAAGGAAAAGCCTGATCCAGCAAACTTCCCAGATTCTTTACCCGAAGACGTGATTACCTCCTGGGCAGAAACCCAATGGAACAAATTTAAGAAGGCTCTACCTTGATTACTTTGTACACGGGAATGACATTAGAGAGTGAATGAAAAATAAATAGCTTTGCGTTCCGGCGATGGGCGACGAGTCCGAATTCATAATCGAGAAGCCACGGTCCATGCCGGAACACATCCAGATGAACATCTATAAACACATACTCAGTGATTATTCCACAGCTAGCGAACAGTCACTCACACACCGTGCTGCACTCAGCAGAACAATAGGAAGTGCAATGAGATCGCCCCGCGCAGTTAGCCGCCGCTTTTTGGCCAGCACCGTTGCGGGCGCGTATTGCAAGATCACAAGCAATGGCCAGTTGCTGGTCGTTCCGTGCCGGCCCACATTCTGCAGGCAAGCAACATGGTAAAGAACAACAAACCATTATCCCGCTTCATTAAGTTTAATTAACCTCATTGTCAAATATCGGGAATGGCTTCAACCTAAACGGAGCGCGCTGAAACTGGTGCAATGAGAGCACAATTACGTGTTATAATGATACGTGTTTACACGTTTAATTCCCAAGCTCGCGCGCTACTCCGTGCATATCCTTACTACCTACTTCTTTCCTCCTTCTAGAGATCCATAAATTCGTCCGATCGAACATTACTTAGATTTATATATCGAAACTTCTCCAAATTACGAATCTACATACTCTTGATAATTCTTCTTATTTTCACACTCAATTCCTACAACACAAACCCTTTAAAACATATTTACGACGACACAACCCCCCCGCCCCCCAAACAAAACCTGCAACTTGATACGATTATAGATACTAAGTATAATTCTTCAACTAAGTCCGAAAACAACCAAAGAATAAACACGCATCCAGTCGAAAATTTAAAATCTGCAACTAAATACGAATCTAGATACAGAATACCAAACACAATGGTATAAAAGGAGAAGGTACGAAAACCGAGGGGCATGGAGCGGGAAGCGGGGGCATCAAGTGTGTGAACACGTATGTTGATAACACGTAAATTTTTGGTATAATAATGTTAATGAATAATCTTAGATGGCCGCCATATATTACATCAATTTAGATTAAAGAAAGAGGTAACTTCCATGCGTGATCAAATAAATAAAATCGAAAAAGAAACATCCCTTGGCCATGTAGTTAAGGTGCAGCAGGTCATTGATTTCCTTGTACTCGCCGAACTCCAATCCGGGCGTCGTTATGGAAAGCAACTCGATCAAGTTATCACAAAGACCCTCGATGGTGTAGGCGTCAATGACTCGTATCTCGCTCAAAGGCTTAAAAAGTTGGCCGAAAAGGGACATGCAACAAGCCAGTGGGATGATGATAACCGTTACAACCGGTATTATGAAATCACAGATTCCGGAATTGAATACTTTAATCAACTACTACGGGATCTTCCGGAACGTGTGGACCTTGCCCTCCATGTATACAAGTTATTTCAGAAAACCATGAGAAATTACAAAAAATAGTAAAGGAGGATATTATCATATGGATTTAGATTATTTAAAGGTAGTGGCCGATCTAAAGGAGCATTTCCCACAGGGAACGGTTAAATTCAGTTTAGATACTAATCGGCCTTATATACCTAACCAGGTCTATACCGATCGATTAGAAAGAGTAACGAATAGCCGGTGGAGTTTAGAAATCAAAGAACTCGATGTCAATGCTCCTTTCAGATATGTCAAAGCTATTGTAAGGGTTCATATCGATGCTCATTTTCGCGATGGTTACGGATTTTCAACTATCGATGGAGATCCATCTTTAGTGCCAAACAAGATAACAAGCGCCGTAGACCATGCTGTTAATGAAGCATTTATAACTGCTATAGATAGTTATCAAATGGGTTGGAAGGATCTTGCACCATATAAATTAAAAGACTGGGGAGGAAATCCAGCACTTCAACATCTGCTTGAGGGTGAACCACCGCCAATGATCGGAACTGAAGCATTGAGCTCCAGTTCAAAATCTCCTCGACAATGCATGAAATGTAAGAAATATCTATCCGATTCAGAAATTAATTTACTTAAGCAGCTTCCAAAACTCAGTCTGATTTATTGTTTTGAACATCTACCTAATCATTGGAAGAGAGAACTGCCTGAAAAGGTATTAACAGATTTCGAAGCGACACTTGACTAAAAGGATATGATGTATGACTAGACGAGATTCTTCCTAATCGGTATAATGAAGGTACGTAAAATCGTATATTAGATTATGAACTTTCAAATGTATACCAACCAAAATAATAATAATAACGTAGCGAAAGACGCATGAAATTCTCACAAGAATTTCATGCGTCTTTTTCTTATTTCATAAGGAGTTGCTTTTATTGTTAAATCTATTTGAATCCCAAGGATTACATCGTTTTTTTCGCCTATATCTTCAATTTCAAGAGGTTCATGAATGGAAGCAAGCACAGCATTTAATGAATATTCTATATGATAAAGATCCAGGTACTTTTTGGCACTCAATGAATGTCGCGTTCTTATCTGAACAGTTAGCAATAACGCGTAAGAACTCTAATAGCGATCGCATCTTTCTGGCAGCATTACTACATGATATAGGAAAGATTACAATCGACAATCATATTCTTCAAGGAACTAGCTTGCTTACTCAAAATGAAAAAAAACAAATGCAATTCCCCTATACTGGTTTTATCATATTAAAAGCATACAACTTCAACAAAGACATACAACATGCTGCACTATCTCACCATGAACGTATGGACGGAAGCGGGTATCCCAATAATGCATCAAACATACCATATATTGCACGCTTGGTAGCTATTGCTGATGTTTATTGTGCTTTACTCGAAGTTCGCCCCTATAGGAAAACAAGCTTCACTATGAGCTCAGCTTTGCAGTATTTCAATAATCAAAGGGATTTATTTGACTATGATATTCTTAAAAGCCTGAAGGTGACTCTTCAGGCAAATGCACCAACAAATTCATCAGAAGAATTACTATCAGGCGAGGCCATAGATAAAAAAATTCTCTCCATTAAATAACCGATTTGTACTATAATAATAAGATAAAATGAAAGCATGAAAGGGGCCATATTAATGCGTTCCCAACAATCATTAATAAAACTAATCGACAAATATAGCTACTATATGCTTGACGATTACAATAAATTAAAGATGTCCGGAAATCAAGAATCAATCATTACTGAAATGATTAATCACAAAGCAAAAAAATATGCTGAAAATTTAATTACAAATAAAATGAATGAATTAGGACTTGTTGCAGTTCAAATAGGTAATGAGCATTTGAAAGTATCCAAGGAAATTTTCGATCTTCAAGTTCAATCTCAGGATGTTGATTCGCAGTTACGTGTCCAAGAAAGACTATTATTTTTTAAAGGATTATTAATAGAATCGGCAATAACCGAAAAACGAGAGCAGCAAAAGAAAAAGGACTATTCAATGGTTGAGTATATATTAGATCGACCAATCTTATCAGCCTCTACACCTAATAATAAAAAAATAAGTGAATACGTTGAAAACTCAAAGACGGGTAGTTTAACTGTAAAACGTAATGGATTCCGAGAGATAGAATATAGAAATAAAAATAATTACTTCTTAACTCCATTCGATGCGAAGGTTTTAGTCGGCCTATGTAAAATGTGGGAGCTTAAAGGGGAAAAAATCGGATTTGATTGCACGTTTAGTGAACTCCAAGATGTACTTCAAGGGAGAAAAGATGGCGGAGCTTATAATAATCTTGCAACCAGTCTAGACAACCTTTTTCAGACAACCATCGTGGTTAACGAATATTTAGATGATGATGATCAGCTTCCCGATACTGCATATCATAACCCTATTTCAGATGCAAAAATTTCACGTAAAGATTTAACTGTATCTATTAGATTTTCTGATATCATGCACCGTGCACTCACTCAAGGTAATGTAATAAAAATGAGTCTCTCATTATTTAACGACCTTGGAGGTCAAACCTCAAAGCTATTATATATGCACTTGGTTAACCTTGATAAAAAAGGAAAGCGCGTTATTGTGCTTAATGAACTATATGAACACATAGGTTTATCTGGTAATAGGGCAATCAAGAACTTCAATTCGGTTAAAGATGCATTAGAAGAGCTCAAAGCGTACGGTGTCTTAAAATACTATGAGTTTGATTCAATTATAGAAGATAAAAGTTCGACATTTACATTTGAATTGGAAGAATGGGCAGCTAATAAGCAACCCGAAATCGCAATTTAAGAAGGGATCCGTTTTCATTAAGAAAACGATCCCTTCTTTTTTTGGGTTATTTATTGGATTTTGTAGTATGGAGAGGTACCTTTGCGAGTGCAGTCCCGCAGGGAGCAACTACCGTTACCTGTGCCGTTCTACAGGAAGCGGTAGTTAGATGTTCTTCTGGATACGTCCAGATCCGGAAATTCGTTTTTTAGACTACCGCACTGCGGGTGCCGCACTCTATTGAAAGTCTAGAACGATTACTTATGATTGCAGCGCCGCCTTCACACTCGCATTCGGACGAGGACCCAAGAACTCGTTCCGTAAATATCAGCGTGTTTGGCCACCGCCTACATGCAGATAGCATTCGATGCTGCAACCTGAAGTAGAGTGTACATTGAGATGGTAGCGCAGCTGGTGTTGGACTACCAGCAGCTGCAGGATCTCATGAAATCCACTTATATCACCCCGATCTGAGTGATAGCAATCATTTTAATGAACAAATACCGGTTCTATAGAGATAGTTGAGTTACTGGGCACCGGACCGTATTCAACTCCAGGAGAGAACATACTGAAGATCTCACTTATGATTGCAGCTCTGCTTGCGCCATCCGCAGCTGCGACCCCTCACGGTTGTCCCACGACAATACCTGCAGAACATCTAAGAACTCGTATAGAAGATCGCCACATAAACGGCGTTCCACCTTGTCAACGATCAGTTCACGCAGGCACACACCCGGAAGAAAAATTATTACTCATGATCGCTTCGCTGCTGGTAAAACGGCTGTCTCTCAGCCGCCCCCACACTATTCTGTACGTGTGTCGATAGCCATCCGCGATGGGGGGAAGCGCTGCGCAGATTTCTACTTATTCCCTCATTCCGGAGGGCCGGACATATTCATCTAGAAAGAAGGAACTGCCACATGTGACCATTAATACACATCGATTGTCGCTTCGAAGAGTAAATCATAATATAAACAATATCTGTCAAATTTACTTAATTTACATTTAATAACATATAACTGGTATTTTGTCTTCTATGAACCGTTTTCCTGTCCTCTGTGAACCCTATTTACGTCTTCTGTGAACCGTGTATTTGTCCTCTCTAAACCGCAAAAATAAATATTATATTCTTGAAAATAATGTTAATTACAATAAATGTAAAATTGTCCTCTGTAAACCGCATATCTGTCCTCTGCAAACCGTATTAATGTCCTCTGTAAACTGTACTTAATAACTTTTTTAACAAACTTACATTTTTTAGTATCATTGTCCTCTGTAAACTGTAATATTGTCCTCTGTAAACCGCCGTTTCGTCCTTTCTAAACCGTGTCCTCTATTTTTGAGATATTCCTTCGAAATTAGGAAGCCTTGCCAATACTCTTAAGTTGGTATATCTTGTCGATAGTCGGATAAATGGGAGGAGGGAGTGTCGAAAATGTTATCTTTGTTACTAAAAAATAGAAAAGCGTTACGTTCAGAAAAGACAACTGCATTAAAAATAACAGCTGGAACGCTTATCCATTTTTTTGACATGGACTCAGCATTCCGACAATCTAACTTCACCTCTATCAGAGAAAATGGCCGGGTATTCAATCCTTATCACATTACTTCATCTGATTTTCAATTATTATTCTCTATCTTCCGTGTATGTGATGAAAATGGGATTATTGATATGAAATCAAAACGTAATTTATACGAAGTCATTCTCGATGACCAGGAAAAGCCGATTTCTGACAGCCAATTCTATACGTCTCTACATAAATTTATTCAAAACGGAATATTGTCTGAAAAAATCAATAATGGAGTCTATGAACTTCAAATTAATGGTTTTTATCAAAACAAAAATACGATTGACCGTATCATCATGATTCCGCCTTTTGTGTTCACCAAAAAATTTAATTTTTTACCTTTACCAATGAAAAAATTGATTCTAACAGTTTATTTTCAAATCGGTTCTAACACCAGTGGGGTTTTTGAAAGAAATTATCATGGATCAGGTCGTAAAATTAGGGAGAACATCTATTCCTCGTTAGACGCGCTGTTACACCGCACTCAAACGAGCCATATTAGCAAGATTCTCGCTAACCTACAAGAATTAACATTTGAAGGTATTTCATTGTTCCGATCAGTGAAAATAGACCAGGGGCGAAACGGATCTAAAGCTGTTATTCAGATTCACCCGGATTGGATCCACACCTATAAAACTGACCAAGTTAATAGCAAACAGGTTTTGCCGTTTTCATTATTTTATAAGCGTCGAGCGGATCGTATCCAAAAATGGATTCTTCAATATGAATTAGATGCTGATATCGAGGTCAATTCATTGTTTATTAATTCCTTAATCCAGCATTCGCGTAAATATCCTCTTGCATTGGTTAAATATGCTCTAGAACAATTAAAAAAAGTGTTGAACAAGGGAATTAGCATTACAAACTCTACCCAATATATCGTTGGTGTTATTGAGAATAAAATAGCTGAAGGTATCAAAAAAATTGCAAATCAAACAGGGTCGCTATACTTTATTTCGAATCCATTAATAAATTCAAATTATGATCAACTTGAACGTCTACGTTCTTTCGGGATAAAGATTGAAACAAATGGAGTTTCACGTAGCAAGTTAAAGGAAAAACTAACTTTACTTCCAACGCTACTTAGTAACTACCTATTACCCATAAATCAAAAACATTATACCAGTATTCAGCTCGATCCGAGATTTAAGGATAGTCTGCAGGACTTATATCCATACATAAAACCATTGGCAGACAGGGCATATTCTATAGGTGCCGATCCCATTGAATTCGAACTACTAGTAGAAGATATAATTAATAGCTATACGAATAATCCGGATCGATTACATAACATAATAAGGTTAGCTCAAGATGAATTACATCTGCTACCAAAGCTCAACAAAATTCCGTCAATAAGTAATCAGATGGATCTATTCGATTTCTTATTCGCATAAGGCCTATTCGTTCCAATATGGATGGGCTATTTGTGTTGTTCTTTTTTCTCCTAACATACTTAAAAGAGAAGTAAAAAAACCATCGCATAAAAAGTAGATGGTTTTTCATTACGTGATTGTAGAATAAATCAAGTATAATTAATACGGAGATTAATCTTTTAGATTATACTTGATTAAGTATAATTGCTACAAAAAAGTACTGAGGAAAATCTCAAATTTGCGAGATTATACTTGAATAAATATAAACATATTCTTTAAAATACCTTTAATATCAAGCACTTCAATCGATATTTTGATGCTATAATCTTTTGTTATTTAATCATATGATCTTTAAGCTATTATTACTACTCATTATATTCACATCATTTTAGAAATATGATAAGATTAAACCAAATCATTAATTGTGTTCATTTATATGAACTTTATGTCAAGTATTAGCCCTATTGGGTAGTAGTTAATTCAATCTATTTTATAGATTGTACTGACTCTTCCACTAGGGCTTTTTTTGTTTTGATGGAAGATATTTGAGGAATCCAGGCTTGTAGACACATCTTATCAAGGAGAATTCTACCTTGGATGGGTGTGTCTTTATTTATAAGCAAAAAAATTAGGAGGATTATAATATGACTATTGCTCAACGATTAAATAACCCCTTTCCTTATGAGGCTTACAGAGCTAATTACCAAGGGTATGCTAGTGTAAGTCCGCAGTATACAATTGACCGACTAAATGAAGTTCTTGGGTGTGAGGGTTGGAAATTCCAAGTAATTGACAAAAACGTAGATATGAAGTTATTTGCAGTTGCAATATTAGGAGAAATTGCAATCCGTGATGAGCAGAGTGAATGGATCGCTAGAAACCAATTTGGTGATGCAGCAATGGTAATAGAGAAGGGAAAAACAGAACCAAGCACTCAAGCTGTATTAGATGCAAATAAGAAGGCTACATCTGATGCATTAAAAAAATGTGCTTCATTATTAGGAGTAGCGAGCGATGTCTATAACAACTTCATAAGGGTAATCTCTGTGAGGAATCAAAATGAGTTATACAAAAAGATCATTCATAAATCTAACTTAGATCCGAACCTTCATAACCATGGTGTATGTATCTTACCAGATAGTTACCACAATTTTTATGAAGAACGCGGTTGGAAAGGAATATTCGAAAGTGATGTACTTCAATTGTTAGATATGAATTATTTGAGTAGAAATAATGCTAATTTGAATGATTCTCAAAATTCAGAATCTAAAGAAAGACAACGAGTCAGTAATAATTCTGAAGCCCCGATTTTTGTCTTAGAAGATGTCGAAGCACTAAGTGGTAAACATGATCAACCATACTATCGTATGATATTCTCGTACAATGGTGTTAAAACAGAAGTTATGGCAGTAGGTGAGATGCTTGATGCAATCGATCAACTGAATCTTAAAATCGGTGCCAAAGTGTCACTTTCACTAGAATCTAGAGAAGCTAAGGGAGCAACTCTTCTTAGGAACATAAGACTTGTAGGGTGAGTTATTTTAAAAAAAGTTCGTTTGTCTGAGAATTTATGGTACAATAAAATTCCCATAATAAATCTCATTATCAAAGGATGATGAGAGATGTCGATGGTCGAACATTTTTTCGGTAATCGAGATATAGTGATGCGCCAATATAAAGAAGACGGAGTTTATTTTATTATTGAGTTTGAAGAAAACGAAGTAATTCGCAGCTCTCGTTGGGATGGTCTACCGGAGGGATTTCCTTTAGACTTAGCGCATGAATTGTTGAATAAAGGTCGAGCCAGGTTTGCTAAATTATCGAAAGGCACCTGCTAAATGAAAGGTATTTTTGATAATAGTAACGTAAATAAAAAAAGACAAGTGCTGAACAACAGCGCTTGTCTTTTTTTATTTACGATATTATAAGTATTAACTAATTCCACTTATAAGAGGGCAGCTGAGCGCATCCACAAAAGCGCGCTAATCATGCTCGTTAGTCGTCTCGTGACAATCGCCAACTGGGCAACGGTGCAAGGTCTCCGAAGTCTGGGGATCGTGGCGCAGGAGGCCCTAGGTTAACCAGCAAGGGTAAAGTGGGCCAGTCAGAGGGGGATCGTCGCCAAAACATGCTGAGAGCGCTATACCAAACATCCCGCAGCAAGTATCCTGTGAGAGCATTGCAACTGGGCCACAGTCACCGAAACGTTCTTATAGATCAGCTGCGCAGGGAAGCCGCAGCTCCCGCGCTCCTGACTGTTCTTCCGGGATCAGCGTGTTAGGTGCGATCGGCACGTTAGCGTCGGCGGTGGCCAGATGCGCGTGGAAACTGCGGCTCCCGCGCTACTGGTTGTCTTTTCGGAAGCGCCGGTTCGGCGCGATCGGCACGCTTGCGTCGGCGGCGACAGCTGCGCGGCGAAGCAGCAGCTCCCACGCTTCTGGTTGTTCTTTCGGAAGTGTCGGTTCGGCGCGATCGGCATGCTAGCGTCGGCGGTGGCCAGCTGAGCGTGGAAGCTGCGGCTCCCGCGCTTCTGGTTGTCTTTTCGGAAGCGCTGGTTCGGCGCGATCGGCACGCTAGCGTCGACGGCGCCAGCTGCGCGGCGAAGCAGCAGCTCTCACGCTTCTGGTTGTTCTTTCGGAAGTGCCGGTTCGGCGCGATCGGCACGCTAGCATCTGCAGTGGTCAGCTGCGCGGTGAAGCAGTAGCTCTCACGCTTCTGGTTATTCTTTCGGAAGCGCCGGTTCGGTGCGATCGGCACGCTAGCGTCTGCGGTGGCCGGTTGTGCGGGGAAACAGCTCCCGCGCTCCTGGTTGTCCTTCCGGAGACGCCGTGTTTGGCGCGATTGACACGCTGTTTGGGAAAGTTTTTGCTAAATAAGCTCCTCCGACTTCCTGTATTTTGGAAGCGAAAGAGCATTATTTACTACTACTGTAGATCTTAAGGAAGGTGCAAGAGGGCGTGGCGGAAACTATCTGTTTAGATCATTCATTGAAGTTCTGAGTCACTCCATACACTTAAAGGACCGTTATAACTTGGTATTGTTATTTTCATACGTTCTTCGATTTCTTTATATGTATTGAAGCGGTAAAGCGCAAACTGTGTGTCTTTATCCATATTAGCTATATGAACAGCCCGATCGTAAGGTAGGCCAGACACAATCCACGCCATTGCCATTCTTCTCGCGCGTTCATCAGATATGGTATCAATTACTTTTTTGAAATCATTTACATTCATCAAACCTTTAAACTCTTCAAATGTATGTTCACGATAACGAACAATTAATTGTCTATCCAATTTATTATAGTGAATTGGATTAGGATTCTTTCTTTGTTGCAATTGAAAGAAGCTATCATCAACTTTTGATAATCTTTTAATAGCTGTATAGGCAAAACCTAGAATAAGAATAATGAAAAAAGAAATATAAAATACTCCATATGTAATTAACCTTGAATCATGATATTCCCAACGGTAGCTAATGATGCCTAAAGACATTAACCAATCGTGGAAATATGGAGCAAAGAAAAACAGAGGTAAGAACATAACTCCCATGAAACATATTTGAATTCCAAATAGCAGGAATAATCGAGGGGTATGCCATATTAATTCATAAAGTAAAAAGACGAATATGGCAATGTAGAGTAAATACCACTCTGATCCATTTTTTATGGTAAATAAGTTGAATATTGAATCTAGCATATGAAGTCACCTCACTGAAGGATATATATTCATTATAGTTAATTATTTACTAATATTCAATATTTTTCTATTATCTTTTTGGTAACCTATTCTTTTAGTCTTATATTGAAATATAATGGAATGTTCGATATACTTAATACGAAAATTAAATTAAACTCAAGCGAAAGACGCAGAAAACCAATATGGTTTTCTTGCGTCTTTTTTTTGTTTGAGTTAGGGAGGAAAGAAATTAATGGTAGTTCAAATCAAAAGGTTAATCTCGGTATTTTTTGTCTTTACCCTTCTTTTAGGGGGGACCATGTTCTTTGACACCTCTGAAACGGGTACTATGGTAGCTTATGCTAAAACAGGGACAGGAGACAGCTTCAAAGATAGCGTTAAACTAGATGGCAATGGATCTGGTAGCATCAGTGATGTCACTGATCTTGTTAAAGACTGGATTACAAACATTCGAGTTATTGGTGCTTTGATTGCAGTTTTTGGTATTGTACTTGGTGCAATCCTTCTGGGTGTATCTCTTGGAAATCCTTCCCGTCGTGCAATGGGAATAGCTTCAATGGCATGTGCATGTATTGCTATTGTAGCTATTGCGAAAGCACCTATGCTGGCTAATTATTTTGTAGGTCAATAATAACAAACACCCCCTACAAAACATAGTAGGGGGTGTTTGCTAAGGGGGAATATCAATGAGAACATTAATGCCTTTTGATACTGAAAAAGAAAGGAGACCCGTAAAGGTCTGGGATTGGACAATATCTTGGCGTCAAGCAGCATATTGTTGCGTTTCGATATTGGTGTTTTTACAGGTTTGTCAATGGATATATTCAGACGATTTTTCTTTTGCTGTGAATGTTGTTCTTTGGTTTTTGTGCACACCACTACTCATTCCTGGAATTGCTTTTTCATTTATTAAAAACAGTCATACCGGACATTATATGGATCGACATTTAAGGTATTACCTAAAGCATAAAAAACAATCCGGGGTTTGGAGGAAATAGAATGTGGGACATAATTATGTACGTTTCCTTGGGGGTTATTGGTTTTATTATGTATCGGGCAATATCAAATAAACCTATCATCCCTGGAATTGGTAATAAGAAGAAAATTAAGACAAATGAAAGAGAACGAGTAAATAAGACTGCTGAAATTACAGGTCCATATCAGGGACAACTTGGAATTAAACAAATGCATACCAATCTTATTGAATTAGAAACTGATGATCAAGGTGTCAGAACCTTTGTTGGTGCAATAAAATGTGAGCCCATCAATTATGCTCTTCGTGCGTTGCAAGAACAAGAAGAAACAGACAAGGCTTATGAACGCATGCTCGCTAGCATATCTCTTGGGCCAGGACGTGAGGTTCGAATAGCAACTAATATTACATCAAGACCCATTGAATTGATTGATCAGATAAGACCTTATCAAGACACATTTCCTGAATTGGATCATATTGCTCAACACTATGCTCAGACATTATTTTTTCCATTTATGGAAGATTGGCAGAAGTCGGTCGAGGAATTCGATTATGATCGCTACATTCTCATAATGATAGATTATTCTCCGCGAATGGTTGCTGACTTTGATGAAGAGACGCTTATTGTAAAAGTTAAAAACGAATTTACTCGTTTGTCATCCAACGTTATGTCTAATTATTCTTTTATGGGTGGATTAGCTGAAGTTTGTTTGAAACCACAGATAATTGAAGCACTATATTTTGCCACTCATAAGAAAAACGGAAATTTGAAAGAAATTAGGAATATTCTCGAAGCTGAACATGCACTTTCACCGTTTGTTATGAGTGATTATAGCAAGAATTCATACCGTCATATGGAGGAAGAAGGAGAGACAGATGATAAGTTGGATTAAGAATAAAAGGAAGAAAAAAGTCGAGAAAACAAATAAAAACAATAAAAAAAAGGTAGAACATTCAGCCGATGTTCACAGCGTTGATTCACGAAGTTACTTTGATTTAATTGCATTGAATGGACATGAAATCCCTTTAAATCGTAGGGACATTGGATACCAATCAGAAGGTGCCATTAGCGAGTACCCTTTTAGAACGTTCATTTTAGAATTTGGAAACACTACTCTTACGACTGGGCAGTTAGATACTCTTTATCGAGCTGGAGCTGTGAATGTAACATTTTATATTACAAAGCTTACTAAAAGCCAATCGGTTAAGGCATATAAAAATGCAGCAACCGATGAGGGAGCAAGGCTTCAGAGTATGGCTAAATCCGGAAATGATATTGAGGCTAATGAAGCAGCTAAATCCATTAATGCAGCAAATCGACTTTTAGATGAGATTTCAGATGGATTTAACGATGGATTCTTAGGAACTTGTGTGGCGACAATATATGCACCTGATGAACGAACATTGGACCATATTGGAATGATTCTTCAAGATGATCTGATCGGAAATGATCATAACTTACGAGTATTATACAATCGACAGCGTGCGGGTTGGTTGTCTACTTTACCGATTGGGAATAATCGTTTGACTGAGCGGGGAGATAGACGTTTTTTTGATCGAACTGCATTAGTAGCAGCATGTCCTTTTTATTCATCCCGAATTCCATTCACAGGTGGAGTTCCAGTTGGGGTGAATAAACATACGTACACTATGGAGTTCTTGAATGTATTTGCACCGTATTTAGATAACTACTCTTCACTAATAGTAGGGGCATCGGGAAGCGGAAAATCGTTTTCTAATAAGTTTATTACAAGCTCACAAGTATTGCTTGGTTATCGTGTATTTTCAATCGACCCGGATGGAGAGAACGGACCTATTTGTCGGTTAATGGGCGGACGCGAAATTGAAGTAAGAGAGGGTGGAGAAATTTGTATTAATCCTTTGGCAATTTCAGAAGAAGAAATCGAAATTACTCAACCAAATGGTAGAAAAGTCACGAGAGTTATCGTTCCACTTGGTTCGAAAATCGGTCAGCTTTTAAAGTTCTATGGAAAATTAATTGGGAATATGACATCCGAGGAAAAACAAGTTATCAAAAAGGCCTTAAACGATACGTTTATGCTCTTTAATATTACAAAGGATCCTGAATCTCTATATGAAAATGAAAAATATGCAGTTCGCGGAGAAAATGGAAGTATTGAGTACAAGCGTGTAAGGAAGCGCGAGATTACTTTGTCGGATGTCTATATTCAAATTTTGAAAAACAGCACTACTGGATATAATCATGAAACCTATGAATATGAGACACTTACGGATCCATACGCAGGAAGGGTGTTACAGGTATTACGTGGATTTTTGCGCGATTACCCTGATGGGAAATTAATCGACGGCCAAACTAATTTCGGCGATGGAAAACCTGTTGATAATATGCTAGATAATGTTCGATGGATTAACTTTAATATTAAACCAATTGAAGGCTCAGATATTTACGATACCGTGATGCATGTTTTGACTACTCTAGGATGGGAATATTTTATTAAGCGTCCATCTCTTCGAAAATTCCGTAAAAGATTGAAAATAGAGGAAGCCTGGAGGATGAAACGTGTACCAGGTGCAATGGAATTTGTCGAAGATTTAGCAAGACGATCCAGGAAATATAACGGTGGAGCCGATATCATTACTCAAGATTTATCTCCCTTCTTAGATGACCCTAATGGTATTGCGCTGATAAAAAATGCAACAACCGCCTTATTTTTAAGGATTGGTCAAATTTCATACGATGAGAAAATGCAGCTAAAATCTATATTTAATTTATCCGAGGGTGAGTTAGATATCATTTGTCGAAGAGCTCCGGAGAGTGAAAAAGACCAATCAAAAGGTGAGGGGGTACTTAGGGTTGGTGGCAGCTCCGCTTATGTAAAGGTTACTGTTTCTGATGAAATGAGAAAATTCATTGATACAGACCCTGAATATTTGATTCAAAATGGTCTTATGCCTGAAATTGAAGAAGCTCATCCTGCTTTTGTAGAGGAGGTAGTATAAAATTATGCGCAGATTGTTAGGAATAATGGCTTTTATACTTATGTTCCTAGTGATGTCCCCTTATGAACAAGTCTTAGCTGCTGACATTAATTCTAAGACAAATAGTGTCCAAATGGCTCAGACTAACCAACCGAGTAATGAAAAGCAACCGGATAAACAAGAAGATAAACCGAAAAATTCATCGCCATGGTACGAAAAGGTCCTTGTTTGGCCATTTGAAATATTAATTAATACACTCGGTGGTATTCATGAACCAGGGGATCATGTTTTTTACAATTCATGTTCCTCAGATGAAAAATGCGATAAATCTGTCTACGGACTTTATTCACAAACTCAATTCAGTTCAGTTATTAAACGAGGCTATGTCCTTTTTTCATTAATAGTAATGGCCCTTATTGTTACAGCAGTAGTGAAATCAGGTGTTTTCTTTTCATTTAGTCGGATTTCTTCAACGATGAAGGTTGATCTAGTAGACTTGACAGTAAAATGCTTTATCGCATCCATTTTGCTTTTGAACTTTTTTACTGTCGTCGGAAGCGTCTTTAAAGTTAACGACTATTTTGTAAATTTAACATATTTAGATTTAAAGTCGCCGGTTAATCTAAGTGATTATAGCCCTAATGTTGGTACTTCAAGACCTGGTGTAGACGGGCGTATTGAGCTTGAGAAGTTTGCAGATGATCAAAGCGGATTTGGCCAAGTTATCGTTGGTTTAGCTACGAAAGGTATATCTATTTGGTGGGAAGTATTTTATTTACAACGATTTGTAATGATCACGATATTACTGATTTTAGCACCATTATGGATATCTATGTTGTTCTATCCCACACTGCAAGGGATAACGACCACTGCCATGGTTGAACTATGGTCACAAATCATTGCTCAAGCTATCCATGCGGTGCTGTTTTGGATATTTTTCTCGTTATTTGATCAAAACCAAATGACCTGGTTCCAAGTGCTTGTTCTAATGTCACTATTTATTCCGATATCTGAATCCATACGTTTTATTTTCGGTGCTACAAGTAACTCTGGGGGAAAGCTCGCAATGGCTGGCACGCTAGCTGGAGCAGGCGCAATGTTGAATATGGGGCGCATGATTCAAACTGCACGTAACGGTGCTCCAGATATGAGTAACTATCAACAACAAAATAATCATTCAAAGCAATATGGAGGCGGTGTTTCTACTGCTAGTGGGTCTACATCAGCGACTAGCAAGCTTGCAGGAGTTATCAAAGCAGGCCAACGTATTGGAGGAAATGTTGGAAGTAATGCGATGCGTTTTGGTGGTTCATTGGTCGGTATGGGGTTTGGAGGAGCAGCTGGATCTGTTCTTGGAGGAGAAGCTGCTGCTAGAGTCGGACAAGCGGCGGGTTCACGTGCGGGAGCACTTGCAGCAGGTGCCGGAGTAGGAGCGAAAAATTGGGTACAAAATACAAGAGAACATATGAATCCTTCTCAAGCGAAGGAAGGAGCAGATATTGACCTTACAAATAGTGGACAATCAGTAAACGCACAACAAGGAGTTTCATTTCCAAAAGCTGCAGTACGTGGATTGAAAGGTGGAGTCGCTTCTTCTTTTGACCCTGCTATCAGAAAAGCTAATACAGAAAGTACGTACGGTGCAATTGGTGCAGTTATTGGAGGTACCAGAGGTTTTGAGATGGGTGAAAAATTTGCCAATTATCTAAACAAAGGAAGACCACTCAGTACATCTGATTTTAATCATGGCGAACAAGTATATACGGTTGAAGATAAAAATGGCAGTTTTCTTGCAAAGAAAGGACCTGATGGTGGCTATCAACGCATGGGTAACATAGGTCGTGGTAACCCAACACTAGAAACTGGTCAAACTGTTGTTAGAGCTTTTAATGTGGGCAAAGAAAATGGTCAACCATTTGCTTTTCGACCAGTAATGCAAGGAATGGGACCTCAGTCTACTCCTCCTAATTCAAGTTCGACTCCAATAATGCAAGAGCATGGTTCGAGTCAATCTGTTATCTCTGCTCCAATGTCATCACCGGTTATGCAAGCAGGGGGAGGATACTCAGTTCCTATGCCGGCAATGAGTTATACATCTGAAGGAAAAGCAGTGGAGTATCATGGAAAAACTATAGATCCTTATCAGTTTATTGACAAAGGTCGTCAAGCCAATCATGTAGATATTCGACGTAGAAGCATGTATAACCCGAGTGTTAAGAATATGCCATCTACTCCTATTAATACAAGAATACAAAAGTAGTGGTAGGAGAGTCCTTTGCGGCTCTCTTTTATGATTGTTTGGTGGAGGGTATGCAATGAGTGGGTTTTCACAAGGAGATTTAAGCAGCGTATTAAAAGGTGCAGGGGCAAAACTAGGAAAAGCAGTAAAGAAGCAATCCAAAAAGTTGGTCAAGAGAGCACTATTAAAAGTAGGAAAGATATTGTTATTAATATTTAAAAAGCTCATGATTAAGTTGTTACTAGTAATTGGTTCGTTTATAGGTACAACTGGTATAATTAGTTTTTTTGCTATTATTTTAGTTGGAGGCGCTCTTATTATGTTAAGTGCTACGTTTGGTTTCCTATCAGACGATAGCCCAGTCACAGCTCAAGAATTACAGGAACGCTATACAGCAGCCGTAGTTGAAACTGCAAAAGAAGAATTGTATCGTCCTTTAAATATTGTAATTCAAGCAATTGATAATGTAAGAATTACAATTAATGAACTAGAATTTGATGAGGTAGAACCTAAAAAAATAGCTAAAATGTTAGTGCCAGATATTACTTATAAAGTTTTTGAAGATACTACTATAACTACTACAACAACTACAAAAATAGTTTCTAAGAATGGTGGTGCACAGTCGGAGACAAGTTCTGATACCCGTACTGAAACAAATCGAAAAGAAGTAGTTACTTGGGCCCATACCTGGAACAAAATTTATGAGTATAATTATCATCTTGTGACTTCAACAGAATCATACAGTGCAGGTGGAGGGGATGGATCTTCTACTTCGATTACAATAGAAAAAAGAGAATGGGTTTCTGATCCACCTAAAATAACACTTGATTTTACAAAATTTGATGATTGTATGGAGTTTTTTGACTTTTCAGAGGGGGATCGAGATCTGGTAGCGAATATTATTGCCTCAGACGAGAAAGGTTTGATAGAAATCCAGGGATATATTGATAGCGGACCACTAGGTGATGACACAATAGAAGAATCACCATGGGCACCTTCAACAGATGGAGAATTTATTTGGCCAACTAGTGTAACTCGTATTACATCTCGTTATGGTTACAGAATTGATCCTATAACTAAAAATAGAACAAAGTTGCATAAAGGAATTGATATTTCGGATGCAAAATGTAAAACGAGTGGTTGTTCTATTTTTGCGGTAGGCGATGGTAAAGTCTTGAAATCTTCCAATACAAATAATGGTTATGGGAACGAAGTACAAATAATACATTCAAATGGTTTGATTTCTCAATATGCACATATGAGTACAGGAAGTTTAAAATTTAAGAAAGGTGATTTAGTTAAACAAGGCCAAGTTATAGGGACTATGGGGACAACTGGGAACTCTACCGGAATACATTTGCATTTTGAAGTAAGAAGTGGATCAAAAGTATTTGACCCTCTGCTGTATCTGAAGGGGGCAAGATAAAATATGAAAAAAATATTATTTTACATTAGTGTTGCATGGATATTAATTATAATGGGAATCATATTAATTCCGAGGATGTATGATACAAAAGACGTAAAAATCTCTTCATCAATTCAAACTGATGAAGAAGGTCCTCTCGTAGGGGAATTATCTCGGCCAGAAACTATTAGAGAAGTAATTACAAATTTTATAGAGGCTATAAATAATAATGATTTAGAATTTGCAAGTTATTTTATCGAACCAAATTACATGTTAGATATTATTGATAGTGGGGGTGGTTCACCAGAGGAATCCATACAAAATTTTGTTCGATTATTTGAGCCAACAAAGTTAAAGTCTTTTGACCTAAAGTTACCTCAACAAATGAGAAATCGTTTTGATTGTACTATTAATATATATTTAATAGAAGGTTCAAATAAAAAATATAAGTTCACTATTGTTGAGGGATATGATGAGCATTCTGTTTCAAAACAATACTATATTGAAGATATAAATTTAATTGCTTGAAGGTAAATAGTTTTCTTTGTTACAATTTAAGGAAAATAGTTATAAAGTAGGATTTACATTTAACTTTTCGAATAATATTGTTAGATTTTTTGGGAAAGGAGGCTTGAAAACAGAGGATGAAGAGGACTTATACGAAGAGAGAACTTGCGGAAGCAATGCAAGTATTCGAGTCGGATGTTGACTCATGGATTAAAAATTTGTATATAAATCCTTCTAAGTCGGAAAATGATGACATAGTTTTTCAACTCAATGAAGTAACTCGATTTAAAGAATGGTACAGAGATAAGGTTCCTTTAAGAGAAGCTGCACATATGCTAAATGTTTCAATATCCCATTTAAACAATGAAGCCAGGACAGGGAATATAAATAGTGAATTAGTAGACTATGGGAAACAGAAGCGACGCATGTTTCGTATTGATGAATTAAACCACTATAAGAAGAATGCTCAAAGGATAAAGCGGAAAAAAGAACAAGGAAAATCAGTTGAAGTTTATGCAAATGGGTTAATTCTATTTGATGAGATCTGTACGGATTATGGAAATGCGTTTGTGATTCAAGTCGAGCCAGTTGAACTCTGGATTAATGGAGAACATCATATCCCTGAAAAATTGGTCATAAAAGAGAATGTGAAACGTCCTAAAGAAGTTAAATATAACAAAGATCCTGGAGTAATTTTGTTTAAATGTTGTTCATTAGATGAAAATTTTTTGTTCTTTATGAAGTCAATTAATACCTTGATACGAGAGCTTGGAGTTAATAATGTCAAAGTGTATAAATTTAATACTGTTTATAAAGTTAGGGCGAGAAGTGGTCTTGTAAAAGGAACAAAAACCGATTTCGAAATATTGAGATTGTTTCTAATCTCAGGGGATGTTGTATTTAACGGTAAAATAGTTCTTCGTACAAAGTATCAAAAAATGAATGTTAATCTTTCTTCAAAATGCATAGATCTTATTCTAGAATTTGCAAAAAAAAATCAGATCGATAGCTTTGATGAAGCTATTAATCAAGCAATAGAAGAGTATATAAATTAGTTATGAAATAATGAAATCTCCTCTTAAAGAAGGGGATTTTTTTATATTTAGAAGTATAGTAATAAATTGAAAAGATGGTCAGGTGGTCCCATTTCAGAGTTACGAAAAAGACCCCTCTTCAGCACATTTTCAAGATTATTATATGATTTTTTTTTTGTTTGATGT
Organism: Paenibacillus sp. EB106-05-06-XG162; assembly: GCF_058791655.1. Lineage (NCBI taxonomy): Bacteria > Bacillati > Bacillota > Bacilli > Caryophanales > Paenibacillaceae > Paenibacillus > Paenibacillus sp. EB106-05-06-XG162. Next base: position 115,645 of record NZ_JBYTDT010000013.1, read on the forward strand.
ATTTTTTTAACAAAGTGTCGGGTACTGAACGTTTTGTGCCCGTCTGTACAGCGCGACTAGTTTATGCAGAGCTGCTTCGTTAATAACTGGACGGAGCTGATTCCTGTTTCGTGCGGGGTAATGGGGCAGCATATCGAAACTGCTTTAAAAATACTTTGCATAACTGTTTCCATTTGTCCTATAATATAAGAACAAATGTTCCAGTTGATACGATTGTCTAAATATTGCATTGCTTTTTACCCCATTAGTTTATGAAGGGTTGTGTTAATTATTATGAATAAAGTCATATTTCTTGCTGACTGCGAAAGCTTTTACGCAAGTGTTGAAAAAGCGGACCATCCCCAATATAAAAATAAACCTCTTGCAGTTGCGGGTAATCCAGAACGTAGGTCTGGAATTATACTAGCGGCTTGCCCAATTGCCAAAAGTTATGGTGTATCTACTGCAGAACGTCTAGGGGAAGCGTTACGGAAATGTCCGAATCTTGTTATCATGCGCCCAAGGATGCAACGTTATATCGATGTTTCACTAGAAATTACTGACATATACGAAAGATTTACTGACCTTGTAGAACCCTTTAGTGTAGATGAACAATTTTTAGATTTGTCTGGATCTCTAAAACTGTTCGGCGGAGACCCTATCTATATCGCTCAAGCAATACAACGGAAGGTAATGGAACAAACAGGAGTACGTGTTCGGATTGGAATTTCTTCAAATAAGATGCTCTCGAAAATAGCTACGGATATCTGGGCCAAGAAAAATAAAACCGGAATATTTGTACTTAATCAAGAAGATGTTGAACGAGTACTTTGGCCACAACCAGTTGATAAAATGTTTGGTGTAGGTTCCAGGATGACTGCACACTTTGCAAAGCTAGGTATGACAACGATAGGTGACGTTGCACGTACGCCACTCCCTGTACTCAAAGATAAGTTTCGAGCCCGCTTTGGAAAGCAATCTGACATTCATGCAGAGGTTATGTGGCGTACAGCTAATGGGTTAGATAATAGTCAGGTAACACCAGGTACTTTCAACGCTGCTCCGAAGTCGGTGGGGCATATGATGACTTTACCCAGAGACTATTCTGACTCAACAGAAGTGAACGTTATTTTAAGGGAGCTTACGGAGGAAGTATGTCGTGATTGTCGAAAAAAAGGTTATATGGGATCAGTTGTAACTGTCAGCTGCATGTGCAGCCCTTATGAATCACCGACTGGATTCTCTCGGCAAATGAAGATGTCAGATCCCACAAACAATACGAATAAAGTATTTGATGCAGTTAAAACGATATTTTATAAATACTGGGATAAGATGCCTGTTCGCCGTGCCGGAGTAATGCTGAGCGCCCTTACAGATGATCAGACGTATCAATTAACATTGTTTGAGGATCAGCCGAAAGCTCGGGCCATTGATAAAGTTACAGATCAAATTAAAGATCGATTTGGGAGTACGGCAATAGTGCGTGCATCTTCACTTACAAATGCAGGTCAAGCGTTAGATCGATCAAAACGAATAGGAGGTCATTATAAGTGAGCAAGAAACTTACTAATAATGGTTTTGGGAATCAAACAGGTTAACACTACCACAACACCGTGAGGCTATTAGAGAACGTGCAGAAGAGCGTTAGAAACATGAGAGAGAGGATTTAGATCAGCAGGAGGTAGAACAGATCGTAGCCGCGATAGGTGACTCCTACACCTACGAAACCGAAATCAATTTGATTATATTCAACCCACATAAGAATACGGATATTTCTGGGATTGTAATACAAATGGATCAGCACCAGAAGATGATTCGACTTAAGATAACCAATGGATTCAAAGATATTTTTTTCAAAGACATTTTGGGGGTTAGTTAAAATGGATCACTTCACTCGAATCCCAAGATCGTAAGGTTAAGAAGGGATAAGGACGTACGACACTTGATATTGACAAGGAATTAACTTCCATATAAAATATATTTTCTAATCATGATTGTTAAAGGAATGGGTTCGAGCCCTGTACTCTCCAAAATCTCGATTCAGCTAAGTGAGAATGTCGTGCTAAATAACCTTCTATCAGGTTTACAGAGCACCGTTATCGCTATACTGCTTCCGCTTGTCATTACGAAAGGGTTGGTGCCAATGTGCATAATCGTTATTATCATGTCCCTGGTTGCTTCTGGAGGGTTGGTGTAACTGGGAGCACAATATCAATAGCAAGACAGCCAGGGACCCAAATGTCACCGCCTTTAGAAGGCGGTTTTTTATTTAGGTGCGGTCATTCCTGATGCTAGATGTTCTGTTAGATGCTTATTCCGATCAAAAAATCCGATGCAAATTAGTAGGCATGGATATGGTAGAGCATTGGCAAGAGCTATTAACGTTTTTTATTCGTAGGGCCGATGATGAAGATAAACAATCAGAAATTGGCATAACATGGCCACTGTTAATTTGTGCAGAAATCGGTCTTAAACCAGTCGCAACAAAGAGAGGCGGATACATCGTGAGAAATTGGACAAAGAATGGTACGTATTCAAATGTTACACCAATTCAACATCAAGGAATCGATTGCGTGAAGAAAGAACTAAAGGAGGAGCAGTTCACCGAGAAGAACTTGGCGCGGTTCCAGAGGGAGTACGAGATTCTTAAGAGCATTAGTCATCCAAATATTATTCGGGTATATGAAATCGAGGGAGCTTCATACATCATGGAGAAAGCTGACTGTGATTTGGAGGAATACGTTCTAAAAATGAGCTTTCAGATGAAGAAGTTGACCGAATTATCGATGGAATTGCTTCGGGCCTCGCGTGCTTGCATGAACATGAGAATCAGATCATTCATCGGGATCTAAAACCGGCGAATGTGCTTATGGTTAGCGGTGTGCCGAAGATATCGGATCTAGGTGTATGTAAGCCACTGGTGAATAACTTCATCAAAACAAGTGCATATAGTCAGGAATTGATGGGTTCTATGCGGTATATGTGCGATCTGCATAAGGAGGGGAAGGAGGAGCCTACATTTCACTATGATATCTTTGCACTTGGCCGTGTGATCTACTTTATGGAGAAGAAAGAACATCCGCCAGTCGGGACGATCACCAATTTTGATGGCCTGCGGTATCGAGGGCTTGTCCTTTTGACCGAGCTGCAGTCCCAGGTTGAAGCACTTAACATGGAGATCTTCAATCGAATGCGCTTAAGCCTGATTTCTTCCAAGTTATCAATAGAAGATTCCATCACAAAGTACAATGGCTCTCAGATCGGCATGACTGAGCTGGTCGCAACTTTAGCCAACGGAAGTCTCCTAGGGTTTTTGAAGTTTTACATAGTGGAACAGCTAGTGTTATAGAACACATTCCTCACCAAGACGATCAATCTCTTGGGCTATTTTATGACATCTACATGGACTTGTTCGCATCCTTTCGGCAACAACCATATTGGGACTTCAAGAAATGCACTACGGTGACAGAACGTTTGCTTGAATTGTTCGATAAAGCAAGTGGAATGCAACTTCGCAGAAAGTTGTTTCTTGCTGCATATGAGTGGTCGTATGATGGAAACCAGTATGGCGCTATGAAGGAAATGGACGGTTATATAAGGCGGATGAAAAGGAAAAACGACTATTTAGATCTATATATGGAGCTCGTGGGTTACCTCGATGGTTCTGGTATGAATAGTGTTGATACATTCATTGATCAGCACGGCTAGATAATTCTTGCTCTAACACCGAAAAAACCGCTAAAAGCAAATCTGCGATCGTATTCTCAATTCACACCTCAATGATGCAAAGAGGTTAAAGGATTAGACGAAAATGAAGGGGTTGCTTCGAAATTGGAAGCAGATGATCCAATTGCAAACATTCCTATGTCTGCACTCCTGGATGCGGACCGGCGGCGCGGAGCGATCTTCAGCAAGCTTCCTTGGAAGTGTTTGAACTGTACGGAACCCGGCTAGCGTCCTAGGTGTTCTGCAGAAAGAGTAAGTATTTCTAATCTTCAGACTTCTGAATTATTTTATAAAACGAGCCACTAGAATCCCTCTAGAGGCTCGTTTTACTATCAGAGTGTAATTTGACTCTCTGATAATTTTCCATTGGCACAATCACGTTGCAGCAGTATTGGCCCAGTCGCTTTCTGCAATACTGTTTGGAAACCAAGCATTTGCAGCTGACCAACCTCAGAGTCACACAGAAGCGAGCGATAAAATCTCATGGAATGTTTCCGGTGGTAATAGTTACACTGTTTATGCTGCTTCTTCAATTGGATTTATGGGTGCTGAATGGTTCACCAATATTTAATGATAAAGGCACTTCAGTAAAATCAGTACCCATTGTTTTTTTCCGTCTTCTTCCTTCGAACTGTAGACATTGATGCCATATTCATTGCTCTGAAGAAGGTATTTGGCGACCTGCAGGATGACCCTGTTTACGATCGCTTCCACGGCGAGCCGATGAATCGGCATCTGGCTATGCAGTTTGCATTTGTATATCGTCAGGCAAAGAAAGAACACACAAGTTAGTCAGCGCTTGATCCCGGCAGCGAACATTACCTTGTTTTGCTGTCGAGGAGTAGGTCTGATAAAATTCTTCGTAGAAACACCGTCCAGCAGCTCGGCGAATACCCTAGCGCGGAATTCCGTATCCAACAGCTATACCAGCAGCTACTGCTGCTGCATCACTTAGGGTTTACAAACGGAACTTCCGAATTGCAACCCTTTTTTATTATTGTTTAGCGCAGATCTGCTACGATGAACCTCATGCACTGAACTTTCAAGTGTTAGCAATTCTATAAATGAACCATTCCCATGGGTTGCGAACATATCGGGCAACGAAAAAGTTCTTCATTTTCGGAGATTAAAGTTGTCCTGTTGATTCTTCATTAGACACAAATAATGCACCTAATTCAATCATAATCGATGAAGGAAGGGTACACTTCAATTAAGCTTATTGAAGATGGGTATAAGCTTAAGCGATTTGTAGACTATAGTCAGTCAGCAATGTGAAGTACATCATTTTATAGTCAACTTATTTGCTAAATATAACGTGTAACATTATATGTCTAATGACACAAATGGGCCTAAATAACTTATTCGAGAAAAGCTTGTTAATCGGGCTTTTCTTTTTTTTTTTGTAGAAACATTTGTGTCAAAGATAAATGCACAAAAGTCCCTACATTATTGTTATTTACACAAAGTTACCTACATTGTCACGTTGTTAAGTTGCAAATGAACCTAAATAAAAAAATGGGAGTTCAATAGTGGAAATTGTCCGTTTTCGAGCAAATGGGGGTTGTATGACTTGTAGAGAAGGGAGAAGCCTGAATAATGAAACGTCCCAAAAGCATACTCTCCTGTAAATATTGTCTCTGATTCCTTGCTTATTCCGTGAAAAGGCAAGCCTCTTCTTATAACTCTAGAAAACAGAATTGTGCATACGAACTTAGTTTAACTGTAATCATGTGAAGTGTCCTATGACAGCGGGTCCATATCAGTAAGGAATAAGTAAAATAGATCTATAGGGTACGCAAGATGGAAGCATCGGCACATTCGCTAAGTGACAAATAACGAAACTTAGGTTTTGTGGTGTATTTTTTGGGAAACAACCTGTAATTTTGAAGTAAAATCCTATAAAATGTACCTTCTATTTATTTGTGGCTTTTCCAAATGTCAAGTGTTCTTTCTATTCTGCTCCATACGAGCATATTTACAAGAATAAAACTTAAACTGCAGAGGTCATGGTTCGGATGTAGACAAAGTTTCCGCGGCCTGCTTCGTTGGACGACCGTCAATCCCTAGTATTATTGGGAAAATTTATAATCTTAACTATTTTCTGATTAAGATTTATACTCATTAAAGACTTTTAGATCCTTCTATTACAATTATTGGGTTATGGCTGGTCTTGAATACTATTATACGGTGAGGTGAGTGTGAGATAACAATAGAATTTACTTAGGTTGCCTTTTTTCTTATACGATTTTACTTGCACAAATTTTAGATTGAGTTTACGGAGGAATGAAAGTGAATTTCATATTGGGTCAACGATATAGTCTTTTAAGAAAATCATTAATATTAACAATCATCGTTGCAATCGTTTGTACTTTTTTGCCGTCACATTTCAATAATTCAGTTGTTGATGCAAAGCAGTCCGAGAATTTAAGTGAGGGAGCAAAATTTACAAAAAATAAAAATAAAACAGAATTAGAGAACCAAAGAACAGAAAACTCCAAAACATTTTTAAATTCTGATGGAACGTTTACAACTGAGATTTATCAAGACCCAATTCATTATAAAAGCTCAAATCAATGGATGCCTATTGATGATAACTTGATTAACAACTCTACTGACAATGTTCTTGAAAACAAGGCTAATGATTTCAAGGTACAATTCCAAAAGAATAGTAAGTCAAGTAATCTCGTAAAAGTAGATATAAAAGGTATGTCTATATCGATGGATCCAGTAAACATCTCAAATGTCGTTCCAAATGATTTTGTAACGAATCAACTAGCCGTCAATGCAAATTATTCAAAAAACAAGCTGTCCTACAATGGAATCTATGACAAAACAGATTTACGTTATACCGTTGGAGATCGAAAAGTAAAAGAAGATATTATTCTTCAACAAAAGCCTCTAAACTCATCCCCTGTAAAATATTCTTTTAAATTTAACGTTAAAGGACTTAAATTGGTAAAAGGTCAAGATGACCGAATTGACATAATAAATACCAAGACTAATAAATCTGAATTTTATATAGAAAAACCATACATGTATGATTCAAAAGTTCCCGATGGATATTCTAAAAATTCGGATATTGATGATGTCCCAGAGGGTTCTCGCTCATATGACGTTAAAATGAACTTGGTCAAACGAGGTTCGAATTATTATGTAGACATACTTCCGGATCGTACATGGCTGGATGATCCACAACGGAAATACCCAGTTACCATAGATCCTACAATTATTATGATTAAGCCTGACGCAACTGCTGGAAATGACACAAATATTCGCAGTTACTTCCCTACACAAACTGCTGGAACTGAATCAACGATTGGAGTTGGATTGTATAAAGATATTAACCAGACTAACGTCATTCGTTCTCTGCTAAAATTCAATTTATCTGCGATTCCTGCTGGAGCAAATATTTTAAGTGCAAAACTTAATTTGTGGCTAGCCAGCGTATCTAATAATACCGAAATTGGTATTGAAGCACATGAAGTAAACAAGCCTTGGTCCGAAACCAATGCAACTTGGAATAATGCTGATTCAACAACAGCGTGGACAAATAAAGGTGGGGATTATGTTTCTACACCAACTGACACTTACCCAGACATCAGCTACCTTACTGACCTTGGTGTAAATTACAAATGGGATCTGACTAATTTGATCAATAAGTGGATCTCATCAGGTAATAATGGCGTATTGTTAAAAAGTAACTCAGAAACGACAAATACCTATAAAAAGTTCATTTCAAGTGATAATTCAGTTGATACTGCATATCTACCAATGTTAGCAGTCACCTATTACCCTGGAAGTAGGCTTGGACTAGAGAACTTTTGGACATATGACACACATAATTTAGTGGGTGGTCAGAGTTATACCAACATGACTACCGGAAATAATATTGTCCGGTATACAGATATGGATTTAAAAGGACGCGGAGGAATGGGGATCGATTTTACTCGTTTCTACAATTCAAAGTCCGTAAATGATTCTCCAATGGGGTATGGATGGTCCTACACAGGGGCTCAAACTATAGTAGAAAGAATAGATCGAAGTAAAGCGTTGTACACCGATAGCGATGGTACGACGCATGAATTTACTTTCAATTCGTCGACAGGAACATATACTGCTCCCCCTGGTACGTACCTTAAATTAATTCGTACCGTTGATGGCAACGGATATATAACAGGTTATGATCTTACTTATAAAAACGGATTAAGGCTGCATTTCAATAAAATATACAATGATAAAAGTGACGTTTATATTGGTAATCTCCAGAATGAAGTGGATCGTCACGGTAATCAAATTACCTATGGATATAATACTTCAAATCAATTAGTAAGTATTACAGATCCGACTGGGCGTCAGGCAACCTTAACGTATTACAGCTCTGGACGTATCTCGCAAATTATGGATTTCGCTGGTCGAATAATTAATTATGGGTATGATGCATCTGGAAACTTATCTACTGTGGATGTCTATGTAGATGCTAATAATTATCGTCGAACTCAATTTATTTACGACACTAATCATCATTTGGTTACTATAATCGACCCTAAAGGTCGAAAAACCGATTTCACTTACAATGCGGATGTATTACAAAAAGTTCAGGAACCTTCTGGTGATGGTGTAAATGCCGACCTTTCCACAAGACCTGGTACAACTTATAATTATGATTTAACTAACTATCTTTCGACTGCAACAGATCGCAATGGGAATAAAACAACCTATAGTTCCAATTCCAATTATGTTGTAACCAAAATAACCGATCCTCTATTGAGATCGACAACATTTACTATGGATGGAAATTATAATCCATTGCAAATTATAGACCCATCAAACAATACTACAGTGAATACGTATGATAGTAATGGAAATGTGACAAGTACAACAGATGCTGAAAACCATAAAGAAATGTCTACCTATGATGACTTTAGCAATATTACAAGTTATACAGACGCCTTAAATCATCTAACTACTTATGACTATAATAATGTGGGCGATTTGTTGACAATAACAAATCCATCATTGCAGAAAACAACGTATACCTATGATGCTTATGGAAACCGCACTTCTACGACAGATGCGAATAACCACAAAACATATTATGGGTATGATACAAATGGAATTAACCAAGTCTCTTTGGTCGACGACGCAAATCATTCAACTATTATGGAATATGACTCGGCAGATAACTTAACAAAAGTAACTGAACCAAATGGCCACGTGACCGATTATCAGTATAATTGGGTTGATGAAATGAAGAATATGGATGAGAAAGTCTCGCCAACTGCTACTCCTGAGCTTGTGTACACTCCTTCTTATGATGCCAATGGTAATATTCAAAACGTAATAGATACTGTTGATGGAGTTACAAATAATACTGATTACAACCATACAGCAACAAATGATATTCAGTCACAAACAGTGCAATCAGCGCAACAAATAAACTATCAATACGATAATAATCAAAACCTCACGGCATGGTCTCCACAAGTTCAGTGGGGAAGAGGTCTTCAATTTACGTATGATGCATCGAATCAATTAAAACAAGTAAAAGATAGTGCAACATCGAATGTGATTGAGGATTATGGTTATGATTTGAATGGAAGAATAACTTCTATTCAACGAACCGGAGCAGATGGTATTCTACAATCAATGTCCTATGATAAGGCAAATCGATTAACAGGCCTTCAAGTTACAAAAGGTTCTACTACAATATTCGATTATTCTTATAGTTTAGATGATAATGGGCGAATAACATCTGTTACGGATAAGAATAATGTGACAGTTAGTTATTCATATGACGAAGCAGAGAGGTTGAAAGAATATACAGATAGTACGGGAACCACCAGTTATACGTATGATGCTGTAGGAAATCGGCTAACAAAAACATCCCCAAGCGGATCTACAAGCTATATCTATAATAATTTGAATCAGTTAACAAGTCGAAGTGGATCCGACGGAAGCGAAAATTACGTTTATAATACAAAAGGAGAGCTAACCGATAATGGTAGCACTCATTATGAATGGAATACTGATGGAAAGGTTACAAAAATAACAAATTTGGATGGTAGTACAGTTAGCTTCTTCTATAATGCGAAAGGACAAAGAATACAAAAAATTGCTCAAAATAATGCAGGGGCTATTCAAAGTCAGTATCAATATCAATATGATGACACAATAGGTGCACTTATTGCTGAAACTAATGTTTTGACAAATTCGACCATCACTTATTCTTATGACTCATTAGGAAGACGTGTTAGTCAGTCCCAAAATGGAAATACTTATTATTATAATTATGATGCACACGGGAATGTAGTAGGTCTTACGGATTCAAGCGGTAGCATTGTGGCTACCTATTCATATGATCCGTGGGGTAACTTAATAAGCAAAACAGGTACGCTTTATAATCCATTTACTTATAGTGGTTATTATTTCGATAATGAAGTTGGTTTGTACTATCTGATTAACCGCTATTATGATCCCGTAGATGGACGGTTTCTCAGCCAAGATGCAGTTGAACCATTAAATGCGAACTTATATGTTTATGGAAATAATGACCCTGTAAATAATGTGGATCCAGATGGAAATTTTGCATGGGCTGCAGCTGTCTTTTTTATACCTGGGGTAGGTGAAGTAGCTCTTGGTGTTACAGCAGCAGTAGCTGCTGGTATAGCTGTTGGATACGGAATTAAAGCTGCTTATCAATACGTTAAAAACAATCAAAGTTCTGATAATGAACCAATCGGTAGAGCGAATAGAAAAAAACAGGGCAGGGAGGTCAACGAAGGGAAAAAGAGTAGCAAAAATTGGAAGTCTAATCCTAATAAAAACACGAATAGACCGATGAAGAAACACACTCCTTCAAGAAAAGGACATAGTAAATATTAAGTCATAGGGGGTTACGATCGTCGTGGATAATAAGAAAAATAGAACTGGTTTAAGGGTACGAAGTCTGCCAGGTGTAAATCCAGAAGTAAGAAGAGCATGCTTAGAGTTTGCAAGTTGGATTAGGGGTAATATGGAGTTTCCTATTAGAGTTGTAGTTTATTTGAAAAATAATTGCTATATAATAACTAAATCAAAAGAAAAAGTTTCAGCATCATTTTTTGCACCATTTAATAAAAGTGATGAGCCTTATATTCGAATTGCGACTGGAGATTTTGAAGAATTAGATTCACAACGTGGTAGAGACAACGCTTTAGCTTCTTATCTTGTTTCTTTTGCACATGAATTGATCCACTACCAACAGTGGATTAATGATAAACCATTTCTTGAAGAAGAAGCTGAAGATAAAGCCGATTTAATTGTTGATCAATATTCAGAAACAAGAGAGCATCCTTGAGTTATTACAAATTATTATTTGAGACCAACCAAAACTTTAAACTTGGTTGGTCTCATTTTATGTCAGTAGAGGGACAAGAACATGTATCGATCGATAAAGAGGGCGCTGTTGGATACGGGACGCAACTAAGCAGAAAAGCAAATAGAAAGAATACATGGCGACATATAATCCTGATGGGATTTACATCAATTTGGTTGTGGAAATGAGTAGATCCAAACTGACATCCACTGTTTCGGCTGGTAGGACTCATTGTTCGGTGAACAGAATTTTGGATAAAACTTGTAAGTAGAACGTCCGCCACGTCCAGTTGGCTCGAAGTCAACGATCTGATTCTATAAACTTGATTGAAATGTTATGTTCAGTTGATGTTTGGAATTTAGTTAGGACAAAAACCCCAAATTGTTCATTTCGAAGCCATTTCCCCTTTGGCGTTCAAAGCTTGATTTATCGAGACTGGGGAGGAAAGGACATTGCAGATATTGATTTGCTTGTAAAAACCATTACCTTAGGTAATAAAAATATCAATATAGGGGTATTTGGGCATAGTTACGGTGGCTTTGTCGCTCTAAGTGCTATTACAAGGTTACCTATTAAATGGGCATGCGCGTCAGTAATTAATGCACCAAGTGACTTAATTAAATTCGCAAGGAATGTTCCATTTCACTGGAAGCCAATTATTAAACATTGGCTGGGTGATCCTATTGAAGACTTAGAATTTTTAAAAGAGAGGTCTCCTATTTCGCATATACATAATATTGATTGTGCAATACAGCTTTTTCACGGAGTTCAAGACACTCGAGTATCAGTTGAAGAATCGGATCAGCTTGTGGAATGGTTACGGCTTAATAGAAAGAAGCATATCTATTATAGAATAGAAAATGAAGGTCATGAGTTTTCTAACGATGTGTTGATTAATTCTCTAAGTATCATCTGCAAGTTTTTATTGTTGAAACTACATGTAAAATGAATAAAAGGGCCTCATAGTTCTAGTTGACAAAGAACACATTTGTACGATGAACTTACATTGTTGGCGAGAGGTGAACCATTTACTGGAAAATAAATTTCAAAAAAAGACCACGTGTGAATAATTGGTCAAGATTGTATTATCCCCTAAGTAGACACTCAAAAAAGACCTTATGTTATCATGTGAAGTGCACCCCTTAGAATAGACATTGGAATAAACCCCTGGTTTATCCGATGAAATTCTAGGGGGTGCATTTTTATGGCAGTAAAAGGACAGAAGTTTAAATATTATCCGGAGTCATTAAAACTAGAGGCATTAAGGTTACGTCTTGAAGAAGGTTGGAGCTATCCTAAAATTACAAAACAGCTTAACATTCATGACAAAGATCGAATTATTAAGAAGTGGATGCAAGGCTTTATATTTATCACTTTAACGTACTACTGCACAAAAGTTGTATTTTGTACATATGTCACTAAATCAGTCTTATCTATTAATTAGACCTACCTAGCGAAAAAAAAAGCACGTTGTCCATATAATATATTCGGGACTTAAATCTGAAGGTGTTCCATCAGTTAACGCTCTACTTCTAGTCATTGGTGCCATAGCTTAACGATGATGTAATTTCATATTTACAACTGTTATTTTGTACATATGTCACTAAATCAGTCTTATCTATTGATATATCTATATTCGTATGGTGGCTTGTTGTGTCACAATCACATTGTTTCTTCTCTTAATAGATTTAATAACTTTGATTTTAATGAAATCGTAATATTTTGATTTTAATAACTTAATCTACAATCCTAAGCTATTGTATCATTCATAGCCCACTTAGCCGTTGGATCATTCCAAAAAGCTCATTCTTTTCTTGATGCGATGGCTTCATAGCCCACAGGTTGTCAGTGCTACCAACGTTTCGGATGCAAATATGGATGATTTCTACCTAATCTATGTTACTGACCTAGTCAAAACAAAATAACCAGTCGCCGATTGAGTTTCGACGACTGGCATCATACTTCCAAGGTGTTTTGATCCCTGTCTCACATACGGTGGTTAATTACAAAAATAGGTATTGTTTTAAAATTAGCATATATCACCATTCATATAACTGAACTCCAAGATTTGATAATATTTTCGAAGCCGGTGCATAAATTATATACGTACCCGCTTGATCTCTTCCTGATAGGATACCACTGACAAGAGCCCTTCCAAGACCTTGATCCCAATAACTGAAAATAGTTCCGCCACTATCACCGGCTTTTGAGTAACCATTAAATTGTCTTCCGCCTGTCATTAGAATATCGGGATAATCTAATAAACTATACAGTTTTGTTGTTGATTGTAGTTGTCCGCAAGTTAAACCAGTGACAGTACCTTTTTTACAAATTGTTTCCCCAATCACTTCAAGATCAGAAGTTTCATATCCCGTAATAGTTGCATTAACTCCTTGAATATTATATGAGATTTTGGAATCGGATGTTGAAATTTTCAGTGCATCTGTAGCAGTCGGGCCTGCGACGAAAAGGTTTTGTGTAACTTGGCCTAGGTATGTATTACCTTCGTTGAAAGTGTCACCGACATCTCCACAGTGACCAGCAGTAATAAGGTAATATGATGATCCTGAATAAGCAGAAAACCCATTTGAACAACCTCCGTAGTCGCTGTTATTAGTGATTCCAGCTCCTCCCTCAGTCTCAGCTGCAGTTAATCCAGATTCTGTTTCCTCAAGTGTAATATACTGACCATATTTTTGGTTAATATCGTCAGATTGCTTTGGTGTAATATTCTTCAAAGTGATTATTACTTTGTTTCCTGGTAAAGATAAATCACTAGACGAAAATTCGTAGTTAAGTGGAGAAGAAATTAAATAATTAGAAATTTCAAGCTGAAGTTGCTCTAAAGCAAATTTCGAACGCTCAACTGGATAGAATTCAATCGTATCCTCAGGAGATAAAATGTTAACTATACCGTTTTTCGTATTTTCAAAATCAGTATTGTTTACAATACCAATTCGTAGAACGCCATTATCTTTCAAGTGATCATAATAGATTCCACCAATAGAAGCTCCATACAATTCCATTATTTCTTTTTGTTTCTTCCTTGCATCAAGAATTGTTTTATCTCTCTCCTTCAATGTTTCAAACTCTTCGTCAGTTAAACGAACACCAAATTTTTGATAGCTTTCATTATTCGAGTTAAGTAATTTTTTTTCAGTGCTTAATGGGAAACCATATGCTTTTCTAAAATCCTCCTCTTTTTTCATGTCATAAACAGAATAAGATGAGTTACTTGATTCTGTTGATTCAGCACTTGCTACAATACTAAATGAGGATAAAGCCAGTGAACAAATAAGTGACAATGTTAAAAACTTCTTTTTTGATAACACTTATTTCATCTCCATTCTAAAATAATGTATAAATACCTTTATCAGGTAAATATTTACATTATTGATAGTATCATATAAAATCAAATAAAGTAAATATTTGGATTTTAAAGAATATTTTAGAGATAAATGATTGTGTTTTATATTAAATTGAGATACAATTTATAGAAAAAAAGGAGTTGCTAGATTGAAAAGGAAATTTTATATTTTTTTAGTTATTTTTGTTATATCTGTTATTTCATTTAATTCTAATAATATTCAAGCAATGGATTCTTTAATTAGAGCTGTCCTTTTTAAATCTAATATTGTTATAAACAACAAGCTTATTTCTTCTGAGCAAGGTATTCCCTCTATACTAAATTATAATAATCGTGTATATGTCCCATTGAGGTTTATTGGAAACTACATGAACGCTAATGCAAGTTACGATCCTAAATCAAAGAATCTTTATATTGATAATAATCTTAGTTATTATTCCAAATCTGAAGAAAATACATCCACAGTACAACAAGATTTTGAACTTCGTTTATCAACAGAAAAAACCACATATTCATATGGTGAGCCATTAAAAGTATGGAGTACTTTGATTTACAGGGGAGATAAAGATATCGACATTATATCTGGTGGTCAAGAGTTGGCATATTCTATTACTGATGAAGAAGCATATACAGAATCGGAGATAGTAACATTAAAAAAAGTTGTAGGAACGTTAAGACCTAATAGTGATTTTTTGTATCTTTATCCATCTAAACTCTCAGAACTTTATTTAATGAATAAAAATAAAGTAGAAGATCCATATTATTATTTAGATAATACACCAAGACCTTCAATGCTACCAAAAGGCACATATAAAATAAGAGTATCGAGTCAATTCAGTGTTGATTCTAAAAACGGTCCAATTAATGACCCCATTCTATCATCGGAAATTAAAATAACTATTAAATAGTTATCATTAATTGTTTATACTTTCTAAACAAGAGGCAATAATTAACCGGAAGATTTGAACACATTAAGAAATAACAAACAGCTGGTGAGAGTAGTTGTGCCAGCTTTTTCTATTGAATGGCCTCAAAATCTCAGTGCGTCCTTCCTGTGTCATCGTACAGGCGCCAGCCCGTCTTGCATATTACTCAATTTCTTCAATTTCTCCATGCAAGGCTCTAACGTCACTCACTCCTTCTCTGCCGATCATTTAGAAAAACCCGGCTTCCTCCTCCGGGCGCTGGCCTGTCTGCCACTGGCTGTGGGCATAGTGGAGAGGTTTTCCACTCAGATTTTTTATTTCACCATATTGCTGTGGGAATTCCTTATTAGAAAGTAAGATTTTCTTCATAAGAAAAGTAATCAACTCCTGATTCTACATAGTTGTTGTTATCGATCCGATATTAAGCGGGGACTAAATTTTCGTTTAGTAAACCTATTATATCAAAACATTTGTTCCCATTCAATCTTTCTACAAAACGGACATTTTGTTTAATGTTGTGAATTTTGTGCATCCGAATTATCTCCACCTTCTCGATCACTCTCTTTGCGCAAACTCTAAATCTGAGTCATTTTTAAACAATGCAATTGATGAGTAATGAGCGTGTAGAGATCTTAGCCTAAACAGAATATCTATCGCATTGTTATAGCCATCCTCTGTAAACTTTACTTGATGCACAAATTTTTCAATAATGCTGTACGTCTTTTTAAGCTCTGTATCTGCCTCGGCCAGCCTTTCATCTGATTCAGCTAAACGCTCGTTTAATTTCGATACTTCTTGTAGTAAATCTCCTTGCGATTCTCTAATTACCTCTTTGATATCCCGAAGCTCTTCAGATGTTTTAGCACCATAAGTAAGTATCATTCGTTCATGGAGATTAGCAAATGAAAACTGCTCCGCATTCAGATAAGGTAAAATCAGAACCACCCGTCCAACGGGTGGTTTGCACTTGGGGTATAACCCCCTGTTGCCAAACTGCGCCTAAAGACGCTAGCCTGACCTCAATTCTGTTCAGGCTCAGTGTTATTTGTCACTTTCACTTACCAGTTAAACTGGGTTACTTCTTTTTATTTCTGTTGTCGCTGAATGGATCTTCATACTCTTTTACACTCAGTTTATCTATTGCTTGGTCATGTGCTTCTTGTTCTCGAATGTACTTAGCTACCGTTGCTTCATTTAAGCCCACCGTACTCACATAGTATCCTTCTGCCCAAAATTTCCTGTTCCCATATTTATACTTTAAATTCGCATGTTTCTCAAAGATCATTAGCGCACTTTTTCCCTTAAGATAGCCCATAAATGTTGATACTGAAATTTTGGGTGGTATCGCTTCCAGCATGTGTACATGATCTGGCATCATATGACCTTCTATGATTTCCACTCCCTTATACTTACATAAACGTTTGAAAATTTCGATCAGTCTTTTCTCACTTGATTTATATATTTCCTTACGTCTATACTTCGGGGTGAACACAATGTGGTATTTACACATCCACTTTGTGTGCGCTAAACTATAGTTCTTGTTTGCCATCTAAGACCATTCCTTTCATTGAGCCTGAACATCTCAATATTATCGGAATGGTCTTGTTGGTCAAACCCTTGATCCCTCCACCCGCATAGCAGGTGGTTTTTTGTTTCGCACGCTTCGTGAGCTCAACTGGCTAAAGCCTAAATCAAATCGTACTCTAGCTTCCGGAATGTACGATATGCTCCCAAATGGAATTTTGGATCTATCAGATTTAACATTCGCGAGAAACAAGCGTAAAACGACATTCCAGCAAAGATAAAGGGAAATGCAGCGCAAATGTAACCTGCATAACGTACTAAAGTAGCTAATTTAGACAAGCAATGCCCCTATAAAAGCAACATACATAAGAGTAAGAATCAAGATTATATTTACTACCATTTCTACTATTACCTTAATAACAACTAGTTTGCTTTTACATTCAGAAAACTCGAATATGCAAAGAATAAATGAAATGATTGAGATTAACATAGACACATATACTACATTAATATTTATTAACTCTTCAAGTCTGTCAAAAGAGGGCGGCTGATTAATAGTTAAACCGAAAAAAATCAGACTGAATAACCAAAACGTTGTCGAAATATATTGATATCTATTCATCAAATACCTCCTTTATGTAATCTTTATATTAACATTTTATCTAAATATATGGCAATTTATCCAATTGCATGTTATATTCTTTTCGTACCAAATTCTAGGAGGTAATACTATAATGATGAAAAAAAAGAAATTTTACTCTGTAATGGTGACTCTGCTCCTGCTGTTAACTTTCTCCTCACAGGCATTTGCTACAGAGAAAATCACACCAATGAGTGAGCCTATTGACAATATGACGACTGAGTTTTCGCGTTTAACTAGAGATAATGCAGCTTGGATGGCTTATTATGCGTATAACGATTCACAACAAGGTACATATCCAATTGGTACAGGATTTGAATTTGCTGAACGCGTGAAACCAGGTGGCGTTTGGGATTATAAGAAAACGTATGGATACTCTGCAAAGTATTATTTTCATGGGATTGTGACTACAGGTGAAGATTTTGGTAATGTCCACTATGCATATGTTGGTAGAGCAGCTGGTTTTGGTGAATTATTATTAAAATCCGCAGCTGGAGCAGTTCAGATTTACGCTGGTACATCTTCAATCAAATGGTACGCTTCTTTCTTTGATGATCCAAAAGATCAAGCAGCAATTCAAAGAGGTTTAGATTATTGGACTAACAAAAATTTGCCGAATCCAAATACGTTTAAGGTTACTCCAGAAGTTCAATCTCTAATTGATTCTCTTAGCGAAGGTGAAAAAGCAGAAATTAGAGACCAAGCAAAGAAAGTCTCTGATAAAATTAAAAACGGCGAAATAAAATAGAACGTATAAAGCCAGCTAAAAAGCTGGCTTTTATTATGCTTAGAAGCTATCCTGCTAGCATTAAAACGTATTTCTTAGCCGTTGCTAAAGTGTCCTTTGAAGTCAGAGTCGTAGCAATCTCATTCTCATCCTTAAAGATCCGGTACTTTCCCCAAACCCTAGCTAGAGTATACCCACCGAAATTTAGCGTCCGATATGAGTCTGTAAAAACCGCAAAAGTGATCTCCTTTACTTCCAAATAAAGCACCGGACACCATCAGCTGATTCTCGCAATCAATAAGGCGTTTTAGTTCGTTTGCACGGTTGATGGAAAATTCGAATACTGGCTGGATGGTCTCAATGAATTTTTTGGTTTTTCTAAACATCATGATTTTTCCTCCTCGTATTGGCTGAACGCAAAAAAGCACCAACGCCTGCTAATCAGGTGTCTGGTGCTTCCAGAGTTTAGTATTTTATTCTATTACGATTAGTATAATATAGTCCGTATCTTGGAATTAACGCTTAGAAGGTCACTTTACTTCCTTGATGAATTTCTTATTATCAAGAATAATCATCTTTGTATTTTTATCAACGTGGTCTATATCATAAACAATACCTTCAGTTGGTAAATTATTTTCATTAGCAGTATATCTAAAATTCCCGTATTTAGTCCCGATTACTTCTACTCTCTTTTTGTGATATTCAAGCTCTTCTTGCGTTACATCTCTAATTTTGGCTATATTGGGTTGTTTATTTTGTTCGTTTCCCATATTGATTATCATTGCTCCACTAATAAGAAGAATAACACCCAGTACTTCCCTCTTACATAATTAGAGCACGAGAGATGAATTTTGGCTTTACCTGGGCCATAAATTTTCGCACACCAAATAAAATGACCTTCTCTAGATGAATGAACTGTGACCCGATTTGTGAACAGATTTAACATACAACCTTGTAGTAGCGGCCAATCAATTCATACAGTTGGTTATCGCACTCTCTGCATGAATCAACCTTGCAGTCTACCCTTTACTCTGTCGTCAACAACAAACTTAGTGACTTCTTTGGTCAAGCCAAAATAAACTGGTGTTCTTGTTAAAAATAGCCGTTGTTACGATTAAATCAGATGAATGAAGCTACTTCTCCAACGAGATGTTAAATGAGTAACGATTATACTATCTACTATGCTATTTACCGCACTTCGTATTGAACACCACGTGATAGCAGCTCCATGTTTATTTCAATGAAGAATATCAATTCGGGGGAAAGGGCGAGTATTATATTGCGTTATTGGTTGAAACATTAAAACCTTTTATCAACAAGGAACATACATTTTGATGCGGAGGAAATCGTATTACATAGGAGGTTCCCTGGAGCCTGCCTTACCAGCAAATACAATCGTTCTGTTCAAGAAAGCGAGTCTGTGACATTGGTGTCTTCGCTATAAATAGCAGCTATGACATTGCTATTTTAAGCTCAAGAATGGATGATTTATTTATTGTTATTAATTTTATTAATTTGCTTTCTGAGCGGATTGACCAAGTGTTGGTGTTGATCGGCGAAGCGCAACGCGGCTGCCAATCCATGCCGGCAGCCACGTATTAATTAAGCTATAGTGTCCCGTTAGTTTAATTCAGTCAAGGACATGAGGTTTCCAATACATTATCCTCGACTGACCAAATGTTTTAAATTTCTCACGTAAACCTCACGAGCAGACCAATTTATATACCTATCAGGTACATCAACTTCACCAATTTGGTCTATCGTAAATGATTTTGCTCTAAGTGTTTCGGCTGTCTCTAGTAAATGGCCCAAGTAATTTAAGGATTTTGCAATCCATTCCTTTCCGCCCACTAGTCCATGACCAGGTACGACGTATTCAATTTCCCAACTATTTAGTTTATCAAGAATGGATATCCACTTCCGTATGTCTCCGTCAACAATCAACATATGATTATTGATGGCAACCAAGTCCCCTATATAACAAACTCTCGCATCAGGAACATACAAAAAGGAATCAGAAGCGGAATGGCCGCCTCCAAGAGTATGACATTCCACTTTTCGACTTGTTCCTTTCATATGCCATTCCGATTCAAATATTTCATTGGGTAAAATTAATTCCAGAGTAGGTAGAGATATTTGAATTTCTTTTAGAAAGGATATTTGTACTGCCAGCTGTAACTTCTGCTCTTCATCAACAGTTGACTCGCTTTGTTCTTTAAGTTTTTGGATGTAGTTACCTAATCCCTCAAGTCCAGAACGCTGTTCCGTAATTCTTGCAGGATGCTTCTCATGCATTATGATTTTTGTCAGCTCTGTTGCCACAATGGATACATCTTGAAACACTTGGTTGCCACGAATATGATCTCCGTGCCAGTGACTGTTTATTAGATGAGATACAGGCTTCCCAATTAGTTCCCCGATGACGTTTCGAAGCTCCAATGCAGCCTGTTGAGTGTTAAACGAGTCAAAAACAAGAATTGATTCTCCTAAGTCTATAAAGCCAGCATTTGCCACTGCGCCAGAACCTTCGTTTGCTATTGCAGCGTATACCCCTGGAGTAATCTGCAGCACATCAAAGTGCTTAGTATTGTGAACCACTTTTTCAAAATTCATTTCTCTCCCCCTTCCTATACACTAGTCTGACCGTGCTTCACTGCAACACTGCAAGCTCCTCCACTATCGTTCTCCATAACAATATATTCGACAAGCGACCACGCTAACCTGCCCGTTAGCACAACGACGACAGCCGAACATTTTGGTCGGCTCCGTTGAATGGTCGCTAAGTATAGATATTTCCTTAGGCTGGAGTCTCCTCGTTTGGAGATGATGATCTGTCCTTTCCTTTTCCCCGATGTACTTTCTGCGAGATTTAGACCGGCTTTGCGCAGTAACTGACGTCCATGTTCATACTGTCTAAGGTCACCTGCACCTGCTAAGATGGCCGCGACAAAGATCGGACCAAGGCCTTTAATGGAACGGAGCTGGACGGCCATGGGAATCTCCTCTAACAATGCGCGGAATTTTATTTATCTCATGATTATTTCGATGTAGCAGAGCCATCATGAGTCAGAACCACTTTGTCATTAAAATAGAGCATACAGGCGGGGATTAAGTTAACGGGCATAATTGAATAATCTGGGAATCTGTGGTACTTTAACAAATTTAAGGCTGTCAACATCCAGTCCGAGATAGTGATCTGCCTGATGAACATCAATGTGTCCTTTATTAAAAATTATTTCTGCACCCATGACACTAAACCCCTTATTGGCAGAAATACAATGCCTTTCCGCAAAAAGGGAGCGGACTCAAGTTTCAACGGTTTGCCATTCCATAATACGGTTATACCTTTATTCACTTTGGCGGCAGCGAGAGCGACGTTGTTGTTTGGGCTGCCGTGCTGGTAATCTATATTCATGAAAGTAATTTCCATATCTGGTACTATTGGGCATATACGTTTGGCACAGATAAGAAAAGTATTGTTACAACTAAAAAGGCTGAGAAATAAGGTCTGAACTTCTTCATAATAGGCTTCTCACCCCTTGTTTCTAAAGATAGCAGCTAGACGACCATCGATTTGGAATTCAACAATCTTGTAGAAATCATTGTCCGAATCTACTTGCATTGTGAAATAGCCAACCAGACGTTCTCCTTTTGGATTAACCCATTCTTTTGGATATTTCACTTGAGGAGTCCAAGTTTTTAACCCGTATTTATCGATAATTTTCGACTCAACCGGATCAGAGTATAAAAGATTTGGTATCATAGTGCTGCCTTTGAATTGCAAAATTTCAATTTTATCTTTACTAGATGCAATTGTGAAGTCAGTAAATATGTAGTAATAATTGTTCAGTACTTTCTGATTTTTATCAAAAAACATTCTCCCATAAAGCGACATGTGATTGATATCTTTCACTTTAACTACAATCATTTTGTGTATTGTAATTGTACCACTATTATTTTTCATCGTGATAGGTTGGTCAATAATACGGTTAAAAGGTCTTTTGGGATCCTCTGAGTAGTTCGCAATCGAGAAAATATTTGTTCCTCTTGCTCCGACCTCTCTCATTTCAGTCAAAT
Source organism: Paenibacillus sp. EB106-05-06-XG162 (assembly GCF_058791655.1). NCBI lineage: Bacteria > Bacillati > Bacillota > Bacilli > Caryophanales > Paenibacillaceae > Paenibacillus > Paenibacillus sp. EB106-05-06-XG162. The sequence continues at coordinate 137,965 of NZ_JBYTDT010000013.1, forward strand.
CTGAGTATTCAGCAGGATTCGATTTCTCCACATTAATATATCGAATAAGAAGTGTTGCTACTTCGGCGCGAGTCGTTTTGTCGGCTGGTTTAAAAGAACCATCCGGCATACCAGTCATGAGACCAGTTCCATATGCGACTGCTACGTATGGAATTTGTGCAGCAGGTATTCCGCCTTTGTAAAATTCCGTGACTGGAATGACTGTATTTGCAGTATCTTTCAAGGCGGTGGAAAAATCAGTATTTGCGTGAGTAAGACCACTTGTCATCCACTTAACCATTTCCGCCCTAGTCATTTGAGTATTAGGTTCAAATCCTTTCTTATAATCTGCTGGATTAATAAATCCCAGATCAACAAGCGTGTTGACCTCATTCATTGCCCAATTAGATGACATATCCGGAAAATAAATTGATGAGTTCGTTTTCTTGTCTTGACTTGTTGCACGATAAAGCATAGTTGCAAATTCAGCACGAGTAACATTGTCTTTTGGATGATATCCACCATCTAAGTACCCCTTCACTAACCCCAACGATACCGCCTGATTAATTGTAGATTCGGCCCAGCTTCCAGCAATGTCCTTAAACTTTACGTATGCATTATTCACAGTTGTCTCTACTGTATCAAGCGTGTCTAAATTTTTCTCTGTTACATTAGAAACTTGCACTTCATTTTTCTGTGAGCCAGAAGCAAACACCTTATTGTATTGAAATGTGCTAGTAAAAAGACACATAGCAACTAATCCTAGAGTGATCGCTTTTTTCATTATTTTATCACCTTTTCATTAATCTATTAATTTTATAGAACCGTGTGCTGTTATCTGTGTCCATTTGGAAAAGGTTTATTTATTTAGGCACGATAAAGGATGGTAGAGCCATCAGCAGCAGCCTCTTTCTGCTAAATGTTTCTTGCGTTGTTACTGCGGACGGAATAAATAACTTTTCGTGTATGGTCTTGCCTGATTCAGAGAACAGGCCCTAATAAAACCAATTACAATGATCCGATTGGAGTACCCAATAGCTTATAATAAAACAAGGAGCAGCTGCCGAGGGGTTCTCCGTGCAATACCGATTTTACGGTGCAAACATTCAGTCAATATTTGCGATATACCATTTTCCCTGTTTGTTCTTGAGCGAAGTAAAGATGTAGTTCCCGTGTTTAATGATTCCTGCATTCAGGGTGTGAAATCCTATAGTGATGTTTTTCCGGCCCGTCGAATCGTCGTAAGGTTCGATGTGCACCAGCTGAGTGAAGCGGTATTGAATCTTTGATTCGATGAGAAAATCCAGGTAATCGGCATTCTCATCCATTGTCGAGCGCAGAACCGACTTGTCTTTGCCTGCAATGGCTTGCATTGCTTTCTTCACCAGCCGGATCACCTCTTCTTCATCGGCATCGGAGCCTTTCGGGAAATTAATGGCGACCCCCGGCTGGAATGACAGGATATCTGGACCTTTCCAGCGAATATCCGCTTGCTGTGATTTTGGATCCCACTTTTCTTTAGCGCCGAAAGATTGAGATAGCAGGTCGAGAGAGATATAGGTTCTGCCACCAGAATAAAATGGCGCCGCATGCAAAGTTTCGTTCGATCCATCCACATTTGCCTTAAGGCTGTCAACATCCAGTCCGAGATAGTGATCTGCCTGATGAACATCAATGTGTCCTTTATTAAAAATTATTTCTGCACCCATGACACTAAACAGTTCCCTCATTGGCAAAAATACAATGCCTTTCCGCAAAACGGGAGCGGACTCAAGTTTCAACGGTTTGCCATTCCATAATACGGTTATACCTCTATTCACTTTGGAGGCAGCGAGAGCGACGTTGTTGTTTGGGCTGCCGTGCTGGTAATCTATATTCATGAAAGTAATTGCTATAACGGCGGCGGCTGTCAAAGCTCTCACGATCAATTTTCTCTGTAGCATTCTCATAGACACCCTCATTTCCGAATTTATTGTCCAGAGCACAAATAGGTCTCCCCTATTTGACTTATGAATAGAATTTACTCCATTCACTGTAACCTAGAGAGTCCCCTTGCTTCTAGGCTTTATCTCATGTTCATACTAATAAAGTGGTTCGAGTAACCCAAAAAACAACCTGTACAAAAAACGCATGACCTAGTTGGTGAAAATCCAACCAAAGGAGGGGCCAAGCCACCTTACCATTGTAGGGTTTCTTTTTTATCAAAAACTGAAAGCAGAAATCTTCCATGTATCGTTTACCTTTTTAAAATAGTATGTCGAATCAGATGCAAGGAGTTTGTTGTTTTCAATTACGCCAAAATGAACTGTTGCTTGAAAAACATCCTTACTATCTTGAATGAATTCCATATTGTCTGCAATAATTACTTGATATCGTGGGAAAGTAGGAAATTTTGATTTCCCATCTTCTGTGAAAAGATTCCAATAAGCCTTGTCGTCACCTTTGTTGATAGCATGTACGTGTTTGTTAATGAGATCACATAACTCGGCATTTACTCCATTATAATTATCAGGTGTGACTATATAGAAAAAATTAGAGATATTGATTGCCTTATTTTTATCATCCCAGTGAATATCTCTTTGCAGAAGCCCACCAAGTTCTTTAAGTGGTACGTATGTTGTTCCTTGATAGTTTAGTATTGGGAGTTTCGTTGTCCTCACTTTTCCATCCACTGTAATTAGTACATTAAATTTGTTTAGAATGAACTGTTCCGCAACTGCCCAAACATTTGTATACATACTTGAAATGATGGCTAACGTTAAACAAAAACATAGTACAATTTTTTTCTTCATAATAATTCATCTCCTTTTTTCTGTCCTTAATTAATATTTAGGATGCCTACTGTCTTTTTTACATATATCACCATATATGATTGACTTTTAAATTGCAATAATACTCATACACTAATTGTTTGATCCGGAGATAGGAAAAACCACCAGAACCGGTGGTTTTTATAGGGAGATCTAATTATGAAAAAACAAATCCAATCTGACCGTCCATTTCTCAGGCCATACCCCATTCTTTCCTGTCTTGTTTCACTGTATTGAGAAATGATTGACGCTTTATGTTGATTTTATCAAGAGTACGATGAAAGCATATTTGGATATTATTCAAACACTGCCCGAAAATAAATGAATATATAATATTATTAAGCAGTGAGAATCTTTATTGTTCCACAATAATACCAATCTTTGAACTTAGCTCTTTATGTATCTTTTTTCCACCTTCTATCATATTAAACGATGCTCGAACACCGATGTTATATTTCCCAGGTTTAAGAATCCATGGCTTTTTATTATGTTTAATTAATTCTTCTTCGTTAGGGTATGATCCATTTATTTGATTAAATGAGATAATAGTTTGTTTTGGAAACAGAGAGAGTATTTGGTCACTCTTGTTTAACAACTCCTTTTTTGAACTTAACTCTATAATATCTTCATGTATTGTTCCATCTTCTCCTTCTATAGAGAATACTAGAACCGGATTCCCACGATAAATTGCAACCTCATTGTCCCCAGTATATTCGAATGTTGCCCAGATATTCATATTCTCATTATTTTGATTAAATGTTTTACTGTTTGAATAAATAGTTAAACTAAAGTTTTGATCGGTCGTACTTGAACTAAGAGTAGATTTTCTCTCATCAAAGCTATCATTTTTATTAATATTGATCATTTTCTTTGATTCGTCATAAACGACATCAGCACCTAACGCATCGGAAAACTTTCTAAGAGGTACATACGCAGTGTTATTGTAGTTCAGTAAAGTGAATCCAGTTAAGCTGTTATTAACTTCAACGCTTATAGGGGATATATTCGTAAGTATTTGATTACTAGATGAAGCTATAGTTGGAATTACAAGTAATGCCAAAACAGACAGTAATATCAGTGTCTTTTTCAAAACATATATTCCTCCTAATCTAATTTTAATAATATTATTATATACTTTTCAAATAAAGGCAAATAATGCAAAATTTCTCATAAATCAAATACAATCATTGATCAAGAGGAGTGGAACAACACCGTTGATTACGTTGGGGTGCTGGCTTTTGTTCAAGGGATACCGGTAGGGACGAAGTATTATAACAACTTTGCATTGGGGGAGACGGATTATTAAAAAGCATGCTATAACAGGCATTACAGTGAACGGAGAAAAGTACTATTATGATCGCTCAGTCTGCAAATCCGCAGTAACAACACAAGAAACATTTAGCAGTGCTAAAGAGGCTGCTGCTAATGGCTATCATCCTTTATCGTGCCTAAATAAATAAATCATTTCCAAATGGACACAGATAACAGCACACGGTACTATAAAATTAATAGATTAATGAAAAGGTGATGTATTAATGAAAAAAGCGATCGCTCTAGGATTGGTTGCTATGTGTCTTTTTACTAGCTCAAGTCAAAACAGTATTGCATTTGCTGCAGGTACCCAGAATAACGAAGTACAAGTTTCTGGCATCAAATGGGAGGCTATTGTCACCAGTTAGGTTAACAATTTCAATTATTTAATTCTTAAATATGAGAAGACGTTTATCCAGAAGATGCATCCGAGTAAAATATGAATACCACTTTCTTCAATATGTATCCCATTACCACTCAGTAATATCCCAGAAAAAAAGCCAAGCACTATAGATATTAATACTTCAAGGAACCTACTATTCATAATCTTTCACCTTACTTCCTTCTGCATTCGATTCAAACTTAGCATATGAAACCCTACGAAAAACATATGTAAGTTTCTCCATTAATTCTGCCAGTTAGTTTGAGAAAAGGCAGCCGATCTCAAGAAGTCAGCTACCTTAAATGTCTTTTATTGAGCTATCGTGTCCCGTTAGCACAATCACTTGTTGGATATAGGAGCTAAAACTCCACCATTTCATTTCCGCCTCGTGTCATCTACACAATAGGCCCCTTTATCGCCTTACTGAGCTTAAGCTCAAAATCCGCAGCATCCAAAGATTTATTCCTAACATAGACGCGGTACTTCCCGTCCTCGGTGCATTCGTGGCGCACAATCATCTACATAATTATCTTTGCAAACCCAATCCATCATGGCTTAATCTTAATCCATCCAGAAAAAAATGAATCATCTGACATCTTGAAGTAATCTTTTACAAAGCCTACAAACTCAGCGGTATTCACTTCTCTGTATCTAAATTTCAAATAATAAGCTTGAAGAAAATCAGTGCCCTCAATACCCGTATCCTCGAATAATTTTTTGAATCTCATGACAGGTTGAGCATAGAAAGATGAGACAACATCTGCTGGATCAAGTTCAGATAAAGGTAGATTCGAGTACCTCCCCTTAGAATTAAAATTCATTTGTGAAAATGTGTAGTCATTTAAGTATAATGAGGTACTTAATTCCGCCATTCCCTCGTCTAGCCATCCATCATGAAAGGGATCATTACTTACAACACCATAAAACCATTGATGAGCAATTTCGTGAGCTATATCATGCTTTATATTAGTTTCCGAAGCTATGGTTATCAAACCTGGATACTCCATAGATAATTCATCACCCAAAATGACATCTAGTTGCTTATGAGGATATTCTCCAATATGGTTAATATAAAATTGAAGTGCATCAGCTGCATCTAACAAGGCTTGATTCATCACAGCTTGATCTTCTTTTTTTCCCCAAACTCGTATTTCGATATCGCCTACCTTGGTTACTACAAAGTCCAGTTTCTTTGAGATTACAACCATTAATTCTTTGATATTATTAGCATCAACCACACCTTCAGCTGCAGGTTTTACCGGATCGAGGTCTGAGGATGTGATGATGGTATAACCATTAGGAAGTTCATATTTTAAAGAAAAATCACTAAAATCCGTATGGTAGGATTCACTTAGAGGAATGTAAGGCTGTTTGTTCCAACCATTCCTATATGTTGCAATTATAGGGTAGCATTGCGCGAGATCATAACTTGAATCTGTCTTCGTGAATCGAATCCCATGTTGTGGAAGCGAAAAGTTGTAATTCATTTTCACTTCAACTTGTCCAGATGGGGCTAGGTCTTGTGGTAAGAGGATTGAAAGTGTATCTCCATCTAACGTGTAAGATGCAATTTTTCCATCTATTAAAATCTCATTCATATGAAATGTGGCATCACTTCTATAGACTTTGGGATTATCCTGCGATGTAAATACATTCGGAATCATATAAAACACAATTTTATCCCATTGATCTTTAGAACGATTTGTTACTTTAATGACGGATTGCATCTTGAACTTTTCATTGGAATCCATTTTTAGCAATAAATCATAGGAAGCAAAACTCCCATTAGGTTCAGAAGTAATCGAAGCATGATTTTCCTTCATATCTTCAACTTTAGCAACTGTTGTTACAGTCGATAGCGATTGAGAAGAAAAAACATTCATAAACGAAACACCTGTTGTCACAATAATAATCAACGTAAACATGATGAGCCCTGTTTTGAAGAGAACATTATAAGCCCTTGAATGATTTCTGGCTTCATTTAAACCTCTGTGAAGACGTGTTGCCGTAGCCATTCTAGAAGGAATGAAAGTTCCTAGAACCCCAGATAATAGAGGTAGCATACTCACCAACCATAGATACCACAAGTCACTTCCAGGGAACTGACGATATAAAATCATAATAAGGATAACCCCTAATATAAATGCTAAGACACTTGCAAATGTACTTGTGATGAGCCCCTCCATTAACAGAATTGAATGAAGGGATCTATTTCTCCAACCGATTGCTTTTAGCAACAAGATTTCATCCCTCCGCTCATAGACATTTTGTCTCGCAGTTTCATAAATCGTAAGCACAGATATGATGAAACATACCCCAATGGCAACAAAATGCATGGGCCCGATTTGTGCTACTGCATACTGCCCTAACCACGTAGTATAGAACGTCCCCCGCAGACGAATCGTTACAAAAACATAAAATAGCAATAATACCGTAGGCACTGTCATTGAAATGATGGATAAGATATTCCGCTTTATTTTCCCACTGAAATTTGAAAAAGCATAGGCAAATAAGGTCCCTACGGAAAAGCTGTGCTTGATCTTCGATTTATACTCTCCTGCGTTTAGTATCGAAAGAGGATTTATGGTTCTTACTTGAATAACAGAAGGAATAACACCCAGGAGATAAATGATAAACCCACATAGCCCTAATATGACAAACCGTCTTGGAAAGATCTCCGCATGTTGAACAAAGATCATATAAGCTCCCGTGGACCAAATGATGAGTGCCGATAGACAACCAAAGATGAACGATTCTACAACCAGTAATCGAACAACACTCGTCACCCGCCAACCGATCGAAAGTAATAATGCGAATTGTTTCATTCGGGCTAACAAAGAAATAAAATTCATAGTCACAACGTAGATCGCAGCCACAATGATGATCAGAAATATCGTATTCGAAAAACCAATATTCACCTCACGCACTAAAGAGAAATTCGCACCAAGCTTAATCCATTGTTGCTCAATCCAACCCAACGTGGTTTGTGTCCCACTCTCAGGCACATGAATAAGGACGGGTTGTGGTGAAGAAGCAAAGGTAATATCCGTTTCCAGACCTGTTTGCTCACGGATCATAGCTGCAATACGTTCTACTTTCTTTTTGTTATCATCGGTGAATTCTTTAACACCATCCACCTTTACCCTAATCACGGAAATCGGTTGATCTCCATTAATGATTGAAGCAGCTTCAAGCGTTGTTAACATGGTGGGGGGATCTGTAATTAACCCTAATGGATTATGGATAGACGAAATAGATAATTGCGGATTGATAAGTCTTCCTTCTTGATCTAAAACCGATTTTGCTGTAGTAGAGTTATATGTATCCACAGGATATAAACTATTAATATCCTTGGAAACATTCAGTTTGGTTGGATCATACATCCCAATATAATGAGGAACTAGCGCAAAATATGCTGGGATATTCGGAGAATTTGCACGCAGATGTTGTTCATAGGGACGATAATACTCTGGAAATTGATCTTTTATAGCTGGTGTAGGTATAAAACTATTCACTGTGTACGCATAAGGCCAGTGATCACCAATTGGGCTAAGTGTCGTCTGAAATGATAACGCGGTCGCCTTTTGAGATAACATTAAAGGGAGATCCAATCCGTATGTTAAATTAGATATAAGCTCTGGCGCAATCAATTCTGAGTGATAAGCATACGTTTTCTCGAAATCAGCACCAACACGATCTAGATATTTTTTAGCCCCATTGTTTTTGACCTTTTCCATAGTTGTATTCGCTTGTTCTAATGTCTTAAATGGAAGACGAAGATGTTCATATTGAATAGAAAAAGTTTTATTGGCTAAAAATTGATTGCTAATTAATATGGGTAGAGTAATGAATTGTGTGCTACTAGGAAATTCTTGATCCGGCTGTAACAATTTGCTTTTCTCTGAAGAATCAAAATAAAAATCATTTCCATCTGGAAGTGGAATAACCGCATCCTTTAATCCAACAAGCTTATTTTCCTCCACTGGGTCGATGCCTACAATGAGTGCATAGTCATTCAATCTCTGCTCACCCATAGTTTGGCTTGGGTACGAGTTATAGATTCCATATTGACTGTAGATGTTATCTCCAAACCAAGAGCCAACGGTCATATACATCTGATATCCTATTGTCGTCTGTTTTTGCACACCATTATCAGATTGAACATCAAGTGTTATTCTATAAATACCATCCTGTGTGAATTCCGCCTTTTCATTGAGTTTAATAGAGACCAAGCTATGTCCAACAACAGCAAGTGGAGCGGCAACACTGATTCCAGGAATATTTTTAATCTTATCCAGTTGATTTAAAGTAATACCACCCGTTATGCCACTAGCGAAATTGGGTTCTACCAAGCTATTTTCAACGTCAGTGATGTGGGTTCCGACTGGTCTAACAAGGATATGATAAGACATCTGCCACTTGTCTTGCAGTGTATCCATGACAGTCTCTTTATTCGATTCAGAGATACTAAATAAAAAGCTAAAACCTGAACTGACAATGATAACGCCAATAAGCATACTTAACAATCGAGTCTTGTGATGCCACCAAAATGACCACAATAATCTTATCATACTCCCAGCCCATTCCCTACGATCTGCCCTTCTTTGATGGTGATGATCGTCTGCGCTTTTTCAGCAAGATTCATGTCATGCGTTACGATAATAATGCCTATTCCCAATTTATCTCTCAATTCACATAAGATATCGTAAAAATTTTCCCCATTCGTTGAATCTAAATTCCCAGTAGGCTCATCTGCCAATAACCACTTGGGTTGATTAACTAGCGCACGAGCAATGGCAACTCTTTGTTGCTCCCCACCTGATAGTTGAAATGGTAATGATTGCATCTTTTTATCTAACCCCAACTCTACTAATAAATCTTTCGCTCTATTTTTATATCGCACATCTGTTTTTCGACCAAAAAAGGGGGTGATTACATTTTCATATGCAGTTAATGACGGTATGAGATTGTAGTTTTGAAAAATAAACCCAATATTATTAAATCTAAAATCTGCAAGAGCATTTCCTTTGATGCTAGACACATCGGTATGATTAAACAGAATTTGTCCCGAAGTAGGTTTGTCCAATGTACCTATCAAACTTAACAATGTTGATTTACCAGACCCCGATATTCCTGTAATCGCTGTGAAATGATTTGGTTGAAATGTCACATGAATTTCACTTAACGCCTTAGTTTCGACATTTTCATTTCTGTATATTTTACTCACATCGATTAACTCGATGATTTCATTCAACATAATTACCCTCCAATATTCACGTAATCTCATTTTATACTTTTATTGAAATAATTACCTCTTTGAATCAATTTCATAATTCTAAAGCCTTACAGTGACAAGGTTCTTCAGGCATAGAAAAAGGAGTACCTCCCCAAATCTCGAATAGGTTAAGCGACTAAACGAAACCAAATGAGACGAGGTGAACTCCCTATGCCATATATTCGACATGAGAGTCTGTTTTCGCTGCAAGAGTTGTATAACATGGATCGGGAACGAGTGCCGCTAGTTCGGCATCTGTTGTTCCTTGTATTAGTTATCGATAGATATTGGTACCCTAATCGAATCCGTGCCCATAAACTTTACACCACCCTTTACAGCCGAACCGACTTCAACACCAAACTCAAATTTTTCTAATTTGAGTTTGTCATTACTATCAGGAACTAAATCAATTATTACCGTTCCTACACCGCCTCCCGTTGGTCTATAACTACGATTTCTTCCAATTTCAATCCACGATTTCCAATCGGTTTCCGTGTCCACATTAGTCCACGTCGATACATAGTCTACAGGCTTGGAATGTGTTTTATTTTCGGGATAACTGCTTATGATGTTGGAAACATACCATTTTTCAGGGATATAGAAAGCAACACCACCCCAGTCATTAGGGTCAATTTCAATCGAAGCCACAATCTGTACATGGTTCACACGGCCTTTGTCTCCGCTGACAAATACAGTTCCTTTTGCAAAGGTGTTCAAGCTAGCAGATACGGAACTTACAATGAAACTTTTAGATTGAACAATTTTCCCATTTACTGCTGTATTGTGAAAAGGTTTTTCTTGTTTCGATGAATACTGAAAAATAATAATTGACACACTTGCAACAAATACGGCAAAAAGCAAAGCGTATCTAGATTTCATATTCATACTTAATTCTCCTTTCCATAATGTCTAAGGGCAGGGCAACATTGGAACTTCTGTTTCGTCATCAAGTGTACCATATATTGGAACTATTCTGCCTGTTAGCGCAACGCGGCAGCCGACGGCCGGCAGCCGCATTCTAGTTATTTCTTAAGCTATAGTGTCCCGTTAGCATTCCTGTAGAGCGTTAATTATCAGCTTTGCAAAAAAACGAGCGCCTCGGTACGATGGGAGTACGCAACGGGTCATAGCCCTTTAAATCCCATCATCCAGGAGGACGCTCTACTATGAAGTTTAAATCGCAGGACAAACAAAATCAACTCATTGAAAAAATTACCGCCCAGCATTTGGTCGTCGGAATCGACATTGCTCAACAAACACACGTCGCGCGTGCTGTTAACTTTCGAGGGATCGTGGTCGGTAATCCCCTATCCTTCTCGAATGATGAAGATGGTTTTCACAACCTTCTTCGCTGGATCCAGTCCCTGCAAGCCGCGCATGGTCTAACGGCAGCCATTGTTGGAATGGAACCTACCGGTCACTACTGGTTTAACCTATCCAGGTGGCTCTCGGATTGCCAATTTGAAGTCGTTCTCGTCAATCCACACCTCGTAAAGAAAAACAAAGAAAACCGCGACAATACACCATCTAAGAGCGATAAAAAGGATGCCCTGGTTATTGCAGACATGGTCAAAAACGGCTACTACTCGTTCATTCGCAACACTCCCGAAGCCTTTGAAGAATTACGTGTCTATCTCTCAAATCGTGACTCTGTCGTGACGAGACTCGTTAGTGCCAAGAATCAAATCCACCGGTGGGTCGACGTTGTTTTTCCTGAGCTGCGACAAGTATTCAAGAACATCATGTGTACCGGTGCATTGGCCACACTTCGTCTTTTTCCTACGCCCGATGAACTAAGAAAATTACTGCCCATTGACGTCGTTCGAGGTTGGAAGTCCCTTATGAAAAGGCATTCTGGTGAGCGAAAAGCTCGAGTTCTTATCTCTCTTGCTTGCAACTCTGTTGGTTCTAAACAAGCCACCCATGCCTACAAGCTTCATTTGAAGCAGTTACTCGATGAGTACGATCTTGCCTGCATGCAGCTAAAAACGGTAGAAAATGAGATCATTTCTGTTTTAGAGCGCATTCCTTTTGCGAAATCCATGCTTGCTGTTAAAGGGATTAGTGCCATTTCACTAGCCGGTATTCTAGGCGAGGCGGGAGATTTGAGTGGCTTTGTTCACGGGAATGCCTTACTGCGGCATGCTGGCCTCAACCTTGCAGAAGCAAGCTCAGGCAAATGGACCGGACAGATGAAGATCAGCAAACGTGGACGATCCCGTCTCCGACGTTTCATCTTCATGATGACCATGAGTTTGGTTGCGAACAATTCAGAATTTAAAGCCATGCATATTAACAACGTGCAGGTGAAGAAGATGAAGAAAATGAGATCCATAATGAAACTGTGTGGTAAGCTGGCTCGAATACTGGTTGGAATGGCTCGCCGAGGTGAAGCCTACAACCCTCATAAAATATTGCCTATGCAACTAGCTGCTTAACTTAAACCTACCGTTTCGTTGCACTAGTTTTGACTTATTCGCGGGATTTCAAAGAAAGCACGGAGTACCGGATATATTCAACCAAAGGGCACCGACCCGTACCGTTAGCAAGACCGGCCTCCACCCCTTGGACAGGCGTAACGAAGGAATGAGAGGGCATAGACCCGTTGAGACATGGGAGTGAAAACCTCCAGGGGCGGCGTGGAGAATGCGTGCAGTATATGGAATAATTTGGGTGGTTAATCTTACCCTGTATTTCCTTGCGCCTTCATGTTGCTCAGGTCTATTACGAGGTCCCTTTTCCTATCTTTCTGTGCTTCAAGAAAGGGTGAAATCCTGCGAATAAGCGAGAATTCGTGAGAAAAATATATCGTACCGAGGGAGCTGAATAAATAAAGATATTGATTCATGCCAGAACGTAGAAAGACCAACAAACGATGGTTTGCAGGGTCACTCCTCTTTCGTCGACTATTTCTCTTCGATTGGCGTATAAATCTCTAGCTCACTTTCAGGTGAAGTCGGATTAAATCTTTCGTCCATCAACTCCACTACCCAACCTATACTATGTTTGTAGCCATTCTCATCAATCCAACGGTTAAGAGAACCATAAGGTGTTGTTTGGGCTGCCGAGCTGGTAATCTATATTCATGAAAGTAATTGTTATAACGGCGGCGGCTGTCAAAACTCTCGCCAGCACGATCAATTTTCTCTGTAGCAATCTCATAAACACCCTCAATTCCGAATTTATTGTCCAGAGCACAATTGGGTCTCTCCTATTTGACTTATGAATAGGAAAAAAGTTGTAACACCTCTAATACGGCTTTCAATGTCTATATGTTCTTGTCGTCTGACAAATTGCGGCTACTCATCCCTTCCGATCAAGGAGCCATTAGTTTTTCATATAAAGACCAGCTTCAATTAAGCTTTTTTCTCCATTATGCCTTTGTCGTTTACTATATATTGATAAATTTCTCTTCCTAATGAAAACTTTTTGGCGTACCAAACTTCATAATGATCGATTTGATCTTCATCATTCCAATAGATAAAGAGTTGTATGTCGATATATCCTTCTTGCAATGCTTTAAGATCGCCAGTATTTCCTGTATAAGTATATCCATCTTCTTTTATTAGGTCGTATCTCCATATCTTATTTTCTTCGCTTTTATGGGAAGGTTCATTTATTAAACTTGTCAATTCTTGTTGATTCATTCCGATTTTAATATTATTCTTAATTCTGAAATTATAAGACTCGACAGTTGGTCCTGTAGGAGTTGAAGAAGCTTCTGAATTAAGGAATATCGATTGTTTGTTAGAATCATAATGGATTGTACCTCCTAATGTTTCTGTAACAAATCGGATAGGTACATAGATGCGTCCTTTATAATTCAAAACTGCATAATCAGCACGTGGAGTTTCTGTTTTTCCATTTACAATGAATTTTGTTGAGAATAAATCAACTTCAATTTTGCCTGAAGCATAAGCGACAGTTGATAAAGTTAAAACTAATGCGCTCATAAAGCCTAAAATAAAACTTCTCTTATTTTTCATTTTTCCAATCCCTTTCACAACTAATATTGTATAAAGGAAAAATCAGAAAACATGGGTACGAGAGTTCCCATGTTTTCTGAAAATTTATTATACTTTTCAATAACTTCTTTCTTCAACTTAATGAATTGTTGGTTTTCATCATCAAGTATATCGCTACTAGCTATTGACCTCATATCTCCATCCTCCGTTGCAGATGCAGATCGTCCTACTTCTTATCGTCCGTTCTTACCTCCCCTTCGATAGGTATGATAACGACGTTTTTGTATTGCGATTGCTGAGTGCGGTCAATCCGACCCAGCTCCATCCCCTTACCGCTAGAGTCAATCTTGCCGTATATGAGCAGGTCGTTCATCAAACTGTCGGCGAAGTATACTTGATTGCCGAGGACGTCCGGTTTCGTCCCCTTCTCAGTTATTTGGGGATAATTAAATGTGTCTTTCTGCCATTTCACTTCCGCTAAACCATCTTCGTTAATCTCCACATAGTTAGTTAATGACTTGTAATCAACCATGAAACGCATCGCCTGGCCTTCGGGAAACGTATAATCTGTCGTGAAGCCTTCTCCCTGAGGAGTTAATGCATCTTTGGCGTAAACCCGGGATAGACTGATCGCAATTGTACGCGCCTCTGTCAGATCGCCACTCATTAGCTTTTTGTATGCTTTCTGGCCAGCAGGCGTCCGGATAATCACACGCTTGTCCGCAACATTATATGTAACGTATGCTTTCAACGATTCGCTTATAAACCGCAGCGGCACATACGTGCGGCCGTCCTTGATTACAACTGTGGCATCAATGGCCGTCTTCTTACCGTCGACAGTAGCCATTTTCTCTCCCACTTTCAGTTCCACGATTCTGTTGTTATCCTTGCTCCGAGCAGAGACCGTTCGCGACTTGGCATCATAGGTATAAGTAAGCCATTCCGGATCATCGAGTGCTCTCAGCTGCACATACGTCCTTCCCTGTATGGTAATAGCGTTGTCTTCCATCATTCCGTTGATAAATATTTGGTTCGATACTGTCGTACTCGCATAAGCCGAAGATTCTACAGCCAACAGGCCACCTAACAAAGAGGTCACTACCAATAATTTCATCCGTTTTTTCATTTCTTCACTGCCCCCATCTTTCTAAAGTCCGTTCGTGAATTGTTTTCATGAATTGAACCAGTCTTGAGTATTTGTCACACAATACCCATGCAACCGATATTCAAATTTGAACACTCTGGTAAGATGTTAACTGCTTCTATAAGCAATAAAAAGCATTAATCAATCTTTAAGTCCGTCGAACCCGGCGCGATGCACCTTAAAAGCCTCTCGGGTTCGTAGATACATAAACGTTATCTGAAGGAGCATTAAAATAATCAACATCAAATCTTTAGTAACTGTATCCTGGAAGGTATTAATCTCATTTTTAGTGAATTCTCCATAACCAAAACGAACCATGAAGTTAAAATCGTCTCTTCCTCAATGTCAATCTTACCCTTAAGCTCGATATTGGAGCTTACCTCTAAATCTGTCTTCTCATCACAACCAGTGTTTATCAATAGTAATATTATTAACATTGAGGATAATCGCTTAACTTTAAACACCTCCAACTAATTTCAACTAAACTCATAGACGCAAACTGGAAATTTTTGTTGCACTGTCCTGTCCGATACTTTAACAAGCAAAAAAGGAGCTGCCTCCAAGCAAGCTCCTCAACTCTAGTCAAATCTTCTAGTTGCTATTAAATCCAAAGGCAAATGTTTGTTTATACTTTCTTCCATTTATTCGCTGAATCATTAAAGTATCCTGCCCGTTACTTCAACAAAGCAAAAAGGAGCTGTCTTCATGAAGCTCCTCAACTCTCGTTCCCAGTTAGCTTAATCATTATTAATTTCTGATTTAACCATACCGTAATGAACTAAATCTTCGTAAATTCCGGACTTTAAGATTTCTTTAGGCAAATTGTCTTCTGGCTTCATCCCAATTTTTTGCATAACCTTGTAAGACGCTGGATTCTTCGTCATGGCAGCAGCAAAAATGTGATTTAAGCCCAACCCTTCAAAACCAAATTTAACTATCTTTTGCGCTGCTTCTGTGGCATAACCTTGCCCCCAATAAGGACGACCTACCCAGTAGGCTAGTTCAGCTTGGTTTTCACTTTTTGAAACACGTAAACTTACGCCCCAATAAGCATCTCGTCTTCCTTTTTGACCATCGCGAAAGAATAAATATCCCCGTTTTTAGATGCGTTTCGAGTACGTTCAATCCATGCCTCAGCCGCACCATCAGGATATGGATGAGGAATAGAGAGGGTTGTCCGTGCAACGTCTTCGCTTCCTGCTAAGGCTTTAACTAATAAAGCATCCGAGGGTTCAAATAATCTAAGAGTTAAGCGGTTTGTTTGAAATCTAGGCTCCATACTTTGCCTCCCCAAAATATCCGGTTTAACGAAAGTAGCATCTTTTCAACTTGCCTGCTGTCGATGAGATCATATCGGGAATGAAACAAAGTTCTTGTCATTGTGTTTTGACAAGAACTTGATATCATAAATATAAAACCGCATAATTAGCGTCTTCTAATGTTACTATGTTTTTGTCACCCGACAATTCTCATATGATTTCTTAATCGACAACAGCTCTCCAGCTGAATATTTGACAGCGGAGAAAATTAATAGTGATTCGTAATAATCTGATTATTACGAATCATGGAAAAGGGGCAATAGGAACGACGTCTCTTGACGCTCCTATTGCCCTGTACTACGGTTTGATAATAAATGTAATCCAGTTATCAAAGAGAATGCCCACAAGTCAAAGATTGATTAATAATATAATCTTTACTCTCCGACTCACCAGTATTTCCAAGTCAAGTGATTGATCTTTTGGCGATTAATCTATGTCCCGAATAAATAAGCTGCATTCTTCTGCAATCTGGTTTAACTTAAATATATCCTCTGATCTTGTAGTGTAAATTGGGAGGGACAATTCTCCATTCCCTATGATTGCAGCGTTGAATTCCGGGATGAAAAAATCAAAATTTATTTTTTCTCTGATCATAAGTTTAAAAAAGAAATTTAATAATTGCTTGTTACTTGTTTTAATAAATTTCGTTTTAATCATATTTTTTAAAATTAATAGATGTTTAAATTCTGAAGCATCAACTTTTTCTCTTAAATAATCCAAATTTCTATATTCCCTTAGCAGCATAAAGAATCTTACAAAGATAATTTGATTATTATTTAGGTTTAAGACTTCATTGAAAAAAATTATATATTTGGGCTCATCCTTAACATTAAGATGTTTATTAGATAAAAGTGTTATTGACTCTTCTTCATTAAGTGATCTTGAATATCGGTCTAAAACACCCCATATTAAATTCCCCTTAGTCTCATCATCATCATCATCGTCGGACTCAATAATATTGAAAATCTTCTCAAGTCTTTTTGTTTCATGATCCAATAAATGATCTATCAAGATTTATCCTCCTTAATCCCGAAGAATTTTCCCTGTTTCTGTAATGATTTTTTTCTGGTTCCTTTAGGATCTTTTAATTTCTACTTACTACCTCCATGGGATTTGCCCTTAAGTTTATCTTTTTCAATACTCCATTTTGACTTAGGATCACGACGTTCCTGTCCATTTACGCGCTGACTAAACTTATCGAGATCTACGGTCTCATCATCTTTCAAAAGACGCTTTGGAATGCCAGAACTTAGGCTTGCTTTCGGCTTAGTCAACCATTGATAGGTTTTATAAATACCATACCCTAAAAGTATTCCCCCAGCAATGGCATCACCTATAGGTAAAGGTTATTGCAGCGGCGCAACTTAATGTTTACAACGCGCGTCTAACCATTAAATGTAAACCACCGCATTTAACTCAAAATTGTAGGAGGATCTTTTGATATGAAGAAAGTATTGTCGGTATTAGCCTTAGGATTGGGATTATTAAGTCATCCAATGACATCTGAAGCGGGTGCAGCTCCAACTCCTAAGAGCAATCTTAGTCAGGTTGAGGTGAATGTGAATGGAGATTTTATTCAAATGGATGTTCACCCGATACAAGAAGATAATAGACTATTTGTACCTATTCGGACGCTTGCATCCTTAGGCTTATCTTATGCTTGGAATCCTAATACCCATATTACGACCATACAGAACAAAAACGGGGATTACTTAAAAATTGAGGTGAACAGCTCAACAGCTTATAAAAATGAAAAGCTTATAAAAATGGACGCCCCTGCTAAAAACAAAGATGGCCGTGTGCTCGTTCCAATTCGTTTCGTTTCAGAATGCCTGGGTTATCATGTGCAATATGAAACAATACGGAAAATCGTTTTCATAGCATCAAGCGACTATACCTTCGATGTAAGTCGTCTCGAGCAAGATGACCTTCAAGTTGCACGAAAAGCAGCAATATCGCTACCTGTGACATCAAATTTTAAAACACTTCCTTTTAGTACTTACAAAAATCATAGTTACTACTTCCCTGAAGGAATAGCAACAACTTATCTTTTCAACGATGGTCATACTACTTCAGTCGTTGAAATCAAAGACGGAAAAGCAGCTCTGGTTGGACAGTTTGTCACCGATGATAAGGGCGGTACTACTCATGTAGCAGGTACCGTTGTAGAAAATACCGATCCATCGTTAGCACCTTATCCAAATAACTATGTACATTTCTATAAAGTAGATCAAGTAACAACAACATCTTATATTGAGGATATGGTTACAAAAGGAAGCTTTACGAGTCCAATAAAGATTTACTCCGATATTATTCAAAAAGTGCCTAATAATATGTAACACCTTTCCCAAACAAAACAAAAAACCAACAGGCCCTAATGGGCTTGTTGGTTTTTTGTCCTTATTGTTTCTTAAGAGATGCAATTAATTGACCCGGTGTACTTACATCAACGACATAGCCCATTGGCGTTCCCACATGAGGCCAGTTTCCTACAGGCCAATGCACTTCCTCCGAAGATGGGTTATTATCATTTGGATTCCATGGGGTAGGTGGAGTAGAGTTAGATTTTGTACAAGTCACCCAGTTGTTACTTGTATCTTGATACTGGAAGTTACTGCAGACAACTTGATTGTGGTAAGTACTCCATGGTGGTAACACGCCACTCGCTGGTAGATCTGGAACAGTTTTTGTATGACTAGAATCTGCATACTTTACAAAGTCTTGGTCACAAGCAGCCACAACAAGCCGTACATTATCCAATTTAGAATACTTCTTATCTTTTGGTGCAAGAAATGATTTCCGTATCACCCCGCCTGCTTTGAAATCCATTGAAGTCTTTGTGGAATTGAGACTTACTTCAATTGGGACGGTCTGACCTGGAGTGTATGACCAAGTATCATCTCCACCTTTATCTGTATTTTCCCAAGTATAAAACCAATGCCAATCGTTACCATGTCGTTCCCACTTTGTTGATACTCCACACTCAACATGTTCTTTTGTCCCGTCAGGATACATACCATCCACTGAGAGATAGAAGTTAACAAATCCATTAGCTTTCCCACCACCAATAGTAGTACGAAGTGTAGAATCAATATTCGTGGGAATCGTTACATTTGTTCTTACACCATTAATTCCTTTTGGGGTATACCATCGTAGTAATTTAGCATATTCAGTTTGACTCATAATATTAATCTCCTTTTTGGCGGCCATTGCACGCTATATATATTTTGTATACAATTCAGAATCTGCGGGGTGGTTCGATTGAGTTTCCCCTACCTCTATCGAACTTTTTCAACTCCTGTTTCGTATACTATAAAAGTGGTAGATGTAGTTCAAAAAACAACCTGTTATTTTAAAAAATACAAATAAAAATATGTCGTGAAGACAAAAGAGTATAAAAACAAAAAAAAGAGAGCACAACCCAATAAATAAAGCTGTGTTCCCTTTGTCTATTCGAATTGTGTAGTTATGTTTCTTTAGAAATCCCCTTACAGAAGGTTGTAAAATCTGGACTTTCAGATAAGTCATATGTAAGAATCTTATTGATAATGATTTCCACAAGTATTTGTTCTAGATCATCCTGACAATCAGCGTTGATATTCCGACGTTGACTTCGAATAGCCGGTGCAAAAGATTGAATGATCACCTTTAATGACTCTTGATCACCGTTTTGTGCGAGTTGTACTAAATCGAATAAATCATTAATCATAGACTCCCTCATTTATTCTCTTTATGATAATTAATAATCACTTCGGTCAAATGCGAGATACATTCGGTTAGTTGAACAAGTTTCTTTTCGAATCTTGTTAATAGATACCATGTAATTGCTGTAATTAAACCCGATATCGGTTGTTGTGCACTTTCCATACTCATAACTCATCACCTCCTCTCCGTCATACCTTTGCGAAGTTTATCTAGTGCAGTTACCCGAATCTTTCGAATCGCTTGAGGAGATACTCCGCATATTTTTGATATTTCGTTGTCATGATATCTCATGGCGTAGACTAAAGTTGTTACAAACTGTTGTTTAGCAGTTAATGTGGCGAAAGCTTTGGCCAGACGTTCATTAGAGATGGAATCCTGAAACTGCAGCGGGCTAGTGAAGTTTTTTTCATCGGGTAGTTGTGTGTGTTTATATTGAAGTAATTCTCCATAATTCGTGTTATCGGACTCATCGTAAGCCGGTTGATCAAAAACGAGTAGATTCCTTTGCTCATATTTTCTATGATTACGAAATTGATCTATGGAACAAAACTTAATGGTTGTAGAAAGATATTTAACAAAACGAATTCTAAAAAAATGTCTTCTGAATCTATCATCAATCAACAATTGCGCATCAATATCTCCATCAATGGCTTTGAGCAATAAAAGTACGTTCTCTTCCTCTTGAAAAAAATCTATAATCACTCGATCTAAAAACAATGTTTTATGACTTGCTTTATATCTACAAAAACATTCATTTTGTGCTGCAGTTAAACCCATTATCCTCACTCCTAAAATAAAGTAATCCCATACTTTTTAAAGTGTAAAAAATAAACATATAAACAACCTAATAAGAACAAATATTCGTATATATAGAGATAAAAAATGATCTCTCGTTTTCGCCCAAAGAGACCATACGTTCGCTATTTGTTTAATTATACCATGAATTTAGAAAATTTACCGACGTTTTTCGATACTATTTTTGTGATTGCAAAGGATAAATATAAATCCACCAATACTAGCTACATTAACAAGACCGCCCATAGTTTTTGCTATGGGCGGTCTTGTTAAGTCTGTCAGATTTAAATTATCTATCTAAGTATTCAGTTATCTATTGAATTCGTTAACTGTAAAGCATTATACTTGCTTTATTCGCGAAAGAGTTAACAAATCCTTTCAAGTAACCTGCCCGTTAGTTGAGCAAAGTTCAATGACTCAATCTTTTGCAGCCCAGTGACAAATAATAGAGGCTTAGCAATTGCTAAGCCTCTATTATGGTTTTTCCCTTTAAACTACACCTGCTGATTTAACTATCAAGATTTGTTTGTATCACTGTTTTTAACTCTTACGTAATTCTGTAGTGGTTCGTAAGTTACGCTATATCCCAGACTTTTGAACACATCACGCACAGGAATTTGTAACCCTAAATGTGATGCAATTGACGGTTTATTCATTGTTTTTATAACATCCCCAATACCAAAATTCTTCGTACCTTCCTCAAAAGAATAACTCGTCAAGTTATCGAATGTTACTTTTGTTTTTGTATAATTTGTCTCTATGGTCATACTATAAAGATCAACATCCAACGTATTCATTAAATCAGTAACATTCATATAAGCAGTGTTGTTAACTAACGTTGCATCAAAATCAACAATTCCATTGTGCTCAGTATCAACATACACTTTTAATGTATTTGTAGTGTTGTTAACTAACGTTGAATTGATATCATAAACGCCTTTATTCTCGGCATCATCATACACTTTTAGAGAATTTGTACCCTCGGCAGATACACTATTAACAATAAATAATGAAAAAACAGCCGTCAGGATTAATGCGAACAGGTTTTTATTTTTTTTCATTTCAAACCCTGTGCTATCAGTCTGGCACATCTACATACTGTGATGTCACAATATCTAACCGTCAAGTGAATGTTATTGAATAATAATGCATAGAAATCAGGGTTAAGCGAACGACCTGTTTATACGATCTATCCACACTTCAACACTAATTATTTATTCGGCATTATAATGGAAATTCCCTCCTATATCTACATTAAATATTCTTTTTTATTTCCTTTTTGAAATTTCTCATTCAACTAAACTGCCCGTTAGTTCAATGACCGGAGCGAATGCAAGCTTCCCCAGTCCGTACCAGTTACACTTCCGTAACCTTCATCAAACCGTTTTGTTCAGCTGTATTCATCAATTTAGCAATGGATTCCAGCGCAGTCTTGCTGAACATGTACCATTGCCCCTCCACAGCGTCAAAAACCAGCACTTTCGGATAACCTGCCAATTGTTCTTCCTTGAATCCGTTGAGCCCAGATGGATCATTCAAAACATAAGTATCAAATCGTTGGACACTATTTCCCGCCGCATCCAGAAAATCATATTGCCCGGTCTTCGCATACCACCCCAGAGTATTCCAATTGTCATACCACCCATAATTCGTCGGAGCATCCACCTTAGCACCTTTATTCGACTCAAAGAGCGCATAAATCTCTTCGTTATAACGCTTGCCACTGAACTGCTGCCTGTAGCCGCCTATTATCATGTGGTATTCATACTGCAGAGTTGTCACTTTCACGCCATTGATGATCAAGGGCGCGGTATCGACCATAACCCTACCGTTGCTGTAATTGACCGTACAGCCGAACGCTTCTGCTAGAAAGCGAAGCGGAACGAGGGTACGATTATTTTGGATGTACGGCTGCGCATCCAACTGCAACGTCTTACCGTCTTTCACTGCGGTACTGCTGTTCATTTTCAAAGTTATTTTCATGCCATCTCTCGTAATCGTCACTTCCGAGCCCGACCAATCGACCACAGCCCCCAGATTTTCGCTGATCACACGCAAAGGCACCATTGTACGACCGTTCTTCATCTCAGGCTGTACATCGGATGTGATCGCAACGCCATCCATAATAATCGGATGACTCTCTGCCGCATGAACAGGCACCGATGCAGCAATGAGGCTTAGAGCAAGTGCAGTGCTAAGAATAATTTTTTTCATTGTGTGAATTCTCCTCGTATATAAAGTTTTGCAACGTGCGATTAAAATCGCATGCTGATACTTCCTTGCCGTTAATTACGAGACCACTCATCAAGACAACTGTCCATAATGATAAAATGATAAGCTTCCTAACTGCTCCATTTCTCTATACTCCGCGCATAAAATCCCAAAAAAATCTCATTCCACATTTTTCCACATCGACTACTAATACGCAAATATTGATGATTTTGTTGCGCTAACCTGCCCGTTAGCCACACATGCAGCGCACGCGCCGCACCACAGATGATGAAATGGTAGGATCCGTCAATACTGCTACTACGGCTGGAGAGGAAGGTCGATGAACTATGGTGCCTATGAGCCCATCCGTTAGTCTGACTCCAACGACCACGGTGCATCACAGATTGTCGCTCCCTTTCGGGAAGCACTCATGGGAGATTAATCCTACTCTGGTTGCTGCACCAGCCTCTCTTTTGAATTAACGCCGTAGAAAGGGTGTTTTTCTATGGAAGTGGTTATTGAACGGGCCTGCGGTATGGATGTTCATAAAGATAATATTACCGCTTGTATCCTAACATCTAAGGGAAAGGAGATTCAAACATTTTCTACGAAAACGATGTTTCTATTACAATTAATCGATTGGATTAAGCAGAATGAGTGCACACATGTTGCCATGGAAAGCACAGGCGTATTCTGGAAACCCATTGTTAATTTATTAGAAGCTGAAGGCATTGAATTCTTAGTAGTAAATGCTCAACACATGAAAGCAGTCCCTGGTCGTAAAACGGATGTCAAGGATGCCGAATGGATTGCGAAACTTCTTCGTCACGGATTACTCAAACCAAGTTTCGTTCCAGATCGTAATCAAAGGGAACTGCGTGAACTTGTTCGGTATCGTCGCAGTATCATTGAAGAACGGGCTAGACAACACAATCGTATTCAAAAGGTTTTAGAAGGAGCAAACATAAAACTCGGCTCTGTTGTCTCGGATATTATGGGGGTTTCAGCTCGTGATATGCTTAATGCCATCGCAGATGGTGAAGATGATCCTGAAAAACTAGCGAACTTCGCTAGACGTACGATGAAACGAAAAAAAGATGATCTTGAACTCGCTCTCCATGGCTATGTAAATCCTCATCAACGTCTTATGATAAAGACCATATTAACCCACATTGATTTTTTAAATGAACAACTCGGGCTGCTGGATCATGAAGTAATTCAAAGAGTAACCCCTTTCGATGACGATATTAAACGGTTAGATTCAATTCCAGGTGTAGCTACACGAATGGCGGAACAAATCCTAGCAGAGATTGGGCTAGATGTGAAAAAACAGTTTCCAAGTGCAGCTCATTTATGTTCTTGGGCAGGACTTGTACCCGGCCACAACGAGAGTGCTGGAAAAAGGAAATCAACCAAAGCTAAGAATGGAAACAAATATGTGAAGTCGGCCTTAGTTGAAGCTGCTCACTCTGTTGCCGCTTCAAAAAACTATCTTGGAGCTATGTACAGACGAACGGCAGCACGAAAAGGTAGAAAAAGAGCAGCGATCTCGGTTGCCCATGCGATGTTGAGAATAGCCTACTATCTATTAACGCGTAAAGAAATGTATGTGGATTTAGGCGAAGATTATTTTGATAAACAGAAGCAACAATCTATTGTTCGATATGCAGTGCGACGGCTCGAAAGCTTAGGTTATTCAGTAGCAATCTCTGAAGTTTCTTAATTCATCTACTTTCGAATACCACATAAATTAAAGCGCGTACTTATTTTAAAAAATGAATGTGCTGCGTCTTCTTTACTGCTGCCCTTTTCTGCAACTGCAGATTTAATTTTCATGGGAGTTTAGAAAAAGCAGCCGATCACAAGAAGCCACGGTTCTTGTAGCCGCCTGCCATCCTGGCACACCACAATTTGGCCTAAGCCACCTAGAGAAGTCCGTTATCGATGAGCAGGAATGGCAATATCATAATCCGAATTACTCGGATGTCCTATTTTTAGATGCAGGTTTTGCAATAATTTCCTCTAAATCGACCACAAAAAAACAAGCCGGACAAATCTCGGCTTGTTTAGGCGATCGTTTATTCGGAGTACTGTAGGGCTCCAACATATTTCCAGATCATTCATTGCTTAGGCAGCACTTTCAGGCGCTCAAACTCCTTGATGGTTTGGGCATCGTCAAGAAATATGTTTTTTCCTCCAAGCTCGGAACCCATGGCCAGCTTATCCCCGGATGCTCTGTAAATGCTGACCGAATCGCCGGTAGAAAAATTTACTGACATTCCATGGAAGAACGTTTCCGGAAATGTCCGGGGCAGCGTAACTTCAACGCCTTCTGCGGTGATTTTCTTGAGGATGCGGCAAACCGTGCGGATCCCTTCCTGATCCTGCTTATTTGTTCCGATCAGCGGTTTATACATGAGATCCCCATCCTGAATATCTACAGACACGACCGTATCGGTAGAGCATGAGGATGCCAACTCCTGAAAGCTGCGCTCCTTGGGAAGCGCCTTTCGTTCTTCTTCATAAGACGGTCGTTCGTAGGACAGTCGTTCTGATTGGCCGTTGTTGTTTTGGAACGGACTGAGATAAGCGAAATCCAAAATGCCGTGCCCCACGTCCTCGCCAAAGCTCAACGAATCCCCAGGATATGGCGTCTGGTTGTCATGGGCATATGCCAAATCTTTTCCGGTCAGGAGCTTATCGGCCAGGACTACAGTAGAGTTGTCTTTCAGGTCGATAAGTGTCAGCAGGCCGCTACGGTTGGGTCGGACTACCAGAAAATCGGTACCTACAGCCTGGACGCCGAACACGTCGTCCTGCTGGGTCAGCTCCGGCAGATCATAAGTTGAGACGACTTTCCCTTCATCGTTATATACCAACACGATCTTGCCGTCCGTCAGCACCGTATATTCAATCCAGCCGTTTGGATCATAGACCTGATAATACGACGTATTTGGCTCATACCGCTGGTCATAAGACGCATACTTATGCTCGACAATCCGGTTATCGCGGATCAGAAGAGTGTAGACTTCATAATGGGGATGGGGACTTGCATATCTGTCCACTAATGTCAGCACCGTATTCTTACCTTGCCTGCTAGGGCCCTGAACAAAAACCGTACCCTCCAGCTGCGCATCCAGCTTGCCCATGGAAAGTACATCGGACTGTTCGTCTTTGGCCATATACAGGTCATGGGTCGTACGATTCAACCATATCGCCAACGGGTTCAGCTTGAGGTAATCGTTCGGCTTCGTCATGCGTACATTATGTGTGGCCGCCTCCCATTTAACTTCCGCTCCAACAGCCTCCGAGAAAAAGCGCAGCGGTACATACACACGCCCATCAACCATTCGGAGGGGCGTGGACAGAGCGACTGGCTGCCCATTTACGGCTGCGCTGGTCGAGCCGAAGGGAATTTTAACCGTGAGTTCTGGATACCTCATCGTCAACGTTTTGGCCTGTGTGTTCCAGGACACCAAGGTTCCAAGCAGTTCCCCGATATCCCGGACAGGCAGATAAACCGCACCTTGGTCTAGGAAAGGAGGCGTTTTCGTCTTTGCCGCTTTTCCGTTAATCGTGATGTTAATGTCGTTTTTTACAGATGTAGCGGGGGCTTCGGATTTGTCCGCGCTTACGGGTAGCGCGATGACAAATGCTGCAGCCGTGGCCAGAAGCGTTGCCGGCAGAAATGAAGACCATCGTAATTTGAAGCGCATCTCGCAGGAAAACTTGGTTTTTAGGTTTTTAATCATCTGTACATTTCTCCTTTAAGGTGGTTTAAAAAAAAATTAAATTAATGCATTCATTCGTTTTTCGATATCATCCAGTTGGTCAACATTAACTAATATAATTTCTACTTTCCGATCTTCAAGGTCTATCGTGTCCCGTTAGCTTAATCCACTAACCTGTATTGTTTATTGTTCATTATATTTTTAACAACTAGTTCAATGGCATCAACACTATTGTGTCTTGTATCTAGAAGATGTTTAGCATCTAATCCTGATTCCTTGAACTCATCAATTAAAATAAGACACCGTTCTCCCATTTGATGCTCTGGTTTTCTAAGTTGGTCTCTTCTTAATAGGGTTTCAGGGTCTACCCACAATACAGTATAAACAACATTTACGGATAACTCCTTTAGCCTATCTTTCAACCAATAAGCTTCACTTGGGAAAGTAACGTAGTCTATTACTACGTCGATTCCATTGGAAATGAAATTTTGGGTTAAACTCAAGATATTATTCCAAATAAGGGATAACTCCTGTTCACTCTCCCAAGGTTTCTGGCGACCGTTAACATGCATATGGCTTACATAATCCCCTGAAATATATGCACTGTTTTTTAAGGTGCGAACCAATGCCTTTGATGTTGTTGACTTCCCAACTCCTGCTGGTCCTGACAATATATAAACCGATTGCATTCTAATCCCCCTTTCTAACGCACATTTCTTTATGGATAATCTTACCACATAATTAAGGGGGAATCATTGATCTAAACTGCCCTTTAGCTTAATGAAATAAGGAGCAGCTGCCGCGGCTA
Organism: Paenibacillus sp. EB106-05-06-XG162; assembly: GCF_058791655.1. Classification (NCBI taxonomy): domain Bacteria; kingdom Bacillati; phylum Bacillota; class Bacilli; order Caryophanales; family Paenibacillaceae; genus Paenibacillus; species Paenibacillus sp. EB106-05-06-XG162. Next base: position 165,400 of record NZ_JBYTDT010000013.1, read on the forward strand.
ACTGCTCCTTCAATCTGATGGATCGACATTGAACCGCTTCAGCTCCGCGCTCGAGTCATCCAACCGGGTCCGAGGATCTCCTCCGCTTCGATTCCCCACACCACTAGCTACTCTTTGCCGTACCTTTTTTTCACGCCATCGACTTCGACTTCAATGCCGATATCGTTCGACCAGCCATAGAAAGCCTGTTCCATCTAGCAAGGTCACCAGATCTTTCTGGTGGACCTCATTTTTGTGTGGTCGTAAGATGATAGCGGTAGCCGGGGATCGAACGTTTCTGCCCGTGTGACTTGGATCCCGAGATCTATTCTGTTCATCCCCCCTACTTGTTCAACCATGGTTAGGCTGGTTGGGACGTTGATCCCGTATCACATGCGATAGTGTAGAAGACAAGAAAGTTAGGGGTTGCCGGTGAAAATACTACAGGAGTGATGTAATGAATCCAGTCATTGGTTTGGATGTCTCCAAGGGAGAGATCCATGCACAAGCTTTTTTAGACCGTGGAGTACCTCACGGGAAGATCTTTAGATTTAATCATGATCTACTTTTTTAAAGTATCCACTCCTGGAATCTGGCATTAATAATTAAATATTGACCAAGCTATTAGCTGGAATAGCTTAGTCAGTAAGTTCAGATCCCTTCCACCTAGGTTCACCTAATCGATCGAACTGATAAAGAAACAATAAATATAAGCGCACATTGCGGATGGCCCGTAAAGTGCGCTTATTATGATTATATCGACGAATCTAGGAAGGGCTCAATTAAGAAAGAAATTAACCACCATTTGTTGTTTTGAAATAATTGAATAGAATATATTTATATTCTCCATATTCGTCGCCAGAAATCCTATCTAGTAGTACTATTTTATGTTTAAAAACTTCACCAGGTTTAATATCTACTCGATTAATTCCCGGGGGCCCATATCCAGGGATATAATTCCTTGAGACTTCAAAAGTTGAGAACTTAGGCTTGATATAATAAACAATGTTTCTATCCAACTGATTTTCTTTAATTGTTGCAGTTGAATCATTTAATAGTTCGAGTTCTATTATATTTCGAAAATTACCCTTTTTTTTGTTATTTTCAATATACTTCAGTGATTTTGGAATTATTTTTCCATCAAATATATTATCATAATTTTCCATTTCATCGAGTAAAGATAGGCTTTCATCCTGAAGCATAGTATCGTTCTTTAGCTCTACTAGATTATTAAGTTTATCATAACTAATTGAGATCTTAAGGAACTCGGAAATAAATCGAAGTGGAACAAGAACTGTCTTATTTACTAATAGCGGTGGCGTTTCAATACTAGTTTTTTGGTTCTCATTAATAATGACTTCTGTACTATCTAATTTTAATCTAATTGATTTACCACTCTCCTGAATTGTGATTGACTTCTCATTACTATTCCATTGTACCTTCTTACCCATTAAATCACCAATCATTCGAATAGGTATGAATACTTTGTCATTCTTAATGACTGGCATTTCTTGGTTAGAGTAAAGCAAGTAAGAATTATTAAATTTCAATAGTATATTACCAGTTTCGTATATCCCGGCATTTGCTTCCATTGGCTTGAATGAAAGAACTATGAAAAGCATAGAAATTACTAGTGGTATTAACTTTTTCATAAATACCTCCGTTAATAAAGAATAAAAAGAAATAGTCAGCAAAAATGCTGAAAGATTCACGGTCTGTGTGCTTCCCGAAGTGTTTTGAATGGTCAGGTTGAACTTGTAGATACCGCGGTAAGCTGCTAAATTGGGCAATGTGCCTGGGAAAATGGCTGGCTCATCAAGGATCGATACGCTGTTGGATTTGCCGCTGCTACCAAGGGTAAGCGTGGCGTTACTTCCTTGGACATCGGCATAGTCCCATGTTCCCCTTGGATGCGTTTTGACAGAGCTAACCACAGCCCCTTCGATAGGCAGACCTGATGGTTGAACTATAGTTTTCCGTTAGCGGAACACTTAATATACTTTTTTATTACTTTCCTCCAACATGAAACACACCAATTATGGTTTCACCATCGACGTCATACAGCGGAATATCACGACCACCTGGTGATCTCCTTTTCTGTATCGCAATGGCTTCCTCGGGTGATTTTGGTAGCTCACCGTCTAAGTCTTTTTTCAGCACATATCCTGCAGTGCCATCCACACCTATAGCACTGATTAATTCAGGTTCCGTTTCTGGAGAAGTAGTATCTGCGCTAGAACCGTATGTCTGTCCGTTTATATTTTTAGGATAGTTCATATTCTTAGCGCCAATATGAAAAGAACCAACTATGGTTTTCCCATCAACATCATACAGTGGGACATCGCCAGGTTCACCGAGATAATCTTTTTTCAGCAAATACCCTTTAATGCCATTCACACTTCCTGCATGGATTAAATCAGGTAGCATTTCAACGGAGGTGGCTTCTTCAGCAGAACCATATGTCTGTCCATGTTCATTTTCAGGATAGTTAGGAGAATTTGTGTGGCTTTGATTAGTCGTACTTTTAGCATATGTGCTTTGGAATACCATTACACCTCCCACTACACAAACGATAAAAACCACACCAATCAATATTCTAATGCCTTTAGAATACATCCTCACATTTGTTCACTCCTAAAAGTTTTCTCACTCTTCACTCTATAGCCGTTGTCCCGTCTGTTTCACTTCTTAAACGACACCAAATAATGGAAAGTTGCACTAATCTGCCCTTTAGCTCAACAAGCTGCCGATATTCTCGGCAGCCTGTTGTCATGGACGTGTCCCGTTAGCGTAATCATTTTTCAGGAGCTCGGAAACCAAACAACTAAACCGATTAAACATAATAGAATACCTACGATGAATGGGGAATCGATAAATACACCTTGTACAACTTTTGCTCCGAAAGGATTTGAGACCTGTATTGCAAAAGATATAGAGGTACCTGAAAACATTAGCATTCCGCCAATTATTATTCTTTTCATAATAGAGCCTCCAATTCGCGATGACCTCAATGCGATTATCTGCACTCCACTAACTTAACACAATTTATTTCTCAAAATATACCATATTTAACTTCAGTTCACAAACAGTTCGGAGAAGAGAGAAGGAGCATCGGACTATCGTGTCCCGTCCCTCGGTTTTAAGGGTTTATCTCACATATACTCACTCATTCGCAGGATTTCATAACCTTAGATCGGATCAATCTCAGGAAGAAACGTAGAGGATGCCGGTTGAGGTGATGGGCTGGACATGCGGGAACAGAGGAACTATCAAGCAAATATTCCCCAGGCTGTTTCTACTGCACGCATACTCAACAAGATCCCTGGAGGTTCACCCTCCCACAACTCAACGGGTCAATGCCCTTACATTCCTTCGTTATACCTGCCCAAGGCGTGGAGACCGATAGCGTTTATCGGATGGGTCTGAGCCCTTTTGGGACACGAACTCGGTCCTCCGTGCTTTCTTTGTGAAATCCTACGAACGAGTCAATATACGTGATGCTATTAACTTAAGCTGCTTCCGCCCAGGTCAGAACGGTTTTCTCTGGCGTGAACATTTCTCCGCGTTGAACAATACCAACTAGAATTCGTGCTAGTTTTCCTAATAGCTTAAATATGGATTGCTGCTTCTTCATCTTCTTTTCTTGCAAATTGTGCTCATGCAATTGGCGGAAAACTGGATTATTCCAAACGAGCTGAACGGTTGCAAGATAGAGATAATTTCGCAAGGAAGAGTCCCCTCGTTTCGAAAGAACAATGCGCCCTTTTCACTTTCCGGACGTACTTTCTGCCAAATTCAAGCCAGCTTTCCGCAGTACCTGACGTCCATGCGCATACTGCCTTAAATCCCCTGTTCCAGCTAATATAGCTGCGGTAAAAATCTTCCCGAGACCTTTTATAGTTTTCTGATTATTTAGGTAAGCCTGGATTTTATTATGGCTTTGACACATTAGGTAAGGTCTATGATTGGCAAATTAATGATAACGGCATCTTTACATTTGGCTATCAACGCTCTGGCGATCTAAACTCTGATGAAAGAAAAAAAACGTTTGGTCATTATAGAATCGAGCTAAAGGGGCATCACCATGAGCTTGTAACGCCATAAAGTAATTGGCTAGTTGAAGTTCTAATTGTTTAGAACTTTAACTAGCCATTGTTTTTTTAAAAAATATTGAAGGTTCTTTTCCCTAGTCACCCTCCTCCATCTTGATTTAAGTTACTTCATAGTAATTCACTACTACAAATTAGCATAATGACTCCAACGAATTGCCCGTTCTACGTTACTTTTAACAACTGAAATGGCTGGACCATAACAAATAGCACCCCACAATTAGCTAATCGTAGGGTGCTTTCCCATTCCATTATCTTTTACAGGGATAGACTGATCGCAATTGTACGCGCCTCTGTCAGATCGCCACTCATTAGCTTTTTGTACGCTTTCTGGCCAGCAGACGTCGGATAATCACACGCTTGTCCGCAACATTATATGTAACGTATGCTTTCAACGATAACCGCAGCGGCACATACGTGTGGCCGTCCTTAAGAAAAGTATTGTTACAACTAAAAAGGCTGAGAAATAAGGTCTGAACTTCTTCATAATTGGCTTCTCACCCCTTGTTTCTAAAGATAGCAGCTAGACGACCATCGATTTGGAAATCAACAATCTTGTAGAAATCATTGTCCGAACCTACTTGCATTGTGAAATAGCCAACCAGACGTTCTCCTTTTGGATTAACCCATTCTTTAGGATATTTTTCTTGTGGTGTCCAGCTTTTTACTCCGTACTTCTTAATAATTTTAGAATCTACTGGTTTAGAGTATAAAAGATTAGGTATCATAGTGCTGCCTTTAAACTGCAATATATCAATTTTTTCTTTTCTAGATGCAATTGTGAAATCAGTGAATATGTAGTAATAATTGTTTAGAACTCTCTGATCTTTATCAAAAAACATTCTCCCATAAAGCGACATGTGATTGATATCTTTCACTTTAACTACAATCATTTTGTGTATTGTAATTGTACCACTATTATTTTTCATCGTGATAGGTTGGTCAATAATATGGTTAAAAGGTCTTTTGGGATCCTCTGAGTAGTTCGCAATCGAGAAAATATTTGTTCCTCTTGCTCCGACCTCTCTCATTTCAGTCAAATCTGAGTATTCAGCAGGATTCGATTTCTCCACATTAATATATCGAATAAGAAGTGTTGCTACTTCGGCGCGAGTCGTTTTGTCGGCTGGTTTAAAAGAACCATCCGGCATACCAGTCATGAGACCAGTTCCATATGCGACTGCTACGTATGGAATTTGGTCAGCAGGTATTCCGCCTTTGTAAAATTCCGTGACTGGAATGACTGTATTTGCAGTATCTTTCAAGGCGGTGGAAAAATCAGTATTTGCGTGAGTAAGACCACTTGTCATCCACTTAACCATTTCCGCCCTAGTCATTTGAGTATTAGGTTCAAATCCTTTCTTATAATCTGCTGGATTAATAAATCCCAGATCAACAAGCGTGTTGACCTCATTCATTGCCCAATTAGATGACATATCCGGAAAATAAATTGATGAGTTCGTTTTCTTGTCTTGACTTGTTGCACGATAAAGCATAGTTGCAAATTCAGCACGAGTAACATTGTCTTTTGGATGATATCCACCATCT
>NZ_JBYTDT010000014.1:0-153592 GCF_058791655.1 Paenibacillus sp. EB106-05-06-XG162
CGAACACGACCGTTAAGCCCTCTAGCGCCGATGGTACTTGGACCGCAGGGTCCTGGGAGAGTAGGACGATGCCAAGCAGCTAAAGACCACTTTTGAGAATCAATTCTCGAAGGTGGTCTTTTTTATGTGCTTATGATTTTGAGTCGCTGAAAATGACGCAATGTATGATTTGAGTAGGCTATTTCCCTCGACACACTGAAAGCCCAGCATGTCGAGGATTTTCTATTAAGATTTGCGAAGCGGCAGCCAGCGAAGCACTTGTTGAATCTGTTGATCCCAGTACTCCCAATTGTGATCCCCAGGACCTTCTTCGTACGTGAGATCGAGTCCAACTTTCTTGCATGTATCGCGGAAGAGTACATTTTGATCATATAAGTAATCTTCGGTTCCGCAGCATTGAAATAACTTAGGCTTTTGAACGGCATCCGTCGTCGATCCAAGCGTCGATACCAGGTGGAGCAAATCACTGTTCGACCCTTCAACTTTTTGATTGCCGAATACGAGTTGATAGACCTCTGGCCACCACTCCAAGCATCTTGGATCCGTGAGGTCCATCGCGCCTGATAAGCTTGCTGCAGCAGCGAAGCGATCCGGGTGATTCAGCGCAAGCTTGAATGCACCATATCCCCCCATAGATAATCCTGCGACGAAGTTATCTTCGCGTGCCTCTGAGAGTGGGAAGAATGATTGAGCGACGCGAGGCAGTTCTTCACTAATGAAGGTCCAATAACGATTACCGTGGACCATATCTGCATAGAAGCTGCGATCAACCTGAGGCATGACAATAGCGATACCTAGTGCTGCGGCATACCGCTCGATTGACGTGCGGCGTATCCATGTCGTATGGTCGTCAGAAAGCCCGTGCAGCAAGTAGAGCGTTGGGTGACGGAGCGAGTGCATGACATTCGTAAGCCCAATCTGCGTCTTTGTCTGCTCTGGCAGGATGACCGACATGGTTGTGCTGAGACCTAAAGACTCGGCATAAAAGTTACATTGTATTAGTGCCATAACTGTAGTTAACCCTCCCAAGTTGAGAATTGCCTATGTGCGAATCGTGAAGGCAATACCTTTCTACCTTATGATTCTCCACGTGCTTACGTCTTTCCTGCAATATCCTATCTTCACTGAAAAATCAAAAAACCTGTCAGAATTACTCCAACAGGTTCACAATTATATTTCCGTACTGGAACGGCGCACAATCAGCTTAGACGGAAGGATGACACTCCGAGGCTCATTGGCTGTCCCTTGAATACGATCGATGAGCATTTGCATGCCAATCCGACCAAAATCATAAGCAGGTTGTGCCGCAATTGTTAAGAAGGGGTCCACGATATAACCAGGATCGAGATCATCGAAACATACGATGGACATGTCGTCAGGAATACGAAGCTCTCTGCTCCGAAGTGATCGAATGACGGCTAAGGTAATAAAGTTATTGGCTGCGAATATCGCAGTTGGCGGTTCCTCTAAGGATAACAGCTTATCAATAATCGGATCGGCATCGAATTGCGAATACCCTGTCTCGAACATATAATCGGGATTCACAGGAATATCGTTCAGCTTCAATGTCTCCAAATATCCTGCCTCGCGCATTCTTGCCGTTGAGATGCCGGGTGACCCGTTAATAAAAGCGATTCGGCGATGCCCCAGCTGGATTAAATGTTCTACTAACGCTTTGGAACCTTCCTTGCTATCTCCTAATACGCGGTCAGAATCAATATCAGGCACTTCACGGTCAACCAGCACAAAAGGAATATTGTATAACTGCAATTTCTGCAAGTGTTCTAAGGACTGGTCTCCGGCAGGCGCAATGAGTACGCCGTCTACACGCATGGAGAGTACGGTCTCAATATATTCATGTTCTTTCTTGACATCCTCATCGCTATTCGAGAACATGAGCCGATATCCTAATCGCTGAGCAGCATCTTCTGCGCCTCGTGCGAGTGTTGTATAGAAGGGGTTGGTAATATCCGTAATGAGGAGGGAGATAATCTTGGTCTGCTGAAGAACTAGGCTTCGAGCCGCATGGTTGGGAACGTAGTTCATTTCCTTCATGATGGCTTTGACACGCTGTCTTGTCTTCTCGCTGATACGGCCAGTGTTATTGATAACTCTGGAGACCGTCATGGTTGAGCATTGTGCTCTTTTGGCGATGTCATAGATTGAAACCATGGTAGTATCCTTTCTATATCAAGTGATATCGTCAATATTGAAGGAATCAGGTGCGAAAGTCAAGATACAGAAACGAGGAAAATTATCCTTGACACTACCGGGTAAAGTTGATACTTTTGAGTTACCGATAACTCTATTGAGGTGATGAGAAAATGGCAGGAGAAGTAGTAGCTGGCGCTGATGCACTCGTCGTGGATGAGAAAGATCATGTTGCGACTGCACTGAAGGACATCCAAGCAGGTGATACGATTCATTACAGAAGTAAAGATCAGTTTGTGACGGTTGTAGCGTTGGATCCGATACCATTCGGACATAAAGTCGCACTTGTTGACCTGGAAGAAGGAACGCATGTTATGAAATATGGTGAAGTCATTGGACGCGCAACGGTCTTGATCGAACGCGGGCGTCATGTTCATGTGCATAATGTGGAAGGGATTCGCGGCAGAGGAGATCAAAGTCAAGGGGCGTAGCGCCTGAGGGGGAAAATGGATCATGGACTTTATTAAAGGTTATCAACGCGCCAATGGCGAGTACGGTATTCGAAATCATTTGTTAGTTATTCCTACGGTCATTTGTGCGAATCAAGTATGCAATCGAATTAGTCAGACTGTTCCTGGAACCGTTTCCATCCCGCATCAACATGGCTGCAGTCAGATTGGCGCAGATAAAGTACGTACATTCGAGACACTCGCAGGTACAGGGAAAAATCCAAATGTCGGAGCAGTAATTATTGTAAGCCTTGGGTGCGAGGTTATTGACCCGCACGAGCTTGCGAAGGACATTGGAGCGACAGGAAAACCGGTTGAAGTGATTGATATCCAAGAAGTGGGCGGATCGGTGAAGGCGATTCAGAAAGGGATCGAAATCGCGAAACGTCTACGTGCTGAGCTGGATCAACTACCTATCGTAAATATGCCAATCAGTGAGCTTCGTATTGGGGTTAAATGTGGCGGATCCGATGCAACGTCAGGCATGGCATCCAACCCAGCACTGGGGGTAGCGTCTGACATCTTGATCGAGAAGGGCGGCACGGTCGTTATTAGTGAAACAACCGAGATTATCGGCGCAGAACATGTCATGGCTGCACGCTGCAGCTCGAAGGAAGTCGCCGACAAACTCTATCATTATATTGAGCGGTTCGAAGTCGAGATCAATCGAATGGGAGCAGATATGCGCGGTGGCAACCCAAGCCCTGGGAATATTGCGGGGGGATTATCTACGATTGAAGAGAAGTCTCTAGGCTGCATTAGCAAATGCGGAACTTCGCCGCTTGTCGGTGCTTTTGAATATGCAGAAGCGATTCCTGGCAAAGGCCTCTATTTCATGGATTCCCCGGGAAATGACATTGAGTGCGTATCGGGTATGGCGGCGAGTGGTGTACACCTTGTCTGCTTCACAACGGGACGTGGAACACCAACGGGTGCAGCGGTTATTCCGGTCATTAAAATCACAGGGAACGAACGTGTCTTCAAGTCTATGAATGATAACCTTGATGTCGACGTAAGCGCGATGCTCGCAGGTACGCTCGGACTGAACGAAGCTGGTGAATCGATCTGGCAAGAAATTGTCGAAGTAGCTGACGGCAAAGAGACCAAGGCTGAAATTCTAGGTCACCAAGAATTTAGTATCAACCGGATTGGACCAACATTGTAATGGAAGGGAGATTAACATACATGAACCGTTTGAAATCGAGAGTCGCTTTAGTAACTGGAGGAAGCCGCGGGATTGGTGAGGCGATTGTCATTCGTCTGGCTGAAGAAGGTGCGGATGTAGCGATTAACTACGCATCAGAAAAAAGTTTGGATTTAGCCGAGAAGGTCAAAGCACAAGTCGAGGCGCTTGGACAACGGGCTATCGTCGTACGTGCAGATGTAGGGAAGAAATCCGAGGTTGAGGCGATGTTCGCACAGGTTGAAGCTGAGCTTGGCCCCGTTGATATTCTCGTGAACAATGCAGGGATCGCGCCGTTCGAATCCTTCTTGAATGTCTCCGAAGAGACTTGGGATCGTACGTATAACACGAACGTAAAGGCAATTTTCTTAGCTTCGCAGATTGCAGCGAAAGGCATGATCGAGCGTCGTTACGGCAAAATTGTCAACGTTCTCTCGACAGCAAGCCTTGTCGTGACAAGTCCGGTGATCCCACATTACCAATCCTCCAAGGCTGCAGCGAACATGCTGACAAAAGGGATGGCCATTGAGCTCGGGAAGTTCAATATTAACGTAAACGCCGTGGGGCCAAGCACCGTGGATACGGATATGTGCACAGATTACTTGGCAAGCCCAGTGATCCGTCAGCAAGAGATTGAAGCGAATCCGATGAAACGCCTCGGTACAGCACGTCAAATCGGCGATGCGGTTGTATTCTTAGCATCCGAAGAAGCGATGCAAGTGAACGGTCATTTGCTTATGGTTGATGGCGGCTTAACGGTCAAAGCTGCACAGCCAGATGATCATATGGAACGTTAATTCTTGGGAGAAAATCTGAAGGAGGAGCTCGTATGCGATTAAAGGATAAAGTAACGTTAATTACTGGATCAGGCTCGGGAATCGGAAAAAGTTCCGCGAAACGTTTTGCGGAAGAGGGCGCTATTGTTATTATTAACGATCTGAACGAGGAGCATGGCAAGGCAGCAGCGGCAGAAATCGAAAGTGCCGGCGGACGCGCCCACTTCATTCGTGCCGATGTAACCAAAGCAGATCAAGTGCAGGCGATGGTCGCAGAAATCATCGAGCGTTACGGTCGTATCGATGTACTCTTCAACAATGCAGGTGTAAGCGGTGTTGGCCGTCTGCATGAAATTGAGGAAGAGGCGTGGGATCGCGTCATCAATATCAACATCAAAGGTGTATTTCTGCCATGTAAGTACGTTCTCCCTCATATGATGGATGCGAAGTCAGGATCGATCATTAATATGTCCTCCTGTATTGCTGAAATCGGGCTTGCACAGCGCGGTTCATATTCGACAACAAAAGGTGCAGTACTATCGCTAACCAAGTCGATGCAAGTGGATTATGCGCCATATAACATTCGTGTGAATGCCCTGTTACCAGGGACAATTCTTACACCGTTCGTTGAAGATTATTTGAAGAAATCCTATGGTGATGATCAAGAGGCGGCGTATGCTTCCCTCAAGACCCGCCAATTAAGCGGAGATCTAGGACGTCCTGAAGATGTGGCGCAAGCTGCGTTATTCCTCGCTTCGGACGAATCGAAATTTATGATGGGGTCACCGCTCTATATTGACGGCGGCGTTGTATTCGGCAAGAATGCTTAAAATACAAGGAGGTTCACGAGCGTGAAACTGTTAACATTTATTGAAGAGGGTCAGCAGCGTCTTGGTGTTCAGACAGCATATGGGGTATTGGATGTGGCTCGTGCAGCTGCAGGAGACAACCACGTGCCGCAGAACGTGATGGATGTCATCCAAGGCGGACAGGCAGCAGTAGATAAACTCCAATCGATTGTCGATCAATACGGTACATCGGGGGATGCATTGCTGGATGAGTCGACAATCACTTACGGGCCTTGCGTCACGGCACCGAACAAAATTATTTGTGTTGGTCTCAACTACAAGAAGCATGCAGAAGAGACGAATGCCCCTATTCCGGCGTATCCGATTCTGTTCAACAAATTCAATAATACATTAACATCACATCTAGCGGAGATCGTCGTACCGAACGTGACGAAGGAACTTGACTATGAGGCAGAGCTCGTCATCGTGATCGGGAAGAATACGAAGAATGTATCCCGTGAGGAAGCATTGGATCATGTATTTGGCTATTGTGCAGTCAATGACCTATCGGCACGTGATCTGCAAATGCGTACCCATCAATGGTTGTTAGGCAAAACATGCGATGATTTCAGTCCGCTTGGACCTTACCTGGTGTCGGCTGATGAAGTTGGCGATCCAAACCAACTATTCATTCGAGCGATTGTCAATGGTGAGATGCGTCAGAACTCGAATACATCCGACATGATTTTCCCATGTGACGAGATTGTCAGTTACATCTCGAAGCATATGACATTGGTGCCCGGAGATATCATCTTGACAGGTACACCAGAAGGGGTCGTTCTTGGATTACCGCCAGAACAACGTGTCTACCTGCAGCCGGGTGATGTCGTAACGATAGAGATTGAGAAGCTAGGATCATTAACGAACCGGTTCATCGCGGAAGTGTAATCCTATTATTATTTTCATAAACTCATATACATGGAACCTGTACGGCCTTGTGCTGTGCAGGTTTTTTTGTCGTTCGTCCGCAATACGCCTTGTCCCTCTAGCAAGTGCGTGCATACTATATCATATCGTACAAGAAAGCAATCCGAATCGTAGAAAGGGGGAACGTGACATGGATCCACAACAGTTTATCGCAAGAATAGCACCCATGGCGGTTCGCAGTATGCATCAGACCGGCATCCCTGCATCATTAACCATCGCACAAGCAGCGCTGGAAAGCTCTTGGGGTAGTTCATCCTTAACCGTGAAGCAGAATAATCTATTCGGGATTAAAGGCGGGAACAGCTCCTGGACCACGACAGAATATGGGCCTGATGGCAAGCCGTATACGATTAAAGCTTCCTTCCGAGCCTATCCCAGCTGGCAAGATTCTATTGATGATCACGCTAATCTGCTGCTAAACGGGACCAAAGGTAATCCAATGCGGTATCGCAAAGTCATTGGGGCGGATTATAAAACGGCAGCACAGGCGGTATATCAAGGCGGATATGCGACAGATCCCAATTATCCAAAGCTGCTGATTCAATTGATCGATCAGTACCATCTCTACGTATATGATGCCACATCGACAGAGGAGGTGAATACATTGAACCTGACTGCAAATCAACAGACCATGCTCGTGACAGCCATTGATGATCTGATCAATAAAGGATATATTACCGATCCAAGCTGGCTTGACAAGGTGAAGAAAAGTGAACTAACACTATCCGAGCTGACTTGGTTAAACACAATCGTACTGACGCGGTTAAAATAGTTCAAATAGGGAGGCAGCAAACGCTGGCCTCTCTTTTTATTCCAAAAATGGAGCGAGAAAAGAATGAAGTAAGTCAGGAAATGGATTGTGACTAATATCACATGAATCTGATTAAAATTCTGATAGAATTACTTTGAGATAAAATTCACAAACAAATGATTATGTGAAACCAAACTAGGAGGGTCTATACCATGAAAAAAATATCTGTATTATTTCTGACAACTGTGCTTGTCGTTGGTCTTCTTGCAGGATGCGGTGGCAAAACAGAAACTACGAAGCCAGAAACAACAACAGAGTCCACTACAACTGACAAAACAACTGCAGAGCAAGGTACTTACGCAGATGGAACATATTATGCAGAACAACCTGAGTTCACAGATGGCTGGAAATACGCTGTAACATTGCAAGTGGAAGGCGGAAAAATTACGTCCGCAAACTGGACAGGCATTAACGAGGCCGGCGGCCCGGATAAGAAAGCTCTATCCAAAGAAGGCAAGTACGGCATGAAAGATAAAGGTAAAGCATTAGGTGAATGGCATGAAGAAGCTGAAAAAGCAGAGCAATTCTTGATCGAGAAGCAAGATCCTAAGGCAATAACAACCAATGCAGAAGGTAAGACGGATGCGATCACTGGCGTTACGATCACCGTTAGCCCATTCGCAGAGCTTGCTGAAAAAGCACTAGCAGCAGGCGTTGTTGAGCCAGGCCCTTATAAAGACGGAGCTTACCACGCAGAAGAAGCTAATTTTGACGATGGTGGCTTTAAATATACTGTTGATCTTACTGTATTGAACGGTAACATCGTTGCAGCGAACTGGGATGCACAAGCGAAAGACGGCGGCGACACGAAGAAGAAATTGTCCAAAGATGGTAAGTACGGTATGAAAGAAAAAGGCAACGCAGCTGGGGAATGGCACGAAGAAGCTCAAAAAGCGGAGAAATTCTTGATCGAGAAGCAAGATCCTGCAGCATTTTCTCTAAATGCAGAAGGTAAATCGGATGCAGTATCAGGTGTAACTATCACTGTGAGCCCATTTGTTGATTTGGTTACTAAAGCACTTGAAGGTGCGAAAAAGTAATAAACGAAGTTCACAGAAGGATATCCCTGCTGCGTATACAGCGGGGGTTTCTTCGTAAAATACGGATAAAGAGGTGACTCCCATGAATAAGAAAATTATCGTTCTTGGTGGAGGTTACGGAGGCGTACTAACGGCTAAGAAATTAGCGAAGAAATTCAAAAAGGGATCTGGCGTTGAAATCACACTCATCGATCGCAAGCCATACCATACACTCCTAACCGAATTACACGAAGTTGCAGCAGCACGCGTTGAGGAAGATTCGATCAAAGTCGATCTGAAGAAGATTTTTGCCGGACGTAATGTCAATGTGGTGCTCGACGATATTGCCAACATTGATTTTAATGCCAATACACTTCATTCGAAACATAACAAAAGCTATAACTACGATTACTTAGTTATCGGTACAGGCTGTAAGCCGTCGTACTTCGGTATTCCAGGTGCAGAGGAGCATGCATTCTCGTTATGGTCTTATGAAGATGCTGTTGCACTAAGAGAACAAATCCGCAATATGTTCATCAGAGCTGTGAAAGAAACCGATCCATCAGTCCGTAAACGTATGTTGACGTTCGTTGTTGTAGGTGCAGGCTTCACGGGGATTGAGATGATCGGTGAGCTTGGTGAATACAAGGAGCAATTGTGCAAAGAGTTCTACCTGGATAAATCGGAAGTACGTCTTGTTGTTGCCGATATGGCACCAAAAATCTTGCCGATTCTACCAGACAAGTTGATCCAGAAAGCAAAGCAGCGTCTTGATAAACTGGGCATCGAAGTCATCACAGGTACGCAAATTACAGGCGTATCGCCAACGTCCGTAAGTCTCGGAGAATCTGGGGACCTCGAAGCGAACACCGTTATCTGGACGGCGGGTGTCGAAGGTTCGGATTTGGTAGGCGAATTGGATCTAGAACAAAAGGGTAGAAAACGGATCGTAACGAACGAGCATTTGCAAAGTATTGATCACAAAAACGTATACGTCGTCGGCGATAACATCTTCTATATCCCAGAAGGCGAAGAACGTCCTGTCCCGCAAATGGTTGAGAATGCGGAGAACGCAGCGCCACTCATTGCGAATAACATTCACGCTGTAATTACGGGACAAGCTCAGCAGAAGCCATACAAGCCGGTATTCCACGGGACGATGGTATGTATCGGTGGACGCTACGGGGTAGCGAATATCGGTACACCAAAGAAAATGTTCATGTTCACAGGCTTCATGGCTATGTTCTTCAAACATTTCATTAACTTGTTCTATTTATTCCAAGTGTGTGGATTTAATAAATGTTATTCCTATATGCTTCATGAGTTCTTCCATGTACCAAATCGTCGGAGCTTCGTGGGCGGACACTTGTCCAAGCGTTCCCCGAACTTCTGGCTTGTACCCCTTCGGATATTCGTTGGTGCGATGTGGTTAAAAGAAGGTCTTGCGAAGTTACCAAAAATTCTGGAAGATCCGGGCAATATTTTTTTGATCCCAGCCAAAGCGGTTGACGGTACTTCGGGTGCGACTGAAGCTGTAGCAGCAGCAGGGGAAGCCGTAAAAACGGCTGTCGAGGCACTGCCGGTTCCTGACTTTATTAGCAGCATGGTCAAGGGAACGATGGATATGTTCTTCTATACGAGCGATGGCGGGTATACCGCACTAGCATCGATATTCCAAGCTGCTATGGTATGCGGAGAGATCATCTTCGGTCTCATGCTCATTGTAGGCCTGTTCACATCGGTAGCATCCATTGGTACGGTTGCAATGGGGTTGATGATCTGGACATCTGGTATGGCTCCTTACGAAATGCTCTGGTACTTGTTCGCAGGTGTCGCGTTAATCGGAGGTTCCGGCAGTACGCTTGGTATGGACTACTACCTGTACCCGCATTTGAAACGCATCTGGCGTAAAATTCCGTTCGTCAAGAAATGGTATTTATACGCAGATTAAACTAGAGGTTAAGGTTATAGGTTTGGGTACCTGTCAGCCATAAAAAAAGGAGCGTATTGCGGATCATGCTGCATTACGCCCTCCTTATTTTCAGAGGAAAAGCAGGTGATGAATCATGAGTACAAGCCAATTAATGACACAGACGTTCGAACAATTAACGCAGCAATTAGCACCCGATGCTGGCATTGCGATTGAAGTGAACACCCGCTGGGTGAAAGAAATGGCTCATTTTCTGAATGAATATGATATGGATGATGCGCGGCGGCAATGTATTTTGGGATGCTATGTATTACTTCGATTGTCCCTGCAGTCCCATGGTGATGTACAGGAAGAAAAACTAGAACTAACACGCAAAATTCTTGACGGCGATTATTTACAGAGCATTTATTATGAATATGCCTTAGCGAACCATGCTATGGATTTGCTCAATGCACTCGCACCTGTTATCAAAACGATACACATTCGTAGAATCGAAGGAAAACCGGCTGAATTTATACTCCCTACCGCAATACATCAGTTTGTGACGTATCGGTACTCGAAGGCAGCTTATGAAGTTATCTGATGCCCTTCACATCGATGTGGACCGCATTGATAAAGAGATGATTGACCTGGTTCGCTACGATCGAGATTTGCCGGTATTCTCGGTTGTAAAGCGCAGCGTGCTCGATTTGATTCAAGCGGGGGGAAAGCGTCTTCGTCCCATGCTCGTTATCGTCGGAAGCCGATTCGGGACGCGAGAACCGGAAGGGAAGCGACTGGTTCGTCTGGCAGCGGCAGCTGAATTCGTGCATGCGGCATCCTTGATTCATGATGATATTATTGATAGTGCAGAACGGAGAAGACAGCAACCGACGCTCCATACGAAGACGAATAACTATACAGCAACTCATGTTGCGAACTACATGATGGCTAGAATTGTGGAAGCACTCTTCGAGTATTCGGATACAGAAGAACAAGGAAGTGCTCTCCAGGATCTGATTTCGGCAGCACCATCAAGGCTGTGTCTAGGGGAATATCAGCAGCTGAACACGCGATTCGATTATGATATTAGACTAGATACGTATTTGGAGAAAACCATGAATAAGACAGCGCTTCTCATGGCAACTTGCCTGCAGGTTGGCGCACGGACGGCAGAAGCAGACGAGTGGGTATCCAATAAGTTATACGCATTTGGCAGAGCGGTAGGCATGTCCTTTCAAATTAAGGACGATTTGCTCGATTTCGAGCAATCAGCAGGCAAGCTGGGTAAGCCGGCAGGAGCGGATCTAATGAACGGACAAGTGACGCTTCCTGTCATCTATGCACTTCGTGAAGAGCAGCTCGGGGGTCAAATTCGAGCGTTGCATGAAGGCTCCTCAGTGGAAAAGTTCCAATTCGTGATCGACCAGATTCGATGCAGTCCTGCCATGGATCAAGCGAAGGAACTGAGCCATCGATATATGCATGAAGCGTGGGAGCTGATTGAAGACCTGCGAGAATTTAAGGCTTCACAGGATTTAGAGACCATTTGGCATTATTTTAATGATCGGGATTTTTAAACTTAGAGAGAGTTATCCATTTACATGGGTAGCTCTTTTTTGCATGCTTCTAGATGAAAGGGGTTACAAGTGAGATTCAATCCGATATAATAACTTAAAAAACTGCGAAGCGGGGTTTGAACGTGAGGAGTTCTTGGTTTAAACGGCTTTTGCTGTCTTATTTGCCGATTTTTATTATTGTCATTACGTTTACATTCTTCGTGTTCTTCCAACTGTTCAGTGAGCAGAGTCGTAAGGAAGCGTCCAATGCGAATAAGATGCTGTCACTGCAGGCGATGCGTCTTGTCGATACGTCGCTGAAGGTGATTGATAATATGGTGGTGCTGGAGACCATTAACAGCAAGCCACTCAAAGACTTCTTCAAATCGAATACGAACAGCGATCCGTATACTACTATTGCTGCCGTGCAGAAGCTGAAAGAAATGATTACATATTACCCCTTAATCGATTCGATCTATATGGTGCGGTATGCTGACGGGTTCGTCCTCAGCGATGCGACGAATTCGTTCATCAAAGATTATGCAGACCAGAATTTCATACACAAATACCAAATCTCCAAGACGCCGAAGTGGACGGATGGTCGCAATTTCGAACAATTTAAAATGATCGGTGGTAAACAAGTTGTTAGTCTCGTTCGAGGCGCGCCGTACATGAAGAATGATCTTGGTATGATCGTGATCAATGTAGCGACAGAATCCCTTCATAAGCTAACGAAAGATCTGTACGACACAAAGAACAGTATTATTCAGACACGGGATACGTCCGGCAACCTGTTGTTCGGCAGCCCGCTGAATCAGGATGGGACGGAATTGAATTCGCAATATATCTCGAGCTACACCAGCTGGAAATACGGAAGCGGGCTGGTACATGGCGGATTGGTTCGGTTTATTTCATCGCTCTATAACGTATGGTTCGTCATCGGTCTTCTGATGATCGCTATGGGTCTGCTCTGGATGGTTTATGTGACGCGTCGCCATTCCAAGCCGATCGAGCAGATTGCTGCGAAGTTTAGCAGCTATTCCTTACCCATTGCAGGCGGGGGAGCAAGACGTGGTAAGACGGACGAATTTGCCTTTATCGAGTCTGCGCTGGACAATATTCTGGAGCAGGCGAGGCAATATCAGCAGAAATATCAAGAGGATCTGCATCTTCGGACGCGAGATTTATTCCATCAATTAATTGATGGAGGGGCAAATCTAACTTTGGTGGAATGGGAGCTCGAAGCGAAGCCATTGAAGCTTCCGACACCGACAGGACGATGTCAGATGTTCGTCGTCGAAATTGATAAGTACGGGGATTTCTGTAACAACTATTCCAAGGGTGACCAGCATCTGTTGAAGTTCACCCTGCGTACGGTCATTGAAGAAATCGCGTCCAAATTAGATTGTAGGTTGTGGTCTGAATGGACCTCGGCTTCCCATTTATCGGTGATGTTGTTCGAGACACCTGAAGCGAATCTCGATGAACCGACCTCGCTGCCTCAGCTTGCGGATCAGGTTAGAGGCTGGACCGAGCAGAATTTGAAATTTACAATTACGATTGGTCTAGGCCCGCTCGCAGAGATTGTAAGCGAGATTCCGATGTCCTATAAAGCTTGCATGGAAGCACTGAAGTATAAGACCGTTCTGGGCGAGAATCGGTTGATCTCGAGCGAGGATATTGCAAGCCAAGGCCAAGCGGAGGTCTATTCGCATCTTGGAGCGATTCGATGGCTAGTGCAGTCTTTCCGTACGGGTGAAGACCATTGGATCGAGGAATACGATGATTGGTTCATGCAATTGAAACAAGGGCTGCTCACAAATGATGAAATTATGAATGTCATGAATTATTTGATCTATTTCTTCGGCCGAGAAGTGTCCGGATGGAGTAAAGAAATCCAGCAGATGTGGGTTCAGGAGAGTCTGCCGAAGTTAAGTGAGCAGGTCGATAACGGGTATTCTCTTGATCAACTGCGCGAAGGCATCAAGCCGGTACTGATTGAATTGTATGATACGATCCAGCAGATGCGAGATACGCGTCAGCATACAGCGATGATTCGTGAGATGCGGAAATTCATTGAGCTGGATTATGCGAATCCGAATATGTCACTGGAATTTCTGGGCGAGCATTTCAAGATGAATGCGAAATATGTGAGTAAGCTGTTCAAAGAGAACACCGGGCAGAAGTTCGTCGATTTCCTAATCGAGATGCGCATGCAAGAGGCGCAACGTCTGTTGATCGAGACGACATATTCGGTGCAGGAGGTTGCAGAGCGGGTTGGCTATACGAGTGCGATCTCATTTAGCCGTGTATTCAAGAAGGTGGTAGGTTACTCACCCGGTGAATATCGTACGGATCACTTGCGAAGAGCGAATGGTTGAAAACGGTTTATTCGTAGAAAATAGTGCGGGCAGCGATGCGAATCGCTGCTTTTTTCGCATGCTGACGCCAAAGTGAAAAAAGTTAGATCGGTTTATTCTTGTTTCTTGTTGATAGATGAAATGCCCTCTACAATGGGGTCATATTCGAAAGCCGCAAACCAAGGTCTAGACGGAAGGAGCTGCGTGATGCCAAATCTAGTGAATGAAACAGGAGTCGTAAGAAAGCCAGCGTGGAGACGAATGAAGCGTCACTGGCAATTGTACTTGGTGATTTTGCTGCCACTACTCTATTTAGTAATCTTCAAATATGTGCCCATGGCAGGGATCGTCATTGCATTCAAAGATTATAACGTGATCAAAGGCATCTGGGGCAGCACCTGGGTGGGACTGAAGTATTTCGAGCAATTCTTCAATTCACCGAATTTCTGGCTCTATATTAAGAATACGCTCGGTATTAGCCTCTACGGGCTGTTGATCGGGTTCCCGGCTCCCATTATTCTGGCGCTGGCACTGAATGAAATACGCAACGGACTATTTAAGAAAAGTGTACAGCTCGTCACCTACGCGCCGTACTTCATCTCCACGGTTATCATGGTCTCGATTATTATCGTTAATCTAACGCCGAATGTCGGGATGATCAGTAAATTTTTCGCGATGCTGGGTGTGGAGAATACGAACTTTATGGGCATTCCCGGGTTGTTCAAATCGATCTATGTCTGGTCCGATGTATGGCAGTTCACAGGTTATGGCGCGATCATCTATATTGCTGCGCTTGCAGGGGTTAACCCTGAGCTCTATGAATCGGCCAAGGTAGACGGGGCTTCGCGCATCCAGAAGATTATTAATATCGATATTCCGAGTCTAATCCCGGTATCGGTCATCCTGTTGATCTTGAACTTAGGAAATATTATGAAGCTCGGTTTCGAGAAAATTTATCTCATGCAAAATCCGCTCAATCTGAGCACATCTGAAGTCATCTCTACTTACGTGTACAAAGTGGGCTTGCTCGGCTCTAGCTTCAGCTTCTCGGCTGCGATTGGGTTGTTCAACTCGGTCATTAACTTGATTCTGCTCGTATCCGTCAATTACATTGCTAAGAAATTATCTAATAATAGCCTGTGGTAATCCCGAAGAGGGAGAGAGGAGTCCTTATGATAACAGCATCTCGTATTCAAGAATCCAAGGGTGACCGTCTGTTCTTAGGTATCGTCTATCTGTTCTTGACGGTTATCTTATTGATCGTGGCGCTCCCGCTGCTCTATATTCTTAGCTCTTCCGTTAGTTCGCCTCAGGCCGTCGTATCGGGTAAAGTCTGGTTGTTCCCCGTCGATTTTACGTTAGCCGGCTACAAGGCGGTCTTCAATAATGCACAAATCGGCGTCGGTTATATGAATTCACTTTTCTATACGATTGTTGGAACCGTTATCAATGTCTTACTGACAATCATGATCGCATATCCACTGGCGAAGAAGACCTTCTATGGACGCAATTTTGTTATGGTGCTCCTCGTGATTACGATGATGTTCGATGGAGGATTGATTCCTTTTTATATGGTCGTCAAAAATCTGCATCTATTAGATACACGTTGGGCGTTGATCTTGCCAGGCGCACTGGCGGTATTCCAGGTCATTGTTGCACGAACCTTCTTTCAGACATCGATTCCGGATGAACTATCCGAAGCGGCAGAGCTGGATGGGTGCAGCGATATTCGGTTCATTTGGAGCATTGTATTGCCGTTGTCGAAGCCGATTATTGCGGTTATGACGCTCATGTATGCGGTAGGCCATTGGAATGCCTATTTCGATGCATTGATTTTCCTTAGATCGCCTGATCTATTTCCACTACAGATTATTCTACGAAATATTCTCATCCTGAATTCCGTCGATCCTTCGATGATGGCGAATGTCGATCAGATGCAGGCACAGCAAGGGCTGAGAGATTTGCTGAAGTATTCCTTGATCGTTGTCGCAAGCGCTCCGGTGCTCATCATCTACCCGTTCGTACAGAAGCATTTCGTCAAAGGGGTTATGATCGGTTCACTCAAAGGATAAGTCAGCTACAGACTTGAGAGGGGGGATGCGGCAGCCGCAAATTATTTCGCACGTTGGCATTAGCACAAGGATGACAGGGTCATGATTTACCATTAAGATGATAATGGAGGCGTAGTCTTTATGAGAAAAAAATGGACGAAGACGTTTGCAGGGACATTAAGTTTGGTATTCACCTTGGCACTCATGCTCAGCGCTTGCAGCGGCAATAGCACGCAGCAGTCGGAGACGCCAGCTGACTCGTCAGGCGAGAAGCCTGCGGCTCAGGAGGATTTGTTCACGGAAGTGGGGACGTATCCCATTGTGAAGAAGCCGATGACGATTAAGATGTTCGCGCCTCAGCTATCGACAATTGAGAACATGGAGACGAATACTTACACGAAGTTCCTCGAAGAGAAGACGAATATTAAGATTGACTGGGATTTGGTACCGGACAATGCGCTGAATGATCGCAAGCAGCTGATGCTGGCGAGCGGCGACTACCCGGAAGTCATCTTACACGGTGCTCTCACGAAAGAGGAGCAAATGAAATACGGCAAGCAAGGCGTATTCATTCCGCTCAATGAATTGATCGATAAATATGCGCCGAACATTAAGAAAGCGATGACTGACATACCGTATATGAAAGCATCGATTACAGCACCGGACGGCAACATTTATGCGCTGCCGCAAGTGAATGAGTGCTACCATTGTGATAATGCGCTCAAAATGTGGATCAACAAAGCTTGGCTTGATAAATTAGGGCTTCAGGTTCCAACCACGACGGAAGAATTCCATAACGTATTGAAAGCTTTCAAAGAAAAGGATCCCAATGGCAACGGCAAAGCAGATGAAATTCCACTAACGGGCTCCGATGAGATGTGGACGGGAAATGTCTCGGCCTTCTTAATGAACTCCTTCATCGTCGATGATTATACCGAGAAGAATGCGGGTACATTCCTACGTGTCGTGGACGGCAAGGTCGACTTCGTCGCGAATAAAGAGGAATGGAAGCAAGGGCTCTTATACTTAAATCAGTTATACAAAGAAGGCTTGATTGATCCAGCTTCCTTCACGCAAAATGCAGACGCGATCCAACAGCTTGCGAATAGAGAGAAGGATAACGTGATGGGTGCGTTGTCGACAGCATTAATCAGCTATGCATACAGCATGGACAGCAAGGCGCCGCGTCATAAAGATTATGTCGTCGTTCCGCCGCTCAAAGGACCGAATGGCGTACAGCAGACGTTGTTCTTCGCAGGTATCAATAGCTCGCAATTCGCCATTACCAATAAAGCTACGCCAGAGCAGCAAATCGCTGCGATCCGGTTCGCAGATTATCTCTATACAGAGGAATCGATCGTATTGCAAGAGAATGGGCCTGAAGGCGGGGGCTGGCGCAAAGCTACGGATGGTGAACTTGGTATGGACGGCAAGCCAGCCAAATATACGAACATCGTAAAAACCGATAAGAAACCGACGCATAATGATGGTTGGGAACAAATTGGACCGTCGCTCAGAACGTATGCATACCGTGCTTCTTGGACAGCTCCACAGGATCCGCTCGCAGATAATGGCTATGGTACACGACTTAATAACGTATCCAAAGAATATGAGCCGTATCATTCCAAAGAGCAATATCCGAACGGTCTGTTCATCGCCCTCGAAGATGCAGAGCTTAGCGCACAGATTAAGACCACCTTGGTCGACTACGTGAAGTCGAATATGGCGCAATTCATTACAGGCTCGAAGGATATCAACAAGGAATGGGACGCTTATGTGAAAGGCTTGGATGGTCTGCAATTAGCACAGTACCTCGAAATCTACCAGAAGGCTCTCGCATCTAAATAAGCGAGTTATGTTTCGGGAAAAGGCTGTCCTGCAGGGGAATCCCTTGTATGGACGGTCTTTTTTGGCTGCGGATACGATGATATTCACAGGAAAAACACATAAAAATCACACGACGTACACACCGTTTTTGATATATTAAGTTCGAATAAAGGGAATGGTTGGAAGGGGAGATGTACGGGATTGGCAGCCCAGTTTCTTGCTTTTTTGAGTAATAACTTATGAAAGGGTTTACAAAAAAGGAGGGAATCGATTGAAGAAGACTAGAAAATTGATGACATTATTCCTAATCACAACGTGCATCATGTCCATTCTACTATCGGCGTGCGGCAACTCAGCCAAGACGACAGAGGAACCAAAAACTACTACTGAGGCAGCAGTAGATGATAATAAGACAGAGCCAGCAACGGATAACAATGCTGAGGCCACGACCGGATCGAACGAACCTGTCACGATAAAATTTATGACGCCGTGGGGCGGCGAAGAAGTTAGAATCCGTCTTGCGGATGCATTAGAGAAGAAGTATCCTCATATCAAAATTGAACATATCAGTGCATTTGCTTCAGCTGAGAAAATACAAGAAGCGAATGCTGCGAATAACTCCCCAGATATTATGTTGATTACAGATCCATTCGTAACATTGCACGATCTCGAAATGACTTATCCATTGGATGATCTGATTGCCAAGAATAATGTGGACCTCACCAAGTTCCGTGACGGTGCGATCGATGCGATTCGTCAGCGCGACCCAGAGCAGAAAAATCGATTGCTCGGCATGCCGCTGGAAGATGTTGTTGTGAATCTTTTCTATAACAAAGATATCTTCGATAAACTAGGCATTGAGTATCCGAGCGAAACGCCTACCTGGGATGAAGTGTTGGATATGGCAACGAAAATCGCTGGGAAGCATGGAGATGGCGAGTATGTTGGACTTGCCGCACGTGGCTTATCCCAAGCGATGCTCCAGCTATCCGCTTCCGGTACGAATCCCGAAACAGGAGAAATCCTATTCGAGAAGGATCCGAAATTCGCAAAGTATTTCAATTTGATTCAACGGGTGGTTAGTATTCCGGGCAATGTGCCTGATGAAGCGCAGAAAGATAATTTCGGCTTTGAGAAGGGCAATGTGGGCATGATTCTATCCTTCGTGAATAGTGCGAAGCTCTATGCGCATACGGAAGGCTTGAACTTCGGCATGTCTGCTTACCCAAGCTGGAGCGATCTCCCAGGTGTATTGCCGAACAATATTCCACTGACGCTCGCAATAAATCCAGCAAGTAAACATATCGATGAAGCGTTCAAAGTGTTAGAATTCGCTGCTTCTGAAGAGAATCAGAAGAATATCGCGATTGGTGGGGCTCCGCCGGTGGTGAAGGATCCAGAGATTCGCAAATATCTAGCAGGCGAAGATAAAGTAGGCGTCTATAATATCGACGTCGCCTACAAGGGGACGGCAGCAGCGCCGGTATTCTCCCCGTACGGCCCGGATATTTTCTACTATGAATCCAATATTATCAGTGATAAGACCACTGAGATGATTAAGCTTAAGGGCAAGGAAGATGTGAATACCTTCTTGCGTAAAATGACAGATGAGTATGCGGCGAAATTGAAGGAGAAAGCGAATAAAAAGTAAATGTTCAAAGGCTTCGATGGACCCTAATAAGGTCTATCGAAGCCTTTTTAAACATGAGAATATTGAAGATTTCGGGGTCCCCGCAAAGTACCTGGAACGCTGCGAAGCTAATACACCACTTTGTGGGGGCTACATCAGAATAAAATCTAGCAGCGTACAGAATAAGATCACCATACTAATGACCTGATTCAGTTTATAGGAAGCAATCTTCATCAGGTGACGATTGCTCGGTTTGATAATACGATGCTCGGTAAGCAGCAGCAGGGTTGCAATGAAAATGCCGAGCAGATAGATCCAGCCGAGGTCGCGAATGAAAGCAAGGCTGAAGAGCAAGAGCACCATGATAAAGTGGAGGGCACGCGAGATGTAGAGCGCATCTTCGAACCCGAATATGCTCGGTACGGACCAGAGGCCATTTTTGCGATCAAAATCGATGTCTTGCGTCGCATAGATAATATCGAAGCCTGCAATCCAGAGCATGACGATCGTTCCCAGAATAAAGGGTGTAAAGGCGAACTGTCCTGTCACGGCGAACCAGGCGCCAATGGGCGCGGACGCAATCGTGAAACCTAGAAACAGGTGGCAGAGCCAGGTGAACCGCTTTGTATACGAATAAGCTGTAATGAGCAATATCGCGACTGGCGATAACGCGAAGCAGAGCGGATTCAGCATGGCGGCTGCGAATACGAACAGCGCGTAATTCAGAATAACGAACAGGATGACTTCCCTTGGCAAGAGCTGTTTCTTCGGCATATGGCGCGATGCGGTACGGGGGTTCAATGCATCGAACTTCAAATCCGCAAGTCGATTAAAGGCATTCGCTCCGTTGCGGGCTGCGATGAGTGCGATCAGCGACCAGGTAATCACATACCAGGATGGCCAGCCATTCGACGCCCACAGCAAGGAAATGATGGCGAATGGCAGCGAGAACAAGGTATGCGAGAACATGACGAGCTCGCCGAAGAGTCTTATTTTGCTTGTGACGCTTCGTATAACCATGCGTGCCCTCCTGTACAGACATCTTCAAGCGCTGAGAGCATTCTGCGAATGTTGGATTCATGGATGACGAGCGGCGGCTGGAAAGCCAGCACGTTGCGGTTCACACCATTTTTTCCGATAATGAAGCCCCGATTCTTCATGCATTCGATGATCATATCTACAGCCTCAGCGCCACGCTGAGGTGCATCCCCCAATATCTCCATGCCAACCATAAGTCCCATGCCACGCACATCCGTAATGAAATTGAAATTTTGCTTTAGCTCTAATAGACCATTCTTCAGCAGCTGTCCAAGCTTGTGCGAACGCCGCACCAGCCTCTCTTGTTCAATATAGTCAAGCACCGCCATTGCCGTAACGGAAGAGACAGGATTTCCACCAAAGGTGGAAGCTGAAGGTCGATTAAAGGAATTCGCGATCGCATCCGTCGTCGAGAAGCAGCCGATCGGGGTGCCATTGCCGAGTGCCTTCGCCATGGATAAGATGTCAGGGACGACACCGAAATGGTCCATCGCGAACATAGCACCCGTCCGTCCAAAGCCGGTTTGAATTTCATCTGCGATTAGTAAGACATTGTGCTGCTTAAGCAGTGCATGCACCTCTTGGAAATAGTGCTTCGCCGGTACGATAATGCCGCCATTACCTTGGATCGGCTCGACGATCATCGCTGCGATGGTATCGCCCTTCTCAGCAAGAACTTGGCGCAGGGCCTGAAGAGATTTCTCTGCGGCTTCTTCCAATGTCATGCTAGGATCGAACGGACGAGGAATGAAGTGCGTGTTCTTCTCAAGATACGGATCCGTACGCCACATCGGGATGCCGGTAACGCTCATCGTTAATGACGTCCGTCCATGAAGTCCAAAATCTAGCGCAATGAAGTCACGCTTATTCGTATGCAGTCGAGCGGCGAGCAAGGAACCTTCATTCGCTTCGGAACCACTGTTGCAGAAGAACGTCCGCTTCAAATCCCCAGGCAGAATACGCGCAAGCCGCTCTGCTAGATCCACCATTGGTTGTGTGAGATAGATGGTCGACGTATGCTGGAGCGTCTCAACCTGCTTAATCGTCTCTCGTGTAATATGCTCATTGCAATGGCCGCAAGCGACCACGGATACCCCTGCGAAGAAATCCACATAGGGGGTATCTTTCTCGTCGTACAAATATTGCATATGTCCTCGTACCATTTGAGGAGGCTGCTTATAGAAGTGGCTTGTGCAAGGGAACATGAACGTTTTGCGTTTCTGTAGAATTTGGTCTGCGCCGATCATATTGTCCATTAGGATCGTGCTCCTTTCTATTGGTCATGATCATGATCTTACTTGGTTGTCACGGCTTCTTCTTGCACGGCCTTACCGAAGGATAACGTGCCTAGCGTATATCCGGCATAGACCGGTGAACTCTGTTCATAGAGTGATGCGCAATGCTGAGGTGCCTCAAGCGCCTTGCGATACGTCCTTAGAATTGCGCGCAATTGGTCCGGTGTGTACGTGCTTCCTTCGATGCGGAAATGCCCTACGCCAGCTCGGATAAGATCTTGTAAAATAGGAAGATAGCAGAGTTCTTTGGCTGTCGTTAGATGATTCCGTCCGAATTGGTCCCGATATACCGGGTTCTCGCCTTTATCCGTCATGAGGACAAGATGGTGATTATCGACGAATTTATTGTCTTCTTCCGCTATGGATTGGAAGACTTCTGTATTCTCGTATAAATCGAGTTCCAAGAACATCACAACAGGTGAGCCGTGAACGACGATCTCCATCGGGACTGTCGTATGCGAGATCAATTCTGTGAAATGCTCGAGCGGAAGCTCGATGGAAGCGGTGGATCGATTCAGTCCATGCTCGTTATAGAACATGGCGGCCTGATTGTTCGAGATGTTCAAATTGTAATCTCCAATCATCTTCAGACCGAATTGCTGGAAGCGATGCAGCGCACCGATATTCGTCACGATCATGCCGTCGATACCAAGGTCTGCTGACTTCAATAGATGTTCATATTGCTCGAAATGCAGCTCCGACATCATGCGCGGCAAGGCGAGATAGATTTGAGATAATCCTTTCATTGTCGTCAATTCTTTAATCTCCTGACGTGTGAATGGACGATCAGGTGCGAAGACGTCGCCTGCCAAGTAAATATGATGAACGCCTTCTTCAATTGCGACCTTCGCTTGCGCGATATTATTGACACGTACGGAGAGCTCTCTTACAGCAGCTTCTGACCGATGTACCGTGGACAAGGATGTTCGAATCTCATTCAGGCGATCTTCATGAATATCACGTTCGGGTGTTGGTGTACTGAAGACTTTGCCTGTGCTGTAGAACTTGCCGGTTCCTTCATAACGTCGATTAATGTAAGACAACCCTGGATTACCGAATGCATACGCTGTGGAGAAATCACGCTTCCGATGCTCAAATAATTCACTTGAGTTTTGGGATCGGTTGTACCCGGTCGGATCTGCAATATAACGATCAATGGCGTCGCCGTAGCTGTTAATGAGCATCGTTACAAATTCTTTATCCCGCATACGCCCTTCAATCTTGAATGACGTGATACCGGATTCGATCAGCTCGGGAATATACTCATATAAATTCATATCTTTTGCAGCAAGCGGGTATTCTGTCGGATAGACGTTGCCGTCCTTCTTCACGCGATATTCCCAACGGCATGGCTTCATACATTGACCGCGGTTGCTGCTCATGCCGAAGATCA
Source organism: Paenibacillus sp. EB106-05-06-XG162 (assembly GCF_058791655.1). Classification (NCBI taxonomy): domain Bacteria; kingdom Bacillati; phylum Bacillota; class Bacilli; order Caryophanales; family Paenibacillaceae; genus Paenibacillus; species Paenibacillus sp. EB106-05-06-XG162. Next base: position 23,287 of record NZ_JBYTDT010000014.1, read on the forward strand.
TGGAGCTGATATGACAGTTGGCGCCATGCACCGTACACATATCGCCGTGTACGAAGTATTCGAATTCCATACCGGATTTGGCTTGCAGATACCTTGCCGTCTGCAGATCCATCTCGCGAGAAGCGACAACCCTTGTAACACCCATATCCGCAAGGAACTCAATCATCGGCAGATTGTGAACGTTCATCATAACGGAAGAGTGGATATTAATATCTAATCCCATCTCCTTGATGAGTGAGAGGATCGCGAAATCCTGTACGATAATCGCATCAGGCTTCACTTGATGTATAAATTGCAGATACTGTCTTGCATCATCCATATCCTGTTCATTAATAAGATTGTTAAGCGTAATATAAACTTTCTTGCCAAGGGAGTGAGCGATAGAGATCGCTTGCTCGATTTCTTCATAATTCAGATTGTAGCCTTTGCGCATCATACGCATATTGAGACTTGGACCCCCGAAATAAACGGCATCACAATTGGTCTCAATGACCGTCTGGAATATTTCGAACGTACCAGCAGGAGCGAGCAGCTCTACTTCTTTACCGTGAAAATATCTTGCCATAGGATAAAACCTCCATAACTTCCTTCGATCATTGCCAAATGACAAATAAACCGATGAGAATAAAAATGAGTAAAAAATAGGTGTCTTGACGATGCCAAGTTAATCTGAAAAATTTGGAGCGGGGCTCTCCTAATTTGTATCCCCGAGCTTCCATTGAATTGACGAGCTCTTCCGCACGCCGAAAGGCACAGACAGTAACGGGAACGAGCAGTGCAATCATCGCTTTGGCTTTATCTTTCCAGGGGAGATCCTTCAGGTCTGCTCCCCGAGAAGCTTGTGCTTTGACAATCCGCTCGGTCTCCTCCAGGATGGTCGGAATGAAACGAAGCGCAATGCTGAGCATCAGTGCGATGGCTTGCGGTGAAATGCGAAATATTTTGAGCGGCTTCAGCATGTCCTCTAACGCTTGGGTCAGCATCGCCGGTGTTGTCGTAAATGTAAGCAGTGCAGTGAACGTGACGAGTAAGAACATCCGCCAGACAGTGAACACAGCGGTGACGATCCCTTCGGAATAGATCTGAATCGGTCCCCAAGAGAGTAACAAATGTCCACCCTTCTCAAGGAAGAGTTGGAATAGAAAGATAAATAGCATGAGATATCTAAGCGGCCGCACAGCCTTCCAGAACATTGTCAGTTTGATTCTTGTACTGAGCAGAATCAGCTGGGAGACGATCGTGACGGCGACGAAGTCAACAAGAGAATGGAGCAGGACAGTAATGACCGCAAAGATCAGCATGCAGGTCATTTTGGCACGCGGGTCAAGCTTATGAACCCATGAGCCTGTTGCGATGACGCGGCCTAGGATGAATCGTTGCTGCATGGAACACCTCCGCTATCGTCACGTTGCGATGTCTGGAATAGTAGATGGATTTGCTCTGCCACCCATGAGGGTGTGAATGTCGCCCTTGTGCCGTCTTGCCGCACATGGTGCGCTAACGGGTTATTCGTCATCTGCTCACAAGCCTGTATGATTCGGAACGGCTTGGGAATCGCCATTCGCCAAGCCGGCAGCTTCTCGGCATGTTCGTAGAGCGCCATGTTCGATCCTTCGAAGACGAGCTTGCCTTCATGCATGACGAGCAAGTGGTCCGTAAAAGGTAGAACCTCGTCCAGCCGATGCGTAACGACGATGATCGTCTTGTTCTGGGTCCTACATAAGGTGTGCAGCAAGGTCATAAATTCTTCACGGCTTCTTGGATCCAGCGTCGCTGTTGGTTCATCAAGCACAAGTACATCAGGGTTCATCGCGAGCACGGAAGCAATAGCTACCTTGCGCATCTGCCCTCCGCTCAGCTGAAACGGACTACGGGAGAGCAGGTCTGGACTTAATCCTACTTGCTCAAGTGCAGCGATGGCCAGTAGCTTGGCTTCGGCTTCTGTTGCACCGAAATTCATCGGACCATAGCAGAGATCATGCTCTACGGTGTCGGCGAAAAGCTGCTGCTCCGGGAACTGGAAGACAAGTCCGACGCGTTGCCGCAGACGCTTGACTTCGTGAATTTTTTCACCTGGAAGGATTAGAAAATCCAGCACCTGTACCTTGCCGTCTGTCGGACGCAGAATGGCGTTGAAATGCTGTAGCAGTGTTGATTTCCCTGATCCGGTCGGACCGATGATCCCAACGAATTGCCCATCATGAATATGAAAGTGTACATGATCGAGTGCCAGCTGTTCTGGAATGCCGCCGTAAGCGTGGCTTACTTCATTGAATACAATTGGCATAATTCCTCCAGTAGTCCATGTTCATCTGCATGATGGTGGACGGGTACATCGTATGACATATTCAATTGCTGTGTTAATCGAATATAGAATGATGGAATCAAGTTACATCGCCTCATAACATCAGGCTGCCGTGTGATGCTGGAAGGATGCGCATCTGCGATGATCTGCCCGTCAGCGAGTGCCAGTACCCGATCCGATGCCTCGATTTCGTCAGCATCATGGGTAATTGAAATGATCGTGTAGGAACCGCTCTGATGCATGTCACGGATGATCCGAATGACATCTTGCCTGGATTGTTCATCGAGCATGGAAGTCGCTTCGTCGAAAATAACAATGCGAGGTTCCATGGCAAGGATTGCGGCTAGCGCAGCACGCTGCTTCTGTCCACCTGAGAGTTCCGCTGGATGCTTTGATAATAGAGAGACAATATTGAGCTTTGCTGCATAGTGATTCACACGGCGCTCCATCTCGGCATGATCGAGCGATAGATTCTCTAGTCCGAAGACCATGTCTTCCATGACCGTGGTGCCTATGAACTGATTCTCTGGATTCTGGAACACATATCCGATCTGCTGCCGAATGTCATATAAGTTCTCATTGGTTAACGGCGTGCCTTCAATGGAGATTTGACCTTGCGTTGCACGTAATAGTCCATTGAACAATTTGACGAGGGTGGATTTGCCTGAACCGTTCGCACCAATAATCGATACCCATTCTCCTGGATGAATCGAGAGTGAAATATCATGCAGAATGGGCGTGTTGTTCTCAGCTCCTCTATAGGAGAAATGGACTCCTTCCATTAATATCATTGGGTTACTCATGTGCAGCCCACCCTTGGAATAATGTGAGCTTCGACAGTGCCGAGATCAAATATTTGACGGCAAGACCGATGAAGATCCCCGTCACAACCCCTGTGAGCAGCAGCGCCGGCAAATAGTAGAACATCTTCGATGTCTTGAAGATGATCATCGCCGCCGTAAGTTGACCAATATTATGACCTATTCCACCGACGATACTAATACTGATCAAGCTGAAGAAATCTCGCCCCAGACGCATCATGCCATACATGAGCACAAAGCTGACGATGGCGCCGAAGAAGCTGAACAGGAAGCTGGAGAAGGTTCCGAATATAAATGCGGTCAGAATCGTCTTCAGTACAATGAGCATCAGCGTGTCTTTGCCGTGCAAGAAATAGAGGCAAGTCAGCACCATAATATTCGCTAGGCCTAGCTTGGCACCTGGAACAGAGAAGGGCAAGGGAATCATGGATTCAATGATGCTTAAGACGACAGCGACGGCGGCGAAGATTGCAATCATCACCGTTTTTTTGAGCATGGCTGCGGAAGTATCAATTGACGACGGCATCGAGATCATCTCCTTGTTCCTTTGGATTTGTGTTCTCGATCTCGACTAATACCCGATGTGGGAGACAGACAATGGTCTGCGACGGATTCGTAATAAATCCGAAGGTGAGGCAGACTTTGTCTGGACAATCTGCATCGATCATTTCAATGCCGTGATCGTGAACCTTGAGCAAGTTGTAGTGGCCGTCTTCGGTCTGAACTTTAATTTCTTGTGGTTCAGCCGTAAGCTCGACAGTACGGTATATTTTTCCGTCTACTGTAATCGTGGCAATTTTGCTGTGCGATTCGTCACTTACTTCATTCGGAAATGCTCTTATGATGATGAAAATGATCGCACACAGTAGGACAATACCGATGAGCAAAATATCTCCACGTCTAAGCTTCATCATCGTGTAGTCCTCCTCATGTAAGTTAGTTGTGATTATATACTTAAAAATTGAATTAAACTATGCGTGATGAAATGGTAAGTTGGCATCATATGTGATATAATATTCGGCTATAATTTAAGGGAGGTAACATTATGCTTCGTTCCAAAGCTATCATCATGCTGCTCGTCCTCTGTATGTTGACTCTTGCCGGTTGTGGCGGAACCTCAACAACCAAGGATACGACAGAGAGTATAAACCCCAAATCACAGACCTACTTCGTATTTGATACGGTTGTAACCATTAAGGTATACGACAAAAAAGTAACAGATCAGAACTTTAAAGAGATTAAGGCCATGCTCGACGATATTGAGAACAAAATGAGTCGTACCATCAAGATAAGTGATATCTATCAGGTCAATGCCAATGCAGGCAAAAAAGCCATTAAAGTATCGGATGAGACATTTTATGTTGTGAAAACGGCTCAGAAATACTCAGAACTTTCCAAAGGTCGATTCGATGTCGCCATCGGAACCCTCGTCAGCCTATGGAACATTAATCATGAGGGCGCGCATGTCCCGCCGCAGAGCGAGATAGACGATGCCTTAAAGCACGTAGATTACAAGAATTTGATACTAGATGAGAAGAATAAGACGATCAAGCTAACGAAGGAAGGGATGGCGCTTGATCTAGGGGGCATTGCGAAGGGATATGCTGCGGATAGGATTGCTGACTATCTCGTAGAACGCAAGATGCCGAATGCGATCATCGATTTGAGCGGTAATATCTATGCCCTGGGCGTGAAGCCGGGTAATAATTTCTGGACGATCGGTATTCAAGATCCGAACGATAGCCGAGGCAACCAGATTGGAAGCATGCGTGTTCAGAATCAGACAGTCGTTACCTCAGGGATCTATGAGCGTTATTTTATCGAGAACGGCGTACAATACCATCATATCCTCGATACGAAGACAGGTTATCCGGTTGTTAATGATCTGAACAGCGTCTCCATCGTAACGGATCATTCGATTGATGCGGATGCCTTGTCCACCACCTTGTTCGCACTAGGCAAAGAAGAGGGTATGAAATTCGTAGAGAATATGGATAATACAGAAGCGATATTTATTACGAAGGATAAGAAAGTGTACATGACATCAGGGATGAATGACAAATTTCATATGACGAATAAAGATTATGTCATTGTAAATGGGAAATAGCTGTATTTGACACGTGACGCATTTTTCTTTATCATAGAGTATCGGTAAACTCGTTAAAAATTTCTTATTTAAAAAGGTGGTCCTATGGCGTACATTCCTAGAGTAATTGATTTCAAACTTTCCGATTATAACGAAAAAGAAGGCCTTTACCAATTTGTTGTTGAACTGCAGGATGGTATTAAATGCAGAATGTTCTACAATAGATACCCGGAATGGACGGTTAAAAACATCAGCCGCTTGCACACGACACCTTGCCCGATCTGCCGTAAGGATTACATTTGTAAATGTATGGGAAATGTCGTGGATCTAATTCATGCGCAAGTTCAAGAGCGCGAATTGATCTCCTCGGTGCTATCGCAAGCATAATTGCATAAGATACAAATGAACTTCACGAACATGTCAACGAACTTCCTTGGCATGTTTTTTTCTTGTTCTTAGGTTTCGGGGCCCCCGCAAAGTACTTGAACCACTCCGAAGACAAAGCACTACTTTGTGGGGTAATCTTATATAGACTTATTTATTGTAAAGGGGTGCAGCATGGTGCTACGCAATCGTAGATCTTTTATGGTTTGGCTTATTTTGACGGTGTTATGGATGGGGTTCATTTTCTACAAATCGGCCGAACCGTATCAGGAGCAGGACATTCGTCCGATGCTCGCGGAATGGATTCCGCAATCGGTCGTGGATCAATGGATGCCGCATATCGAATTTACATATGACGGTGGGCTTGTGACGTGGAAAGAGCCATATGACTTCATCGAATTTATTATTCGAAAAGGGGGTCATATCGCGGAGTATGCCCTGCTTACTTTGCTATGGATCAAGACATTACGAGCCACCAAGCGTTTTCGAAGCTTCGCGATTCCACTTGGAGCGGTGCTTTCTGTGCTCTATGCGGCTTCCGATGAATGGCATCAAACTTTTGTCGTAGGGCGGACAGGGCATGCGATTGACGTCGGGATGGACTCGGTCGGCGTGCTGCTTGTCGCATGTGGATATGGGGTTGTGCTGCTCTTACGCAGATGGAAGAGAGCAAGCTAATCTCAGGCCCCGTCAGATCATGCAGGATTTTATCAAGAAATGGTGAATTATGTAATGAATTGTTCACGACTTGATATGAAGGATCTGATGGAATGCGATCGTTACGAAGTTGGTTCATGATATGGATATTTGTGTTTGGCTTATGGGGTGGGGGGACCGTGCTTGCTGCGGATTCGTCATCGGCAGCCATTGAAGATACTGCACCTACAGCGAAAAATGGTGTGCTCGACGCGCAGAATTGGAGTCACGCCAGGGACCGTGTACTGCCTTTGAACGGAGAATGGTTATTCTATTGGCAGTCGTTGATTGATCCGCAGCGATTTAAAGAGATGGCAGGACTGCCTAAGCCAGTGTTGGCGCAAGTGCCAGATACCTGGACCAATTATTCGCTCAGAAGTCAGGCGTTATCCAACCAAGGTTATGCCACCTACTGGCTCGTTGTACAGTTGCCGCCTGCTGAGGTCGGACGGATGAAGTCGATCTATGTACACGGCGTTGCTACGGCGTACAAGCTGTGGGTGAATGGCGAGCTTGTATTGGAGAACGGGACGGTTGGTCCGAATGCCGAGGCATCGGTGCCAAGAAATTATGCGAAGATGGCTTCTTTTCAACCGGATCAATCCGAACTTGAGGTTGTCATCCAGGTATCGAGCTTCGTGCAGCGGAAGGCGGGGATCTGGGAGCGTATTGAGCTTGGCGATCCTGAAGTGATCACGAGCAAGCGTGAGGCAAGCATCGCGTATGAGGTGTTCCTATCTGGTACGCTGCTGGTGTTCGGTTTGTACCACATCTTTTTTTATTTACAGCGCAGCAAGAACAAGTCTCCTCTATACTTTGGGTTGACTTGTATCGTTATCGGTTTGCGTGCACTTCTATTGGGGCAGTCGCTGCTCATATCTTTCTTTCCAGAACTGCCGTGGGAAATGGCGGTAAAGCTTGAATATTTGACGGCTTATAGTGGTGTGATTTTCTTTACTTGTTATATACAGAATCAATTTAAGAAGTACCTGAATCGGTGGGCTGCATCCATCGTCATCGGGATTCATCTAGTGCTTAGCTTAATCGTCATTTTCACGCCGGCACTCCTATTTACGCAGACTCTACCTCTGTATCTGATGGTCTTTGTCGCAGTCACCGTATATTGGTTGTATTTAAGCGGGATGGCTGTTGGACACGGTATTCAGGGAGCGAAGCTGCATCTCGCCACGATTCTCATCATCATACCGTGTGTGATTAGCGAGCTGCTCTATTATAAGACGATGTTCGGGTTCGCAGACGTATTGTCATTGGGGATGTTTCTAGGGCTTATTTTGCAGGGGATCCTGCTAGCGCATCAATTTTCTTCATCCTTCGAACAGTCCGAGCGGCTCTCGCAGGAACTTGGTGAATGGAACCAGACGCTGGCGACCAATATTCGGCGTAGAACGCTTGAACTGGAACAATCCAATGCCGAGCTGACGCATGCTAACAAGTCTCTTAGTCAATTGGAGCAGTCGAGAAGACATCTGTTATCGAATATTTCGCATGAGCTCGGAACCCCGCTGACGTCGATCCAAGGCTATGTTAAAGCAATGATGGACGGGGTTGTGCCGCCCGGCGAGCCGAAATATATGAAAATTATTTTTGAGAAAACGTTATATCTGGATCGGCTCATCGCAGATTTGTTCGAGTTATCGAAGCTTGAAGCGGGACAGATTACATTCGATCGCAGAGAAACGCAGATTACTCCTTTCCTACGGAAATTGTACGATAAATATAAATTTGATCTGGTGGAGTATGACTATACATTTGAAGTTCAGGGGGATCATGCGGAGCAGGAGAAGGCCGCAGCCCTCTTCGATCCTGTTCGAATCGAACAAGTTGTCTCGAACTTGCTGTACAATGCAAAGTATCATACGGACCCTGGAGGGAAAATTCAAATCCTTGTCCAGGTGGATACGATGGAATTTACGGTTCATATTATCGATACCGGCAGAGGCATGGCGGAAGAGGAGATTCCTCATTTGTTTGATCGTTTCTATCGGGGGAGTGCCAGTAAGCGATCGGGTCAGAAGGGTGCAGGCCTGGGGTTATCTATTTGCAAAGAGATTGTCGCTTATCACGAGGGTACGATCCAGATGTGCAGTATGCTAGGCGAAGGCAGCGACGTGTATTTTACAATTCCATTGCTCCAGGAAGAGCAGATGAGGTTGGAGGGGAAGGCAGATGGCAGAGCAGACGATTTTAGTCATTGAAGATGATCAAGAAATTGGAGAACTGATGGGGTTATACCTGGAGCGGGAAGGCTATCACGTCATTCATTCGATGAGCGGGGAGCAAGGGCTGGAATTGGTAACTTCGGAGAAGCCGGATCTGATCCTGCTCGATATCTTACTGCCAGGGATGAGTGGAATGGATGTATGCAATCAGGTGCGTCTGATATCAGACGTTCCTATCATTTTCGTCAGTTGCAAGCGAGATAATGAGGACATAGTGAACGGGCTCGATTTGGGCGGCAATGATTATTTGACGAAGCCGTTCAATCCGACGGTAATGGTCGCGCGGGTCAAGTCGAACTTGCGCCGGTCCGCGATGAAGCGTCAGGTCGAAGAGAAGGCGAGTCTATGGCGTCACGGACATCTGGAGATCGATATGCGCACCGTAGAGGTGCGGGTGAATGGAAGCAGCGTGTCGTTATTCGTGAAGGAACGTCAGCTGCTCATGTATCTCTTACAGAATCCGAACCGTGTCTACAGCGTCTCTCATTTGTTCGATACGATCTGGGGGCAAGGCAATGACAGTGATGAGCGGACTGTAATGGTTCATATGAGCAATTTGCGCAGGAAAATAGAGCTTGATCCTAGCAATCCGAAGATGCTTCAGACGGTAAGGGGATATGGGTATAAGTTCAATATGGAGTAAGGCCGTCTGTTAAGGGCAGCGTGGTTGACCATATCTTGGGGGGGCGATTATGCACAAGAGTGTGGGAGGGGATCTCCTTCCAGCCGGCTCTTGTCCGCCCATTGCTAAGATGATGAGATAGGATGGATGCAATGGGCTACCAAATGCCGGACGTAGACTCTTACAGGAGATTCCCCTCCTCACCTTAATGTGCTAATCGATGAGCAAGATATCGTCAAACTGAGGGCCGTCCTTAAAGGACGGCCTGTTGTGTGGGTGGGGCAGGGGGAGGAAGAACATATTAGCGGATTAATAATTCGTTTTCCATAATACATGAAGCGTTGCTTCCCTAGAAACAGCGGCTGAATCTCATCTCTTCTAACAAACGCTAATTTTAAGAAAGACTGAGGAGCAGGAATGAATATTTATATATTAGAGAATCATCTGACCCAGCAGCAACGTTTAGAACGAATGATTTCTTAGAAGTTATTTTCTTAAGAAATCTCCATGCCATTGGATGCCATCAAAGGTACCACCATTTCCATCTAGCTTTAAGGTTATTGTTCCGTTATAGGCACCTATATCCTCATAATCATGATGTCTAGTACCGTTAATCCAGAAGTCAACATAAACACGCATACTTGAAATGGGTTTATTGTAATCCAATTGCGTAATTTCTATTTTTTTATCTCCAGGTAGATCACCTGAGTTGGTTAGTAAATCACCAAGCCACTGGGTACCATCATAATGTGCACCTTCAGTGAATAAAGAAAGTTCCTTTGTATTATCCCAAACACCAGTGGATTCATAATCATAATGTTTCGATCCATTGATATAATATTCAACAGCAACCTTTACGTCTTGAATAGGTCTACTTTCATTGTTTAATATTACAATTTTATTCTCTGCATTCGTTACAGCTGTTCCACTGGATAATTGTATAATTGATCCTTGAGAGAAATTGCTCTTATCCCCCGTGGTTCTGACTTTTATGGTATGGTTCCCTAAAGGTAGATTGCTTGGGCTATAAAGATAAGTATTATCTTTAGTAGAGCTGCTATAAAGGTTAACATAGGTTTCTGCACCACCATCTACGGATATGGCGGCTATACCTGAATTTGGACTCTTCATACCGTTTAATTCAATGCTAGTACCAAAGAATGATAATTGTGCATAGCTATCCTTTGCTCCGTTTAAGAAATCGCCTGTATAGTTAAAATTATTAAGCGTTTGTATTGTTCCTTTTGGAGTAAAATTGGTGTCAGGTATGACGAAAGTAGTTACTGAATTTGCTGGTAAATCAGCATTCAAAGACTTATCGTTTATCGTGAGGTCAGATTTTTCAGCTATATTTTCAGTGGCAGAGGTTCTATATACTTTAGCTGAAGGTGATAAGGAATCAAAACGTGTTAAATCATAAGTGTTTGAAATATCACTAGACGTATTATTCATCGCCACGATGACTAGATTCTTAGAATCTTTATCATAGGCAGCAATAGAATTATCATCACCAATATCTATTAATTTATAGCCAGGCTTAATAAATTTTGAGAACTGACCATAGGTATAGTATTGTTTCGTAAAATTGTATTGATAGGTGTTGTCTAAATAGTGTGCTTGTAAGAATCCCCAGGCGTCGCCTCTTTGTTCACTATTTTCCACGGGTTGCCAATATACCCAAGCTTGTGGTTTCATTTCCCTTAAATCTTTCATCATGGTACCCGTTAACGTTAAGCCATTAGAGATTGCATTTAAGTCCGTACTTGATCCAGTTCCATATTCGCTCATCCAAAGCCTCTTTTTATCATTTTTCGCCAATTCTCTTACGCCTATTCTGTCACTACCACTGTAAGCGTGAACATTTAGTTGGGAAATTGCATTTTTAGCATTCGCATCATACTGATAATAGTGATTGTCTAGATTATCCATACTCCAAGAGTCATTGGCAGTAATTTGCAGACCAGGCTGAGTAGCATCAATTCTTGACTTTAATTCATTTAGAATATCTTTTTGAACCCAGGGTTCAACGATCATTCCCTCCTGAGGTCTCCCTTGCATCCAAAAGCCATCCGGTTCATTCAATGGTTCTATTGTTCTAAAATTTACTCCCATTGTGTCTTTAAAATGTTTAGTCACTTCTAACAAATAATTGACGAAATCGGTTTTGTAAGAGGTGTTGAAGTTTGGTAGTGAAAGCGTATTACCTGCACTACAGCCTGATAGGGTCATCCAATAAGGAGCGCTATTTGCAAAGGCTTCAAAGATCGTTACCCCTCTTTCTTTTGCAAGCCGTAGCATTTCTTGTTCTCCGGCATCGCCATTCCAGTTCCAAACCCCTGGAGATGGTTGATAGCCTTCCATTTCTGCATTAACAAAGCTGCCAGAATTCATGTGATCATGCGTGGGATTATCGCCACCTCCGATGTTAAATCGAAGGACATTGATTCCAAGACCATTTTCACTAAATAGCAAGTCAGCAACTTCATTTCTTTTTGCCTCAGGCCATTTTCCAATGGTATTTCCCCACCAAGCAAGGTTAGCGCCCCAGCCTTCTAAAGTTTGATATTGCATATTGGGGTCAACTCTTACGGTTGTGGAGGCAAGAACTTTTTGGGGTGAACCAACATGGCTTAATAAAGAAACCAAAAGGGTACTTGAAAGAAGAAGGGATAAGGAACGTTTTGTTTTTTTCATATTATTCACTCCATTCTTTTTTATTGATTATTCAAAGTTGGTTTAAAGATACTCACATTGTATATGGATACATAACTAAAAATAACTTCACTTTTAGCACATAAATGAAGGGGATGGTAATTATGCGGGTGAACTTTCGCTACTTTGATGAACTGTAGCAACTTTTAACCACTTATATGCACGGAGGCTAATGTGATCGCGGTTGAGATTATGGGCCGGTCATGGATGTCATCTGCGGTACCTTTCATCGTGAGCCTACAATGAAGCCCGGGCTGCTGTACGACATGAACGACGATTAATTGATCGTGGATACCAGTGGTATGATCGGGAGCACGGCCGAATCGCTAGTCGCGCTTTTTTGCTATGTTGGATTGCTGCAGGATAGGAGAGCTAAATAGGAGCGAAATCATGCCTATACTGGATATTTGTAGGATAGAGTGGTATCCATCCGTCTTTTCGGCTCTTTTCCTTTATTAGTGCATATCATAACGACTCGTGGTTTCTGGTTTCCGTAACTGGCGTGAATGCGCTACTGTGTGATGGATGATGCCTGTGATGATCTGAAAAGAATAAATGTTTGGAGGAAGGAGTAATCTGCCATTGGCGGATTGCTCTTTTTTGCTTGTGGGGAATGCGTGGAAATTGAATGCGCCATATGTACGTATTGCGCTTCCTTGTTGACCGAAACGTTGAACTTTGCCAGTTTATTTGACTGTGGTTAAGATCATAGGAAAAAGCGTCAAAGCGTTAAATTTCGTGTGCTACAATGGGGCTGAATTAACCGGAATCAAACGAAAACGTACACGAAGCGATATACAAAGATGGGTTAGAAAGAGGGGTTGTCCATGGAAATGACGTTTCGTTGGTTCGGAGGCAACGATCCTGTGAAATTGGCGCAGATTCGGCAAATTCCGGGCGTCTGCGGCATCGTATCGGCTGTGTACGATGTTCCTGTCGGTGAAGTGTGGCCGCATGAGGCGATCGCTGCATTGATATCCGAAATCGAGTCGCACGGCATGAAGCTTGCGGTCGTTGAGAGCGTTCCTCTTCATGAAGATATTAAGCTTGGGAAGCCAAATCGCGACCAATGGATTGAAAATTACAGTCAAACGATTCGGCGATTAGGCGAGGCGGGCGTACCGGTTGTTTGCTACAATTTTATGCCAGTGTTCGACTGGACGCGTTCCGATCTGGCCTTTACGCTCCCGGATGGCTCAACGACGCTCACGTTCGAAGACGAAAAGATACAACGCATGAATCCGGCGCAAGGCGATTTGTCGCTGCCTGGCTGGGATGCCAGCTATACGAAGGAGGAAATGCAGCATTTGCTGGGGCAGTACCGAAGTATGAGCGAAGACGAATTGTGGGCCAATCTGGCCTATTTTCTGGAGCGGGTCATTCCCGTAGCCGAAGAGGCCGGTGTGAAAATGGCGATCCATCCCGACGATCCACCGTGGCCAATATTCGGGTTGCCGCGCATTGTCGGCAATATGCGGCAGCTGCGTAGGCTTGTGGATCATATCGATAGTCCCGCGAACGGCATCACGTTCTGCTCTGGTTCGCTTGGCGCCGATCCCAATAATGATCTGATCGAGATCATCCGTTATTTCGGGGACCGGGGGAGGATACATTTTGCCCATACGCGCAATATCCTTCGTACCGGCGCTCGTTCCTTCCAGGAATCGTCGCACCGTTCGACGGACGGCTCTATCGATATGGTGCGCGTGCTGGAGGCGCTGTGGGATACCGGATTCGATGGGCCGCTGCGCCCCGATCACGGCAGGATGATCTGGGGAGAGCAAGGACGCCCTGGTTACGGCTTGTACGACCGCGCTTTGGGGGCCGCGTATTTGAACGGCATCTGGGAGACGGTCGAGAAGATAAAGCGAGGAGGCCATTAATATGAAATTATCCGTATTTACTGTCGCAACGCCTGATTTAACGCCGGAGGAACTTGCCAGAGCCGCATCGACGGCAGGAATTCAAGGATTGGAATGGCGCTGTAAGGAGCAGCCGCAAGATGCCCAACTTCAAGCCTCCCCTTCATTCTGGGGCAATAATCTGAGCACCATCGATCCCCGCGCTACCGACGAGCAGATCTCCGTATTTAGCAGCGCTGCTAACCGTTACGGGCTGCAATCGATCGCACTAACGCCGTACCTCACATGCGGCGATTTGGATGGAACGGAGGCGGTGTTCAAGCTTGCTGTGCAGCTTGGCGCGTCGATGGTCCGCGTTGGCGTCCCTTTCTATAACGGTACACGGAATTACAACGAGATGTTTCAAGACGCGGTCAATTATTTGAAGGCGGTTGAGGGACTTGCTGGTGAGTATGGCATTAAGGCACTTGTTGAGACGCATCATTTTACGATTGCGCCAAGCGCAAGTGCAGCCTACCGGCTCGTACAAGGACTTAACCCCGATAAGGTCGGTGTACTGTACGATCCAGGCAATATGGTGCACGAGGGCTTCGAGAATTACCGGATGGGCATGGAGTTGCTGGGTCCATATCTAGCTCATGTCCATGTCAAAAACGCGGGCTGGAGGCCCGTTGCGAAGGATGCCAGCGGCGTAGAGCATCCGAATTTTCCGCAAGCGGAGCAAGGCGGCCAGGAAGCAGAGCCATTGAATCCGATTGCTTGGTCGGGTTCCTGGAGGCCGATCGCATCAGGCATGGTACCGTGGAAGCGGGTATTAGCTGATCTGAAGGCCGTTGGTTACGACGGCTGGCTCGGGGTTGAAGACTTCAGCGAAGCGTACGATACGAAAACGATGTTAAGCTTATATGCCCAGCAAATGAGGACTTGGTGGGAAGAGCTTGAGTGAGCTGCAGCCGAAATAGAAATGAAATGCAGATATAAACGAAACGACAATGCTAATGATACGAGGTCGGTTCAGCCATAATCGAGGGGGAGAAGACGATATGAGTAACGTTCGAATTGGAATTGTCGGCATCGGCAACATGGGAGCGGGCCATGCTAATCATTTAAAGTCAGGCACGATCAAAGGTGCGGTATTAGCGGCGATTAGCGATGGTGATGCTGAGAAACGCGCTTGGGCGGCGGAAACTTATTCGGGGGTAGCTGTATATGCGGATTCAGAGGCGATGCTGGCATCCGGCAATGTGGATGCCGTCATCGTAGCAACGCCGCATTACGACCATCCGGTGGAGGCGCAGCGTGCTCTGGCCCAAGGGATGCATGTCTTGATCGAGAAGCCGGCAGGTGTCTATACGAAGCAGGTGCGGGAGATGAATGAAGCCGCGGCGGCAAGCGGCCGTGTGTTCAGTATCGTGTATAACCAGCGGATGAATCCGCTGTACCGGAAGCTGCGCGAACTGATTGCAGACGGCGAGCTTGGCGAAATCCGTCGCACGAACTGGATCATCACGAACTGGTATCGATCGCAAAGCTATTACGACTCCGGTTCATGGCGTGCTACCTGGGGCGGCGAAGGCGGCGGGGTTCTTATCAATCAATGTCCGCACCAGCTTGATCTATGGCAATGGACGACAGGATTAATGCCGGTACGGATTCGCGCTTTCTGCCACTTCGGCAAACACCGTGACATTGAAGTCGAAGACGACGTCACCGCTTATGTGGAATACGCGAACGGCGGAACGGGTGTATTCATCACGACGACGGGCGAAGCGCCAGGGACGAACCGATTCGAAGTGACTGGCGACCGAGGCAAAATCGTCATCGAAGATGGAAGACTGACGTTCTGGCGGCTGCGCGAGTCGGAACGTGACTTTAATGCTCGCAACCGCGAGACTTTCGGCTCACCGGAGCATTGGAAATGCGAAGTACCTATTCATGACACGAGCTCAGAGCACGCGGGCATTGTGCAAAATTTCGTCGACGCCATCCGAAACGGCACGGCGCTTATCGCTCCGGGCGAGGAAGGCATTCACGGCCTGACCATCTCTAACGCGATGCATTTGTCGACATGGCTTGACGACTGGGTTGAGCTTCCGTTGAATGAAGACTTATATGAATCAGAGCTGCGCAAACGAATCGAATCGTCAAGGTATCGCAAGCCGGAAGCTGCAGTATCGTGCAGCACAGGGCCGGTTGATTTGAAAGACACGTTCTAGAATCGGGCTGAATTGAGACTTCGAGCATAGCACGTTCCCTGAGGAACGTGCACAAAGGGGGGAACGCTGGATGGAACGACATGCTGCAAGCGATGCTAATCCCGCGAATGTTAACTTATTGCGCCAACCGGCTGCGTCGATCGAATCGTTAGCCGAGTTGGAGCAGACGGTGCGGCATATCGTCTTGGAAACGCCGGTTTATGATATCCATACCCACTTGTATTCCGCTGATTTTGAGGAGCGGCTGTTGTGGGGCATCGATCAGCTGCTTGTTTATCATTATTTGACGGCGGAGTATTTCCGCCAGGGCGAATTGTCGTACGACGAATTTTGGGCAATGGACGATGCAGGCAGAGCGGATCGGGTCTGGAAGGCCTTATTCGTCGATCACATGCCTGTAAGCGAAGCGGCGTCCGGTGTCATTACCGCGCTAAGTCGACTCGGCTTATCGCCATCCGTCTACGGTCGCGACCTGGACGCTTACCGCGCTGCCTGGGCGGAAAAGACGGCTGCTTCACAAGTAGATGATGTGCTCGCTACAGCCAAAGTGAAAACAGTCGTTATGACGAACGACCCTTTTGACGCAGTTGAGCGAGCTGTATGGCTGAAGGGCGGATGCACGGATGCGCGCTTCCAGGCGGCGCTGCGCATCGACAAGTTGCTGCTCGATTGGACGTCGGCGGCAACTGAGCTGCGAAGTCTCGGCTACGCAGTCGCTGCGGACGATCCTTCGGCGCTGTCTCAAGAGGCGACGCTTGCCGAGGTTCGGCGCTTTCTGCGCGACTGGTGCGGACGTATCGGTGCCTTGTATATTATGGCGTCGCTGCCGGGCGACGTACAGTATCCTGCACAGGGTGAAGCGCTAACGATGCTGCTCGATGGCGCGGTCGTGCCGGTCTGCCGCGAGCTTGGTCTACCGCTGGCGCTGATGGTCGGCGTTCGCCGACAAGTGAATCCAGCGCTGCGCCTTGCCGGTGACATGAGTATGCAGGCCGACCTCGGCCTGCTGGAACGGCTGTGCTTGCGCTACCCGGAGCTGCAGCTGCTTGTGACGGTGCTTGCACGGGAGAACCAGCATGAATTAGCCGTCCTGGCGCGGAAATTCAGCAACTTGACGATCTTCGGTTGCTGGTGGTTCCTGCATACGGAATCGATGATCCGCGAGATTACGGCATTCCGCACAGAGCTGCTCGGCACAAGCTACATCCCGCAGCATTCTGATTGTCGCGTGTTGGAGCAGCTCGTTAATAAATGGGACCATTCGCGTTCCGTAATCACTGGCGTGTTGTACAACAAATATGCCCGGCTGCATCAAGACCGCTGGCTGGTGAGCGAAAACGACATTCGTCGCGATATCGAGCATTATTTCGGCGGCGTGTTTCAGCAAGTGTTAAGCCGTGCCAAGAAGGGGAGGGGCTAATGGGATGACAGAAACGATAGGAACGCCTCGTTTTCAGAACAAAGACGGCATGACTTACGCCCCGACGTCCGCAAAGCCGGAACCGGTATGCGGCCCTGGTGAATTTGTATTCGCCGCGGCAGCGCTCGATCATGGCCATATCTATGGCCAGTGCAATGGGCTGATCGAAGCGGGCGGGACGCTCAAATGGGTGTACGATCCTGATCCGCTGAAGGTGGCTGCGTTTTGCCGCACGTATCCGCAGGTTCAGGCGGCGTCTTCGCTCGACGTTATTTTGCACGACGAAGAGGTTCGGCTCGTCGCAGCGGCGGCGATTCCTTCCGAACGGTGCGCACTCGGGCTGATGGTCATGGACCACGGCAAAGATTATTTTACCGACAAGACGCCGTTTACGACGCTGGAGCAGATTGCGTCGGCACGTGCCAAGGCGCTCGAGACGGGCTGCAAATATATGGTCTATTATAGTGAGCGGCTCCACTCGGAGAGCTCTATTTATGCGGGGCAACTCATTCAAGACGGTGCAATCGGTAGAGTGCTACAGGTGATCGGCACGGGCCCGCATCGGTTGAACGCCGCTTCGCGTCCGGATTGGTTCTTTCGAAAAGAGCAATACGGAGGAATTCTTTGCGATATTGGCAGCCATCAGGTAGAGCAATTTTTGTATTTTGCCGGATGTAAGGATGCTCACGTAGCACACAGCAAGGTGGCGAACTACAATAACCCGGATTATCCCGAGCTGGAGGATTACGGTGATGCAACGTTGATCGGCGACAACGGGGCGACGAACTATTTTCGCGTCGATTGGTTTACGCCAAATGGTCTTGGCACTTGGGGAGACGGCAGAGCGATCGTACTCGGCACGGACGGCTATATCGAGCTGCGCAAATATATCGATGTAGCGCGCGATCCGCGAGGGGATCACGTGTACATGGCGAACCATGAAGGAGAACATCATTTTGCCGTGGCCGGTCAGGTAGGCTTTCCCTTTTTCGGGGAGCTTATTCTCGATTGTCTGAACCGAACCGAGAACGCGATGACGCAGGAACATGCGTTCAAGGCGGCAGAACTGTGCATCCAAGCGCAGAATATCGCGGTTGTGATCAAGTAGAATTCATGAACGGCATTATGGCACCATGAGCGTGATCGTTCTCTAACCGAAAAGGCTGTCGTGTGGTAGAATCATTACAACAACGTGAACTACTTGCAAACCGACGCCTAGCGCGCTTCTGGAGGTTGATTCTGTGTCGCAAAACATGCAATTGCAGGAGCCGATCGAGCTCATGTACCGCAATTCGCTGCCGATTGACGGAGTTTTTCACTCTCATGCTTTTTACGAAGTGTATTATTTTCATACCGGGGAATGCACGTATCTGATTGGGGACAAGATCATGACGCTTGCCTCTGGCGACCTTATCTTAATGCATGGCATGACGCTCCATTGTCCGAATCCTGTGCCTCATGTCCCTTATGTGCGAACGATCATCCATTTTGACCCGTCGTATTTAACGACTGTTCTTCAGCCAAATAAGGCAGCGGAACTACTGCGGCCGTTTGAGGAACTGAGCAACATCCGCTTACATTTGAACGAGCGGGATCAAGAGGAATTCGACCGACTACTCACTGGGATGAACGACTTGTACAGGCATCGGAGAGATCCGGTTATTCATGCGGCCTATGATCGTTTTTCGCTGCGATTCATGGAATTGATGCACTTTGTCGGTGGATTATGCAGTAAGCATGTGTACGAACGTGAGCATCGCTCAGAGAAAGAACGATACGTCCAACGCGTGATTTCGTTTCTTGAGGATCATTATGCGGAAGAGATTACACTCGAGGCGATCGCCTCATCGCTCCATTTGTCGAAACCGTATTTGTCCAATTTGTTCAAGGAAGTGACAGGCACAACGGTGTTTAAATATTTGTACAATCGCCGCATCAATCAGGCGAAAATCTGGTTACGACTGAAGCCAAGCTACTCGGTATCGGATATCAGCCGAATGGTCGGTTTCCGCCATCTGGCACACTTCAGCCGATTGTTCAAGGCAGTTGCCGGGTGCAGCCCGGAGGCATACCGCAAAGGCATATTGCAGGCGTCGTCGTCGCATCGCAAGTAAACCTTAAGGTCGAGAAGATGAGCCATGTAAAGGAGGAGTTCGTTCCAATGCCATTACAAGCACCATCACCATTATTTGATTTGTCTGGACGGACGGCGGTCGTGATTGGAGCAGGCAGTACCTTGGGCCGCGTGATGGCTGAAGCGTTAGTCGCCCACGGGGCTCATGTGGCGCTGGTGGTTCGCAATCCGGACAAAGCTGTCACAGATCTTCAGCCGCTGCTTGATACGGGGAAAGCTAGGATGTTCAAAGCGGATGCGGTCAGTAAGCCGGAATTACAGCAGGCGTTGCAAGAAATAGTCCTGTGGACGGGTCGCGTCGATATATTGCTGAATACGGCAGGAGTGAACAGTGCAACACCGTTCTTCGAGATTACCGAAGAAGAATGGGACCGGATTATGGATGTCAACGCCAAGAGCGTGATGTTGACCTGTCAGGTATTCGGTAAGGCGATGATCGATGGAGGAATGGGGGGCAGCATCATCAACATCAGCTCCGTTTCATCCGGACCGCCGTTGTCGCGCGTATTTTCTTATTCGGCATCCAAGTCAGCGTTGAACAGCATGACGCAATACCTTGCTCGAGAGTTCGCTCCTAACAAGATACGGGTCAATGCGATCGTACCGGGGTTTTTCCCTGCGGAGCAGAATCGTTCGATTCTGTCCCCCGAGCGCGTCGCATCCATCATGAGCCATACGCCAATGAACCGTTTTGGCGATCCGAAAGAACTGCAAGGCGCCGTCGTATGGCTTGCCTCTGAAGCGGCATCCAGCTTTGTTACAGGGACGTTGATCCGAGTCGACGGGGGATTTGGTGCGGTAACGATATAATGTAGGGTTTGACAAAAATAGAGAAGCGTGGCTGAGGGAATCAGCCACGCTTTTTTTACTGCAATAGCATAGTGAGCGAGTGCGATGCTAATTTATTTACACGTACAGACTGGCGTGCGGACCTACGATCCGCTATGCCATGGATTGTTCGTGATATACGGCTTTCCGAGGACCATGAATCCGTTATTTAGGTGATTCACGCCAGAACAAACAATGTTTATGACAAATAACGGATTCACGGTCCGTGAAAGTAGATTTGCACATCAAAAACGGGTGAATAACGGATTGAGTGTCCGCAAATCACGGCCTTATGCCTCATGCTCCAGAAACTCACGGAACGCCGTAGTCAGCAGCGGTACTACCTCGAAGAGATCCCCGACGATGCCGTAGTCGGCCACCTTGAAGATTGGCGCTTCGGGGTCTTTGTTCACCGCGATAATGACGCGCGATCCGCTCATCCCGGCAAGATGCTGGATCGCGCCGCTGATGCCGCAGGCGATGTAGATCTCCGGCGTTACGACCTTGCCGGTCTGGCCGATCTGCAAGCCATAATCGCAGTAGCGCGCGTCGCAGGCGCCCCGCGATGCGCCAACGGCCCCGTTCAAGACGGAAGCGAGTTCTTCGAGCGGCTTGAAACCGTCAGCACTCTTCACGCCGCGTCCTCCGGAGACGATGATCTTCGCTTCGGACAGGTCAAGCGTACCGTTTGTCTTGCGGACGACATCGCGAACGATGGTACGCAAGGATGGCGGGGCGAATGCAACCTCGAGCACTTCACCGGAGCGGGAGGAGTCTGGCGTGCTGAGCGGAATATTATTTGGCCGAATCGTGATTATCGAAGGGGCTGCCGATGTTCCGGTAAAGACTCGTTGTTCTACCGCTTTGCCGGCATAGAGCGGACGCGTGCAGAGCAGCTTGCCATCCTCGTGCTGAATCGCCGTTACATCTGAGATTTGTCCGGCTTGCAGCGTTGAAGCTAGACGTGGAGCAAGATCACGGCCGACCGAAGTATGCCCGAAAATGATGAACTCCGGATTCGCCGTGGACACGACCTGCTGCACTGCGCCCAGATACAGCTCCGCATGATACGCTGCAAAGTCCGCATGCTTCAACACATATACTCGATTCACGCCATGCGCGAAGAGACTTCCTGTATAGCGCTCTAGAATATCTAGCGATGTATCTACCGGAACGAGCAGGCAGCTTGCAATTTCCGAAGGAGCTGTCCCCGCGATTTTCACTGCCGCGCTGACCGATTCTAAGGCAACCTGACGCAGCTCGTGATTTCGAATTTCTGCAAATGTAAGGATTGTACGACTCATGTTCTTCCCTCCTAGATCACTTTGGCGTCTTGGCGCAATCGACGAATGAGGTCCGCGGCTTGGGCTGCCAGATCGCCTTGCAGAATAACCCCTGCCTGTCTCGACGGAGGCAAGGATAACGATACCCTCATCGTTCGAGCTTCAAGTTCCTGCAGCGAAATGCCTGGAATATCGTCCAGTGACAGCAGCCTGAACGGTTTCTTCTTCGCCTTCATAATGCCCGGCAGCGTCGGATAGCGCGGCTCGTTCAACCCCTGCTGCGCCGTGAAGAGTGCGGGTAGCTGAACATCGATAATCTCCGTATCCCCTTCCGCATCGCGGTGAACGATTGCCTCTCCCGCCGCTGAAATATCCAGCTTTGTAATCGATCCAATATGCGGTAAGCCGAGCTGCTCCGCGATCCGAATCGCCACTTGCCCTGCACCGTTGTCAACGGAAAAATTGCCCCCGAGGATTAGATCTGCCCCTTGATCGGTTAAGAACGCAGAGAGCACTTTGGCGATTGCCCACTCATCCTGTGGAATTCGTGGATCATGAATCAATACAGCTTCATCTGCCCCCATCGCTAACGCTGTACGAAGGGCTTCCCCGGCTCGTTCAGGTCCCACCGATAGCAGGTTAACCTTGCCGCCATGTTGCTCGACGAGGCGAATCGCCTCCTCAACGGCATATTCATCATAAGGATTGATGATCCATTTCACACCAGCCTCGGAAATCCCGCCGCCCGTGAGCACAATTTTCTCCTCGGTATCAAACGTCTGTTTAAGCAATACCCAAATATTCATCCTATGTTCTCCTTTCGCCTTCATTGCCTCAGCCGAGAGTAACATCCTCTTCGTAAGTTTATTAATTGAACACTGCTAAAATACCGCTTATCCAAATTCATTTTTCAATCTTACTGGACATATACAAGTATTGAGGATCGCAAACGTGACGACAGACCACTTGGGAGCAAAAAAGAGGAGGGATAGCCTATGAACCCATCCATTGTGCGCCTGCTGATCGCGATAGCAGTAGCTGCCTATGCGGCTTCACTTTTCGGCGTGGTCGTGTACAGGCGATGGCAATATATCCGGCTCGGCAAACGGATGGAACAGCAGACCCGCGATGGTGCGGCGCGTAATGGATTTGCAGCACAGGTCTTCGGTCAATCCAAGCTGCTCAAGGATTGGCGCAGTGGGGTGATGCATGTTGTCATTTTCTATGGTTTCGTCATTGTGCAGTTTGGAGCGCTCGACATTCTGGTCAAAGGTGTGGCGGGAGGGGGAATTCCTTGGTTCGAAGCAGCGTGGTTCACCTTAACGCAAGAAGTAACTGTTGGACTTGTGCTGCTCGCTATCCTCTACGCGGCCTATCGGCGGTACATAGAGAAGCTCACGCGGTTGAAACGAGATTTTAAACCGAGTCTGGTTGTGTTTTTTATCGGTACCTTGATGTTGTCGGTCGTAGCGTTCTTAGGGTTCGATCGGGTTCACAGCAATCTGGATGGATCGCTTGCCGCCCCGCTATCCTCTGCAGCAGTTTGGTTATTCGCGGGCCTTTCTTCGAATGCCGTCAGCGTGTGGATGGAAGTGAGCTGGTGGGTGCATTTGCTTACTATTCTTGCTTTTCTCGTGTATGTTCCGCAGTCGAAGCATTTCCATATTATCGTTGGACCTGTGAACATCTGGCTCCGGAGAAAAGGACCGCCGGGACGGCTCGTAAGGCTCGATTTGGAGGACGAAAACGCCGAGACGTTCGGGGTGGATCAGATTGAACAGTTCACGCAGAAACAGCTATTGGATCTATATGCCTGTGTGGAATGCGGTCGGTGCACCAACGTGTGCCCAGCAGCGAGTACAGGGAAGCTGCTCTCACCGATGCATCTGATTACGAAGCTCCGCGACCATCTCACTGAAAAAGGCGCCGCAATGACATCGAGCTCCGCATGGGTTCCTGCTTTTGCGTTCAATAGCTCCGGTGTGCACAAGATGACTGGGGAGTATGCACCGATCTCTTTTCATACGGAACCTCATCTCGCTGTGAATATCAAACCGACGATGTCTGCACAGAAGCAGGCATGGCATGCGGACCCGGCTGCGTCAATCGATTCGGTCCAGTTGATCGGCGATGTCATAACGGAGGAAGAAATTTGGGCGTGTACCACCTGTCGGAACTGTGAAGATCAATGTCCTGTGGATAACGAGCACGTGGATAAAATTATTGATCTGCGCCGCCATCTCGTGCTCATGCAGGGTAGTATGCCGCATGACGGCCAACGAGCGATGCAGAACATTGAGCGTCAGAGCAATCCATGGGGTATGAGTCGGATGGATCGAGTGAAATGGGCCGAGGAATATGCAGCGAAAAGGAAAAGCGCCGATCCGGATTCGTCTCACGAAAACAAGCAGCGTGTGAGAACGGTACAGGAAAATCCGGGTTTCGAATATCTTTTCTTCGTGGGCTCGATGGGGTCATATGATATTCGCTCACGGCGAATTACGGAAGCCTTTGTGCGACTTATGCAGGAAGCAAATATAAATTTTGCAATCCTCGGCAATGAAGAACGCAATTCAGGCGATACGCCGAGACGGCTCGGGAATGAGCTTCTTTTCCAACAATTATGTCAGGAGAATATTGCCGTCTTCGAGAAATACGGTGTGCAGAAAATCGTAACGGCGTGCCCTCATACCTACAATACCTTCAAGCATGAGTATCCCGATTTTGGCCTGAAGGCCGAGGTGATTCATCATAGTGAGCTGCTCGCAAGATTAATTGAATCGGGAGCGCTTATGCCGCAGCATGCTTTGAAAGAGCGAATCACATATCACGATTCTTGCTATCTCGGACGGTACAACGAGGTGTATGATCCGCCGCGAGCGATTCTGCGAGCGATTTCAGGGGTCACGCTGCTCGAAATGGAGCGGTCCCGGGAGAATGGAATGTGCTGCGGCGCAGGCGGGGGTCGGATGTGGATGGAAGAGACGGAAGGGAAGCGGGTGAATATGGCTCGAACCGAGCAAGCGCTCGCGGTATCGCCGACGATGATTGGGTCTGCCTGTCCGTATTGTCTCACGATGTTGTCGGATGGGACGAAGCAGCAAGGTGTGGAAGAGCAGGTGCGGGCGATGGATATTGCGGAAATTTTGGCGCTCGCGGTATTTGGCAATGAAGTGTAGTGGTGAGTGAAGTGGAGGGATGGACGAAATGACAAGAATGATTCGAAGAGCAGCGGTGTTAGGCTCCGGCGTTATGGGGGCTGCGATTGCTGCACATCTCGCGAATGTGGGCATCTCGTGCTTATTGCTCGACAGAGTACCAGAATCACGAACGAAGGAAGAGGAGGCAAAGGACCTGAATCCGGCCTCGTCTACATTTCGCAATCGGCTCGCAGCGGATGCGGTGGCTAGGCTGAAGAAGACGAACCCGTCACCGCTCTATAGTCCGGAATTCGTGCAACGGATTCAGATTGGGAATATCGAGGACGACCTGCGTCAGCTTGCGGATGTCGATTGGATTATTGAAGTGGTAACAGAATCATTGCCGATCAAAAAAGGGCTCTACGCACGGCTGGAGCAAGTCTGGAAGCCGGGGACAATCGTGAGCTCGAATACGTCGGGTATTTCCATTCGCGAGATGATCGCGGATTGCGGTGAAGCGCTTCGTGCGCATTTTCTCGGGACGCATTTCTTCAATCCGCCGCGGTATATGAAGCTGCTGGAGATCATACCTGGGCCGGATACAGATCCAGAAATTCTTGCGTTTATGAAAGGTTTTGTAGAGAAACGGCTTGGCAAAGGTGTTGTGCAGGCGAAGGATACGCCGAATTTTATTGCTAACCGGATTGGGACGTATGGGCTGCTCGTGACGCTTCAAGAAATGGAGCGCGGGGGATATTCCGTGGAGGAAGTGGATGCGGTAACAGGACCTGCGTTAGGTCGACCGAAGAGTGCTACGTTCCGAACGCTGGACCTGGTTGGCCTCGATACGTTCGTGCATGTTGCGAATAATGTGCATTCGAATTTACCAGATGATGCAGTGGTGGAGAAATCGGTATTTCATGCGCCGCGTGTGCTGACGGAACTCGTTCAGCGAGGATGGATCGGTGAGAAATCGGGGCAAGGGTTCTATAAAAAGGTAAAGGGGGCTGACGGAAAATCCGTCATTGAGGCGCTCCAATTGGAGACGTTGTCCTATGAACCTTCACGCAAGATTACTTCCGCATCTCTCGAAGCTGCGAAGAATGCGAAGGGCGCCCGTGCACGAATTCGCGCGCTGCTCGGAACGAATGATACGTATTCGCAGCTCGCATGGAATATCGTGAAGCCTGTGTTGATCTATGCGGCAGAGAAGGTCGGGGAAATTGCAGATTCCATCCTAGAAATCGATCAGGCGATGAAGTGGGGGTTCAACTGGGATCTCGGGCCGTTCGAGACATGGGATGCGATTGGAGTGAAAGCCTCGATTGCTCGGATGGAGGCTGAAGGGACGACGGTTCCAGCGTGGGTGATGGAATGGGTGGAGCAAGGGCATGACACGTTCTACCAGCAGCAGGAAGACCGATTGTTCTATACCAATCAGCAGGCATGGAAAGGGATTGATGTGATTCCAGAATGCATCTCCCTCGCACAGCTGAAGCAGCAGAAGAAGGTCATTCGCGGAAATCCGGGGGCCAGCTTGATTGATCTTGGCGACGGTGTCGCTTGTCTTGAATTCCATTCGCCGAATAATGCCATTGGCGTGGATATCCTCACGATGATTCAGCAGAGTGTTGATGAGGTTCGTAAAAATTGGCGCGGGCTTGTGCTTGCGAATGAAGGCAAGAACTTCTGCGTCGGTGCCAATTTGATGCTCCTGCTCATGGAAGCGCAGGACGGCGAATGGGATGAGGTCGATAACATTATCCGCACCTTCCAGAACACGATGCTGAAGCTCAAACGGCTTGAGAAACCTGTCGTTGCGGCGCCGCATCGGATGACGCTTGGCGGAGGTGTCGAAGCCTGTATGCCAGCGGATCAGATTTTGTTCGCGGCGGAGACGTACTTCGGACTTGTAGAGACAGGTGTAGGCCTAATACCAGCAGGCGGCGGCTGCAAAGAGATGGCGCTTCGGGTCAGTCGATCCGCGAAAGACCGTGATGATGATGTGCAGCCGTTCATGAATAAAGTGTTCGAGACCATCGCGCTCGCCAAAGTCTCGACAAGTGGCGATGATGCGCGTAATTTGCATTTCGCTCAGCCGAATGATCGTGTCATCGTGCATGCCGATTATCGCATCTATGAAGCGAAGCAAGCGGTTCTGGCGATGGATCGGGGAGGATATCTACTTCCACCGGAAGAGCCGATTCGCGTGCTTGGTGAGGATGGCTCTGCCGTGATGCAGCTCGGTGCGCTGCAAATGCATCAAGGCGGCTACATCTCGGATCACGATCTCTTAATCGCAAAGAAACTTGCCCATGTGCTGGCTGGCGGCCATGCACCGGCTGGCTCGCTTGTATCCGAACAATACATGCTCGATCTAGAGCGGGAAGCCTTCTTAAGTCTGTCAGGCGAACCGAAGACGATGCAGCGGATTCAATACACACTCTCGAGCGGGAAGCCGCTTCGCAACTAACGGGATGAAGAGGGAATGAGACGATAGAAAGTGAGGTGAACGATGATGCAGGAGGCTGTCATCGTATCGATCGCGCGTACCGCGGTCGGAAGGGCGAAGCGAGGAAGTCTGGCACAGACGCGGGCGGAAGATTTGGGGAAAACGGTATTAAATGCCGTCGTAGAACGAGCGCCGGGGTTATCCAAAGGAGATGTCGAGGATATCATCATCGGATGTGCGATGCCGGAAGGGGAGCAGGGATTGAATTTCGCCCGGATTATGGCGCAATATGCGGGATTTCCCGTATCGGTTCCTGCACTCACGATTAACCGATTCTGTGCATCGGGCCTGCAATCCATCGCGTTCGCGGCGGATCGTATTATGCTCGGAGAAGCGGATGTCGTGATTGCTGGCGGCGTGGAGAGTATGAGTCATGTGCCGATGGCGGGATTCAGACCGTCTCCGCATCCGCAGATTGTCTCGGATCTGCCGGGCGTATACATGGCCATGGGGCATACCGCTGAACAAGTAGCGAAGCAGTTCAACATTAGCCGTGAGGACCAGGATCGCTTCGCGGCGAATAGTCACCGGAAGGCGGCTGCAGCGTTAGCGTCAGGGAAGTTCGAAGATGAGATTGTCCCCCTAGAGACGAAGCTGCGTCATGTAGATGAACGTGGGCAGCTCGTTGAGGACGCGATTGTGTTCGATCGTGATGAAGGAGTAAGGCCGGATACGTCCGAAGAGGTCCTGGCGAAGCTGAAGCCGGCATTCGCAGCCCGAGGAACGGTCACAGCGGGCAATGCTTCACAGACCAGCGATGGGGCCGCGGCGGCTGTCGTCATGAGCAGAACAAGAGCCGAGCAGTTGGGGCTTAAGCCGCTCGCGACATTCCGGGCCTTCGCGGTTGCGGGAGTTGCCCCGGAAGTGATGGGCATCGGCCCTGTCGAGGCGATACCGAAGGCGCTCAAACGCGCCGGAATCGAGATCGATCAAGTCGATCTGTTCGAGATTAATGAGGCATTTGCTTCGCAATGCATCCATATTATTCGAGAGCTTGGCTTGGACGAATCGAAGGTCAATGTCAATGGCGGAGCCATCGCATTAGGTCATCCCTTAGGCTGCACCGGATCGAAGCTGTCTGCGAGCCTAATTTATGAACTGAAACGACGTGGCGGCGGGATTGGTGTCGTGTCGATGTGTATCGGCGGAGGCATGGGGGCTGCGGGTGTATTTGAAGTACATGAATAGATCGATTCAATACATTGCATACATGGAGGGAGAAAGATGGGGAAAGTGATCGATCGTATCATCGGCGGCAGCTTCGTGATTGAAGATATTTCGCCGGATCGGATTGTAACACCGGAAGATTTTACCGAAGAACAGCGCATGTTCGCGGAGACGACCAAGCAATTCCTGCAGACGGATGTTCTACCGCAGGATGAGCATCTGGAGAAGCTGGACTATGACTTGACGGTGAAGCTGATGCGCAAGGCAGGGGAGCTCGGATTGCTCAGCTCGGATATCCCGGAGATCTATGGGGGACTTGGGCTGGATAAAGTCAGCTCTACCATTATTAATGAAGTGCTAGCGGGAGCCTCCTCCTTTGCACTATCTGTTGGCGCCCACGTCGGGATTGGAACCCTTCCAATCGTATTCTTCGGTACGCCGGAGCAGAAGAAACGTTATCTGCCTGATCTAGCCACTGGGGCGAAGATCGCGGCTTATTGCTTGACGGAGCCGACATCGGGTTCGGACGCGCTCGGTGCGAAGACGACTGCTAAGCTGTCCGATGACGGTCAACATTACATCTTGAACGGTTCAAAGGTATTTATTACGAATGCGGGTTTTGCGGATTTGTTCATCGTATATGCGAAGGTGGATGGCCAGCACTTCTCCGCCTTTATTGTAGAGAAGGATACACCAGGCTTCACCCTCGGACCAGAGGAGAAGAAGATGGGGATCAAGGGCTCCTCGACGCGCCCGTTATTTTTCGAAGAAGCGCATATCCCAGTAGAGAACCTGCTTGGCGAAGTAGGCAAAGGGCATCTCATTGCGTTCAACATTCTCAACATTGGGCGGTTCAAGCTTGGTGCGGGCTGTCTCGGCGGGGCGAAGGAAGCGATCCATATCGCGGCTCAATATGCCAATGTTCGGACCCAATTTGGTAAGCCGATTGCTTCCTTCCCACTGATGGGGAAGAAGCTCGCAGAGATGAACATTGCGACGTATGTCATGGAGAGCATGGTCTACCGCACGGCAGGATACATCGATCATATTCTAAGCGATTTGGATCATACGAGTCCCGATGCAGGGAAGCAGTCGGCCAAAGGGATATCGGAATACGCACTCGAATGCTCCATCAATAAAGTATTTGCTTCGGAAGCACTCGACTTTGTCGCCGATGAAGGCGTCCAAATTCATGGCGGCTACGGCTTCATCCAAGAGTACAAAATCGAACGGATCTATCGGGATTCGCGGATCAATCGGATTTTCGAAGGAACGAATGAGATCAATCGGCTCCTCATTCCAGGAACCTTGCTGAAGAAAGCGTTGAAAGGCGAGCTGCCGCTTATTCAAAAGGCTGAAGCCTTACAATCGGAGCTGCTGCAGCTCATTCCAGGGCAGACCTTCGACGGCGTGCTTGAACAAGAACGTCATTTGCTCAGTATGGCGAAGAAAATCTTCTTGTTTGCCGGTGGCGTTGCAATTCAGAAGGTGGGAACGCGGATCGAAGCCGAGCAAGAGATTCTGAGCAGTCTCGCTGATATGATGATTCAGATCTATGCACTGGAAAGTGCGCTGCTGCGCGCCGAGAAGCAGGTCGCCCGGTCTTCTGAGGCGGAATCGATGAACTATATTCAAATGACACAGGTGTTCGCGCAAGAAGCATTCGAACGGATCGAATCCGAAGCGAAGATTACACTCTCGACCCTGGAGTCTGGCGATATCCTTCGGACACAGCTGTCGATCTTGAAGAAGCTGACGCGCAACACCCCGGTGAACACGACGCAGCTTAAACGGGCGATCGGAGCTCGGGTCATTCATGGGGAGAAATACCAGTCTTAATCCATTAAGGAAGGGATGTGTTCAATTTTGCATTCATCCAAGGTTTGGTTAAGGCATTATCCGCAAGAAGTCGCTCCATCGAATGATTATCCGAATCAGAACATCGCTCAATTTCTGGTCGACTCCGCAACGAAGTTCAGGAGTCGTCCCGCCATCGATTTCATGGGCAAACGAATGACGTACGGCGAACTGTTATGTGAATCGAATCGCTTCGCGAACGCCCTACTCACGTTAGGCATCAAGGCAGGAGACCGCGTTGCGATCATGCTGCCCAATTGTCCGCAGATGGTGATCGCCTACTTCGGCATTCTCTCCATTGGTGCAATTGTCGTTCAGACGAACCCCCTCTATATGGAGGGGGAGCTGCGGCATCAGATGCAGGATTCTGGCACGAAGGCGATCGTTACCCTCGACTTTATGCATCAGCGCGTACTCGCCGTAAAGCCGCAGACATCCATACAACATATTATTGTAGCCTCGCTGAGAGATGTATTGCCTGTTCCAGTCAAGTGGCTCTATCCCATCAAAGCGAAGAAAGACGGCCAGAATTTATCGGTCACTTACAATAGTTCCGTACATTCATTTCGCAAGCTGCTAACGGGGGCCTCTCCCGTGTTTGAGATGGTGCAGGTGAATGCCGATGAAGAGCTGGCCGTTCTGCAATATACCGGAGGAACGACGGGGGTTCCCAAAGGCGCCATGCTCACCCATAAGAACCTCATTGCCAATACGCTTCAAATCGCGAGATGGTTCTATCGCGCCGAGTTTGGTCAGGAACGTTATCTCGGAGCACTTCCATGTTTCCATGTATTTGGCCTTACCGTGATTTTGAACCAATGTGTGTATTCAGGAGGCATGCTGCTCCTACTGCCTCGATTCGAAGTCAGTCAAGTGCTGAAGACGATCGATAAGCTTAAACCGACAATTTTTCCTGGGGCACCGACGATGTACATTGCACTCATCCACCATAAGGATATTGCTAAATATGACCTGTCCTCGATCAAAGCCTGCGTGAGCGGATCCGCGCCGCTGCCGATTGAAGTGCAGGAGACGTTCGAAGCGTTGTCCGGCGGCAGACTGGTTGAAGGGTACGGACTGACGGAAGCCTCGCCTGTGACTCACGCGAATACGGTCTGGGAGAAGCGTAAAATCGGAACGATCGGCATACCGCTGCCCGATACGGATGCCAAAATCGTCGATCCCGAGACGGGAGAGGAGTTGCCGATAGGTACCGTAGGCGAAGTGCTCGTCAAAGGCCCACAAGTCATGAAGGGATATTGGGGGCGACCGGAAGAGACGGCGCAAGTGCTGCATGACGGATGGCTCTATACCGGGGATATGGGCACGATGGATGAAGATGGTTTTTTTGCAATCGTGGATCGGAAAAAGGATGTCATCATCGCCAGCGGGTTCAAAATATATCCGCGCGAAATCGACGAAGTGCTCTTCGAACATCCGAGCATTAAAGAAGCGATTGCGGTCGGCGTCCCGGATGATTACCGCGGCGAGACGGTCAAAGCCTACATTGTGCTGCGGGATGGGGAGTTCACGTCAGAGCAAGAGATTACCGCATGGTGCCGCGAGCGTCTAGCCACTTATAAAGTGCCGCGGTTGTATGAATTCCGTGAATCACTACCGAAGAACATTATCGGAAAAGTGCTGCGCCGTAAGCTCTTGGAGGAAGAATTGAATAAGACCCCGAAAGGGAAATAGCACGGCACAAGTGCTTGCTCGGTTGGATGCAGGGAGGTGCGTAGGATGGATATGAATGAGGCTGAACGGGAGGCCTATATTGCGAAGATTGCGGAGGCAGCTGAGGAGACGTTCTGGGGGTATCTTGGATGCCAGCTGGAGTCGTTGTCTCCAAAACAAGCCGTCATTAGTCTGGAGGCAACAGCGCATCATATGAATTTAATCGGTATGGTGCATGGCGGTGTGCTGTCTTCTTTACTGGATAATGCGATGGGGGTATTAATTGCTACACTTCTGCCAGGTGCGAAGACGGTAACGACGAATCTGAATGTTCATTTTGTCGCCCCGATGTATGCTGGGAAATTGATCGTAACTGCAGATTTATTACATCAATCTCGCAAAATGTTAACCGTCTACGGCTCAATTACGGATCGTGAAGGTCATCTTGGTTCGATTGGGACGGGGACGTTCCGGATTATTTCCGGAGACTAAGGTATTATTTGACTTTGCCTCCGTAAGACTTTACCATTTTGTTGAAGAAGCATGTACTTCAATACGATTCATGGGAGGCAAGTACAATGACTTATCAAGCAAATCATGAGCGTTACAGCACGATGAAATACAATCGATGCGGCAAATCCGGTTTGAAGCTGCCTGCAGTCTCATTAGGCATGTGGCATAATTTCGGCGGGGTGGATACGGAGGAGAACGGCAGAGCGCTGCTGCGCAGAGCCTTTGATCTCGGCATCACTCACATTGATCTAGCGAATAACTACGGACCGCCTCCGGGTTCAGCGGAGTCGATGTTCGGTCGGATGATGCAGAAGGATCTAGCGCCGTATCGGGATGAATTGGTCATTTCGACGAAAGCCGGGTATTACATGTGGGAAGGGCCGTATGGGGAATGGGGTTCGAAAAAATACCTCGTATCTAGCCTCGATCAGAGCTTGAAACGGATGAACCTGGATTATGTCGATATATTCTACCATCATCGTCCAGACCCAGATACACCGCTGGAGGAGACGATGGCTGCGCTCGATTTGATCGTTCGTCAAGGAAAAGCGTTGTATGTGGGCATCTCGAATTACAATGCCGAGCAAACAGCGGAAGCGGTTCGAATCCTACGCGATCTAGGAACGCCGCTCTTGATTCACCAGCCTTCCTATTCGATGTTCAACCGTTGGATTGAAAATGGTCTGCAAGATGTACTTGAGGAAAATGGCGTAGGCAGCATTGCGTTCTCGCCGCTTGCTCAAGGACTGCTAACGGATCGTTATCTGGATGGTATTCCGCAGGATTCTCGTGCAGGCCGTGGCGGTTTCTTGAATAAGAAAGACGTGACAGAAGCGGTCATCGAGAAGGTGCGTAAGTTGCAGCAGATCGCGGCCAGACGTGGTCAGTCCTTAGCGCAAATGGCGCTATCGTGGGTATTGCGCGGTGGACGCGTGACGTCGGTTCTGATCGGAGCGAGCCGTGTGCCGCAGTTGGAGGAGAACGTCGCAGCGATCAATCATTTGGAGTTTAGCAGCGATGAGTTAGCGGAGATTGAAGCGATTTTGAAATAAATTGAATGCCAAAAGATCCCCAAGAGGCCGAATTGCGGCTTTGTACTTGGGGATCTTTTTTTGTGTTTTAACGCTTTGCTTTACGGAATCCAGCTGCTTCGGCGTCTGCCTCAGAGCAGAACATTTCCTCTGCTTTGGTCGATTCGTACGATTGACCACCGGGAACATGATAGATTTTATCGCCCTTGCTACTGATATTGCCTTTAATCGTCGGTTTCTTGCAGGAGCCGATGGAAGGCTGATTTGACTTCGAGCTGCTGCTGTCTTTCGTTTGGGCTGAAGGCTTCGAATTCTCGCTGGCCTTACTATTCTTCTTCGCAGCTGAATCATCGAATCCGCGATCCGTTGCATAATTTTCGATGCTCCAGATGCCGAGCTCTGCCTTCTGCGCTTTGGATTGAATGGCGCGGAATGGATCGACGTATTTCACATTCGGCGGGTAGACGTAAGCGACCCGGGCAAGACCTTTTTCGAGTAGCAGTTCATTGAACATCTTGCCATCGATCCAGACATAGGCGAGTAGTCGTCCGTACTTATCGCGTTCCGAGACATCGAATTCCAGTTTAACGCGCTGATTCGAGAGGGTTTCTTTGGCGAACTTCGATGCTTCGGGGCCAAAAGGCTCCACTGGTTTGGATGGATGTACCGTCTCCGGTGTATCGACGAGCAGGAGGCGGATACGCTCAGTTTTGCCGTTGAATTCGACATCCAGCGTATCGCCATCCACGACCTTCACGACTTTCGCATTGGTATCGTCAGCGGATGTAGAATTTGTACTACAACCAGCAGCAATAAGAACAAACGCTAGTATAATGCAAATGAGAAGAGATAAGTTTTTTTTCAAAGCAATAGGCACTCCTTATGTCATTCATATGTATGTAGACTTAAGTATGGCGCAGAAATAACGTCATTGGCAAGCGAACAAAGGCTTAAAAGTGCTGCTCAATGGCAGAAATTGATGAACCAGGAGTACATAAAATTGGGTGAATGGATTGGGGGTATGCCTTTCCAATCGTTCTCAACAAACATAATATAATGGAACACGAGGGTACAAACGATGAGCGACGGAGAGGGGATTTCGAATCGAGCCATGAGCATGACTTGAATAATAAAATCGCCCATTTTGCCGGAGATATTAAATGCTGGGATGTTCATCATGTCTAGACGAAAATCCGTTAAGTAGACGAGACGTAGAAGTGTGCTTGTCACTAGAACAATGGAAAGAAAACGGCGATGCACAGTGAGATGCTGATCAAACCTGGCTAGACCTATTCCTGCGAATAAGAATTGCCCATAACTACGGCCGGGCGTGGGTTTTTAGGAGGCTGCTATGAAAGGACTAATATTATGTGCGGGTCAAGGAAAGAGGCTTCAACCGTTCACCTATGCAAGGCCAAAGTGCATGATTCCGGTAAACGGAGAACCTATTATTGTATCGATTATTAATAAGATGATGAGTATAGGCGTTCATGAAATTGGTATCGTCCTGAACACATCACAAGAAAGTGTTCGAGAGCTATTAGGCAGCGGAGAAGCTTATGGGGCAACGCTCACTTACTTGCTGCAAGAAAAAGCCTTGGGCATCGCTCATGCTGTGAAAAGTGCCCATTCGTTTATTAAGGATGAGTCCTTCTTCCTGATGCTTGGCGATAATTTGATCGAAGGGGATCTTCAGTCGCTGATCGATTTGATGAGCGATGGAAAATCTGCTGCCGCACTTCTTCTCACTCGCGTGGAGAACCCGAATGATTTCGGGGTAGTCGAAGTTTCTAATAACAAGATCGTGAGGTTGGAGGAGAAGCCCAAAGTCCCTCGATCTGATCTTGTAATTGTGGGTGCATATGTGTTCAGCAGCAGCATATGGAGTATCCTTGATCAACTTGTCCCATCCAAGCGGGGGGAGTATGAATTGTCTGATGCATTGCAGATCCTGATTGATCAAGGCCAGCATGTAGATTATAGCATAACAACGGAACCATTCTTTGATATAGGAAGCCCTGAACGCTGGCTCAGCGCAAATCGTTACAAAATGAGTAAGGATAAAATGGAAAGAAACAGTGAGCATTTATTTGGAAATACCGATGTCGTCATTAACCCACCTGTACAAATTGACCCCTCAGCCCAAATAACCCAAAGTGTAGTCGGGCCTTATGTATATATTGGTCCAGACTGTGTTGTGGAGAACTGCCGTATTGAGAACAGTATACTGACTGATCACGTCCAAATCTCTCATGTGTTCGCGCAGGATAGTATATTTGGCTCTAACACCAAATTTGCCGGTTCCGTAAATAAAACGAAACCATCCAAATTCATCATGGGAGACATGTCAATCGTCAAGGACTGAATGTACACTTACATTCTTGACAGTTGGAAATAAATGTGCTATTCTGGCGTTAAATATAGAGCAGATGAACGGAAGCACCGTCATCAATCGCAGATATCCTGCGGTTGGTGGCGGTTTTTTTGCGTTTCGGTGAGAAAGGAGGGTTCCGCTTGCAACGATGGGTACTTCAGACGGCGGTGTTCATGGCTGTGATTGGTGTCGTGTGTTGTATTGGCGGTGTGCTCAAGATGGTAGGGGCGATGTGATGACGAACAGATACGGAAGGAAGGAGATCACATGAAGAAATTAAACCTTGTTTTGGCCTCTGCGGATCGTGAATATGCGGAGATATTCATGCATTATGTGCAGTCTTCGGAGTTCGTGCATGATGTGATGATGAAGTCGTTCACACAGCTTGAATCCTTCCGATATTACGTGCAGCATGAGCCTTCGGTAGACCTCATCATAGCGGAGGAGGCATTTCTAGCAGGGGATAGTACCGCGAATTGTGCTTGTACGATTCTGATCTTAAGTGAGGACACCAGGGGACAGGGGGCTGCGGAGGCTGGAAAGAAGATTGGTAAATACCAGCCGCTGCATGTGCTGCTCTCCTCCTTATTGTCACGCTATGGCGGAGAGCGGATTTCGAGCTCGGCGAACGGGGGCAATGCAGGGCGCACGAAAGTTATTTCGGTTTACTCCTCTATTGCCGGGATGGGCAAGACGACACTTGCGCTTAATCTGTGCAAGCAGCTGACGCTGCAGGGACAGCGCGTGTTCTACCTTAGTCTGGAGATGCTGAATGGTTCGGCACTCATAATGGAGCCCAGTCGAAGCCCACAGGCCGTTGATTCCGACAATCGACTGTCGAAGCTCCTGTATTATTTGAAGGCGGGGCGCCGCATGGAAGAACTGCTCGCTGAATGGAACGGGATGAAATCGAGGGGACCGGCGATGAGCTTTGATTATTTTGAGCCGCTGCATAATTTGGATGAAATGAAACAGTTGAATAAGGCGGATACTTGCCAACTGCTTGATCTGATCCTGCATACGGGTGCCTATGATACGGTTGTCATGGATTTGGATTCG
The DNA here is from genome assembly GCF_058791655.1 of Paenibacillus sp. EB106-05-06-XG162. NCBI lineage: Bacteria > Bacillati > Bacillota > Bacilli > Caryophanales > Paenibacillaceae > Paenibacillus > Paenibacillus sp. EB106-05-06-XG162. Next base: position 60,223 of record NZ_JBYTDT010000014.1, read on the forward strand.
GCGTTAGAAGAGCGGACTCTTGCAGCATTGGAGCGTTCTGATCAGCTGTTCTGGCTCATTCAAGATGATGCCTTGGCGATATGGAAGACGGAGCAAGTGCTTCAGTATTTGGAGCTTCATCAATCGAGCCAAGAGGTGTCGGCGCTGCTGCATAAGACCTGCTTTACAGTTAATAGATTTGTCGGACAAATGGTGAATGCAGTTCGTTCTCCGCGTATTCGCGTGGGGGCCTATCTTCCCTATATCGCCGCATGGAAACAAATCGAGCAGCCGCATGTTTTACTGCAAGCAGCTTCCTTTCAATCTGCTGTCATGAAATTATGCGCTGATGAAGGGATGATGCAGCATGGATGATCAAGAGGCATGGGTAGCATCAATCCGCCAGACCGTCCGAACGGGTTTGAATTTATCCGGCTCAACGAGTGATGACGAGTTGTACAAGATGATCGAACAAGCCGTGTTCAGATATGAACTTGCTCCAAGTTGGACGGCGTCGGAGAAGCAGCGAATTGTTCGCCGGGTGTACTACACGTTTCGCGGTTTGGACGTACTTCAGCCTTACGTGGAGGACCGCCGCATTACAGAGATTATGATTAATAGTCATGAGGAGATCTTTATTGAGGTCGATGGGGAAGTTCAACGTGCCAAGGTTGTCTTTGAATCGCAGGAGCGGTTAGAAGACATCATTCAGTCGATTGTTGCGCAAGTGAATCGCGTCGTGAATGAATCGTCGCCAATCGTCGATGCACGGCTCAAGGATGGATCGCGTGTCAACGTGGTTCTGCCGCCGATTGCGCTGAAGGGGCCAACGATGACGATACGGAAATTTCCGGATCAGCCAATGACGATGGATGATCTGGTCGCGAAGAGGGCACTGACTTCCGAGGCGGCACAGTTTCTCCAGCAGCTCGTTCGTGGCAAATATAACATTTTTATTAGTGGGGGAACGGGTTCTGGGAAGACGACATTCTTGAACGCGTTGTCTCAATATATTCCTAGCGATGAACGGGTTATTACGATTGAGGATTCCGCGGAGCTGCAAATTCGTACCGTGCCGAATCTGGTTGCCTTGGAGACGAGGAATGCGAATACGGAAGGCAAGGGAGAAATCTCGATCAGGGATCTGATTCGATCCTCACTAAGGATGCGTCCGAACCGAATTGTTGTTGGGGAAGTGCGGGGTGCTGAGGCGTTAGATATGCTGCAGGCGATGAATACCGGCCACGATGGTTCCCTGTCCACCGGGCACAGCAATGGCCCACAGGATATGATTAGCCGCTTGGAGACGATGGTGCTGAGTGGTGCGCCGCTACCAATAGAGGTTGTCCGTCAGCAGATTTGTTCTGCGATCGATATTATCGTTCACCTTTCTCGTCTTCGTGATCGATCCAGACATGTGATGGAAATTAGCGAAGTGATAGGACTTGAGGAGGGGGAGGTGGTACTACGACCATTATTCCGATTCCAAGAAGAGGGGGAAGAGGCCGGTCAAGTAAAAGGTGAACTGCGTGCGACAGGACATGGATTACAGGATATGAGTAAGCTTCAGATGGCAGGCCTACTGAACGAAGACGATCAACTAAAAAGGTAGAGGGGGAGATGGATGAACGTACTTGTTTTGGCATTGGTAGCTGCGATCGCGACAGGAGGATTTTTCGTTGCACAGGAGCGGATGCGAAGACGACGGTTGAAGGTTGCCGGTGTTGATCTGGAAGTGCCCTCCGTGCAAATTGATAGGCAAATGCCTGAAGGATTAACGATCTACACGGCGTACAAGCTGTCTCGGATACAATGGCTGACGGCGTTTGTTGCGGCAGGATTGATCTTCGGTATCGTAGGTTACTTGTTCTATCACAATCTCGTAGCTGCAATCCTGTGTTTTGGCGCAGGTGCTCTATATCCCAAATTCCGGCGTGAATCCTTGTTACTAAGGCGTAGAACCGAGCTTAGTCTGCAATTCAAGCAGGCGTTGTACTCGATTTCATCATCGCTCGCTGCAGGAAGATCCGTCGAGAATAGCTTTCATGAGGTGATTCAAGACTTACAGCTTTTGTATCCCGATGCGAATACCGATTTGATCCGGGAATTCCGCATTATCCGTTCACGCTTGGAGAATGGGGAGCCGATTGAGCAGGCTTTACTTGATTTAAGCCAGCGGGCGGGCATTGAAGATATTACGAATTTTGCCGAAGTGTTCTCTGCTTGCAAACGTACAGGTGGCGATCTCGTTGAGGTTGTGCGCCGAACGTCGAATTTGATCGGGGAGAAGATGGACGTGAAACAAGAGATTGCGGTGATGGTAGCCCAGAAGAAATTCGAATCCAAGATTATTATGCTGGCTCCGGTGGGGTTCCTCGCTTTCTTGAATATGAGCGCTCCCGAGTTCATGCAACCGATGTATCAAGGGTTTGGATTCGTTATATCAACTTTTGTTCTGGTGGGATTAGTGGCTTGTAGTGCTTGGATTCTGAAGATTATGGATATACGTGTATGACATGATATTTCCCCTGGTAAAGGAGGTTGAATGGAAATGCCGACCCTAGGATGGGGAATGATTGCGTTGCTGCTGTTTCTTGGCTGGGGCGTGTGCGCGCTGCGCGCAGGGGGGCGGTTCAAAGAAAGAATTCCTGCGTCTGTTCCGAATATGAAGCTGCTGCAAGTTGCATCTCCAATGCTTTATTTACTGGAAGAAATCCGATGGATCGAGCGCATTCCAGCGATATTTTACCGTATTCAACGCGCTATGCAGGTGTTGTATGGAAGTCAGGTATCGGCCTTGTATAGTACGTTGTTCATGGCGGAGATTCTGAACTATGCCTTCTTCATGCTTATATTCGCCTGTCTGCTTCCCATGCTGACGGATGGTGGCTTAGCTGGGTTTGGCGTAGGACTGATGCTTGCGGTACTGCTGCCTTTGGCTCAATTGAAAGGATTGGACAAGCGTGTGAAGAACAGGGAACATGAGATTTTGCTGGAATTGCCGGAGTTCTTGAATCAGATGATCTTGCTGGTAGATGCGGGGGAGACGGTTCAACGAGCGCTCACATTATGTGTGGATCGCAAGAGGTCGCAAACATCGCATCCGCTATACAAAGAATTGATTCAGATGATCCATGAATGGAGCGGGGGGTATTCCTTCCAGCAATCCTTTGAACAGTTCAGCAAGCGATGTGCCTTGCAGGAAGTCTCGATCTTCACGACCACCATTATGCTCAACTATCGAAGAGGAGGGGGTGAATTTGTCGTTGCCTTGCGCGATTTGTCCCGAATCCTATGGGAGAAACGGAAAGCAGTAAGCCGAGTGCGAGGGGAGGAGGCCTCATCTAAGCTAGTGTTCCCAATGGTTGTTGTATTTTTTCTGTTGCTGGTATTGGTATGTACCCCGATCTTCATGATGATGAGTGCATGAGTGTAAGGGATTAATAACGATGAGGAGTGTTGAGGGATGTTGAATGTAGGAAAATCGCTAAAGGCGGTCTGGAAAGAGGAAGAAGGTCTTGGGACGGTTGAGATAATCTTTATTATTGCTGTGCTCGTAGTCATTGTTCTTATTTTTAAAGATAAGATATCGGAACTGATTGATACGTTGATGGGGAAAACGATGGATGAAACGGATAAGCTGTATCAGAAATAAGTGGATATGATGCGTAACTTTAGACAGCAAATTAACAAGTTGAGACAGGAAGATGGCAGCTTCACCGTCGAGGCGTCGATGTTGTTCCCGTTTATATTCATGATCATTATTGGACTGCTATTCTTCTGTCTCTATACCTATCAGAAAGTTGTCCTCGTCTATATTGGATCGGTGTCCGTGGAACGAACGGCGTATAACTGGGACAATTCTTCGAAAGAAGCAGCGACAGGCGTCTTCCAATATGGTCAATTTGATGGTTTGTATTGGCGGCTTACGGATGATCAGACGCTGGATGTTCTATTTGGGTTAACGGGGCAGGCACAAGGAACTTCCTATGAACTTCATCGTTCAGGGAGTGAGGTGAACAGTCTGCCTACGCGTAAGATGGCGGGCGCCTCTGTCGCGGTTCCAGCAGCGATCCAAGGGACGATGCAGTATCAGAACCAAGGCTGGAGACGTTCGGTGACGGTGGATGTTCTGAATCCGCTCCGATTTAAGCCGCTAGAATGGATGATGGGCAGACAAGTCTCTTTGCAGACGCAGGTTAGCAGTTCCGTTGTCGACCCCGTTGAATTTATTCGAACCGTTGAGCTGGTTCGCTATTACGGTGCGAAGTTCAAGAATGCGGGAAGCGGAGGCGGATCGCCCGTAACCCAAGAGCAAGCACGAGAAGTGCTTGAGCAGCAGCGAAGTAAAGGTAAGAAATAAATTGCTTGTCATTTGTGGAAATGAGGGGGAGAGACATGCGCAAGCAGCGATGTAAGAACAACAACCGCTTGAGCATTTTGCTCCCCTTTCGGGAGCTGCGGGATCAGCAGCATGGCACTGTAACGGTATTTCTCATTATGATTGTGGCCATTATTTTTATGTTTATTGCGGTTTTTATAGATTACGCCCGAATCGCAGCTTTTCAATTCCAGACAGAACAGCTGGCGAAGTCGGGTATGCGTTCAGTGATGTCAAGTTATGATCCGATTTTACAAGAAAAATACGGTTTATTCGCGCAAGGTGGAACAGATTCTAATGCATTGCTCGCCGATTCGTTGAAACAGGCAACCGGGATACAATCCCTCAAAGGGTCAGCTGTTCGACTATTAGATATTGTTCCAGATACACAGAGTATCGAGGGCAGTAATCAGTTAGGGCGCTATCCCATATTTGAGCATCAGATCCAGGAGGATATGAAATACAAGGCGCCGATTGACTTTACCCTTGAAATCATTAATCGATTGAAGCCGATGTCGCAGCAGATGAAGGAAGCGTCACGCACGACAGATTTACTCGTATCGCTCCAGAAGCAATATGAGAAGCGAGAGAAGCTGATGGATGAGGTGCTTCAAGCGCAGCAGCGGGCCAGCGAGCAAGTATCCCGTACCAATTTTGATGTCCGCTATGTTGGAGGCAATGGTCAGTATAGCATTGCAAATACAATGGTAGGAACAATCAGTCGAGCTGTCGATATTGCCGCGCAATATGAAGACTATGTTCGGATGAAATATGCGGATTCGATAAGAGATGAAGATGAATCGCCGGCATATTCGGATGAGACCTCAGGGTATGAGGAAGATGTTCGCTCGTTCCAGCGTGATTTTAGAGAGCTTGTGGATCGAGTACAGCGGCAGCATCGTGAAAAACTGCAAGCGGTGCTTCCGAAATTTGCAGAAATCAGGGCACTTAATGAACAAATGAAGCGAACCATTGCCGAAGCTAGAGCACAGAACAAAGAGGCTTACGATCAGGTAGAGAATGGTCGCACACCGAGTGGCGGACTTTCAGAACTCCCGAGTGATACTTCAACGGCGATCGAAGACATACGTAATCAGGTGGATCAATTGATTCTACCGGATGAATTCATTCAGCAATTTGAACGTGAAGTTCAAGGTCAGATCCAAGCCTTTGAACGTTTTGAACGAGTAAGTCAGGATTTTGATTCTATCGTATCGTCGGCTGTGCCAAGTACTACAGGAAGCGCCTATCCACTGAAGCAAGCAGTAATACGACTGAGCCAAGCAATTAATGACTATTTGAATGCCTATGTGAGGCATGGTGGTGTTAATGTCCTGCAAGCAAGGGAGGCAGCTATTCAGGCCTACCGCAGTTCGGATGCCGAGCGGAAGAAGGCGGAAGCGAAGTCCAAGGCGAAGCTGGGTGAAGTAGTTGGTCTTCTGAAGAAGCTGAAAGAAGTAGGAGCTGGAGCACAGAAGGGGCAAGAGCAATTCAATCAGTTACGGCACTTTTATGATGATAACCTGAATTTCAATGCTCGTGCGGAACAGGAAGCAAGTCAATCCAATCTAAATGATCAACCCGAAGATGCGAGCAAGGATTCCATGTCGATGATGGATGACTTATATGGCGGAATGGCGGGGATGTTGATTGGTATGCGTGATGAATTCTATCGAAATGAGTATGCGGTGAATCGGTTTACGAGATTTGAGCCCGAGAAGCTGAAAGACCTCTTCACCTCGAAAGATATGAGTGATCAATTGGTGGATGCGCTGCAAGTGCCGAGCCAAGAGCTGGAATATATCCTCTATGGATTTCATCACCCAGGTAGTAATCTAGCGGCTTCCTATGGTGAAATTTTCAGTGTGCGACTTGCGATTCGAACAATGGAAGGACTTGTGGAATGCAGCCGGATGGGTAATCCTCTTCTGATTCTAGCAGCAGCAATTCTCTATGGGGTCGAACATGCAATTCAGGATATGCTCGAATTGGTGAATCACGGGGATATCGAAATGTCCAAATATGTACCTGTCCGTCTGACATATAAAGACTATCTCCGGATGTTCCTCATGCTGCACAGCCGGAACGAAGCAATGATGTCCCGTATGCTGGCCGTCATTCAATTCAATACGAAAATCAATCCGAACGAGAGAGTGACGACAATCGAAGGGGATGTAAGGGCGTCCATACGGCTGTGGTTCCTGCCTGGTGTCATGAAGACGTTGCGATTAACACAGTTTATCTCCCAAGGGGAAGTGGAAGGGAGTCGCTACTATATAACCAAAAAAGCAGCCTTTACCTACTAATATGTAACTCAACATTTGCTCCAAAGGAGGCGAATCATGTTACAGCAACTCCATAAGAAGATGCGGCGCCAAGAGCATGGGAGCATGACGGTTGAAGCTGCCATGGTTCTGCCTATCTTTTTGTTTTTTGTTATTTTTCTAATCTATATGATCCAGATGGTATATACGTCAATTGCGCTGCAATTAACCGTCTCGAATACGGTCAAACAGCTGGCGACTCATCTGTATCCTGTTTCTATTGTCATGGACCGAGCTACAGCGGCACAGGGGTCCGAGACAGGTGGCGGGGGAATGCTGACGATGGAAGAGGTAGCAGAGACGTATAACCGGATTCTTCCACCTCCGATTGGGGATTGGGTGAAGAATACAGAGCTATATCGTCGCACCGAAGATGCGCTCTATCAAGCCGCTGGGGATACACTCGTGAAGCCGCTGCTTAAACCTTATCTTCAGGATGCCATGCTGCGTGAGGAACGAATTCATGTGACACGATTTTCGTTCCCGAATTTGAAGAAGAAAACCCCAACTTTCGTTGCTCTAGAGCTTTCGTATACGATGCCGATGCGAGTCCCGTTCCTGGACAAGGAGCTGGTCATACAGGCGAGAGCGGCAGAACGGGCATGGATTGGTGATACCTCGGGTGCAGGCACGGGAACGGGTTCGGAAGGGACAACGGGTCAACCGCAAATCGTCGGGATGGAACCGAATCCGATGAAGCCTGGATCCAATGCTACAGTCAAAGTGAAGGTACAGCCGAATCAGACGGTTCAAGTGGTCGTTTACTATAAGAGCGGTAAGAGTACGGCGAAATATTTGGGTGAGAAGACGGCAGATGCAGAAGGCAACGTAGAGTGGACATGGCGTGTATCGGGTAATACGACCAAGGGAAGTACGGTCCAGATTGTCGTTGAGACAGTCGATGGTCAGAAGTCGGAAATGCAGGTTCAAGTTCAAGAATCGATGAAGGAGGGTAAGGGTTGACGATTATTGTAGCGGTATTATGCGCCATTTATTTAGGTATTGCTTTTTATACGGATGTGACGCGTTCGAAAATCCCGAATCGATTGACAGTGCCGATTGCCATTCTTGGGCTGGGGCTTCATGCCGTGACGGAAGGATGGGCTGGATTCTTATATGCAATCTATGGTGCGGGAGCGGGATTTGCAATATTATTCGTACTATATCTGTTCAAAGCGGTTGGAGCCGGGGATGTGAAGTTATTCGCAGCACTCGGAGCGGTAACAGGCCTGCAATTTACGATGCAATCCTTGATGTATTCCGTCTTATATGCAGGAGCAATTGCTGTGGTCATCATGCTGATTCGGCGGAGAACGTGGATATCTTTTGGAGAGGGGAAGATGCTGAAATTCCCATTTATGTATGCTGTGCTGCCGGGTGCAGTTACCGCATTTCTATACATGCCTTAACGTGAGAGGAGGAATAGGATGTTAGACTTTGGAGTTCGATTTATTCAAGATGGTTCGACCTGGATGATCCTGGACAAAGCGGAGGGGCTAAAGGCCAGTGATATGGCGCGACTCGAAGTGAAAATGATCCAGTCATCGACGATCCCGCAATTCGTTCCACTGAACATGCATGAGCTGGATCTTCAGATCCAATTGCGATACAACATCTCTGGCAAAAGAATGCTGTCGCAATGTCTTCGCAGCGAGAAGCTGTCGCTTACGACGTACTATACGATTCTCATGCAGCTCGTAACGATACTAGACGATAGTCGGCGGTATATGCTGCGTCCGGAACAATACATCCTTCATGCCGATTATATGTTCGTCGAAGGATCGTTGGATATGGGCTCGTTATGGTTGTGTTATGTTCCAACGCAAGGTGCGGTCCAGACAGATTCGTTACAGCATCGATTAGGCAGTATGTTGACTTTGTTCATGGCCTCAGTGACTGAATTAACCGGGAAGGGGATTCAACAGCTGATTCATTATTGTCATGAAGATCACTTTAGTCTCCAAGGATTAAAGACGCTTCTATTGCAGCTGCTGGCAAATGAGGATGGAGGGATAGATTTACCGAGGACTAGACAAGACAATAAATCGCATGCTCAACGGACCCCTGCTCTTCCACCGGATGAATTCGTTCCTGTTAGAGAACCGGTTCAACCCAAAGGAAACACTGTGCAGAAATCGAGTGTGGACACTTACAATCAAGCGATCATTTCTGATGATCAAGCACGAGAGCAAGCATTAGGTTCAGCCACCCAACCGACTTCATCGAAACATACGATTTATATGATTGGCGGAACTCTTCTGATTATCGTAGTGCTATGGAAGTTTCTTTATTCGGCCTATGCGTCTGTACAGGGAATGTTCTATCTCACCGTTGGGATCACGGTTCTTATTGGGGACGTCGCCTTTCTTGCTTGGAGAGGGTATCGGCCTTCATGGCTGGTCAAGGGTCGGACTCCTCTCGAAGTAGAGGCAGGAATGAGAAGCAGCAGTGAGTTACATGCGAAGTCGCCACGGTGGAATGAGCCAGATCATGATGCGTCAGGGCTATTGTTTCAAGCACCTGCATTTACGGCGGATCGATTGACTAGCGGACTGCGAACTGCAGAGCAGGAAGCGAGGTCGCTCATGGGTTGGCAGCCAGAGGATAATCGATTCGATTCAACAAGTACCGCCACTCCAGCAGTGAACCGGGGTATCCATCAAGAAGCAACCGTGATGTTAAATGGCGGACAGACTGAAGTGTTGGTCGCATCTGTCGCGCTGCAGCATCCCGTCTTAGAGCGGAGTATTGCGGGTGGCGGTGAGAAGGAACGTATTGCTGTGAACCAGACTCACTTTATTATTGGACGAAGCGGGGATGTTGCCCATTATCTCGATACATCGACAGGGGTATCACGCTCCCATGCCGAGATTATTCGTACAGAGGAAGGGTATCAGTTAAAAGATCTCGGATCCAAAAACGGCACCCGGCTCCTCGAGGAAGCTATGGTGCCGTATACGCCTTATCCGCTGAAGGATGGGGATCGATTCATGATTGCAAAGTCTGAATATGTGTTTCGTTTAACTTAATAGGATTTATCATTCATCAATGCAGTGAGTGCTGTATCTAACGTGGGATACCTAAATTCGAATCCCTGCTGAATGGCTGCATTCGGCAGCACTTGCTGACCTTCAAGCAAGAGAATGGAGAGCTCTCCGAATAAGGTCTTGAAGAGGATCGAAGGAACAGGAAACCAATGCGGCCGATGATAGACCTTACCGAGAATGCGTCCGAATTCATCATTGCGCACAGGCCTCGGTGCTGTTGCATTGACAGGCCCTTTCACCGTCTCATGACGGATGCAGAAGTCGATTAATCGCACCATATCTTCGAGATGAATCCACGAGAACCATTGCCGACCGCTGCCTACACGGCCGCCTGCGCCGAGCAAATAAGGCAGCTTCATAAGCGGGTAAGCCCCGCCATGATTCCCCAGTACTAATCCGACACGCAGCTTCACGAGACGATCAACAGGAATGGCATCTGCGGCCTGTTCCCATTGTTCTACCACTTCGGCCAGGAAATCGGTTGTATGGTGAGGACTCGTCTCGTCGAAGCACTCCACTTCGGATGTGCCATGAATAGAAATTCCAGAAGCATTCACGACGACCAATGGCTTAGGATCGAGTGATCGGACTAGCTTGGCGACTCGTGCGGCAGCCTGCAAGCGAGACTGTAAGATCCGATCCTTCGCGCTTGCAGTCCAGCGTTGGTTGATCGATTCACCCGTGAGATTCACGATCGCTCCCGTCCCGGAGATAAGCTGAGGATCTGTTTCGAGCTGTTCCCATGTGACATAACGAACGCGTGGGTTGGCTTTATCCCCATCAGGTATCCGTCTCGTAACAATAATGACTTCATCCTTTTGGTTCAGCCAGAAGGACGTTAATGCCGTTCCAATGAATCCCGTTCCCCCGCAAATGGCAATTTTCATCGTCTTACCACACCCCATCCATTCTCATTTGTTCAATAGATGCTTATATGGTTGATAGTCGATTTGATGTTTCTCTAGGAAAGAAATTAAGCTGCGATAGTCGCGCTTCGGTGTTGCTTCAATATATCCTTGGATGCAATGATCGCGTGTCACTTCGGAAGCGCCGCTCTCGACAGCAATCTGACCAATCTTCGCTGCAATGGTATGCTTCGCAATATCGCGAAATGCCTTCGGTACAGGCGATACCAGCAGTTCGAGGAATGTCTTGGACTCTTCCGTCCAGAGATGGCGGCTCGCATCGACCCAGTGATTTTGCCAATCTAATTTTGATTTCCCATCTTGCTTCGGGAGGACCTTAAAGAATTTGCGGAACATGAAAAATCCGCCGATCGACATAAAGAAAATAAGCACAAATGTCCAGAGTGCGATAAATCGCATATAGCCCGTACCTGGCATATTGTCTGCTGCAGCGAAAAATATTGTAGATTGAACCACCATTGTCACCCCATAGTTATGTAAATGCACTGCATTGCCCCGAAATAGAGCAATATTGGATATTAAGAATTATAACGTATTTCTAGCTTTATGACGATATTCAAGGTAAAATAAGGGTTGATTATTTGGAAAAGGAGCATGAATTATGTTGAAAATCGGATCACACGTTTCATTTTCGGACAAAGGCTTGCTAACGGCAGCTAAAGAAGCGATTTCATACGGCTCAAATACATTCATGATATATACAGGCGCACCGCAGAATACACGCCGCAAAGCGATCGATTCGCTATATATTGCTGAAGGCAGAGATGTCATGGGGCAGCACGGCATTGATGAGATTGTCGTGCATGCGCCTTATATTATTAACCTCGGTTCCTACAAGCCAGACACGTTCGAGCTTGCTGTGAACTTCTTGCAGGAAGAAATTCGTCGTACGCAAGCGATTGGCGTTCGCAACATCGTCCTCCATCCTGGTGCATACACCGAGAAGGATCCGGAGTACGGCATTAACCGTATTGCAGAAGGACTAAATGAAGTGCTTCGCGGAACGAAAGAGCTGGATGTGAACATTGCCCTTGAGACGATGGCTGGTAAAGGTACCGAAATCGGACGCAGCTTCGAGGAAATTGCATCGATCATCGAGAAGGTTGAAGACAATCATCGCTTGACGGTTTGTATGGATACATGCCATATTCACGATGCGGGTTACGATATCGTCAATGATCTAGACGGCGTACTTACGAAATTTGACCAAGTTGTTGGTCTTGATCGCATTGCCGTTGTGCATATGAATGATAGTAAGAATCCGACAGGCGCAGGGAAAGATAGACATGCTCCTGTCGGTGCTGGATGGATTGGTCACGAAGCGATGAAGCGTGTCATTACGCATGAAGGACTTGCTGGAAGACCATTTATCTTGGAGACGCCTTGGATCGGTAAAGACGACAAGAAGCAACGTCCGATGTATGAAGCGGAAATTGCACTTCTTCGCGGTGACGCTGGAGAGCGCTTTGGACAAGCTTATCTAGCGGATGTAGAGCGACTACACGCTTTCTTCGATCAACAAGAAGTAGATTCGCGTCAGTTTATATTGTCGGTTTGGACGACGTTGAAGAATGATGCCAAAGCGAAGAAGGCAGATCCTCGCGAGCCGATGGATCGTCTCTATGACATGATCGCGGAGGCGAATGTATTCCCTGAGCTGAGTGAAGAAGCAATCAACCAGCGGATTATGGGATGGTTTGCGGGTAAACAACTTATTAAATAGAAACAGAGGGTAGAGAGATGGACAAACAGAATCGAGCAAGAATGCTTATTTCATGCCCGGATCAGGCTGGAATTGTAGCAACGGTATCACATTTTCTTTTTGATCATGGCGCGAATATCGTACAATCGGATCAATACACGATGGACCCTGAAGGCGGTATGTTCTTCATGCGCATCGAATTTGATCTACAACAGCTTAGCGATTTATTGCCGAAGCTGAAACAAGATTTCGCAGAGGTTGCGAGCAAGTTCCAGATGAAGTGGGGAATTCATGAAGTAAGCAAGCGTAAGAGCCTTGCTATTTTCGTATCCAAGGAAGATCACTGCCTTGTGGAATTGCTCTGGCAATGGCAAGCAGGGGATTTGGATGCAGATATCGCCATGGTCGTCAGCAATCATGATGATATGCGCGAATATGTGGAGCAGTTCGGTATTCCGTACCACCACATTCCAGTGACGAAGGACAATAAAGCGGAGGCAGAACGTCAACAGCTTGCTGTCGTAGACGGTAAAGTCGACGTTATTATTCTTGCGAGATATATGCAGATCATCTCACCGAAGTTTATAGAGCATTACCGGAACCGAATTATTAACATCCATCACTCGTTCTTACCTGCGTTTGTTGGCGGTAAGCCTTATGCGCAAGCCTATACACGCGGCGTTAAAATTATCGGCGCAACGGCTCACTACGTGACGGAAGAGCTTGACGGAGGCCCAATCATTGAGCAGGACGTGCAGCGTGTAAGCCATAGTGATGATGTGGACGACCTGAAGCGCATTGGGCGCACGATTGAACGTGTTGTTCTTGCACGTGCCGTTCATTGGCACATTGAAGACCGCGTCTTGGTACATCAAAATAAAACGGTTGTTTTCAACTAGATTGATTCCATGGAATCCCCTCAATGATGAGGGGATTTTTTTCAAAAAGTGGATATGATAAAAAGGGCCAATGGGGAGATTTTCCTTGTGTAGAAATTGAGGATTGGAATGTAGTGGGGTTACGTGTTACAATAGTAGCAATGTAATATACTCAATTTGATATTATTAAAAGTAATGAATGGAGGAATCACAACATGACAGCGAGCAACAAGTCTGTAGAACAGTTATCCATCGATACAATTCGTACATTAGCGATCGATGCGATCGAGAAAGCCAATTCAGGTCACCCAGGTATGCCAATGGGTGCAGCACCAATGGGGTATGAATTATTCGCGAAAGTGATGAACCATAACCCGGAGAACCCAACTTGGATCAACCGCGACCGTTTCGTTCTATCTGCAGGACACGGTTCCATGCTATTGTACAGCTTGCTTCACTTGAGCGGCTATGATCTTCCTCTCGAAGAAATCAAAAATTTCCGTCAATGGGGAAGTTTGACACCAGGACATCCAGAGTATGGCCACACGGCAGGAGTTGACGCAACGACTGGACCTCTGGGTCAAGGGATTGCGATGGCTGTAGGTATGGCGCTTGCTGAGACGCAACTTGGCGCAACATATAACAAAGATAAATTCAAAGTTGTGGACCACTTCACATTCGCTATCTGTGGAGACGGTGATTTGATGGAAGGCGTATCGCATGAAGCAGCTTCCCTTGCAGGTCACTTGAAGCTCGGTAAATTAGTCGTTCTGTACGATTCCAATGATATTTCACTAGATGGTAAACTAGGATTGTCGAACTCCGAACAAGCTCAAATGCGTTTCGAGGCTTATGGCTGGCAAGTGCTTCGCGTTGAAGACGGTAACGATCTGGCAGCGCTTGAAGCGGCAATCCAAGCTGCGCAGCAAGAGCTTAACAAACCGACGTTGATCGAAGTGAAAACCGTGATTGGTTACGGCAGCCCGAACAAACAAGGTAAAGGCGGCCACGGCGGTACGCACGGATCCCCACTTGGTGCTGACGAGACCAAATTAACGAAAGAATTCTACGGCTGGTCTTCCGAAGAGCCATTCTTCGTATCGCAAGAAGTACGCGCTCACTTCCAAGAAGTGAAAAATCGCGGAATTGCAGCGAACAAAGCATGGAATGAGCAATTCGAAGCATACAAAGCAGCTTACCCTGAACTTGCAAAGCAATTCGAGCAAGCGGTTAATGGCGAGCTTCCTGAAGGTTGGGATAGCGACCTTCCGAAATATACAGCAGCAGACAAAGCATTATCGACACGTGTTGCTTCCGGTAATGCATTGAACGGTCTTGCACCGAACGTGCCGAACTTGATGGGCGGTTCTGCAGACCTAGAGAGCTCCACGATGACACATCTGAAAGGGATCGACGTCTACAATGCAGAGAACTATGCAGGACGTAATATCTACTTTGGTGTTCGTGAGTTCGGGATGGCGACAGCAATTAACGGTATGATGCTGCACGGCGGTGTTCGCGTATACGGCGGTACATTCTTCGTATTTACAGATTACCTGCGTCCGGCTGTTCGTCTGTCCGCATTGATGGGACTTCCAGTGGTGTATGTCTTGACGCATGATTCCATTGCCGTAGGTGAAGATGGTCCTACGCATGAGCCGATCGAACAATTGGCATCGCTTCGCATTATCCCGAACTTGACGGTTCTTCGTCCGGCTGACGGTAACGAGACATCGGCAGCATGGGCTTATGCGATTGAGAACCGTAAGAATCCAGTAGCGCTCGTGTTGACGCGTCAGAACTTGCCAATCTTGGAGACTACGGCTGATTTGTCCCGTGAAGGCATCAAGAAAGGTGCTTATGTGGTATCTGAAGCGAATGGTACGCCGCAAGCTCAAATCATCGCAACAGGTTCTGAGGTTCAACTGGCTGTCGCAGCACAAAAAGCATTGGCTGAAGAAGGCATTCAAGTACGTGTCATCAGTATGCCAAGCTGGGATCTATTCGACAAACAATCCAAAGAGTATAAGGATTCCGTTATCTTGCCAGGCGTTAAAGCACGTCTTGCGATCGAGATGGCACATCCAATGGGCTGGGAGAAGTATGTCGGCGATCAAGGCGATATCCTAGGCATCTCCACATTCGGCGCTTCCGCTCCTGGCGATCGCGTGATCAAAGAATACGGCTTTACGGTTGAGAACGTTGTTAGCAAAGTAAAAGCATTGTTATAATTTGCGGTCCTGGGGAAGGGATGAGAGACATGGCGGAGATTCAACAATTCGATAATGTAACAGCAGTCAAAAAAGCAAATATTTATTTCGATGGTAAGGTGACAAGCCGTACCGTATTGTTCGCAGACGGAACGAAGAAGACGCTTGGCATTATGCTGCCAGGGGATTACGAGTTCGGTACGGATTGTGTTGAAATTATGGAAATCCTTGCAGGAGATCTGAAAGTTCAACTACCTGGCAGCGGAGAGTGGATTCACATTCAAGGCGAAGGCGAGTTTACTGTTCCGGCGAACGCGAAATTCAAGCTGCAAATTGCTTCCGTTACGGACTATTGCTGCTCTTACATCACAGAATAACCACCGACATGTTTCATTAAATATGGAAAGGGTGGCTCGTCAGTCCATAGCAGGACCTTTGACGAGCCACCCTTTTCCCAATATGAAATATTCGTTAGTCACCGATTCGTTTGCCGATCCATTGCTCATACGCTTTGGCTACGGCGCTTAAGTCTTCCTCACCGAAGCCTTGGGTTTGTCCCATTTGGAGCATGCTTTTCGCGGCTTCAAGCATCGGTGTCGGAAGCTGCATCTCATCCGTCAGCTGCGAAGATAGCTTCATATCTTTGAGCATGAGATTGAGCGAGAATTGGTTGCTGAAGTCATGTTCAATGATCTTGCGTCCCTTGAGCTCTGCCGCTTTACTGCCGGCGGAACCGGATTGAATGAGCTCCATGAAGTTATACATAGGCAGATTCGCTTTGGCTGCGATGGAGAAGCCTTCAATGAGGGCAACGTTGTTAATGCCGACAATGGTATTGTGTGCGAGTTTGGCAATCGAACCGCTGCCGTTCTCACCCATGTATAGGAATTTCGTGCCTAGTGCTTCGAATACATCCATATGCTGCTGCATGACGGATTCTTCTCCGCCGATCATGAAGAGGAGGGTTCCGTTTACCGCGCCAGGCTTGCTGCCTGTTACCGGTGCATCCAGGAAGCTTACGCCTTGCGCAGCGAGATCCTTCGATAGACGCTTCACGAGTGCAGGGGATAACGTGCTGCAATCGATAATCGTCAGATTGGTATGGAGGCCTGCGAAGATCCCATTTTCGCCGTAATAGACCTCTTCCGTTGCTTGATCGTTGCTGATGATGGAAATGAGTACATCTGATGCTTGCGCAGCTTCTGCTGGCGTATTTGCGACAGTTGCGCCGAGCGCACGTGATTCTTCTGTTTTGGATGCTGTACGATTATATACCGTTACGGCAAAACCTTTACTGAGTAGATTAGCGACCATCGGGGCACCCATTGTCCCGAGTCCAATAAAACCGATGTTTTTCATCAGGCTCACCTCGTCCTTACACATTGTAGTCAATAGCTTAGATCATTTTACCACATTAGCATTTATAAAGTTTCGATGGATACGAGTTTTGTCTACATTGGATAAAAGTTTGCAAGAAGTGCATCGTCTGAACTTGTATTATTGGCGGAAATCCAGTATCCTAATGCTAACCGATAATGTGACGGTTTAAAGGACGAAAGTTTAGAGAGAAAAAAAGAATGGCTAGGAGGAAATACCATGAGTAGAAAAATCCAGTTTGATTACAGCAAAGCAGCAACATTCGTAGGGCAGCATGAAGTCGATTATTTCGCAGAACCGATTCGTCTTGCTCATGAACAGCTACATAATAAGTCCGGCGTAGGTTCCGACTTTTTAGGTTGGATCGACTTGCCATTTAACTATGATAAAGAAGAATTCGCGCGCATTAAGAAATCCGCAGAGCAAATTCAATCGAATTCCGAAGTGCTGGTTGTGATCGGTATCGGTGGATCTTACCTCGGAGCACGCGCGGCGATCGAAATGTTGTCGCACTCGTTCTACAATATGCTTCCAAAAGAAGAGCGCAAAACACCTGAGATTTACTTTGCAGGGAACAACATCAGCTCGAACTATGTGAATCATTTGATTCAATTGATCGGGGACCGTGACTTCTCCGTGAACGTCATCTCGAAATCCGGTACAACGACAGAGCCAGCGATTGCATTCCGTGTATTCCGTGCATTGCTCGAGAAGAAATACGGCAAAGAGGGCGCTCGCAAACGCATCTACGCAACAACGGACCAAGAAAAAGGTGCGCTTAAGAAGCTATCGAACGAAGAAGGCTATGAGACATTCGTCATTCCGGATGATGTAGGCGGACGTTACTCGGTATTAACACCTGTTGGCTTGCTTCCAATTGCCGTGGCAGGCATCAACATCGACGAAATGATGCAAGGTGCTGCCGATGCAGCCAAAGAATATAACAACCCGAACGTAGCAGAGAACCAAGCTTACCAATACGCTGCTGTTCGTAACGCATTGTACCGCAAAGGCAAAGCGATCGAAATCCTCGTGAACTACGAGCCGGCGCTTCACTTCGTATCCGAGTGGTGGAAGCAATTGTATGGCGAGAGCGAAGGGAAAGACTACAAAGGGATCTATCCAGCATCCGTTGATTTCTCTACAGACCTTCACTCGATGGGACAATTCATTCAAGAAGGCTCCCGTAACTTATTCGAGACGATCATCCAAGTGGAAGAAGTGCCTTCGCACATTACAATTGAGAGCGATCCTGACGATTTGGACGGCTTGAACTTCCTAACAGGCAAGACGATGGATTTCGTGAACAAAAAAGCCTTCCAAGGCACGATGCTCGCGCACACGGACGGTCAAGTACCGAACTTGATCGTGACAATTCCGGATATGACGCCAGCTGCCTTCGGATCGCTCGTGTATTTCTTTGAAATTGCTTGTGGTATCAGCGGCTACTTGTCCGGGGTCAATCCATTTGACCAACCGGGTGTAGAAGCCTATAAGAAGAACATGTTCGCACTTCTTGGTAAGCCAGGATATGAAAAGGAAAAAGCGGAGCTCGAGTCGAGACTATCCGAATAATCTGTAGCCAGGCAGCAACCAGATAAACAACATGTCAAGAAGCAGTTCACCGCGGGCGTTACCGATAAGGTGGACTGCTTTCTTAGCAATAAGCAGAGGATGATCAGTCATGTTAGATCGTTATAAGACGGTTAGGGCGTTTGGCAGTAAGGAGATCGTCATTAAGAAGTCACGGTTCATCGGTTACGGCAGACCTGTAGCAACAGAAGATGAAGCGATTCGTTTTATTGATGAGATCAAGAAGTTGCACTGGAATGCCACGCATAACTGTTCCGCCTATATGATCGGTGAACGTGATGAAATTCAGAGACAATCCGATGATGGCGAACCGAGCGGTACAGCCGGGAAGCCGATTCTAGAAGTGATCAAGAATCAAGGTTTGAAAAATGTTGCAATCGTCGTGACGCGTTACTTCGGCGGTATCATGTTAGGTGCCGGCGGACTCGTCCGGGCATACACCGACGGCGCTGTCGCTGCCATTGAAGCAGCAGAGTCGATTACGAAGGTGTTGCATCAGGAAGTATTCGTGGAAGTGGAGTATACATGGCTCGGGAAGCTCGAGAATGAACTTCGAAACCGCGGCATGCGAATGGGCGAGACACAGTTCACAGATAAGGTTGTCTTACTGTGCCTGCCGGAAGCGAAGGATACGGATGCCTTCGTTGCTTGGATGACGGATTTAACGCAAGGTCAAGGATTGATAACGAATGGAGAACAGGTGTATTTCATCGAGGGAGAATAGGAGAAAAGGGTATGGCGAGAAGAGCAGTTGAGCAGGAGCTCACCCGGGAACGCATATTGGAAGTCGCTCGGCATTTATTCGTAACCAAAGGGTACCGTGCGATCTCGATGCGTAGTATCGGACAGCAACTTGGTTACAGCCATGGGTCATTATATTATCATTTTAAAGAAAAAGCCGAATTGTTCTATGCGCTCGTCGTGGAGGATTTCAATGCGCTGATCCGAGTCATGGAGCGTGTCTACACCCATGCGCCAGGAGAAGGTATTGCCAAGCTAGAGCATGTCATGCTCGAGTTAATCCGGTTCGGTCTTGATAAACCGCATCATTATGAGATTATGTTCCTAATGCGTGAAGAAGAAATGCTGGCTTATTGCAGAACGGAACAAGCTCGCAGTCTGGAATTGTTCTCTGTCATCGTTCGTCAAAGCATGGGACCCAAACTTCCCGAGACGCTGAAGCTTACGCTCCCATTAACATTATTTTTATCCGTTCATGGATTCATCTCGTATTATATTCAAGATCGCGTCTCATTTGACGAAGTAAAACCCGCGGCCTTATCCCACATTCAATCATTATTGAAAATCATTGAACCCCCTGTGATTCAGCAATAGCAGCCGATTACCCGATAAGGGTGGTCGGCTTTTTTCATGCAATCCTTCAGATGGCGCATTAGGCATTCACACATCATAAGGAAAACGAATAGAATGCATTAGAAAAGCTGATAAACGGATATGTTATTTAATCATTGACGTTATTCAGTAACAAATGGTAGAGTGTTCATAATACCAAGTAAATAAATAGGAATTATATGAACTTCGCTGCTTGAGGAGGATCTTCGCATGAATGGCATTTTGCGTCACAAAGGATGGAGCTGGGGATTTCGAAGTACAGTCATGCTGTATTTTATCGTATTAATTGCCCTGCCAATTATCGGTGTATACACCAAGTCATTCTCGCTCGGATGGAGCGCGTTCGCGGATAGCGTAAGTGATCCGCTTGCATGGAAGTCGATTCTGTTAACCTTGAAGCTGTCGCTGATTGCAACGGCGATCAATATACTCATCGGCACGATGATCGCGTGGGTACTAAATCGCTATAAATTTATTGGCCGTACCTTCTTGAACAGCCTCGTGGATCTGCCCTTCGCCTTACCCACCGCTGTAGGCGGATTAATGATATTACTGTTGCTTGGTCCGAACAGTTGGGTGGGCAATCTCGCCGCACAATTAGGTCTGCAGATCGTCTTCCATGAACCAGCCATTGTGATTGCGATGGTCTTCGTTACGTTTCCATTCGTCATTCGTGCGATTCAACCGCTGCTCGAAGAATTGGATAAATCAGAAGAAGAAGCTGCTTATTTATTGGGGGCTTCGAAGTTCCATGTGTTTCGTCGTGTCATTTTACCATCGATTCTCCCCGGTGTGTTAAGTGGAGCAATGCTTGCATTTTCGCGTGCGCTCGCAGAATTCGGTGCGGTCGTGCTTGTTGCAGGGAATATTCCCGGCAAAACGCTCATCGCTTCTGTATATATTTTTGGTGAAGTGGAGAGCGATAATCCGCAAGGCGCGGCAGCGGTGTCGATTCTGTTATTGTCGTTATCGTTCCTGATCTTATGGTTGATCAATTGGGTGCAGATGAGGAGGCATGCGAAGTGAGACGACTGCTAATTGCGCTGACCTATCTCGTATTTATCGTGCTATTACTTATTCCCCTCTTCAAAATAGGTACGGGTGCTTGGCAGGAAGGGCTTGATGGGCTTATTCATGCGATTACGCGCCCCGAAGCCGTTCATGCGCTCACGATGACAGGACTCATTGTCGTGGTCGTCACCCTACTGAATACGCTCTTTGGTGTCATGCTCGCGATGTATTTGGTTCGAGGTACTTGGATGGGTTCTCGGCTGAAGCAGCTCTTAAATAGCATTGTTGATTTACCTTTTGCTGTATCGCCGGTCATTGGAGGATTAATGATTGTGTTGATCCTCGGTCCGAGCACGACAATCGGGGCTTTCTTCGAATCAATCGGATTCAAAATCGTCTATGCATTCCCAGGAATGGTGCTCGCCACTTTATTCGTCACCTTCCCGCTCATGGTTCGTGAAGTGATGCCTGTCTTGCAGGAAATTGGTACGCAGCAGGAGGAGGCCGCTTCGACGCTTGGCGCCTATGGGTGGACGACTTTCTGGAGAGTGACATGGCCGCTCATTCGGTTCGGCGTGATCTATGGCGTTGTGCTGACGATTGCGCGTTCACTCGGGGAGTTCGGTGCGGTGCTCGTCGTATCCGGGAACGTGATGAATAAGACGCAGACAGCGACGACGCTCGTCTATCAGGATGTGGAGAATTTCAATGTGGTGTCCGCGAATGGCGTGGCACTGGTGCTAGCTGTATTTTCGGTGCTTTTGCTGTTATTTATGGAATGGGCCAAAAGAAGAAGGGGAGTGCATTAACGATGCATATTGAAGTGTCGGGGTTAAATAAACATTTTGGTCAATTTCATGCGGTGAAAGATGTGAGCTTCTCGATTGAGAAAGGACATCTGATCGGGCTGCTCGGCCCAAGCGGCGGCGGGAAAACCTCGATTTTGAGGATGCTGGCAGGACTTGAGAGTCCAGATTCGGGCGATATTCTTTTCCATGGACGCCGCGTCAATGATCTGCCTCCGCAGGAGCGTGGCATTGGGTTTGTTTTTCAGAACTATGCATTGTTCAAGCACATGACGGTCTATGACAATATTGCGTTCGGCCTGAAAATTAAGAAGCAATCGAAGCAGCAGATCAAGGCACGCGTGATGGAGCTCGTCGAATTGACAGGGTTGTCGGGATTCGAGCACCGTTATCCGCATCAGTTATCGGGTGGACAGCGGCAGCGTGTCGCGTTCGCGCGGGCACTCGCACCTGAGCCGCAATTGCTGCTCTTAGATGAGCCGTTCGCAGCGATTGATGCGAAAATACGTCAAGAGCTTCGCACTTGGCTAAGAGATCTGATTGAGCGTGTAGGTATTACTTCTATCTTCGTCACGCATGACCAAGATGAGGCGATTGAGGTTGCCGATGAGATTATGATTATTAGCCAGGGGCGGGTCGAGCAGAAGGGAACGCCTTGGGATATTTATAAGGCACCGCAGACACCGTTCGTTGCGAGCTTTATCGGCGAGTCTTCGATTGTAGACAATATATCAGAATTGAAAGGCTTTGAGGATGCTGCGCATTGGCCGAGTACAAGGGCGTTGATTCGCCCGGAATATATCGAGATTGGTAGTCGGCAGGAGTTCCCGATCGCTTCTGCGACGGAGCAGGGCCGCATTAAGCATATCCATTTCCGAGGCAGTGAATGGATGGTTGAAGTGGTCGTCGGTAAGCATACGTTAATTACGTATCGTTCCTTGGAGAAAGAAGTGCTCCATCCGGGGGATGAGATTCACGTGCTAATCCACAGGGCATATCTGTTCAATGATCATGACAGCTGGATGATGGAGAATCGGCTCAAGGTCGATCCAATGCCGGTCCATATCTAGATGCGACTTCAAATACAATCAAGAAAAGAGGAAATGTGATGCGATCGAAGCGTTTGCGCTCTGCGCTGGCCCTATTGTTAATGATCTGTCTACTCAGCGTAAGTATAACGGCTTGCGGGGGCGCATCACAACCTTCTGCTTCAACAGCTGGCGCATCGGATTCACAACCTAAGACGTCGTCAAAGGGTCAAGAGGTGACACTGGTGATCGGTGCTTATAGTGTCGTGAAGGATGCGCTTCAGGACATTTTACCAAAATTTCAGTCTTATTGGCTGGCGAAGACGGGGCAACGCGTGGAATTCCAAGAGTCTTATGAAGCTTCGGGTACACAGGCTAGGGCAATTGTCGGTGGCTTCGAGGCGGATGTTACCTTACTTGCGATGGAAGGCGATATCGATAAACTAACGAAGGCTAGCCTGATCACCCATGAGTGGAAGAAGAAAGCGAATCAAGGGATGATTACGGATTCGATCGTTGTCCTCGGTACACGTTCAGGCAACCCGCTCGGAATCAAGGATTGGGAAGATCTGATGAAGCCGGGCGTGAAGGTGCTCTACCCGAATCCGAAGACATCCGGCGGCGCGCAATGGGATATCAATGCGATCTATGGTGCAGGTCTCAAAGTTTCGGAAGCGAAGGGCGTGAAGGACCCTGCCTTTGCGAAGCAGTATCTGGAACGCGTGCATCAGAATATTGAGTCGCTCGATAAGAGCGGGCGGGCATCGATGGCTGCGTTCGAATATGGTGTCGGGGATGTCATCGTGACGTATGAGAATGAGCTGCTCGCACGCATTCAGCAAGGGAAGAAATACGATATCGTTGTTCCGACGAATACGATTCGGATCGAGAACCCGGCAGCGGTTGTTGATAAGAACGTAGATAAGCACGGTACGAGGGAAGTTGCCGAAGCGTTCATTGACTACCTCGTTCAAGATGAAGCGCAGAAGGCATTTGCGGATGCAGGATTTAGACCTGTAAATCCGAAAGTCTATGCGACGGTAAAAGATCACTATGCAACACCGCAAGGACTTTTCGACATCCAGTATCTAGGTGGGTGGAAAGAAGTTCGAGAGAAGCTGTATTCGAAGCGCGGTGTATGGTATCAGGTGTTGGCAGGGATTTAAATTTCTTAACGAATTGAAGGACTCTTATCAGCGGGCATAAAACTGTTCCTGATAGGAGTCTTTTCGCATGACTAGGGTTACGGCCTAAAATCAGTTAAAATAGAAGAATTGAAGCACAAAGAGAGGAGGGTGAATGATGGCAATTGCTGAAATCACGGTGATTCCCATTGGGACGGCAACGACAAGTCTTAGCGGGTACGTGGCAGATATGCAGCGGACCTTATCATCAGTTGAAGGCATCAACTATGAGATGACGGCGATGGGGACGATCATCGAAGGTTCGATTGATCGACTGTTCGACGCAATCCAAAGGCTGCATGAGTGTCCATTCCAAGCGGGAGCAGGACGAGTATCGACGGTCGTGAAGATCGATGACCGTAGAGATCAAGACAGTTCGGTGGCGCAGAAGCTTGAATCGGTGAGAGCGAGGCTGAATGCCTAGGTTCGTGAAGATGTAGAATACGAAGAGACCCTTCTAAGGTTCAGATGAACCGGAAGGGTCTTTGTATATACTTGGATGTTATTTGAATTGCTTCAAGAACTGAACTGCCTTCGCAATATCTGCTTCAGGGTTCGTACCCACTTCACGTTCGATCGTCAAGTAGCCAGTATAGCCGATATCTTGCAGCGCTTGAATATAAGCAGGCCATGCGACTTTCCCCTCGCCAAGCGGCACTTCACGGAAGAATTGGCCGTCTGTAACCATCTTAGCCATCTTCTCATGATCAAGCGGCTCGAAACCAAGTGCCCCATAGATGACACGAGGATCAACTTCTTGCAAGCGAATACCGTCCTTCGCATGGGTATGCACGATGTAATCCTTCAGGTTGTGTACACCATCAACGGGGTCATCGCCTGTGACCATGACCATATTCGCAGGATCGAAGTTAACGGATAATCCGTTCGTGCTAAGCGTATTAAGGAAGTCACGCAAATGAGCGGAACGCTCAGGACCTGTCTCAATCGCGAAATAAGCATTAACGCTCGTTGCATAACGGCTAAGCTCATCACAAGCTTGCTGCATGGCATGGTAGACTTCGCTATTCGTATCGTCAGGCACAATTCCGATATGTGTCGTTACGACATTCGTTCCGAGCTCTACAGCCAGGTCAAGAATTCGTTTGGACTTCTCGATTTTCCATGCATTTTCATTCTTGTCTTGGAAGCCATGACCGCCAAGGTCGCCGACAAGGGCGGAGATTTCAAGACCAAGTGACGCGATATATTCTTTCAGCTCTTTGCGCTGTGTAGTGGATAGATTGTCGGGATCCATCTCACCTTTGACCGCATAGATTTGTACGCCGTCTGCGCCTACATTTTTAGCTTTAATGAGGCCTTCACGTACGCCCACCTGGAAGCTATCGACGATAACGCCGATTTTATTTGGAATTCCCATCTCGATTCTCTCCTTCATTCGTTATTCATAGATTCCTGCGCTTATACTTCATCCCAGATGCGTCTGATGTTCTCAAGGCCAATCTCCGAAGCTAGGCGGCATTCTTCCATGCCTTCGAATTCGAGCGAGAGGTAACCATCGTAGCCGGATTGCTTCACAACGCGCAGTACTTCACGCATATTGACGTCGCCATGTCCTGCGATCGCTCCGCGTAAGTAGTTGCCGGAAGACGTCGGGAACCAGCCTCTGCCTGGGTTCTGACCTGCTGGACGCAGGTAGAAGTCTTTAATGTGCACCATCGATGCGATGCCGATATTCTTCTTCGTCGCAACAACAGATTCTTCGTCGGAGCACATGAAGTTCCCTATATCGAGCGTCGTGCGGTAGTTCGGACGATCAACTGCATGCACGAGCGCTTGCACGCGATCTGCGTTCTGAATGTAGTAGCCGTGGTTCTCTACGCTTGTCGTGATGCCGTATTGCGCGGCATGATCCGCGATGCGGCGGCATGCGTCAGCAAGCTTCGGCAGATCGCTATTAAAGTTATTGATGGAAATGTCGCTGCGGCTCGCAACGTCGTGGCGCATCAGCTTCACGCCGAGCGCGGCTGCGTTATCGACTTCTTTCATGACGCGAGCGATTTCTGCCTCATAGGATGCTTCGTCTTCCGTAATGAAGTTCGCGCCAATCGCGTAGTTCGAGATTTCGATGCCTTTCGCTTCCGCCGTCTGACGGATCACATCGATTAGCTCTGGGTTCTTGTTCAGATCGAATCCGAGCGGAACGATCTCGATATGTTCAGCGCCATGATCTGCGGCCCATTCAATGGCCTCCGTAAATGTCAATTGGCCAGACTCCATGGCTTGATATAGACTATATGAACTTAATCCGAGTTTCATCTCGTACACATCCTTTGTTCGTTATAATGACTTTCGTCGTTGCTAGCAAATTAATCGAGGTTCAAAAAGCGGCTTTTCAGCACCGAGAAGGTTGCGAGAACCCGAAGAAAGAGGAACGGAGTTTAGGAAAAACCTAAATGAGTACCGGATTTCGAGGGTGAACGCAAGATTCGATGCCGATTATGCTACATGGAACACTTCGTGATCAAAAGATCGACTTTTTGAACTACCTCTAAAAGTGAATCTCTTGGCCCTTCTCAGCAGATTCGTAGATACCGCGTAGAATTTTCATGATCTCAACGCCGTCTTCAACCGGACTGATTGGCTCTTCACCCGTCTTCACGCAGCGGATGAAGTTATCGATCTCCGATTGGAACGCGCGTCCGAAGTCGAAGCTAGCTGCATCCGTCTGAGGTTTAATGTTCAGGATGGTGTCATATTTCTCTGTTGCAATATAAATTTCAGGATCGATTTCAAGGCCGCCCTTCGTCCCGAACAATTTCACAGTCGCTTCATCTTTTCTTGCATGCAGCGTAAAGCTCACATCAACGAGTAGGGAAGCGCCATTCTCGAAGCGAATCAATGCGTTCGTCATATCTTCAACCGTATTCTTCTCTGCATCATAGTCTGCTGCTTGATAGAAGGAAAGGTTCTGAATGTTCGAACGGTTGCCCAGCTTGCGGTACGTATTACCACTTACGGATTTTACCTTTGGTCTGCCCATCATGTACCAGCACAAGTCGATGACGTGTACGCCGATATCGATAAGTGGTCCGCCGCCGGAACGCTCGATATCCGAGAACCAGCCGCCTGGGTTGCCAAGACGGCGAATGCTGGATGCTTTGGCATAATAGATTTCGCCAATGTCGCCATTGTCGATGAACTTGCGAAGCATTTGCGCATTCGGATCGTAACGACGAACGACACCGACTTGAAGAATTTTGTTCGAAGCACGAACTACTTCTTGTAATTGAAGCGCTTCCTCAACGGTGCGGCATAATGGCTTCTCGACAAGAACATGCTTGCCTGCGCGAATTGCTGCAGCACTAATCTCAGCGTGCGTGTTATTCCACGTACAGATACTAACAGCCTCAATCTCTGGATTAGCTAGCAGCTCGTTATAGTCTGTATATATTTTCGAAGCACCGTATTTATTTGCTTTGTCTTGCGCTCTTTGTTCATTCAAATCACATACCGCATAAATCTCAACTTCTTTATTGCCTTTGTACGCATTAAAATGCGCCTCCGAGATGGAACCTGCACCAATGACACCAATTTTAATTGTAGACATAATATTTCTTGCTCCTCTCAATGATTTCATCTATTAATCTTTATGTCTGTATTATATTATTTAGAGGAGGGAACTCCATGAAAAGCATTGCTGATGTTTTGTATTATTGTGCTATTTGAGGTGAGGAAATTGGAAAAACTACAATCCCATCGTGAGCATATGGATATGCCTGATCCGCATTTTCCGCTCAAAATTCATCGAACGCGTTTTACCGAATATGGTATGACGTGTTTTCCGCATCATTGGCATGAACATATTGAATTCCTTGTCATTGTTGAGGGTGAGGCGATGATCGAATGCAACTCGGAACCGAGCTATGTGTCGGGCGGGGATTTAGTGGTTGTGAATAGTACGGATTTGCACCACGGCGTGAATCTATCGGATAATTTGTTCTATTTTACAGTGATTGCGGACCCGTCCTTACTGCACAGTCAATCCGTGGATGCAGTGGAGACGAAGTACATTACGCCGATTACCCAGAATCAGATCTCGTTCCAGCATAAAATATCGCAGGATGCCGAGGTAAATGCCTGCCTGAAGAAGCTGATCGAAGAGTACGATGGTAGGGAGTTCGGCTATGAGCTCGCGGTAAAGTCAGAATTGTACCGTCTGCTTACAATCTTGCTGCGAAGATATGTGGCGCGGGTTCTGCCTGTGAACGAATATAAGACAAGGATCAAAAATCTAGAACGGTTCGATCCAATCCTACAATATATTGAGGAGAACTATGCGTCGAAAATGACCGTGGACGATCTAGCCAAGCAGGTCAATATGAGCCGATTCCATTTTAGCCGCCTGTTCAAGGAGCTAACCGGGAAGACGATTTCAGATTATATCAATCATGTGCGCATCAACAATTCGGAATATATGCTGCACAATACATCGAAGAGTATTTCGGAGATCGCACTGGCTACGGGGTTTAACGATATTTATTATTTCAGCCGATTGTTTAAATCCTATAAAGGTGTCTCTCCTTCGCATGTGCGTCGTATGGGATTGCACTAAACAACCACCAATATGGAGCTTTGACTTCAATCGCATAAGAAAAAGACGCCCGCATTATTGCTGTAGGCGTCTTATTTGTGTTTAGCATTTATTGAGAAGCGACAGTCACGGAATTGTGCAGACGCGGTCTGAAATGCGATGGTGCCGTTCCCGTCCATCTCCGGAATTGTCTAGAAAATTGACTCGTGGATTCGAAGCCGAGTTCTTCGGCGATTTGTTCAATCGATAAGTTGGAGTTTACCAATAAGTGCTTCGCTTTGTTCAAGATGAGTCGGCTAATATATTGACGCGGAGATTGCCCATACACTTTGGTAAAAATTTTGCTGCATTGGCTTCGACTGAGGCCAAGTTCGGATGCAATGTCTCCGATCGTCCCTTTATAGGGCTGCTCCGTTCTCAGGATGTACTCCATCTCACGTGCAATAGTCGTCTCACTGCTCGTCGCGGTGTAGGAAGCCACTGTAGAATCGAGTGTAGCTGGCATTTGATCGAGTATTTTACGTGAGAACCGTTCGATCAAGTCAAGAATGAACGCTTGTATATGTAGGAAATGAATCGAGCCGCTAAGCGTATTTCTTGTTGTCTGAAGTGCTTGCGTCGATTGCTCCACGATCGCTAATTGCTGCTCGGTGTTCGAGCCAATTTCCTCCGGCGTTAGGATGACATAGTCAAACTGACACAGAGCTGCGCGCAGCAATGGGTCGTCCAGATCAAAATGAACGTTGAAATAACGATACGATTCTTCTGTCTTATTCATCATCTCGTGTGCGACACCTGACTTGAAGAGCATCCATTCCCCTGCGCGAAGCGTCGTCTCATGATCGCCAATCCATTGGATCGTGGACCCTTCGATACAGTGTAATATTTCGAATAAAAAATGATGATGCCGATCATAGCGCCACCCTGGCGGTTTCGTTCCGAAATGGCAGCCAATAATTTGCATGGTGCTGGTCAGGTTCGGCAAATAGAGTTCCATATCCCGTCATCCCCTCCGACAAGACGATTTATGATGATTTCTATTCAAGTATAAGTATGCGGGAAAAAAAGGTCAAATATTGGGCGGGTTTGGCTATGTGGGCGTCGCTAGATTTCATTTAGTATAGGGATATGCGTTAACTATAATGAATATTGGGGTGGCATAATGGGAGAGTTTCTCGTAAAAAATAATGATTTCGTACTGAACGGCGAGCCGATTCGCCTTCTATCTGGGGCTATTCATTACTTCCGCGTGGTGCCGGAATATTGGCGGGATCGATTACTTAAATTGAAAGCCTGCGGCTTCAACACGGTGGAGACCTATATCCCTTGGAACTTCCATGAGCCGAAAAAAGGACAATTCCGATTCGAGGGGATGGCAGATGTTGCGGAGTTCATCCGTACAGCTGGTGAGATTGGTCTGCAAGTGATTGTGCGTCCAAGTCCATATATTTGTGCAGAATGGGAATTTGGCGGCTTGCCGGCATGGCTGCTTGCAGACCCAGGGATGAAAATCCGCTGCAATCACAAGCCATTCCTAGATCACGTGGATGCGTACTATGATGTCTTGCTTCCGATCCTGAAGCCGCTTCTCATTACGAACGGCGGACCGATCATTGCGATGCAAATCGAAAATGAATATGGCAGCTACGGCAATGACACGTCTTATCTTGTACATCTGCAACAATCGATGATTCAGCGTGGCATCGATGTGCTTCTGTTCACTTCTGACGGACCTGGTGATTTCATGCTGCAAGGGGGCATGGTTCCTGGCGTTCTTGAGACGGTTAACTTCGGATCACGGGCGAAAGAAGCCTTCGAGGAGCTTCGCCAATATCAGCCGGAAGGGCCGCTGATGTGTATGGAATATTGGAACGGCTGGTTCGATCATTGGGGCGAAGAACATCATACACGTGATGCGGATGACGCTGCAGCGAACTTCGAAGAGATGTTGGCGCTTGGCGCATCCGTCAATTTCTATATGTTCCACGGCGGCACGAACTTCGGATTTACGAGTGGGGCAAACTGCGGCGACAAGTACGATCCTACAATTACGAGCTACGATTATGATGTGTCGCTGAATGAGTCCGGCGAACCGACGGAGAAATATTTCAAAGTCAGAGAAGTTGTCGGGAAGTATGTCGATCTTCCTGAGCTTGAACTGCCTGCGCCAATTGCCAAGGCGGCGTATGGCAAAGTTGCGATTCAAGAGACGGCTGGCTTCTTCGCGCAGTTGAACCGAATTTCGACGCCGATTCAGACAGCAGCGCCGGAGACGATGGAAGCGTTAGGCCAAAATGATGGCTTTATCGTCTACGAGACTTTCATTTCCGGGCCACGCGGCGAGAGCGAGCTCACGATTCAGGATTGTCATGACCGTGCGATTGTCTTCCTGGATGATCAATATATGGGCGTGATCGAGCGTTGGGATGCCTCGAAGAAAGTTGCCTTCTCGGTGCCTGAAGGCGGCGCGAAGCTACGAATCATCCTTGAGAATATGGGCCGAATCAATTATGGCCCGTACATGATGGACCGTAAGGGGATCACGGAAGGCGTACGCCACGGTTACCAATTCTTGTTCGGATGGACGACTTATTGCTTACCGCTCGATAATGCGGAAGGAATTGCCTATGGAACCGAGTCGTTATCGAATGAACCAACCTTCCATCGTGCAGTCCTGAACATTGAAGGCGCGCCAGCCGATACGTTCTTGCAGATGGAAGACTGGAAGAAAGGCGTCGTGTATGTGAATGGCTTCAACATCGGACGCTACTGGAATCGCGGACCGCAGCAGACGCTCTATATCCCGGCTCCTCTATTGCGTCAAGGCGAGAATGAAATCGTGGTGCTTGAGCTTCACCCTTCCGGACAATCCGAACTTGAGTTCACAGATCAGCCTATTTTAGCATCGACGAAAAATTAATTTTTACGAAGCGCTTCCAGCCCTGTCAGTAACGGGC
Source organism: Paenibacillus sp. EB106-05-06-XG162 (assembly GCF_058791655.1). NCBI lineage: Bacteria > Bacillati > Bacillota > Bacilli > Caryophanales > Paenibacillaceae > Paenibacillus > Paenibacillus sp. EB106-05-06-XG162. The sequence continues at coordinate 91,531 of NZ_JBYTDT010000014.1, forward strand.
AAGAGGCGCTTCGCTGCGTCTTGGGAACGATTTGGAGTAGTGCGAATAGTCACAGTGAAAATCTATATCTCGTAGTAAAATCCGTAAATATCAACTATATCTTGTAGGGATAAGGACGGAGACTATGAAATCACATCATTTAGATAACCATTTTGAGGCTATTTTCGGGGAGGAGAATAGCGATATTTTGCAGGAGAATGCGAATATGGATGGACGCTCTCCGATGGGGCAGATGGCGAAGCTCGCTTCAGAGAGCAGTAAATGGTATATGAAACAGCATCTATTATCTGCAGAAGCAAATGCGATGGTGGATGAGAATCTACTCTATGTCCATGATGCGGACTTCATGGCGACCGGAACGACGACATGTTGTCAAATCCCACTCGGGCAGTTATTGGCTTCGGGATTCAATACAGGACATGGGCATATGCGTTCACCGCGGGACATTAAGAGTGCGATGGCACTATCTTCGATCATTCTCCAATCGAATCAAAATATGCAGCATGGGGGACAAGCCTATCCGATGTTCGATTATGATCTGGCGCCATATATAACGCGAACTTATGAACGGAATCTCGCACGAATTCAGAGCTATCCGACGACTTTTACAATAGAGCAGTGCGAGGAGCAGGCGTGGCTGGAGACGGAACGAGATACGTATCAAGCATGTGAAGCTTTCGTACATAATGCGAATAGCATGCATTCGCGTGGGGGTGGACAAGTGCCGTTTATTTCGGTCAATTATGGCACCGATATATCGCGAGAAGGGCGTATGCTGAACCGAAGCTTGCTGCGCGCAACTAAGGCAGGACTAGGACACGGCGAGACGCCGATTTTCCCGATTCAGGTGTTCAAGGTCAAGGAAGGCGTGAATTTCAATCCAGGTGATCCGAATTATGATCTCTATCAATTGGCGCTAGAGACTACGAGTGAGCGGTTGTTCCCGAATTTCAGCTTCTTGGATGCACCATTTAATGCGCAATATCTGAACGGAACACCGGAGAGCGAAGTGGCTTACATGGGATGCCGTACTCGGGTGATGGGGAACATCCATGGCGAAGAGACGAGTATTGGGCGCGGGAATCTCTCCTTCTCGACGGTGAATTTGGTTCGGCTGGCACTACTGAGTACGGATCTGGAAGATTTCTGGCGTCGATTGGATCACGTGATGCAAGTGGGGATTGAGCAGCTCTATGACCGATATCTCTATCAATGCAAGAAAAAAGCGGCGAACTTCCGCTTCTTATATGCCCAAGGCGTCTGGCGCGGCGGGGAGAAGCTTCAGATGGACGATACGCTGGAGCAAGTACTGAAGCAAGGTACATTGAGCCTAGGGTTCATCGGCCTGGCGGAGGCGCTCGTGGCGCTTCGCGGCCAGCATCATGGCGAGAGTGATGAATCATGGGGGCTGGGCCTCTCGATTGTGCGCTATATGCGTGAGAAGATGGATCAAGCGATGGAACAATATCAATTGAACTATTCGCTCCTCGCGACGCCTGCGGAAGGGTTGTCAGGGAAATTCGTGGGTCAGGATCGAGAACGGTTCGGTGAGCTGCTGGGCATCACAGATCGATCTTATTACACGAACAGCTTCCATGTACCGGTCTATTATAAGTTGAAGGCAGTCGATAAAATCCGCAAAGAGGCGCCGTTCCATGCCGCATGTAATGCCGGGCATATTACGTATGTGGAATGCGATGGGTCGCTGCGTCACAATACCGCTGCAATCGATGCGCTCGTTCGTACGATGCATCGGGAAGGGATTGGTTATGGATCGATTAATCATCCGGTTGATCGCTGCAAACCATGTGGATATTCGGGAATTATTCATGAAGCATGCCCATCTTGCGGAGCGACAGATGAAGCGGATATTGAAAGGATTCGCCGTATTACGGGGTACCTGGTCGGCGCATTGTCCCGCTGGAATTCAGCCAAGAAGGCGGAAGAGTCGGATCGGGTGAAGCATACATGAAAATGATGAATATCATTCATGATTCCGTCGTGGATGGTGAAGGATTGCGGACGGTGCTGTTCTTCGCAGGCTGTCCGCATCATTGTCCTGGATGTCATAACCCCCAGAGCTGGGGAATGGCGAATGGAACGGAAATGACGATTGCGGAAGCTGCGGATGAGATTGCGAGCAATCCGATAACGGATGTGACCTTCTCAGGGGGCGATCCGTTCTCGCAAGCGGAGGAAGCTTATCTGCTAGCACGCGAAGTGAAACGTATGGGCAAGAACTTATGGGTCTACACGGGCTACACGTTAGAGCAGCTGCTTGAGCATGGAACGGCCGAACAGCGATTGCTCTTAGAGGAATGCGATATGCTGGTAGATGGTCCTTTTGTGCTCGCGGAGCGGGATATCACGCTTGCTTTTCGGGGGAGTCGGAATCAGAGACTGCTCTCAAAAGCAGTGTTAATGGATGCGATTCGAAGGTAAATACAATAAGAAGCCCTCCCGTGTCAGCAACATTTCAGTGTTGATGACAACAGGAGGGCTTTATCCTGTGTGCTAGCTAGTTCAAGATATGCTTGCGAATGATATGCGCCACGCCGTCTTCATTGTTCGAGAGGGTGATTTCATCGGCGATTTCTTTGAGGGATGGGACTGCATTGCCCATGGCTACCCCAAGTCCAGCTACCTCAAGCATTTCACGGTCGTTCCACGCATCGCCGATCGCCATGACTTCAGAGAGGTCGCAGTCAAAATGCTCAGCGAGATACGTTAGCGCGTGGCCTTTGGTACCTTCTTTGTGCATAATCTCGAGGAAGTGCGGCTTGGACTTCGTGATGTGCACTTGATCGCCTAACATGTCGCGAAGCTTCACAGCGACTTCGTCCAGGTAATCTGGCTCATCGATGATGAGCATTTTGGTAGAAGGTTGATCGATCAGTTTGTTGAAGTCGGGCTCGACGATGTAAGGGATTTTGGAGAGTCCCGCATACGATTGCGTCTTCTCGTTATCTACTTGCACATAGAGTTGGTCATCAATATAGAGCTGCAAATGCAGTCCATGCGCTTCGGAATATTGCAGAATGCGGCGCGCGGCATCTTGCGGCACGCTGCGCTCATATAATACGTGACCGTCCAGTAAGTTTTTGACCAAGGAACCTTGATAGGTAATCAAAGGTACGTTCATCCCGATTTGGCGGGCGATGGCCTGTGCGGACGCATACATGCGTCCTGTTGCGAGTGTGACCGTTACGCCTTGGGCAATCGCTTGCTCGAGGGCGAGTTGGGTCGCCTCGGTCACGATTTTATCATCATTGATGAGTGTGTCATCTACATCGATCGCGATAAGTTTGTACATGGTGGAACCTCCTAAAGTAAGCATCCCAACTCCCGACGGACGGTACGTCCGTTATTTTGGATATGGGATCTTTATTTTGCGGTGTAACGGACAATGAATCCGGTATTCGCTCCTTTTTACACATAAAGTGTTCATGAATGGGTCAATAAGAGCATGTCGGTCCGTAAGTCATCACAAATGGCTAGAATCGGGGCACTTAGCGGATCCAGTGTCCGGTACTTTTCGTGAAAGCATGACTAGTTCGCTCGTTCCAATCGTTCAGCAGAGGGTTCAGAAGCGTGCTGCCCTGAGGGACGCAGCTCTGCGATTAACATACTGATGAACATGAGGACACAACCGATAATGGCCGTGACGCCGAGCTTTTCGTTGCCCCAGATGTACCCTGTAATGCCTGCGAACACGGGCTCCATGGCGAAAATAATCGCGACGCGCGCCGGAGACGTGTATTTCTGACAGTAAGTCTGTGCCCAGAACGCGAAGGCGGTACCGAACAGCAAGGTAATGCCAAGTGCCATCAAAACCTCCGGCTGCGAGGCAAGGTGAATCCAATCATGCATCGTCCCCGTGTCCTCGAGTAGAATAGAACCGATGATGCCGAGAATCCCTACCGTACCGAGTTGAATTGTCACGAGCAGCAGTGTCGGATGCTCCGTGGCATATCGGCCGGTTGCGACAATTTGCAATGCGAAGCAAATCGCGCAGAGGAGCACGAGTAGATCTCCGAAATTAATGGATAATGATGCTCCGCCGGTGGAGAGCAGGAATAAGCCAATAAGAGCAACGGCTGCGCTGATCCAAGCGATCCAGTTCAGACGCTGGCGTAGGAACCACATCGAGAAGAAGGGAACCAAAACGACGGAGAGCCCCGTAATAAATCCTGCATTGGAGGATGTCGTATATAGGAGGCCGTAGGTCTGGAACCCATACCCGCCGAACAGCAGTACGCCGAGCACGAAGCCGTGCCAGAGCAGCCTTTTGTTCACGTGCTTCAACCAATCTCGATGCACGAAGATAAGAATGATGAAGAATAAGAGTGCTGCCCCTGTAAACCGGATGCCGTTAAAAGCAAGTGGTGGCAAGGCCTGAACGGCCTGCTGCACAATAAGAAAGGTCGTCCCCCAGATGAGGGCAACCGATAGAAGAATCAGATCTGCGAAGAGCGAGCGTTTCATGGTGCGGATTAAGCCTCCAAGAAGAGCAAGCCCACAAATGCATCGAATTCGAGATTGCCGAAAAATTGCGTAATGTCTGTACCTTCTAGCTTGGCGCGAACTGAGGATTCTTCATATCGAGTACCGCGTAGAAGATCTTCGAGTTCTGAAATATCACGTTTAGCGAAGAAATCGCCATAAATTTTGATTTCATGGATGTTGCCGTCTTCCACATCAAGACGTAGATCGACGATGCCAATTGGGAAGCGTTTCGAGTTGCGGATATTGAATTTTGGCGATTCGCCGTAGTTCCAATCCCAATTACGGTAGCGCTCATCCGCGATTTGGCGGATTTTGACCCAATCTTCCTCAGTCAGTCGATATTGTGGAACTTGATCTGGCTCCATGCCGAAAATGCTGCGTAAAACCTCAGCACGGAATTGTTCGATTGTCATCGGTTCGGTGAGGAACTCCGAGATATTCGCGACGCGGCTGCGAACCGACTTGGTTCCTTTGGAAGCGATCTTCTCAGCGTTCACTTTCAGCGCGGAAGCGACATTCTCCATTTCGGAGTTGAAGAGTAATGTACCGTGGCTGAACATACGTCCGCGGGAGCTAAATTGCGCATTCCCCGAGATTTTACGCTCGCCGATCTGGATATCATTGCGGCCTGTTAGTTCGGACTCGACGCCAAGCTTGCGAAGGGCATCGACGACAGGCTCGGTGAATTTCTTGAAATTGTTGAAGGATTGTCCATCGTCCTTGGTCAAGAAGCTGAAGTTCAGGTTGCCAAGGTCGTGATACACGGCTCCGCCACCGGATAAACGGCGTACGATGTGAATGCCATGTTCTTTGACATATTCCGCATTAATCTCTTCAATCGTATTCTGATGCTTACCGATGATAATGGACGGTTCATTAATATAGAACAGCAAGTAGCTGTCATCCATTGGGAGATGCCGAAGCGCATATTCTTCAATGGCTAGATTGAGTGTCGGGTCGGTAATCCCTTGGTTGTCGATAAATAACATGTGTACCCCTCCAGCGGATCGATTTTTTCTGAAAATAATGCAAATTTCACGAATGTTCATTCAACTATTCATTGTAATCTATTTCGTCAAAATCTACAAAGGATCAAGGCAGAATCAGTGTTGACGCCAAGGTGCATTCATGCCCATAATCAAGCATAAACGACTACGGAATCCTTATATGGATGGGAAGCGTTTAAGCGAGAAATATAAGAACAGCTTATCCGTATAAACGAAATAAACATGTACGCGATGGGGAAAGGACGATTGAAAAAATGATTGAAAGGTTTGGTCATGGGGGAGATTTAGAGACGGCCCAGGCGGCATTTGGTGTGGACCGAGGGGCATTCATCGATTATAGCGCGAATATTAACCCACTCGGTCCGCCGCCGCATGTGCTGGCAAGGGTTCAACAGGAGCTGCGGGATGTGGTGCATTATCCGGACCCGGATCATCGGCGGCTGCGGGCTTTGTTATCGGAAGCGCTGCATGTGGATGAATCGATGGTCTGCGTTGGGAACGGCGCGGCGGAATGCATGGCACTCGCATTGCTTGCGATGGCGCCAAGCCGCGTTGGCGTGATCTACCCATGTTTCTCCGAATATACGGAGTTGTCCCGAAAATTCGGTGCGGAGGTCATTGGGATCCATGGGCATGCGGAACAGGGGTTTCGTGCGGAACTGAATGAAATTGCAGGCTTGATGCAGGAGGTGGATCTTCTCTTCCTCGGGCAGCCGAACAATCCGACAGGTGTGCAGTACGATCTCGAAGAGCTGGAGCAGCTTGCGGCGATCGCGGCTGATACGGACACAATGTTGATTATTGATGAAGCGTTCATAGATTTCATTGAACCGGATAGGCAGGCGACCTTGCTATTGCGCGTGGAGCATTATTCGCATGTCATCCTCATTCGTTCGATGACGAAGTTCTATGCGATTCCTGGATTGCGGTTGGGTTATGCGGTCGCAGGGCCGTTACTCATTCATCGGCTAAAATCGAAGCAGGTAACATGGAGCGTGAATCGGCTTGCATTAGCGGCTGGGGAAGCCTGTTTGGTTGAATGTGAGGAATATGAGGCGGTAACGCGAGAACAGACGGTGATTGAACGGAATTACATGATTGAGCGATTGGAACAGGAATTTGGCTGCCAGACCTGGCCAAGTCTTGCGAATTTCATCCTCGTGCGGTTACCGAAGCCTTGGACTGCGGAGCAGCTTCAGACAAAGCTGGGGCTGAAAGGGATATTGATTCGGAGCTGTGCCATGTATGAAGGGCTCAGCGAAACGGACATCCGGCTTGCGGTGAAGGATCGAGAACGGAATGAAATTCTATTCAATAAGCTTACCGTAGTGTGGCAGGAAGGGGTGTAGCGTGAAGATGGTACAGCCTTTTCGAGCTGGTGAAGCATTGATGGTGTATGAGAGTACCTGCTGGCCAGGACTCGCATTCCGTTATGATCGGGCACAGCATCATATTCGGATGCTCGCGCCGGAGCCGCTGCAGACGCTTAGCAGTGCACCATATGCAGGCGGCAGTACGGTTGCTGATCATATCGTGAACGTCTACGTCACGAAGGATTATAATCGTCCTGATCCGATTCAGCATCTGGAATCGGAGATTATGGCTTGGGGCTATCCGCTGGATCAGACGGTAGGCCTGTTGACCGCAGCGAAGCTGACGCATGCTTCCATTGCGGAAGCGGAGGGCGACCAAGCCCGTATCGTCGTGTGTACGACGGCGGGCACCTCCAATGCCGCGCGCGCCGGACGAGCGCGCGAGACGTTCGCCGCCTATGCACCGGGCACGATCAATACGATCGTGGCTGTGGACGGGCGGCTAGCGCCGGCTGCGCTGGTCGGCGCGATTATTACCGCGACGGAAGCGAAGGCCGCCGCGCTGCAAGATCTGGGCATCACCGACCCGCAGGACGGTGATGTGGCGACGGGCACGACGACGGACACCGTCGTGCTCGCCGTGAGCCAGAGCGCCCGCTATGGTGCGGAGCACCAGTATGCGGGCAGCGCGACGACGCTCGGCAATCTGCTCGGGCGTCTCGTGTACAACACCGTTTATGAAGCGGTACGAACGCAAGGAGAAGCGTAATGATGTTAGAGCATGCGTATTTTATTATTCTCGCTTACATCGTCGATTGCATCATCGGCGATCCCCGCTGGATTCCGCATCCGGTGATCTTCATGGGCAGTGCGATTACCCAATTGGAACGTGGCGTTCGCCGCATCGCACATACACCGAGGCAATTGAAAGCAGGAGGGTTCTTGCTCCCGCTGATCCTCGTGGGGGGCGTGTTCCTGCTCACATGGGGAGTGCTCTACTTGGTTGCGTTGATTCATCCGTGGCTGGCTTGGGCGCTGGAGGTCTTGCTGATCGCGACGACCATTGCGACGAAAGGCTTGAAGGATGCAGGGATGGAGGTATACCGTCATCTCCGTGCAGGGGATATGCCTGCGGCACGACGATCACTCGGGATGATCGTCGGCCGAGATACGGAGCATTTGGACGAACCGGAAATCGTGCGAGGAACCGTCGAGACCGTCGCCGAAAATATCGTCGATGCGATTACCTCGCCTTTATTCTATGCTGCTATTGGGGGCGCACCGCTCGCTATGGCTTACCGCGCGGTAAATACGCTCGATTCGATGGTCGGTTACAAGAATGAGAAGTATAAAGACCTTGGATTCGCATCGGCACGGTTGGATGATGTGGCGAACTGGATCCCGGCGCGGATAACCGCGATATTACTCACAATAGCTGCTTGGCTGCTGCGTCATGATCCACGAAGTGCTTGGCGGACGGTTCGCCGAGATGCGAAGGAGCACCCGAGTCCGAACAGTGGATACCCGGAGTCTGCGGTTGCCGGCGCGCTTGGCGTAAGGCTCGGAGGGCATAACGTTTACAAGGGGATCGCGTCCTTTCGCGCTTACATGGGGGAACCGAAGGAGCCCCTTCGCGCGGACCACATTCCGATGACCGTGAGATTGATGTACCTGAGCTCAGCGATGTTCGCGCTGATCAGCGCGGCCATCCTATGGCTAGCAACATCGTCATCAATGTGGTAATCACGAACGAAAAAAGGGGCTTGTCACTGCATGGTATGCAGGTTGACAAGCCCCTTTTCTTATATGTCTCATCGAGCGGACAAATAACTGCAAAAACGCAGTTAAATCGCGATACCCCGCTCGCAGAGGCCCGAATAACTGCAAATATGCAGTTAAATCGCGATTCCTCGCTCGCACAGGCTCAAATAACTGCAAAAACGCAGTTAAATCGCGATACCCCGCTCGCAGAGGCTCGAATAACTGCAAAAACGCAGTTAAATCGCGATACCCCACTCGCAGAGGCCCGAATAACTGCAAAAACGCAGTTAAATCGCGATCCCCCGCTCGCAGAGGCGCGAATAACTGCAAAAACGCAGTTAAATCGCGATACCCCGCTCGCAAAGGCCCGAATAACTGCAAAAACGCAGTTATTTGCCCTAAAACGGCTCGCCCTCCCTCGCCGCACTCACCCCTCACTTCAAACTATTCACAATGTGCGCCCAATACCGCTTCCGCAGAATTAAACTGAAGCACGTCTGGATCAGGATGAAGAGGACGAAGGACACAATGAACGGAAGCCACTTGAACATGGTGTCATCCTGCTGCTTGATGAAGAGCAAGAGCCCTGTGCTGTTCAATATTGCGAACAAGCTCGGCAGGCCCATCATCAGGACGACGCGGGTTTTGACGATCTGATAGAGCTCAGGAATGCTGACGCCAATATTGTAGAGCGCCCGGAATTGAACGAGATCTTTGTTCAAGTCCGAATAGATTTTGAAATAGACGAAGCTGGCGCCGGCTGTGAAGAATACGGCTGTAATGAATAAGCCGATGAAGATCACGATGTACGGCATTTGCTGAAAGAGATATTCATAATAGGCGGCGAGGGAATATTGATAACGATCTTGTACCCCTTCCTGGCCTAGTCCTTTCTCCACGAGTGCGAACAAGGTTAATGCATTATTGCTATTTGTGAATTGATAACCGAAGAAAGTCATGCTTTCACCTGCTGTGTTGGCTGCTAGTTCCTTGTACAGGGAATCGGTGATCACCAGTACGCTCCCGTTTTTACCTCGCAGCTCTGGCATCCAGTTCTTTTTGGTATCTAGTGGCTTTAACAGTTGCAGTGAGCTCGAATGGTTAGGTATCTGAATCGAGGTACGATTTTTCGCCATGTTATCTTTCCCCCTGGAAAGCCATAACGCCTCACCTTCATGCAATGACTTGGTCGGAGACTTGTAGAACTCGCCGAGACGCACATAATCTTGATAACGCATGAAATAATCCACATAGTTCTCTGGTGTTGTTGTGAAGCGCAACAATGGTATACGTTGTTTACTGTACGTTACGCCCGTTTGCTTCAGACTCTGCTCAATATATTGGATATGCGTATCCTGCTTCGGATTGTTCAAGTTGGAAACATAGTATAACTGGAACGGTTCTTTGTTCGGCGTTACGTCCATCAGAAATCGAATGGATACGAGGACGACAACACATAAGCAGGTAATGGTCCAGAGTATCGTAAGCAAATAGAACATCAGCCCATTTTCGCGAATGCGAAGCTCTGTCTCCGATAATTTGAGCAGATTGGTCTTCCTCCAGAACAGCGAGCGAATCTTCTTCATCCAACGCATAACGATAGGAAGGACATGCCTGAACAATCCATATAACCCAATATGAATCACCATAAACGCGATGAGAAAAGTTCCAATATCTTTTCTGAAAGCTTGCACGTAACTCCAGATCAAGCAGCATAATGCGATGGTCGCGAAAATGTAGGAAGAATTACGGAATCGTAGTTTTCTGCGGCGAACCGTGAGCAGCTCCATCAGCGGTTGTCTGCCAATGAACAGATAGGACAATGGCGAGATGAAGATGAACAAGATGCCGTATGTGATGGCCGTTGTCTTCAATGCTTCGATTGGAAAATAGAACGTCATTGAGCTGCCGCCAACCGCAAGCGATGCGATGATCAGGAATAATTTCAGGAAGACAAGTCCTGTGACAGTCCCTGTTAGTATCGAACCGACGCCAATGATGGAAAATTCCAAGAATAGCATGAATCGCAGCTGCCTCTTCGTCATTCCGAGGATCGTCAGAATGCCGAACTGCTGACTGCGAGCTTGGACAAAGACGGCCGTGGAATAGAGAATGAAGATGAATGAGAAAAATACGATCGAGCTTGCTCCAAGCGTCATGCCGCCAGATACGAGATCATTGACCGTGCTTGGTAGAATTTTGGGATGTAGGCTAAAGGCAACGTATAAGAAGAAGATCATCACGGCGAAGGCGCTGCTGAAGAAATAGGCTGCATATTTCCTAGCATGCCGCTTGACATTGTTAAACGCGAATTGTAGAAAATTCATTCGCGTCCCCTCCTAGAAGCGCGATCGCATTGATGATCTTCTGATAGAATGCGGAACGATTCTGTCCTTGAACGATCTCATTATATAGCATCCCGTCCTTAATGAAGATCACCCGGTGGCAATAGCTGGCCGCGATCGGGTCATGGGTTACCATCATCATCGTGGTGCGATCGGTTTCATTAATCTGCTGAAGCGTCTCCATGACATGTCTGGATGCTTTAGAGTCCAAGTTCCCTGTCGGCTCATCGGCGAGCAGGAGCGATGGACGATGAATAATTGCGCGTGCGATTGCTGCTCGCTGCTGCTGTCCCCGTGATACTTCGAAAATACTGTTATCACGAATATCCTTGATCCCGAGCTTCTGGATAATGCTGCTCAACCGCTCTTCCATTTCGGAGACACGTACGCCGTCCAGCGTTAACGGAAGGATGATGTTCTCTCCAATCGTCAGCGTCTCAATGAGATGGAACTCTTGGAATACGAACCCGAGCTGTTGTCTTCGAAAAGCGGCAAGCTTGTTCTTGCGAAGCTTGTACGGGTTGCTGCCGTTAATGAGAATCTGGCCGGATGACGGCATATCAATCGTCGAGATTACATTTAAGAGCGTGGTCTTCCCACTGCCGGATGGTCCCATAATACCGACGAATTCGCCTTCACGGATCGTTAAGCTGAGGTCGGTCAATGCTCGGAACGCTTTGCGTCCGCTGTATACTTTATTGATATTTCGAACTTGAAGCATATCCACGTGCCTCACTCCTTTCGCCGGTAAGCATCGTCTTCGGTTGTATTGGTGAAATATATTCGTACACTTGTGCCTTCACCTTGTTCCGACTCAACGGTGATGCGATGACCGAGTCGACTGCAGATCTCATGGACCAGATATAAGCCCATGCCGGTGGAAGCGGGATATTGTCTCCCATTATCTCCTGTAAAATACGGTTCGAATACACGTTCAACATCGTGCGCTGGAATACCAATGCCATAATCACGTACTTGGACCACGGTATGCTCCTGCTCCATGGAAGCGCTGATCTCGATGGTGCGGCTTTTGCCTGCGGAATATTTTACGGCATTGTTGATGATCTGACTAAAGACGAAGGTAAGCCATTTCTCATCGGACACGACCGTCTGGTTCTCAGCGATCCCGATTTTCGGGAAGACTTGACTGCGAATGAATAACCTTTTATTCTGCTTCACGAATTGCCCCATCATCTGGGCGAGGTCGACCTCTTCAATATAAAAGTCATGCTCGAAGCTATCCAGCCTAGCCATATAGAGCACGGTCTCAAGCCCCTTGGTTAGCCGGTCTGTCTCTTCCCGTATACTATCAAAAATCGGCTCATCTTCATCTTGAATCGTCATATGGATGACGGAGAGCGGTGTCTTCATATCATGCACCCATTGATTCATAAATGTAACATGGCGGTTCATACGATTCTCTGCCTGATGAAGCTCTTGCTGCATAAAATGAAACTGGTCAGTGAGCAAATCTTGCAATGCTTGTTCGATCGGTGTGAACTGTCTGCTCTTGGATGTGAAGATGGGCTCCATGGATGCCTCCGGATTCGATAATCTGGCATAGAACCCCCGTTTGGACACATATTGATAGACGAGGAAGACCAGTAACAGAAATAGACTTACGATGAAGACGTAGCTGATGGTCGATAGTGCTGAACCGTCATTAAAGGCATACACAACGGATGTTATAACAATTTGAAGTCCTAGAATAATCATTAATGGAACGTGATCACGAAGGAACAGTCTCATGAGGAGACATCCGCCCATGTCACTTTCAGGCGATAGCCCGCGCCCCGGACCGTCTCGACCGCTTCTTCTATGCCAAGATCCTTCAGCTTCTTGCGAAGGCGCGTGACATACACATTGAGCGTATTCTCGTCCACGAAATGGTTCTCATCCCATAGCTTCTCCAGAATTCGATCACGGCTAACAACGCGAGGATAACGCTCCATGAGCACTTCCAGCAGCAACGATTCTTTCCGCAGCAGCTCTAGACTCTGATCCGCTAAGGAAACCTCCAGACGTTCAGGTAAGAGGGTAAGTCCGTGGAGACTTAAAGAACGTTCCGTAGCTTTGGGAGCATAACTACCATAGGCGCGGCGCAGGTGGCTGGCGATTTTGGCCATGACAATATCATAATCGAAAGGCTTTGTAATATAATCATCGGCACCGTGCTCTAGGGCCATCACTTGCTCCATTTTACCTTCCCTTGCTGAGATGAAGAGTATGGGACAGGTGGAGATTTGGCGGATTTGGCGGCACCAATAGAATCCATCGAACTTCGGCAAATTGACATCGAGCAGTACGAGATTGGGTTCGATCTGGGTGAACTGATCCGCAATGCGGTCGAAATCATCTGCGACGACAGCCTCATAGCCGTATTTTTCAAGCTGGTCTTTGAGCAAGGTGTATATCTTGGGATCATCTTCTACAATCATGATTCTATCCATGAGGGCATTTCTCTCCTTCAACAAGAGGTTCGTTATTTGCTAGTTATGATGATAAAGATTTCTTATTCGAAATACAAATCACGAGGCTGAAAATGTGCTACTAATTTAGTTGTAAGGTGGGGGCTTTTCCCCTATAATAACTAGGTGAAAGACTGAAAGGCATAGCTTGAATTGAATAGGAAATCTGTAGGTCCCTATCTGTGCAAATATCGTATAGATCGGGTTAAAAGGGAATCCGGTGCAAATCCGGAACGGTCCCGCCACTGTAATCTGGGGATGACCTCAATAGCCACTGTTCCATCGCAGGAATGGGAAGGCGAGGGCATGCAAGACCCATAAGTCAGGAGACCTGCCTATGGATACGAATGACAAACCTTCGAGGAAAGGGTTGCGCTCAGTTGGAAGACGTGTGACATGCAATACGCATACATACGGATATATTCCGAAATTGACGTGCCCCGGGTCCTTCAGGATCTGGGGTTTTCTCTGTTCAAACGTTCAGCATCAATAAAGAATAAGGGGAGAGAGACAAGGATGAAGATTTGGAAAGGTTTATCGACGTGGGCACTGATTCTCGCGCTCGTTGTCAGTATCGCGGCTTGCGGTACGAAGGGGACAGAAGACGCAGCGAAGCAAGGTGCTCAGACAGAGCAGAGCAAACAGGAGCAGAAGGACAATACAGAAGCATCGGACCTCAAGACGAAGTACCCTCTAACGATTAAGGATGCGACAGGCGAGGAATTTACATTTGACAAAGCACCTGAACGTATCGTATCGGTATCGCCAGCAGAGACCGAGTCCCTCTTCGCACTTGGACTGGATCAACAAATCGTTGGTGTATCGGATTATGACGACTACCCAGCAGCAGCAAGCTCCAAGCCGAAAATGGGCAGTATTATGAAGCCGAATGAAGAAGCGGTTATCGGTGCCAATGCAGACATCGTCTTTACGGGAATTTCCATGAAAGAAGAATCCGTGAAGAAGCTTCGCGATCTGGGAATCAAAATTTTCAAAGTTGAACCGAAGACGCTTGAAGATATTATGAAAAATATCGAAGTGTACGGTCAAATTACGGATCGTCAAGCGGAAGCGAAGCAAGTGATCGATAAGATGAAGGCGGACCGCGATTCGGTCATCGAAGCGGTGAAGAATGTCGCTGCGGATCAGAAGAAGAAAGTATACATTGAATTCTCCCCAGGCTGGACGGTCGGTAAAGGCGAGTTCATGGATGAATTGATCACAATCGCTGGCGGCGTGAACGTGGCATCCGATGTACAAGGCTGGGTGCAGATTAATGAAGAGAATATTATTCATTCGAATCCGAATGTCATTCTATTCGCGAATGATGCCAAAGATTATGAGACAGGCAAACCGATTAAAGATATCATTCTAGGTCGCAGCGGCTGGGATCAAATTGATGCGATCAAGAATAATCAAGTGATTGGCGTGGATGGCAACTTGCTTAGCAGACCAGGTCCACGTCTAACCGATGGCTTGATCGCCATGGCGAAGGCGATCTATCCGGATTTGGTGAAATAATGAACCGAACAGGATTGCTGTGGGGAGGGGGAGGAATACTCCTCCTCCTTTTTACGATTTGCGTCTCGGCTACCATTGGCTCAGTGCACATTCCGCTGCAGCAAATTCCAGCCATTCTGCTGCATCAGATTCCTTGGCTTCAAGATATGATTCCCAAGACGTGGCCAGGTTCCTATGAACAGATCTTATTAAAGGTACGGATTCCTCGCATTGCGATTGGGGTCTTGGTTGGCGCTTGCCTGTCCTTATCCGGTGCGGCATTTCAGGGCGTTTTGCGTAATCCGCTTGCGGATCCGTACACACTCGGTGTGTCTTCTGGCGCCTCCGTTGGCGCAGCCTTTATGATCTATTTTGGCATCCAATATTCACTTGTTGGACAGTGGTCCGTGCCCATTGTTGCTTTCACGACAGGGGTCTTAACCCTATGGCTTGTGATGCGGCTTGCGCAAGATGAAGGCAAAATACCGACGGAACGGTTAATACTCGCCGGTGTTGTCATGCAGGCCTTCCTCGGGGCGTTCGTATCCTTACTCGTCGCGTTGTCGGATAAGACGATCAATGAAATTATGTTCTGGCTCATGGGTAGCCTCTCATTGCGTGGATGGGCATATACCGCGGTGCTGGGGCCGTATTTAATCGTTGGCTTTATTATTGTGATGGGTTACGCCAGGACGATGAATATCCTCGCGCTAGGGGAACGTGAAGCCGCGCATTTAGGGATTCGTGTGGATCGGACGAAGATGATCATTCTATTAACGGCGACATTTATGACGGCTGCGGCCGTATCCGTATCAGGTGTCATTGGCTTTGTCGGGTTGATCGTCCCCCATATGATTCGATTGCTGGTCGGCTCGAATTATCGACTGATCGTCCCGTTATCCGCAATTGGTGGTGGAATCTACATGGTGATTGCAGATACCCTTGCTCGATCGGTACTCGCACCCACTGAAATTCCGCTTGGCGTTGTAACCGCATTTATTGGCGCACCATTCTTCGCCTATCTGCTGCACCGTAACAAAAAAACGCGAAGGGGTCGATTGTCATGATCCGAGTCGAACATGTATATAAGCATTATGGGGCTGCGAAGGTGCTGCAAGATATTCATTTTGAAGTGGAGCCAGGGACTTGTCTTGGCATCATCGGTCCGAATGGAAGCGGGAAATCGACGTTGCTGCAATGCATATCCGGCGTGGAGCCGGCTTCTGCGGGCGAGATTGTCATTCGCAACCAACCTTTATCGGCGTATTCGCGGAAAGCCTTGTCCCAGCATCTAGCCGTCCTGCAGCAGGAGACGCTGCCGCCTGTTGGATATTCCGTGCAGGAAGTTCTTGAGATGGGGCGGTTCCCATTCCAGAATTGGCTCGGCCGGGATCAAGCCGATGCATCCTCGCTCATCGCTGGGATTGCGGAGCAATTGAATTTAGCAGAACTGCTCGATCGACCACTACATGAACTTAGCGGTGGACAACGGCAGCGTGTCGCCCTCGGCAAAGTGATGGTTCAGCAGCCTGAAATTCTGCTGCTGGATGAACCAACGACGTATCTGGATATTCGTTATCAGCTGCAATTTATGGATTATGTGCGGAAATGGCAGCGTGACTGCGGCTTGACGATCATCGCTGTTCTTCATGATCTGAACTTAGCGGCGCAATATTGTGATCAATTGCTTGTGCTGCATGAAGGGAAACAGGTAGCCATTGGCGAGCCAGCTGAAATATTAAGCCGGGAGCGCGTCCATGAAGTTTTTGGCACAGAACCGATTATTATTCCCCATCCTGTGAATGGCGCGCCACAAATCTTGCTTCAACCGGATTCCCATGAGACACTAGGAAATGAAGCGAAATAGAATTTTAATGACATCAATGAGAATCATACACAGATTGGAGCGAGATAATGAGAGAACAATTGGAGCAACTCATTTCACACATTGAACCGTTAGATGGGCAGATGGTCGAGGAAGCGATGCAGCATTTGGATCAGCTGACGAAGCCTCCAGGCAGCCTAGGCAAGCTTGAGAATATTGCGGCGCAGGTCGCAGGGATTACAGGTGAATTGCACCCGGCATTCGCGAAGAAAGCCGTTATCGTCATGGCTGGAGATCATGGTGTGTGTGATGAAGGGATTAGTGCATTCCCCTCGGAAGTGACACCGCAGATGGTCTATAACTTCTTGAACGGCGGCGCAGCCGTGAACGTGCTGGCACGTCATGCAGGTGCGGATGTCGTATGTGTCGATATCGGCGTGAATGCAGATATGGAGCATCTGCAGCTGGTGTCCCGGAAAGTCCGTAAAGGAACGGCAAATATGGCGAAGGGCCCAGCCATGTCACAAGATGAAGCGATCCAAGCTATTCTCGCAGGAGCTGAGATTGTAGAGCAGCATGTTGCCGATGGGTATAAGATCTTCGCGACAGGCGAGATGGGCATTGGGAACACGACAGCGAGTGCAGCCATTCTAAGTGTGCTCACGGGCATGTCATCCGAGGAGACGGTAGGGCGCGGAACTGGCATCGATGATGAACGGATGCTACATAAGCAAGCGGTTGTTCGACAAGCAATTCAAGTGAACCGTCCGAATGCGAAGGATCCACTGGATGTCCTGACGAAGGTAGGTGGACTCGAGATCGCTGGTCTGGTCGGCGTGATCCTTGGCGCAGCAAGACATCAATGCCCTGTTGTGATTGATGGATTCATCTCTTCTGCAGCAGCGTTGATAGCCAGCCGTATTGAACCGCTAACAAGCGGTTATATGATCGGATCGCATCTATCCCAAGAACAAGGGCATGAGAGCCTGCTCGAAGAAATCGGATTAACGCCAGTGCTGCAATTGGACATGCGGCTTGGTGAAGGGACAGGTGCCGTGCTTGCCTTTACCTTGATCGATGCAGCAACGAAAATCATGCGCGAGATGGCAACCTTCGCAAGTGCGGGCGTAAGCTCAGGCGAATAAAGAAATGATGAATGGATGTATCACATGAGGGGAGAGATAAGGCATGCCGATTCTGGTAACTGGTGGTGCGCGGAGCGGGAAGAGTTCCTTCGCGGAGAAGCTCTGCGCAAACTACGGCGATCGCGGAATCTATATCGCGACGGCACAACTCTACGATGATGAGATGCGAGAACGGGTTCGCATGCATCAAATGGAGCGGGATCAAGCTGCTTTCGAGTGGAAGACCATCGAAGAACCCTACGACTTAATCGCCTTACTCGGAGATCTCGAAGGGTCGAAGATGATTCTCGTCGATTGCTTGACCCTGTGGCTCTCGAACATTCTACTGCGCTGCGAAGCGGAGCCGAATGCAACTGATTTGGTAAAGCAGCAGATTGATCAGTTGGTGGAAAGGGTTCGAATTTACGCGGGTACACTAATCTTCGTGACGAACGAGGTTGGCAGCGGGATTGTGCCGGAATATCCGTTAGGTAGGCAATATCGCGATCTTGCTGGTTATATGAATCGGAAGCTAGCGGGGGTCTGTGAGCAAGTGTATCTGGTCACAGCAGGCATCCCGATCGAACTCAAGAGCAGGGCGGTTCAGTTATGAAACAAGCAGCGCAAGCCTGCGTAGCAGCCTTTCAATTCTTATCGAGGCTGCCGCTGCCGATTCAAATTCATTATTCCAAAGAGGTGTTCGCTCGCAGCGTGGTATTCTATCCGCTCGTTGGCACAGTTCTCGGCGGGCTGATCTGGGGCTTCGGCTACGGCTGCTCATTGCTCTTCCCTCTTGTCCTAGCGGCCGTCCTGACCTTGGTCTGGACGGTTTCTTTGACAGGGGCCTTACATATCGATGGGTTAATGGATACCGCAGATGGGATTCTAAGCCATCGACCACGGGAACAAATGCTTGAAATTATGAAGGACAGCCGGGTAGGAGCTATGGGCGTCATCGTCTGTGTTCTTGCGATGCTGCTCAAGGCCGTTATTTTCTACACCTTATTGGATCAGAAATGGTCTTGGGAGATCGTCCTCCCCTTCATCTGGAGCCGCTGGTTTATGGTCATTGGGATGGCAGCATTCCCATATGCAAGGAAGGAATCTGGACTCGGCAGTTATTTTAAAGGCGTGGGTGCGCGGCATGTAACGGGAGCAACGCTGATGGCGGTTGTTATATCTGTGCTGATCTGGATTGGTACTGCCATGTGGGGTGGCATAGGTACAATTACCGCATCAGACGGGTTATCTATTGTATGGATTGGTCTGGGCGCGTTATTGCTCGGGATGATCATAGCGAGATCCATGGCGAATAAGCTCGGTGGTCTAACCGGCGATACTTATGGCGCATTGAACGAATGTTTGGAAATTCTACTGCTGCTTATATGTACAATAATCGTCTAGAAGGAGGCGAACCTCATGTCCAGTGAACGGCCCAAAGCAAGAACCATTATGCTGCAAGGAACGGCATCCGATGTAGGCAAGAGCATTGTGACGACGGCATTATGCCGGATTTTGAAGCAGGACGGATGGAAAGTTGCTCCTTATAAATCACAGAACATGGCGCTGAATTCGTATGTGACGATGGATGGCAAAGAAATCGGGCGTGCGCAAGGCGTTCAAGCGGAAGCCTGTGAGGTCGCAGCAACAACCGATATGAACCCGATTCTCATCAAACCGATGAAAGAGATGAACGCACAGATCGTCGTCCACGGCAAACCCTATACGCAGTTAAGTGCACGTGATTATCGGTCCGAATTTCTCCCTTTTGCCAAAACAACGGTTGTGGCTGCTCTTGAACGGCTGCGTGCTGCTTACGAAGTCGTAGTCATTGAAGGCGCAGGCAGTCCTGCGGAAATCAATCTGAAGCAAAATGATATCGTGAACATGAATCTAGCGGCGTGGGCAGAAGCGCCTGTCCTGCTCGTTGCGGACATTGATCGCGGCGGCGTATTCGCTTCGCTGGTCGGTACGTTGGAACTCTTAGAACCACATGAACGTGATCGTGTCAAAGGCTTCATTATAAACAAATTCCGCGGAGACCTCAGTTTGCTTCAGCCTGGTCTGGACTGGCTCGAAGAGCGGACGGGCATTCCCGTGGTTGGTGTACTGCCTTATTTGCCGAATATCGATATTGAGCAAGAGGACTCCGTCGTATTGGATGCATATAAAGGGAAGGCACTCGGGGACAATGAAGCATATGAACTCGATATTGCTGTCATCCGATATCCGCGAATCTCGAACTTTACGGATATTGACGCCTTGGTTGCGGAGCAGGACGTGCGCGTTCGTTATGTACAATCGCTCGCCGAGCTAGGAACGCCGGATGGGATCATTTTACCGGGTACGAAGAATACGATGGATGATTTACGCTTCTTACGCGAATCGGGTCTAGCTGACGCCATACTTACCTTCGCTCATGTTCATGAGGATGAGGGACACTCTTCCTGTGACATCGTTGGTATTTGCGGTGGATATCAGATGCTGGGCGAACAGCTCCTTGATCCGCATGGGGTTGAGGTTGAAGCGGGAGCCGAAGCGCTGGGGCTTAGTTTGCTTCCACTACAGACAACCTTCTATGCGGAGAAGAAAACCGAACGGGTTCAAGGTGTTATCGATTGTTCGCAGCCGCAGTGGGGCCAAGGGAATGGCACAGCGATTACCGGGTATGAGATCCATATGGGTCAGACGATTCGATTGGATGGTAAGAAGGAATCCGTCTATCCGCTGTTCCAGATGTCCGATCACAGGGCGGAAGGATTAGCATCGGCAAATGGTCAAGTATGGGGCACGTATTTGCACGGGATCTTCCATAATGATGCCTTCCGTCGACAGTGGCTCAATCAGATACGTACGCGCAAAGGATTACGTGCGATCGAGGATATCGTTCCTTTTGCAGACCGACAGCAGCTCGCCTTCGATCGATTGGCTGATGAGACGCGGAAATCCATGAATATCGCATTAATCTATGAGATTGCTGGCTTACCAGCACGAACAGCTAAGGAACCCTCGATCTCTGAATAGAAAGGAAATAGAGCATGCAAGCAATGAAAGTACGAAAGACGCCATTGTATCTTACACTCGTAGGACTTATCGCATCCATCGTCGTGGCGTATTTCGTAGCGACGAACCGAATCTCCGCATTTGATGAGGCGATTATTCACTATGTACAAGGGAAGGAGTCGCCCTTCTGGACGGGATTTGCAAAATTCTGTGCCTTTATCGGATCGACGTTACCTGTCATCGTTATCGCGATCCTTACCATGTTATTCCTATTTTTTGTTCTGAAGCATCGCGAAGAATTAATCCTCTTCGTCATTGTAGTCGGTGGCTCGGCATTACTGAATGTGGTGTTAAAAAGATTATTTACACGTGAACGTCCGACCATTCACAGGATACTAGAAGAAACAGGTTATAGCTTCCCATCGGGGCACGCCATGGCTGCTTTCTCGCTATATGGGGTCATCGTCTTCCTGCTCTGGAAGCATATTCGGCCGAGATGGGGACGTGTTTTACTGTTAATTCTTGGTTCGTTGATCATTGCGATGATCGGAATTAGCCGCGTCTATGCGGGCGTGCACTATCCGAGTGATGTACTCGCTGGCTACCTGGTATCAGGCAGTTGGCTTGCGTTTTGTATCTATTGGTATCAGTGGTACCGAGAGCGTAAATTATCTGGAAAATAATGTGATTTCCAAATTTTTGGTAATGATCGCATCTTAAGACGTATGTTACACTTCCTTCAGTGAATGAGGGCTTAACATTCACACAACAAAATGCAATGCATACAAGGAGGATTTATACCATATGAAGAAGAAGATGATGAATCGTTTCTCCAAGACGGTTATGGTCACTGCGGTGGCATGTGCGTGGATGTTGCCAACAGCAGTTTCAGCTGCACCAGTTCAAAGCAACTGGAATGATTTTGTTAATAATTTCTTGAAAAATATGCCGAAGGAAGTTCAGGTTGTAGGTGGTGGCGCATGCCCGACATTCCCAGGAAACGTAACATTCCCAGGAAACGTGACATTCCCAACGTACCCTCAGCAGCCGCCGGTGAAGCCTTGCGTACCAACGGTACCAACGGTGCCGACGAAACCAGCTCCTGTACAACCAAGCAAGCCAACACAACCAACACAACCAACGAAGCCAACTCCGCCGACAAATGACAATAAGCCAACACAACCGAATCAAGGGGATACTAGTTTCGCTGCTCAAGTTGTGAACTTAGTGAACCAAGAACGTGCAAAGGCTGGTCTGCAGCCATTATCGACAGATAGCAGACTTGCTGCAATGGCTCTAGATAAAGCAAAAGATATGTATAGCAACAACTATTTCGATCATCAATCCCCAACGTACGGTTCGCCATTTGACATGATGAAGCAATACAACATTGCTTTCGGTTATGCAGGTGAGAACATTGCAAAAGGTCAGACAACACCACAGCAAGTGATGAATGACTGGATGAACAGCTCAGGTCACCGTGCGAACATTTTGAACTCGAATTTTACGCACATCGGTGTAGCATACTACCAAGGTGAATGGGTGCAAGAATTCATCAGCAAAGCATAATTGCACAAATCGTACAAACAAAGGCAGTTCCCGTCCATGGGAGCTGCCTATTTTTTTGCTATAATAAGAAGTAACAAGACCGAGAGGGGCGAACGAAATTGATTGTCTATCAGAACAGTCGAATTACAGTATTCCAGAGTGCTTTATATCATACGACATCTTCCGTTATTACTTTGGATGAATGTACAATTGTCGTAGACCCGACATGGTTGCCGCAAGAGGTTCGTGAGATTCGTGATTACGTCGATCAATTAGGCAGAGGCTGGCCCATCTATCTGCTCTTCACACATAGCGATTGGGATCATATTCTAGGCTGCGGCGCATTTCCTGAAGCGAAGGTGATCGCGAGCGAGAAGCTACATCATCACCCGAATCCGGATGAAATTGTGGAACAGATCAAGTCCTTTGACGATAAATTTTACTTAACCCGGGATTATGAGCTGAAATATCCTGTCGCCGATATCCTGATTGCCGAGAATGGACAGCAGGTTCAATTGGGGCAGACACTCTTGACGTTCTATCTTGCACCGGGCCATACGGATGATGGGATCGTGACGGTCATCGACCCGGAGGGTATTATGCTGGCTGGAGATTATTGTTCGGATATCGAGTTTCCGTATATCTACTCTAGCAGTAGCGATTACGTAGCGACGATGAGTCAATTGCATCAGGTCCTGGAGAAGCATGATATTCGAGTGCTTGTTCCAGGTCACGGGAATATTACGACGGATGCGAGTGAAATGAAGACGCGGATTGACCAGTCGATTGCTTATATCGAGACACTGCGCCAACACATTATCGAAGGGAACCAGGAAGATATCGATGCCATGATCAAAGGCGTACCTTTCCCACTGAACATGAAAAATTACCATACGAGCAATCAAGAACAAATTAGTAAAGAATTAGAGTTGTAATAACCAGAACCCCAGGGCTCCGCTAACTGATTTAGGACGGGATCGCCTTGGGGTTCTTCGTATAAGGATTTAGAATGCCATGCTCAAGTAACTCAACGTTCCAAGATCATAGCTGCGATGAATCACTTGCGGCTTCGATGAACCACTGCCCATCGCGATAAAGAACGGTACGAAATGCTCGGCACGAGGTACGGCCTGGCGTGCGTATGGCGCAAGTTGGTCATAGGCGAACAGGGATGGCAGATCGCCTTGCTCGACCTTATTCAATAACCAATCATCAAAAGCAACAGCCCAGGCCTCAGGCTCCTTCTGACCCCAATTAAGCAATCGCAGATTGTGTACCGTGACGCCACTGCCGATGATGAGGATGTCTTCATCGCCTAGACCTTGCAGCGCTTGACCGATCTTATACTGTGCTTCTGCCGCAAGATAAGGATGAACCGAAATTTGGACGACCGGAATATCTGCGGCAGGATACATGCGATGCAGCAGCGTCCAAGATCCATGATCCAGTCCTCGAGTCGCATCGGCGCGCGTCTCGATACCAGCTTGTTTAAACCGCTCAGCGAGTTGATTGGCAAGCTGCGAGGAGCCTTTGGCAGGGTAGACAACCTCATACAAGGCATCCGGGAATCCGCCGAAATCGTAAATGGTCTCATAGACTTGATCATGCATGGAAATCGTAAGCACTTCACTTTCCCAGTGTGCGGTGAAAATGACAATGGCTTTCGGCTTCCATTGTTGTCCAAGTTGTTCGAGGAACGCTGTATACGGTGTATCTTCAATGGCGAGCATCGGTGATCCATGGGCAAGAAATAATGATGGCATCATAGGAATGACCTCCTGAATCGTTAATTAGTAACTTACTTTATATAAGTTAGTATATTTTTATTACATACTAAAGTCAAGTGTTTTATGATATTGAAAAAGACTGCATCCCTATCGTAGGAGATGCAGTCTTTCTTATGGTCTTTGATTAGATTGCCCAGTTGCCGCCACGGAATACCGGAACCACAGTACCGTCTTGTTGAATGCCATCGATGTCCATGTTCGCAGAACCAATCATGAAGTCGACGTGTGTAATACTTGCGTTCACACCACTCGCATCCAATTCTTCTCTTGTCATTGTTTTGCCGCCTTCCACGTTGAACGCATAACCACTGCCGATCGCGAGGTGGTTGGATGCATTTTCATCGAATAAGGTATTGAAGAACAAAATGTTGGACTGTGAGATAGGGGACTCATGTGGAACTAGTGCAACTTCGCCCAAGTAGTGTGAGCCCTCATCTGTATCTACAAGCTGTTGCAAGATCGCTTGCCCTTGTTCGGCTTCAACCTTAACGATACGTCCTTCTTCAAAAGTTAATTTGAAGTTATCGATAATATTGCCGCCATAGCTCAGAGGCTTCGTGCTGGATACGTATCCGTTAACACCGTTTCTATAAGGTACTGTAAATACCTCTTCAGTTGGCATATTCGCCATGAATGCAACATCGCTCTCACTGGTGCTGCCTGCGCCCACCCAGAGGTGCTTCTCAGGCAATTCGATTGTGAGATCTGTTCCTGGTGCCGTGTAGTGAAGTTTGTGGAAGTGGTATCCGTTCAATACTTCGACTTTCTTATGTAGGTTCGCGTTGTGTTCTTCCCATGCATGAACCGGATCAGGTGTATTCAGACGAACAGATTCGAAGATCGCATTCCATAATAGCACTTGTGCTTCATCTGGCGTTACGTCTGGGAAGATCTTAGCAGCCCAGTTCTTCGTTGCAGCCGCAACAACCGTCCAGCTTACTTTGTCCGATTGTACATATTGACGGTACTTCTCGAGCGCCTGTCCTGAAGCTTTCTGGAAACTGCCGATTCGCTGTGGATCAATGCCTTTGAGCAAATCCGGGTTCGGGGATACGATCGCGATGAATGCTGCACGCGCATCCAAGAACGTATTACGCTTCGCAACTTCCCACTCTGGGAACTTCGTGAAGTGGTCGTCGGACGCGTTCTCGTATTTCAGTCGGGAGAGGGCCTCGTCTACCCAATCCACATGTACGTTGCTTGCGCCAGCTTCATACGCTTTCTTCGCCACGAGGCGGACGAGTTCTGTCATTTCGGTAGAACCTGTAATAAAGACTTGCTGGTCTTGTTGGACGTTAACGCCCACTTTAACGATAAGTTCGGCATATTGCGCTAATTGTTGTTCGAAAGTTGCCATGCGATCAATCTCCTTTTATTTCACGCAGAATTCTGCTTGGGATATGTTCTTATTGTATCAAATTTTCTCAATTTCTACATCGTTCCAACAACAAAGAAAATCTCGGCATCCATGATGGCGAGATTTCCTGTATATATAGTACCTATATTATTGACCAGATAGTCGATACCCCGCATGATTTGTTGGTCCAACATACTGATTTAATGCGAACGAATGGCGAATGGCCTCGGTAATGAATGCCTTCGCGGTATGAATGGCTTCTTTAACTTCGCGGCCTTTCGCGAGCTCTGCGGTGATCGCTGCGGAATAGGTGCAGCCTGCACCATGCGTGAAGGAAGTGCTGAATTTCTCGGATTGGAGCAGTTCGAAGTTCTTGCCATCATAGAGTACATCTACGGCTGCTTGTTCACTAGTCAGTTTACCGCCGCCTTTGACAAGGACATAAGCAGCGCCCTTCCCATGAATCTTCGCCGCAGCTTCTTTCATTTCATCCACGGTCTTAATCGGTGCCATACCGCTAAGCTGAGAAGCTTCGAACAGGTTCGGTGTAACGACAAGCGCCTTTGGTACGAGAATATCGCGTAGCGCCTCATTCGTCTCAGGGTGAAGGGCTTCATCTGCACCCTTACATACCATGACAGGATCGATAACGAAATTTCTAACGTTATATTGGTCGATCTTGCGTGCGACAAGTTCAATGATTTCAGTCGATCCGAGCATGCCGACTTTGGCAGCATCGACACCGATGCCTGCAAGAACGGTCTCGATTTGCTTCTCAAGTAGTGATAATTCGATCGGGAATACATCATGGAACCAGCCATTGTGCGGATCTTGAGCGACAATGACGGTGATTGCGGTCATGCCGAATACACCGCGTTCCTGAAACGTTTTGAGATCGGCTTGAAGGCCTGCACCGCCACTTGTATCGGAGCCGGCAATGGTTAGTGCTTTGTGCATCATATTTCTCTGTCCCCTTTGCTTCTATATCCAATTAGAGGTTGTTCAAAAAGTCATCATTTGATCACGAAGTCATTCGAGAAGTATATTCGACATCGAATCTTGCGTTCACCCTCGAAGTCCGGTACTCATTTAGGTTTTGCCTAAACTCCGTTCCTCCTTCTTCTGGTTCACGCAACCTTCTCGGTGCTGAAATGCCGACTTTTTGAACACGCACCATAAGTATAAGGTTTTGGTCTCTGAAAGTTAAGTTATAATTTAATATTTGCGAATCGCGTTCGTTCCATGCTGTACGGCAAATAGATGAAGATTGAACCCATTTTTAGATAAGAAAGGGGAAGCATGGCATACTCCATGTTGAATATAATGACGATGTAAGGGTTTACAATTTAATTTAAGTAGGAGGGGTAACATGAATCACATTCCAATCGGTCTACAATTATACTCTGTTCGCGAAGCGATGGCTCAAGATTTCTTAGGTACGTTACGTCAAGTGGCGGACATCGGTTATACCCATGTGGAGTTCGCTTTTCATAACACATCGAATGATGGTAGCTTCGAGGTTGGTTATACAGCGCAAGAGCTCAAATCGAATATGGAGCAGATGGGGCTCCAGGTTGTAACGAGTCATGTCTCCTATCATCCGAATTTAGACTGGGATCAAGTCATTCGTTATCATGCAGAGCTGGGCAGCGGCGGTGTTGTTTTGCCTGGTTATTTCTTCAAGGATAAGGATGATGCGCTTCGTCTGGCAGAATGGTTGAATGCTTCTGGGAAGAAGTGCAGAGCGGAAGGCATGGACTTCTATTACCACAACCATTTTCATGAGTTTCAAGCGTTCGATGGTCAGACAATCATGGATATTCTGCTGGAGAATACCGATCCGTCACACGTGCTCGTGGAATTCGATACATATTGGGCTATGCGGGCAGGCGTGGATCCGATCGCGTATATGGACCAGCTGGGAAACCGACTAGGGTTATTGCATCAGAAAGATTTGAGCGCTTCTGCATCGCCCGTGAACTTATTCGAGCTCGAGCAAGTCTCGGGTGTTCTAACGCCGGAGGTTGTCTTCAGTACCGTGAAGCCAGAGGATTTCGTCGAGATTGGAACGGGTGTAATGGATATTCCGGGAATCTTGAAGAAAGTAGAAGAACTCGAATCGGTAAAATATATTATTCTGGAGCAGGATGTAACGACGAAGTCCGAGCTTGAGAGTGTGCGTGAAAGCTATCAGAATATGATGAAGCTGCTTAAGTAGTACATAGAGATTCGCCTGATGAACCTTCTTACACGACCTGTGAAGAAGGTTTTTTGGTGTTCAATCTAGAGTTTCCCGTCTATACTAAGAACATTATGATGGTAAAGGATATGGATATTGTGGAGAGACAAACGAGACAAGACCCGCGTGTGATGCGAACCAAACGATTACTTCGCGATGCACTGATTAGGCTCATGGAAGAACGGGAATTCGATCATATTACCGTACAGGATATCTCCGATCACGCGACAGTGAAGCGGGCAACGTTCTATCTGCATTTCAAGGATAAGGTTGATTTGCTAGAGAGTTGTATCGATACGGTATTGGATGAGTTCCAGCGTGAAGTGAGTATTCGTCATGAAGATGAGGAATTTGATTATACAATAGGTAAGCCGCACCCGAATTTTATTCAGATGTTCCATCAGATCGCAATACATTTTCATTTTTATCGTGCACTGCTAGTAACGAATCGCATTCCTTATTTTACGCAAGGCTTAATGGCAGTCATTCATGAGTTCGTCTCGACCGGGATTAACCGTACAGAGCCGGATGATAACAACCTAACAGCGAGACGAGAAATTATTATTAAATATGTCGAATCTGCTTTTCTTGAAGTGATCATCTGGTGGGTAGAGCAGAATATGCCGTATTCCGAAGAAGAAATGGCATCACAGTTGATGGATCTATCCATACAAGGGCCATATATTCGTAATCCGGTATTGGAAGCGAAGAAAGGGCAGTAAAACAACATCGAATGATATCTTCGCAGATGCTGCACTGGACACATTAAAGTGAGAGAGCCCCCATCCAACGTGGACGGGGGCTTATTTTTTGAATGATATTCGATTTAGATCGCTGTCCAGCCACCGTCAATAACAAGCTCTGCACCCGTCATGAAACGGGATTCATCGGATGCCAAGAAGAGCACGCCGTAAGCAACGTCTTCTGGATTACCGAAGTATGGAAGCTGTGTGAACGTACGGTAGTATGGTTCAGCCGATTTGAATGATTCCTCCGTCATTGGTGTTACGATAATACCTGGATGTACGGAGTTCACGCGGATTTTATCCTTACCATATTCTACAGCAGCGGATTTCGACAAGGTACGAAGTGCGCCTTTGGCAGCTGTGTAAGGGCTTGTTCCGGCCATACCGACGATACCACCGATGGAAGAGATGTTAATGAGCGAGCCGCCGCCTGCTTTTTTCATTTCAGGAATAACATATTTCATACCGATGACACAACCGTTGAGGTTGATATCCAAAATACGATTCCATTCATTCATTTCCATATGCTCGATCGTTTTTGGTGAAGCGACACCAGCGTTATTGACCAGAATATCAATCTTACCGTAGTGGTTAATTGTTTCTTGAATGACATGTTTCCATTCTTCTTCAGATGTTACGTTATGTTTCAGCCCGATAGCTTCGCCACCGTTTGCTTTGATTTTCGTGATAAGCTCGTGCAAATGTGTTTCTTGGATGTCTGTTGCTACAACCTTAGCGCCTTCTTGTGCGAAGAGCATGGCTTCAGATGCGCCCATTCCTGTTGCTGCTCCGGTAATAATAGCTACTTTACCTGTTAAACGTCCCATGATGATCAACCTTCTTATCTTTAGAATGTATGATTTGCCTGCAAGCGATATCATTGGATCGGGTCCCTACTTGTAGTATACATTTTTGTGATAGAATTGTGAAGTATTTTACAGAATGTCAATTAAAATAATCACAACTTCAGATCATTTTCAATTTGTGACAAAGCATGATACCCTATTTATATAAGGTTGTAGGGAGTAGAAGGTGTAAAGGAGATTGGAAAATGATGACACGTCATAATGATGCAGACGCGGAAGTAGAACGAAAATTACGTGTTCTCATGATGACTTCGGTGGAAGCTGAAAGACAAGCCGTGTTACGCGGACTCCAAGATCATCAGCGGTTCGATGTATGTGTGGCAGGTGTAGGCTCTGTACAGGCTGCGATTAACACAACGAAGGCACTTCAAACAGCGACCTACGATATGGTTGTGAACGCAGGCATCGCGGGGGGATTCGTGGGCCGCGCTGCGATAGGTTCCTTGGTCGTGTCGAACGCGATTATCGCTGCGGATCTTGGCGCTGAGTCTGCGGATGGGTTTATTTCAGTGGACGAGCTCGGGTTTGGAACGGCACGAATTGCAGTGGATGATTCGCTGGTGGAGCGGGTGACTGAAGGGCTGCGTGCAGCCGATCTATCTGTACAAGCAGGAATGATTCTAACCTTATCGACGGTTACGGGGACACAGGAGACGGCTGAATCGCTCGCGACTCGGTTCCCAGCAGCTGTCGCTGAAGCGATGGAAGGGTACGGCGTTGCTGCTGCTGCAGCGGCTTATGGCATTCCTGTGCTTGAGCTCCGCTCGATTTCGAACAGCATTGGTCCGCGCAATCGTGATGCTTGGCGGATTCCAGAAGCGTTGAACGCCTTGACTTTGGCTAGTGCTCGATTAGAGGAGGTATTATAAATGGAAATTGCATTTTCACCTTGTCCCAATGATACATTTGTCTTTCATGCTTGGGTGCATGGATTGATTCCAGGCGCACCAGAACTTGACGTGATGTATGCGGATATTGATATTACGAATCATTTGGCAGCAAGAGGTGAAGGGCCCGACGTGCTCAAAATCTCGTATGCTGCGCTGCCATGGTTACTTAAAGATTACGCATTGCTCCCGTGCGGCGGTGCGCTTGGGCGGGGCTGCGGCCCGCTTGTACTTATGAAGGATGGCGGGTCGGATCCGGCGTCATTGTCTGGTAAGAGGATCGCCGTTCCAAGTGATCGGTCGACAGCTTACTTATTGTTCCGACTTTGGGCAGCCGATCATGTGCCTGGGGGTCTAGGGGAAATTGTCGTTATGCCGTTCGATCAGATTATGCCAGCTGTGCGAGACGGCCAGATGGATGCAGGTCTCGTGATTCATGAGGCGCGCTTCACTTATCCCGATTACGGCTTGTCATTGATGACGGATTTAGGGCAGTGGTGGGAGACAGATACGGGGTTGCCGATCCCCCTTGGCGCGATAATTGCGCGTAGATCGATGGATCTGGAAGCTCTAGCCGGTTGGATTAAGGCTTCTGTCGAATACGCATGGGCACATCCAGAGGTATCAAGGGCGTATATCCTTCAGCATGCGCAAGAATTATCGCCTGAGGTGGCGGCAGCGCATATTGATCTCTATGTGAATAAATTTACTGCGAACCTAGGGGAAGACGGTTATGCGGCGATCACCGCTTTACTCACACGCGCTGCGGATGAAGGGCTTGTACCTCGAATAGATCCAGCGTTATTACGCTAATTGTGATAAGGTATACTTGTGAGGAAACGAGAGGGAAAAGGAGACAGCTTAGATATGAAAATTCTTGTGA
This sequence comes from Paenibacillus sp. EB106-05-06-XG162, assembly GCF_058791655.1. Classification (NCBI taxonomy): domain Bacteria; kingdom Bacillati; phylum Bacillota; class Bacilli; order Caryophanales; family Paenibacillaceae; genus Paenibacillus; species Paenibacillus sp. EB106-05-06-XG162. Next base: position 122,696 of record NZ_JBYTDT010000014.1, read on the forward strand.
ACATTGCACATCCCAATATAGAGGGATCGCGTGTAAATGCAACGTGGTTAAGAGCATTAGAGAGACAACATAACGTTTCCATTAATGAACTCTACAAAGAGTATCCGGATGAGAAGATTGATGTCGAACGTGAGCATGAATTATGTCTTTCACATGATCGGATTGTATTACAGTTTCCATTCTATTGGTACAGTTCTCCGCCACTCTTAAAGAAGTGGCAAGATGAGGTATTGACCTATGGATGGGCCTACGGGGCCGAAGGCAATAAGCTGCACGGCAAAGAGCTGATTCTGGCGGTGTCCACGGGAAGTGAAGCGGGCAAATATCAAGCCGGCGGCGGCAATCACTTCTCGATGAGTGAGCTGCTGAAGCCATTCCTCGCCACGAGTAATTTGATTGGGACGGTGTACAAGCCTGCATTTATTTACCATGGCGCACTGGGGGCGACGGATGAAGCGATTGAAGCTAGCGCAAGAGATTATGTGGCGTACATCCAGCAGCCATAGGAATGGGATATATGTGAATTAAGAAGGAGACCAAGATTGATCTTGGTCTCCTTTTTGGTGAATTCCGCACCAGGATGTGTTCAAAAGCGAGGCCAATTTGACCTAGGTTAGCTTGTTATTCAAATAACATGACGACCTTGCCTTGGCCTTCTTGATAGGTAACTGTGGTGAGTGCGCCATTAATGAGCGTCAGTTGCGGTGGCATGTGGCCGATATCCGCGTCATACAAGACTGGGACCCCAAGATCGCCTAGTGCTGCGGTGAGGGCGTCGGTCAATTCAAAGTTTTGTATCGATGAATATCCAGCAGGTCTGCCGATCAGAATGCCCTTCGCGTGTTCGAACCAGCCGCACTGCTTCATCTGCCAGAGATGGCGGTAGATATCGGCGGCGTTCATCTCACAGCTCTCCAGATACCAGATGACACCAGATTCACGGCAGTAGTCTTGAACGAATTGCTGAACAGGGGCGTATGGCGTCCCGATCAGAATGGAGATCGTATCCATACAGCCGCCGATTAATCGACCTGTGAAGGAAATCTCAGGTGTTGAAGAAGCCGATACGCCTCTAACGAGGGATTTCCATTCTGACTTCGTATCCAGATTGAACCCGGGTACTTCATGATTCCATGCCGCTTGATAGTGCGTGGATGAGACTTGCTCAACTGCAGAGCCTTTAGGGTTACCGAGTACAGTGAGCCAACGTGCGGTTAAGGGATCTAATGGATCCGAGCTTAAGTCTACATAGTTCGGGCCATGCGCCGTTGCTATACCTGTGCGTAACGTATAAGCGAATAAGAACGTGCTGATATCGGAGTACCCGAGCACCCACTTCGGAGGGGCTTGCTTCAATTGTTCCCAATCGAGAAGTGGAAGGATATCCATCAGGAATTCGCCGCCCCATGGCGGAATGATCGCCTGGATGTTCGGATGCATTAGGAAATCCATCAGCTCGCGAGCTCTTACTTCTTGTGGTGCACTGACGCATTTGTTATGGGTCCAAATCGTATCGCCTTCCTGAATGTTAAATCCAATCTGTTCCATATGGATGCGGGTCTTATGCAAGAGCGGATGAAGATCCGTAGTTACACCGCTCGAGGGCGCGGTTACAGCAATCGTATCGCCTTGCGCAAGAGGTTTGGGAAAGATGATTTGCTTCGTCATAGACTTCACTCCTTTATAAGATGGGTAGGCCAGGCGTTGCCAAATTGTAGTCTTTTATTTGTGTTGCTAGCAAGCAATTTAAGCTTTAATCCCTCATACCAATCGGTTGCTTCTTCTGGATTCATATTACTATTTTCGAGTGACCGAAGAATTCTAGCAAATGTATATAGCCGGGAGAATCTAAGAAAAAGTGGGAACTGCCCGATGAGTTCTTCATCCAATGCGCGAATAGATTTATATCCCTTCAGGAATTGGTCTATTTTTACCCGAGATGTCTGTGTGTCTTGCTCCAATAAGTCAACGAGTGCAGCGACAATATCCATAGCGAACCAATGATAGTGAGCATCGTCGAAGTCAAATACATGAAATTGCTTACTTGATTCATCCCAATGGACATTGTCCGTCTGAAAATCGTAATGAATGAGTCCAAAATTTTCTGTCGTGCAGGGAAGAGTCTCTAGCCATGTTACCATCCGACGCAGTTCAGCAATAGCTTCATGTTCCTCAGGATGCTGATGAAGAATAGATCTGACGGTGTGTACCACATCCTGCCAATGATAACGCTTAGCGCTTACCGGCTCAAATGCAGCAGCGTGCGAATGTAGTTTAGCAAGAGATTGTCCCCACTGAAAAAATTGATCGTCTGACATGGTCTCCATATTGAGCGGAGCACCCGCTGCTTGACGAAAAACAACACCATAGTATTCTTGTCCGTTAAGCTGAACAGTCTCAATAAGTCGACCATTCACTGAACTCACGGGTTCAACGCTTGGATACATTTGCTTGCGCAGATATTGAATGAATTCAAGTTCAGCCTCGATTTGTAAGTGCGTATGATCTTGTTGATCCGAGAATCTTAGAAAGTAACGCTCACTTTCTCGTTCAAAGGCATATACAAAATTGGAGCTAGCCCGCCAGAAGGTGAGTGTGCCAGCGTCGTATTCCCAATGCTGAATGAGCTGTAATGCGACTTGATCCGAAACAAGTCCGATCACCATGTTACGTAAATTCATCATTTGTATGGCTTCCTCTCTCTGGTATGTAAAAAGGCTATTGGTCTTGCTCCCCATCATACCATAATATACCACTAAAGACCTATCCGACTTGCGTCATATAGGAACATAGTCCTCTTGACGCATAATTTCATACTCGTCTATAATACGTTGGTACTTTTTTCTAGAAAAGGAGAGAATATGAATGGAAGCAACAAGGCGATCAATACCTTACCTGATCCTTGCGTTCGTCGTGGCATTGGGGACGGTATTTGGATCAACTGCAGCATGGGCTGAGGAGGCAGGAGACACGTACAACTGGATTCCAGGAGGTACGGCTGTTGATCTTGGCAGCAAATTGGCTTCACTGAACTTGGACAAAGAGATGGTGTTCCTAGGTGCCGAAGATACTCAAAAAATGCAGCAGAAATACAATGGTTACGCAACGAATAAAGAGATTGGATCCGTCTTCCCGATGGATGAGAAAGCGGGCTGGGCGGTTATCTTCGAATACGATGAACCAGGCCATATCGTTGATGACGAGAAAGAGGACATCGATGCCGACGGTATTCTAAAGAGTTACAAAGAAGGAACGGAAGAGAACAACAAGACGCTAGAAGATAGCCAAAAATTGTACGTGGATGGATGGGATGTAGCGCCGTTCTATGATGACAAGTCGCATCATTTGTCATGGTCGCTGCTGGGGCATGATTCCAATAATGAGAAGTTTATTAATTATAATGTTCGCCTGTTGTCCAAAGAAGGCTATGTATCCGCTGTGCTCATATCGGATCCAGCGAACTTGGCACACGATAAGAAAGAATTGGAAGATAAAATCCTTCCGAATTTCAGCTTCAAATCCGGTGCGAAATATGAAGAATATGATGCAAGTGTAGACAAGACCGCAGAATATGGGTTGTCGGGATTGATTCTTGGCGCTGCGGGGATCGCGGTCGCGAAGAAGGTGGGACTTCTGGCCTTGGGACTCGTTTTCTTGAAGAAGGCTTGGTTCCTGGTCATTGCGATTCCTGTAGCAATATGGAATTTCATTAGACGCAGATCGACGAAGAAAGCAGAGGAAGAAGCACCAGTCTCGGAAGCGCCATAGTCTAGCTATTAATAAAGGGGGGCTCTGGTCGAGCCTCCCTTTTGTACGAAAGAGCGTTATTTCTTCTTTTTCTTCGTTCTCGCCTCATAAGATCTTGCATAGGACATAATTTTACGGAAAATGGCTTTATTCGGATGTTTCTTGAAAATATACCGATCCGGTGAGGTATTCACCTCAAATATCCATGGTCTACGCGCCCCATCCAATCCGATATCCACCCCAAGCTCACAGACGCCCGCGAAGTTACGCTGCATCGCTTGGCCTGTACGGACGCCAATTCGGTTCAGTTCGACGGTCTTCTTACGTAAATCGTCCTTCGACAAATATGGGCTTAACAGAGGTTCGAGCGGCTTCGGTGTCCCTCCGCTATGATAGTTCGTTACGATTTTTTTCGGTGCGGCTACTCGCCCGATAATGCCAGTCGTTTCCCATTGATGTTTGGGATTAAGTTGCACCATCACACGTAGATCAAAGGCATGTTTCTGGTGTTTGAGCAATTCAATGCCCGTCTGAATTAAATAGGATCGCTTACCTATCATCTTTTTCAGTGCATCGTACATCAAGTTATACGTGTTGAATTTATATATTTTTTCTTTGGATTGGTACTGAAAATGCTTCTGATGTTTCTCAACGCGTATGACACCTTTGCCGAATGAGCCGTTCTCCGGTTTGACATAGAGCATCGCATACTTCTTCAGCATCGTATTCAAATTCTGATCGTTGAACCTCACCGTCGTAGGAATAATTGCTCGCAATTGGTTGTCTTTTAACAGGGCCAGTGTTTTCTTCCATTTGCTTGAGATATAACGTGACATCTGAGCTCCTTTCTCTAACGCGCTAGTTAGGTCTGATGTTTAGTGTACAGCTTGATTAAGCGGTCCGCCGTTCCTTGCCAGCTGAACTGTTTTTTGACATGGGTAAGTCCAGTGCGACGGATGGACTTGGCGAATTTATGTTGACTGGCAAGACGCTGAATGGCTGTGGCAAAGGCTGAAGGCTCATGGAATCGTCTAATGAGGATACCGTTCTTTTCATGGCGGATGATCTCGCGAATCCCTCCGATGTCAGATGCGACAACGGGCAGACCGGATGCCATGGCCTCGATATTGACGAGTCCGAAGGCTTCATGCTTCTGGGAAGGACAGACGAAGCAGTCTCCTGCCCAATAGAATTGATGCATGCGTTTATGGGCATAGTATCCGGCCATTTTCATCGGTACTTTTAGCTGCGCAGCAAGCTTCTTCACTTGGGCGCCATAGCCTTTGCGTTGTGTACTCCCTGCGACAAGGAGTTGTAAGTTCGGAACCGACTTCTTAGCATGATGTATAGCGCGAATAAGTACGGGTAAGCCTTTCCGCGGAATGATTCGACCCGCAAAGGCCACCACATACGCGCCTGACACGCCAAGCTTCGCGCGAACAGAACTTCGCTCCTTATCTGTCGGAGGTCTGAAGCGATGGACGTCTGTGCCGAGATATACAACTTTGATTCTATTTTTGATCTTTGGATAACGTACGAGGAGCTCTGACTTTAATGATTGGCTGTTCGCGATGATCAAATCGGCATATTGCATGCAATGAGCGGCTTCTTGACGAGGAATCTGGGACGAGCTGACAAAGGTTAGTGAGTGAAGGAATAATGAAAGCGGGATATGCGGGAACATTTTTTTGATTTTTGGCAAGAAGCGTGGTCGGTTATCGACTTGAATCACATCAAAATGCCTGCCCTTGATTTTGGCTAGGACAGCTTTCAAATATTTGGTAGGTGAGCCGGAATCGACACGTTCTATGGTAAGGTTACCGTCTTGCGTCTTGTTTGGGTACTTGGGCGTTTTCTTACTGATGACGGTCACTTTATGCGATTTAGCCAGGCGACGAGCGATGGCAAGAATACAAATTTCTACGGAACCACCTTTGATCGGTGGGACAGGAATTTGTTCAGGGGCGACAATAAGAATTTTAATGGGTGCACCTCCTTCGGCTAGACTTTCCGCGCCTGTTGTACGCGCGTAGGGCGCTTCAACTGAAATATCATATGTACGTGCGTAGAGGGCTGAGCGGGCTGAAGTCTACCAATGAACAACATGGGCTCATGCGGAGAGGGAGGACATGCAAATAACGGCAACCGGTTCCGAATGCGTTTTTTCGGAGAAGGGTTGCCGTAGAATCGAACATATTATTTTTGGGGTGAGCTGGAGGTGCCTCCAGCCGTGCTCTTCGTGGTCTTTGTCGCGAGTTCTTTCAGTGTATTGATCGTCTCTTGTTCTTTGATGGCATGGCGCATCTTATATTCATCAATGGCTTGCATGCCCCCATACAGTAGAACACAGTAGCTGACAGTAGTTAGAATCGCAAATAGAAGTCTCCTACTATTTCGTTCTAGCACGGCATGAAGCAGAAAGCCGAGGCTTGCGCAGAATATTCCTAATCCAATAAAAAATATGATTGTCCACATCATCTGATTTGATCGCTCCAGGTACGAAAGTCATAGGTTATAGGTAAATATACCCGATGTCATTATAATCCCGCAAGCGACTATGTTCAACTACCATCAATGAACAATCAAATGAGCTTCCGGAACACCCCGTGAATTTAAGCTTTGAAGAGATCGAACCTCAGGCCTGAGCAGCCTGAGGTTCTTTTTTTCAAAATAGCAAAACGTTCATCGCATATGATAAGATGTGGACTAACTATGCACGCGAGAAGGTGAGATCATGTCGATCCGTATTAAATTATTACTGTCCTATACAGGCATGCTGGTCATTAGCCTACTCATGATCGTGCTTACCGCTGCGCTCTTTACGATTGCATCGACCGGGGATGTGCACAGTTTCCGGGATTTCTATAAAGTGCATTACCAGATCAATCCCTTGACGGAACAGGGGGAGTCGATCTTCCTCGATTTGAAGTATTTGGCCAAAAATGATCCTGATGAATTGCAGAACAAGTCGCTGCTGCGGGATTATGATTTTAAGCTGCGGGCTGAGAAATCAGGACTTTATGTCCGGCATGAAAGTGATCAAATCTATGAATCTCTGACGTTCAATCAGCCTGAATTGAAGCAGGCGCTCCCGCCGTACGACCTGGGGAACAGTAAAATCCGCAGCACATTCAATATTGGAGCCCGATTCTATGCTTATGCCAAGTTTGACTTTATGTTCAAGGACGGGACCAAGGGCGGCGTGTTCGTCATTCGAGAACGTAGTCCTTTTGCCGAAGTCGTACGTAATCTACTCCCGATCCTATCGATTATGCTGGTCGGTGTCTTAGTCATAGCGAATATATTGCTCTATCGCTGGCTGACGCGCAGCGTGATCAAGCCGCTTCACCTGCTTCGTGACTCTGCGGAACGTATTAAGGACGGCAATCTGCAATTCGAACTGAATCTCCATTCGAAGGATGAGATGGGGCAACTTAGCGGGGCCTTCGAGAGTATGCGGCAACGGCTGCAAGAATCGGTACAGCTGCAGCTGCAATATGAGGAGAATCGGAAAGAGTTAATCTCGAATATCTCGCATGACCTACGAACGCCAATCACGAATATTAAAGGGTATATCGAGGGCATTCGCGACGGTGTTGCGGATACGCCAGAGAAAATGGAGAAGTACGTCAATATCATCTATGCTAAGGCAGTCGATATGGATAAACTGGTGGATGAGTTATTCCTCTATTCCAAATTGGATCTGAATCAAGTGCCGTTCACCTTCGAGCCGGTCAATATTGTGCGCTTCCTGGACGATTGCATCGAGGAGCTGCGTTATGACCTGGAAGATCAGGGTGTCGGGATCACCTGGAATCAGCACGAAGCGGGCGAGGTCTTGGTCATTGCCGATCTTGAGAAATTAAAGCGGACGGTGCTGAATATCATCGGCAACTCGCTCAAATATATGGATAAGCCGCACAAGGAAATCCGAGTATCGCTTATGCCAGCTGCCGACACCGTCATGGTGGAAATAACAGATAACGGCAGGGGTATCCCACAGGATGCGCTACCGCATATTTTCGAGCGGTTCTATCGTGCCGAGTCTTCACGCAATTCCGTAACGGGCGGAAGTGGCCTAGGGCTTGCGATTGCAAGTCAAATTATTGAAGGACACGGAGGTTCGATCTGGGCGGCAAGTCAGGAAGGAGAAGGCACGAGTATATTTTTCACATTGAAACGGTTAATGAACGAGGGAGGCATGGAGCTGGATGACACGAATTCTAATCATTGAGGATGAGACGACCATTGCACAGCTGGAGCGGGATTATTTCGAACTGAATGGGTTCGTGGTGGATCTGTGCCATACCGGGAATGAAGGGATGCAGCGTGCACTGCAAGAAGACTATAGTCTAATCATTATCGACTTGCAGCTGCCAGGAATGGACGGGTTCGAATTATGCCGCCGCATTCGGGAAGCGAAGGAAGTTCCGATCTTGATCGTATCGGCGAAGAAAGAAGAAATTGATAAAATCCGTGCCTTCAATCTCGGGGCGGATGATTATATTACGAAGCCGTTCAGTCCGAGCGAATTGGTTGCCAGGGCGAAAGCCCATCTGACAAGGTATGAGCGTCTGCTTGGCAAACAGAAGCCGAGTGCACTGGATGAGATTCATATTCGTGGTTTGTTCATCGACAGAGCCTCGCGCAGAGTATTCGTCCGCAACAAGGAGGTCGCGATTACGAACAGAGAATTTGATCTACTGGCATTTCTCGCGAGCAATCCGAACCGTGTTTTCAGCAAAGAAGATCTGTTCGAGCGGATTTGGGGCCTTGATTCGAGTGGAGATATTGCGACTGTGACCGTGCATGTTCGCAAGCTGCGTGAGAAGCTGGAGGTCGATCCATCGAACCCGCAATATATCGAGACTGTGTGGGGTGCAGGGTATCGTTTTACCGTGTAATGCAGGGAAGACTCAGCTTGTTTCGAAAAAATTAATCGCCAGTTTAGATTTTGTTAATCATTCGTTTCTTGGGTGTTAATCTCTATCCTCTATCATACAAGTATAGGCAACAACAACTGTTATGAGGAGGAAATCATTCATGAATAAGATATCGAAAAAAATCGCAGCGATGCTGCTGGCAGCTGCCATTGGCGCGACAACAATTCCTTACGCGGTGCTTAACGCACAAGCGGCGTTAACCGATCAAGATATTCAATCCGCTATCAATACATTAAGCAAGATCGGTGTTATGCAAGGTTATGCAGATCACTCGATGGGACAGCAGAAGCTAATCACGCGCGCAGAACTCGCTAAAATGGTCGTGAAGACCTTCAATCTCGAAGGTACAGCAGAGAAAACAGCAGCATTAACGGACGTCAATCCGAATGCATGGTACGCGGATTATGCGAGCGAAATTGTAGGCCTCGGCATCATGGAAGCAGTAAATGGCCAATTTAATCCTAGTGGTACGGTAACCGATACAGAGTTGGTTCAAGTGGTATCCAAAGCGTTGAAACGCGATGTGAAATCCGTGAATCACTGGATGAACGCATTCTTCGCAGCAGATAGCAGCGCAAATCGCGGCGAGGTCGCTTATTTGTTAGCAACAGCACGTCAAGCCATTCCTGCTGAGGATGCGAAGATTACGAGTGTTCGTTCCTTAAATGCGATTACATTGATTGTTACCTTCGATAAACCACTAACCGCAACGGATGAAGTGTTCGCGAAGGCGAAAGAAGATTTCGCATTCAACGATGGTCTGACATTGACGAACATGCCGCGTCTGAAGACGGGTTCGATCGCGACGTACATCGTTCCAACATCCGTTCAAAAAGCGGGCACGACTTATAATCTGGCTTACAAAGGCCAGACGTCTGGTTCTTTTGTAGGCAACGGGACGAAGCTTGATATGACGACCGCTAGCCAAGTGACGAACGATACTTTCGAGATTGAAGCGTTGAAAGCGAATGGTGTGGTGGATTATGGCTATATCATCTCCGCATACAGCGGCGGCCGCGGCGCGAATGCATTCGTATTGAACGATCAGGAGCAAGCGGATGGCAAGACGTATCAAATCATCTCTTCGATGCAAGCAAGACAAGTGACAATTACGCCAGAAGGCGGACAACCGATCATAGCGAAATACGTGCCGTTCACGCAATCGACGGATGGGAAGCAGGAACCGAAATTCCGTCTTCCGGAAGGACAGACACTTACACCAGGCGTGAAATATACGGTAAATTCAGATTGGGCGAACATTGCGAATCCAACCTTTGTGGCAACGTCCTTCGAAACCCTTCAAGTGACGAATGCCGAAGCCACTAGTGAGACTTCGATCAACGTGACCTTGGCGCAAGACCCAGGTGATGAGTTGTTCTCTGGCCGCAGCGTGACATTGACCGCACCGAACGGGGATAAGCTCGTTGCAACCTACAAATATTCCAGCCGTAAAGGTGCAGTGGGTGTATTTGATCTCACTCAGAATGGCAAACTAGCGGCAGGCACGACGTATACCGTAACACCTGTAGGTGCATGGGCTACGGCAACTGGGGTAACATTCACGACGAAGTAATTCATACCGACAATCTGACCAATTCGCGCATTCAAACATTTGACAGGAAGGTAAAGGACGCCCCCATTCATTTGTGATAAAATAAAATCATAATATGTGAAAGGGGAGAGTAGCGATGAGAATGATTGTGGAAGCACCAGCAGCTCGTTGGTACAAAAGAGAAATGTCTTTATCGGATGGCGATAATTTGAGAATATTCGTGCGAATGGGCGGTTGTGGCAGTGTGGTGCCCGGTCTATCGCTGGGTGTGATGCAAGATAAGCCAGTAAATCCTGCGCTCTCAGAAGTCGTGGAAGGCATCCGGTTCTATATTGAGGATGATAATATGTGGTATTTAGGGCATAAAGAGCTTCACATCGTGTACGATGAGAAGAATGACGATATCGCACTGGAAGTCGTATAGACTTCGTATGAAATAAGAAAGGATAGAGATTCAGCATGGTCTGGGTCCCTATCCTTTTTCTTGTAAGCAGGAAGGCGCCCGGCGCTCGAAATAACTGCCAAAAAGCAGTTATTGAGTACGAGAAGACGCCCGGCCGCTCGAAATATCTGCTAAAAAGCAGTTATTGGGCCCGCGAAGATGCCCGACGCTCGAAATAACTGCCAAAAAGCAGTTATTGAGCACGAGAAGGTGCCCGGCGCTCGAAATAACTGCCAAAAAGCAGTTGTTGGGCACGAGAAGGCGCCCTCTTCTTTAAAGGTCGCTGGAGGCATTATACTATCATTCGTAAAACACCTTTATCACATCGAGATCTAAGCATCTCTGTCTGGAGGATTAAGTTCATACCGATACACAACTTCCCCGTCATAGACTTCACCTGTCGCGGTGAATCCGAACTTCTCATAGAGTCTTCTCGCCCTCGTATTATCCGCATGCGCCGTTAAATTCACGCGCTGACTCTGCGGAAATTGCGTCCGAATATGATCGATCGCAGCTTGCAATGCTGCCTTGCCGTACCCTTTTCCTTGCTCCTTCGCATCAATGATGAATCCAGTCAACCAATAAGACCATGTGGTCGTATCGTCAACAGCGGTCATGATAAATCCGATTAAGCGATCTTCGGCATTGTATATGTTGAACGGCGCATAATCATATTGTTCTCCGTCGGGCCGAATATGTACCTTGGCTAACGATACGACAACCGAAGCTACATAAGGAGACTGCTCCTGATGAACTTGTAATTGCATGGCTTCTCGCCAGTTTTCTCGTGTGGTGGGGACAAGTTTAATGTTCATAGGCCTTCCTGCTTTCAACATAAATTCGATATACATATAAATGATATTGGGTGATGAACATCGTCGTGCATAGCTACACTGTATTCCAGGTAGGATAGAAAGTGGAATCATCCTTGATCTGTTGCCTATAATGGATTCTCGCACGGTAGCAGGCTTATAACGGTTCAATTATGGTGAATTCACCCGAAGTTAGTGCAGAAATCCACCATAGCGCACGAAGTTGGTTGATGCAGGCTAAAGTTAGTGGATAAATTCCAATATAGGAGCGTATGAGGCTATGAATAATGGTGACCGGATCAATTTCTTGGACATTCGATTTGTCCCTAGCGATCATCCTCATCCTTCTTCAGCTTTTCGTTGATCTCATCTAATGATTTTTGCAGACCTTCCAATCGCTTGATCGTTGCATATTGATTCCCGAGGATCGCTGCGATAACGACGATGAATAGGATGAAAAATAACTCATTCATATCAAGCACACCTTTCTATCGTGAATTTGTTTATCTCGATCAACTATTCAATTTTCTCTCTCATTTCGTAGTATGCATCTCTAAGCCAGGGATGAATGACGCGCAGTTTCTCTTTTTGACTCCACAGATAATTAATATATTCGAAAGCTGCATGATCCAACGAATGATCCAATTGCCGCAAAATTTGATTCAAATAGGGTGGGCTCCCTACTTGGTCCCATTCAATCTTATCTGCAACAAATAGAACCTTGTCTAACAGCGTTGCATTTTTTCTCAGGGTCGTATGACAACCGATGGCATCCAGGATTTCTTGATCATGAATATGAAAAATATCTCTAGCCATTTCTTTGGAGATTTTCTGATGAATAATCATGGGGAATGTCTCTTCTTCGGGCAATACTTCGATCCCAAGATCACGGGAGACCTGAATCCTCACATCGTTTGCAAATACGGCACTGATATCATGCAAATAACCTGAGATTTCGGCTGACGCGATGCTAGCAAGAAATTGCCCAGCAATTTTTCTAGCTTCATTCCCAACTCTAATACTATGTTCGGCCGTCTTCGGACAGCCATTATTCCTTAAGAAATTGACGATGTCGTACTGGAGATTTCCCGATAACGGTTCGATCACCAAGGAACTGTAGGCGAATTTCATAGGATACCCCCTTTAAGGTAGAAGCTTCTCACTTTTTCGCTCTTGATAAGATATACAACAGCCCATGAAGGATCCCGTAAATGATCAAGACATCGAATATGAAATAGAGCAGGTCAATAAGAGTCCCGTGAAGGAACCAAACATGGCTCTCATTCACTTTATTGTGATACTCTACAAAAAATCGAAACGGGAATCCAAATTCCGTTCGCAAAATACCTGCCGTGTACACTTTGCCTGGAACAATGATGATCGTAAGCAGAGCTATCCAAGCGGAGAGATTCAGGATACGTAGATTGATTCTCATCAACTCACCTCTACCTTTCTGTCGTGAAGGACACTTAAGATAAATTCTCCCACCGCGCCCACATCTCGGCCGGATTCAGTTCATAGATTTCATTTTCCCGGAACATGAACTGATGCATAATAAATTCTCTTCGAATAGTAGCAAAATCCTCATGGAACGTCTTAATAAATGCATTGATCTCCGGTTCGGTGTATTTTTTCCCTTTGTCCAGCTTCGAGATCATATGCTCTAAGACCATTAATTTCTTCTTTAACTGCCCTGGCAAATGCTTCAATCGGCCATCTTCGGTGAAGAAGTTCCGAATGACGGCGTCTCTTGCTTTTAACTGTTGTTCATCCAGCATTTCAGTTTCTCCTTTGGTATTCGTTCTACGATAGATGAGCGCTTCGGTCGCACTCGCACTGTTTTTAATGAAATAATCATTTAATGAGAAATAGATCGTGTTCTTATCCCGGCGTTCGTTAATCAGGCTGGCCTCACGAAGTTTGCTCGCATGATGTGTAATGGTCGCTGGGGTAACGCTTAGCTTCTCCGCTAGGACCTGGCCGTTCAGCTCTCCGTCTGCGAGCAAGATGAGAATCTTAATTCGGGTCGGGTCAGCAAGGGCTTTGTGATATTGGACGACTTTATCTAATTGCATGGAAGGCGAATCCATCCTCTCAATAAAATTTAATATTCATCTAATTAGATATTCTTTAAAATAGATAATAAAACAAAAGGAATTTACTGTCAACAGCAAATTCCTGCTTACCGTGCACGTTACCACAAATAGATCATGAGAACCGCCGAAGCCCAAATGATGCATGCAGATAATTTGTTCAGATAGCGAATGAATCGGTCTGAGGAGCTTAGCGAGCCGATGAATCTCCCGGCAAGCGCGAGCGCGAAGAACCATACCCAAGAGACCAGGATGCAGGAGAGGGCGAAGATCCATTTCTCCGTGCCGGAGTAGCTTAGTGAGCTGGTGCCGATAACGCCTACCGTATCCATGAGTGCGTGGGGATTCAGCAAGGAGACGGAGAGGGCATAGGTGATTTGCTTACGAGCGGAATAAGACTCCGCCTCACGCCCTTGTCGATCGGATGGCTGACTGCGCCATGTGACATAACCCATATAGAGCAGGAAGAGGACTCCTGCGACTAATAGTATACTTTTAATCAGCGGAACACTTAGAATGAGGACAGAGACGCCAAGGATGGCGAGCGTTAATAAGAGCGTGTCGCATAGTGCGGAGGTAATGACCACAGGCAAGGCATGTCGGAGCTTGGGCTGTAGCACCCCTTGATTGAAGACGAACACATTCTGCACGCCAAGTGGTAGAATAAGACCTAGTGCGAGTAGAAATCCATGCACAAATGAAGCCAACAACGAACAACACATCCATTCCATTTTTAATATATGAAACATTCTAATGGGGAGCAGGATCCATGTCTCCATCCAAATGGTTGGGCTCGGACCCAACCAAGTTAACAGCGAATAGAACGTGGGAAAGGAGGCGTTACGGAAATGATATTCGATACCGATTGGAAGCCTGTTCGGGGGAATGGGGTTCCGCTCTATCGACAAATTGCTGATTATATCCGCAGTAAAATTACACAGGGGGAATGGACGGTGGGTAGCCGTATTCCGACCGAACGTGCACTGGCGAAGAGCTTCGGTGTCAATCGAAGTACGGTGGTCAGCGCCTTTGCAGAACTGGTAGCCGATGGCCTCCTGCAAGGGAACAGCGGCAGGGGGACGGTCGTCGTGAACAACACCTGGACCCTCTTGGCATCGGCAGCGCCTCCAGATTGGGAGCGATATATGAATGCAGGGATTCATGAGCCCAATCTGCCAACGATCCAAGAGATTAATCACGCCGAATTCATTCCAGGTATCATTCGTCTAGGCACGGGGGAGCCGTCTCCTGAATTTTTCCCGCAGGAAATGATGAGGAAAGTTCTGCGTACCATCCCTGATCATATGACGGAGCTTGGCTATGCGGAGCCAAAAGGATTGTACGAGCTTCGCGCGCAGATCAGCCGATATGTGCAGCAGCACGGCATTGAGGCATCTCCATCATCGATTCTGATCGTCTCGGGTGCGCTTCAAGCGCTGCAGCTGATCTCGATGGGATTGCTGCCGAGAGGGTCAGCGGTACTGACGGAGAACCCATCCTACCTCCAGTCGTTGCACGTGTTCCAATCGGCCGGGATGGAGCTAGCTTCCTTGCCGCTCGATGATGAAGGTGTCAGACTTGATCCGATCAGGCACTATACGGAAGCGGGTCGTGGCTCCATTCTCTATACCATCCCGAGCTTTCAGAATCCGACAGGTAGGTTGATGTCAGAACGTAGAAGAGAGATGCTGTATGAGCTGTGTCTACAACGGCAGCTGCCGATCATCGAAGACGATGTGTACCGGGATCTGTGGCTGGATGCAGAAGCGCCGCCGCCGCTCAAGTCACGAGATCACAGCGGGACGGTACTCTATCTAGGGAGTATGTCCAAGACGCTTAGTGCGGGTCTGCGCATCGGCTGGATCATCGGTCCGGAAGCGGTGATTCATCGGCTTGCCGATCTGAAGATGCAGATGGACTACGGTGCGAGCTCATTGTCGCAGTGGGCGGTGACGGCGTGGCTTGAGAGTGGATTGTATACGAAACATCTGGAACAGGTTCGAGCTTCACTGCGTGTACGGCGAGATCATATGCTGCGGCTGCTCGCGGCCCATTTATCCGATGTGGCCTCTTGGAAAGCGCCAACGGGCGGATTCTATATTTGGCTGCGCATTACGATTGATTTTTCAATGAAAGCCTTATTCGATAAAGCTTTAACGCAAGGCGTGCTGCTCAATCCTGGCCATTTGTATGATCGAGCAGATACGCAGCATATTCGCCTGTCTTATGCATACGCCTCAATGGACCAGATGGAGACGGGGATACGTATTTTAGCGAATATTTTGAATAGGAAGATTGAATAGTCTTACCGTTGTATGAATGTAATTGGTATAATATAACAGATGATGAACGATTGGGGGACCTTCATGAAGTTAGAACGTTTAATCTCCATGATCTACATGCTGCTGAGTAATGAGGTTGTCTCGGCGACAGCCCTTGCAGAGAAATACAACGTCTCCCAACGAACGATTTATCGGGATATCGAGACGATTTGCGCTGCGGGAATACCGGTTGTGTCGTATCAAGGCGTGAATGGCGGTTATGGGATTATTGAGGAATACAAAATGGATCGGAGCCTGTTAGGTTCGTACGACGTCGGCACGTTGATCACGATCTTGAACAGCATGTCCACCGTATTCTCGGATGACCGTGCGCAAGAGACCATCAACAAGTTGCAGACGCTTCAGAACGATCAGAAATCTCCGAGCGTCACGATGGATATTAGCAGTTGGCCGTATCGCGAGACGCTTCAGCTATTGCGGACAGCGATTACGGAGCATCGCGTCGTGCGGTTCGAATACATTAGCGCGAAGAATGAACGTGTGAACCGTGTCGTCGAGCCCATTCAGTTGATGTATAAATACAGGACCTGGTATATCTACGGCTATTGTCGGTTACGGAATGACTACCGGGAGTTCAAAGTCACCCGGATGGGGGCATTGCGAATGATGACGGAGCACTTCAAGCCTCATCAGGAGCTGCCGAATTCAGAGGATGACCAAGGGACGCAAGCGAATGCAAACAATGAGGGAATTGCGGTGAAGCTGCATGTGACGGTGGATGGATTGGCGAGAGCCTTGGATCAATTCTACGATGATGAGCGTACGTTCTTAGAGGATGGCACCCTCCTGATTACGATCAATCTTAGCGATGCATCAGGCCTGGGTTGGCTTATGCCGATCATCTTAAGCTTCGGCGATAAAATACGCGTTGTTGAGCCGCTCGAGATTCGGATGCAGGTGAAGGAAATGCTGGAGAAAATGTTACATACTTATCAGGAAGTATGACAATGTGTTGTCAGACTTTCTAGCTTATGATGCGTCTATGAACAAAACAGATAGGGGAGTTATGGACTATGACGCATCAAATGATGGAATTGTATGATTATCACGTATGGGCAAACACAGCAGTAAAAAACCGATTTATCGATCAGCCGAAAACAACGCAAGAACATGCGAATGAGCATTATAAAGTTCCGCTTCGTACGGCGGTCCGGGCGACGGAACCTGCAACGATCATCTGGCAGCATAGATGGGAAGGCGGGCTTGTACAATGGATGTAGGGAATCATAACAAAGAGGAGCGTGTAACGATGACACACCATGCGATTGAAATGTTCGAGTTCCATGTGTGGGCGAATCGAACGATGATTCAGCGATTGAAGGAAATTCCTCATGTTGTATACACCAAGGAAGTACAGAGCTCATTCTCATCGATCTCCAAGGCGATGCCGCATATCTACATTGTGGATACCAACTGGCTAGGTATTGTTAATGGGAAGAACATGCGCGATTCCGGGCACGAGGCGCGGGCGTTGACCGAGCAAGTCGAAGCGAAGTCATTGGATGAGCTAGAAGCCGCGTTCGAGGCGTTGGCTGAAGGATATCGGGCTTTTTTCAAGACTTGTGAAGATTTGAATCAGACATTTGTACTTGATAACCCGTATACCGGCGTGAAGGATGTGAGTTATGGGGAAGTGATCCTGCAGGTGGTGAATCATGGCACCTATCATCGCGGGAATATCTCGACCATGCTGCGTGACCAAGGACTTCCGTCGGTCATGACCGAATATGCACTGTATTGGTATTCCAAGTAAAAGATAAGGGAGTCGCGGCTTAGCTGCGGCTCCCTTTGTTGTATTCATGATTCGTATGCCTATCATGCGTTCTTCGACGGCTGAATCATGCGAGCTCTCCCGATGAGGAAGCTGGCGAGTAGCGCTAGGCCAATAAAAAGAACAGCGACAATAAATAGATCATGTAACGCTTGGCTGAATACACGTTGAAAGCTAAGTAGGGCGTCGTGAGGCAGATTTGAACGTATCTCTTGATCAAGCAGTGTCTGCGGGTTCGTAAGCAGAGATAACGTATCGTCTGAGGCTGTAGGCAGTTCGGTACGCAATTTGCCAAGACCCGCAGTCATTCGTTCGGTTAGCATGCTGCCGAGGATGCTCACTCCAATCGTACCGCCAATGGAACGGAAAAATTGAGATGAGGAGGTCGCAACGCCGCGGTGGCTCCAGTCGACTGCACCTGCAGCTGCTGTACCGAGTGTCGGGTATACGGCACCCATACCAAGGCCTGTGATGATCATATAGACTATGATTTCCGTTATGGACGTATGCACATCCATGCTCGCCATCAGACCGAATCCTGTCATCATGGTGATGAGGCTGCCGACTAGGATTGTGCGATAGGAGAATCGCTGCATCATTCGCCCGCTCGTCGTTGAAGTGACAACCGTAGATAACATCAACGGGGTTAGAATGTAGCCCGCCATCGCGGGACTCACGCCGATCACCCCCTGTACGAACAATGGAATATACGCAATGGCGCCGAACATCGCTGCGCTCATACAGAAGCCAATCATACTGCCGAATGAAATTTCTCGAATCCGGAATAAATGTAGAGGGATGATCGGTTCTTGGGCTCGGGATTCGATGAAGACGAAGGCTCCGAGCAGCAGTCCTCCTAATACGAATAGTGCGATAATAGAGGTATAGCTTGTGTTATGACTGGGATCACCCAGTACAAGGGCCAGGAGGATGGAGATGATTGCACTGGTTAAAGTAATCGCCCCAAGCCAATCTATGGAGCGTTTCCCTTCAGCCGTTCGATTATCGGTCAATCCGATGCGAATGAAGAGGATCGCCATAAGTCCCAGCGGAAGATTGATGAAGAAGATCCAACTCCAGTGGACGTAATCCACCAAGGCGCCTCCGAGTGTCGGGCCGAAGATGCTGGAGATGGCGAAGACCGTCCCGAATAAACCCATAAATTTTCCACGACGTTCCGGAGGGAAGATATCTGCAGCAATGGTCATAGATAGCGGCATTAAAGCGCCAGCACCAAGCCCCTGAACTCCACGGTATAGAACGAGTTCCATCATCGTGGTTGCGAACCCGCATAAGAGGGAGCCGATAAGGAAAATGGTAAGTCCAATGAAATACATCTTACGTCGCCCGAATAGATCCGCTAGCTTCCCGTAGATCGGCATCGTGGTCGTCGAAGCGAGCATATAGATGGCAAAAACCCAACTATAGAGCGATAGCCCGCCCAATCCCTTTGCAATGGTCGGCATGGCTGTTGCTACAATCGTCTGGTCGATGGAAGCGAGTACCAAGCCAAATAATAACCCAGTCGTAATGAGCGTTGTGTTTTGTTTGGTCGCGGACACGTGTGAAGACACCTTCTTTCTTTATAATGCAACACTATGTTGCTTTTGCGATGTTGTGTTGTTTATAATAAAGCGCAAAGAAGGGACTCGCAACCGACAATATGGAGGTGCCTGTTGCTTAAACAACACAATAGGGCTCCATGTTGTAGATCGATAAAAAATGAGACAGGGAGAGACGTATATGTCGCATGACCAATTACAGATCGATCCGCGAATCAAGCGAACGCTTCTCGCTATTTCGGACGCGATGATCGTGCTCATGAATGAGAAGGGATTCGAGCATGTCACCGTGCGAGATATTACGCAGCATGCGGAGATTAATCGAGCTACATTTTATCGCCACTATGTGGACAAATACGAGTTGCTCGACAAAATCGTAAGGAATCGTATGGAGGAATTTGCCGCTGCGATTTCACTGCCATCGAGCTTTGCGTTCGAGGATTTATCCTTAGATCCGGAAATCCCGCCAAGCTCTTTCATTCGCTTGTTCGAGCACATTGCAAAACATGCAGCCTTCTATCGTTTAATGTTAAGTGATAAAGGAATCCCGGGCTTCGCCGGACGCATGGAACAGATAATTCGCGAATCCTTCTATCATCGTCTACAGCTCGCGGAAGCCGATTCGCAGGCGATGCCCAAGACTCCGTTGGAGCTGGTCGCTCGTTACGCAACATCGGCTCATTTGGGTCTCATCACGTATTGGCTCGAGGCGGGGATGCCGTATACACCTGCTTATATGGCCTTGCAGCTTAAGCGGCTGCATATGTTAGGTCCGACACAGGTTGTAATTGTAGGATAGAGTAAAGAGCAGTCCCATGATGAATCATGGGAACTGCTCTTTTTCGAATGTGTTATTGTATTGTGTAATAATTCGTACGCAGTATGCTTTTCGTCGCAATATTTTGGAATACGGCTCCTGCTTTGACATAGACGCCATCATCTTCATTGATCGGTCGATACACGCCTTCGCTAGTTCTGCGCAGGAAGAGAACGGCCTCTTGATCTTCCGTGAGTAAGGTGGTAGCGGCCGAGACCACGTGGAGGTTCCCGAACGTTCCCCCCATCTGAGAGACGATAATGGTATCGTTAATCGGATTGGAATCCGCTTTGATCACATCAAGAATCATGACTTGCGAATTCGTGTGATACGTGGAAATATCACCTTCAACGAAGGTGTCGTTGACTCGATACGCTGCTTTTCCGCGAATCACAAGATCTGCGGCAGCTTCTAGCGCGTTTTCATCTTTATAAAAGACAGACCACGATGGGTTTAGATACAAGGTCTCAATCTCTTTGATGATTGACGTTGTTGGTGCCTCGGAAGAGGTCGTGGAATGGGGGATATGTAGTTGTACTGAATCCATTTCACTTCGAAATGAGCATGCTGTGAGGAATAAGACACCCAATATCATGATCATTTTCTTCATTTTCCCACCACCTCCATCCCTAAAGACGGCTTCCAAGAGCATAATGTTTCACTTGCATCAGGACAGGTAAT
The DNA here is from genome assembly GCF_058791655.1 of Paenibacillus sp. EB106-05-06-XG162. Taxonomy (NCBI): domain Bacteria; kingdom Bacillati; phylum Bacillota; class Bacilli; order Caryophanales; family Paenibacillaceae; genus Paenibacillus; species Paenibacillus sp. EB106-05-06-XG162. Next base: position 143,458 of record NZ_JBYTDT010000014.1, read on the forward strand.
AGGAAGGGTTGCTTTTACCTATCGTGAACGAATATGCAGGTTTGTTTTTCCTGCATCGTGTACGTATTTGCCAAGTGGTTATTTTAGTATAATGTCCGCAAGACCATTACCAAAATTTAGGAGTGAGAGGGCTGATATCAACGAGCGAATGATACACAAGAAAATGTAAACGTTTTCATTGGAGCGATGTTTGCCCAAGAGCGGGAATTCGCATGGCGTGAAAGGGGGAAGGTTCCAACTATACAGTCTGAATTAGGCTGTTGAATGCGAAAAGTACACTTTAAAGGAGGTAAATCTTTTGCAAAATCAGATTTCTCTTAAGCGTACACTAACTTTGTTTCCCGTGGTTATATTTGGGCTAGCTTATATGGCTCCAATGACGGTTTTTGGAACTTATGGGATAGCTTCAGAAACCTCGCATGGTATGCTTCCGGCCTCATATATTGTTGCCTTGATTGCCATGTTGTTCACTGCTTACAGCTACGGCCCGATGGTTAAAGCGTATCCTTTATCCGGCTCGGCCTATACTTATACACAAAAATCAATTAGTCCTCATCTTGGATTTGTAGTCGGGTGGGCAATCCTGATGGACTATTTATTCCTCCCGATGATCAATATCTTATTGAATGCAATATATCTTGCAGCAGCTTTTCCGGTGATTCCGATGTGGGCATGGATTGTGTTTTTTGTAGTTGCCCTCACCGTCATTAACGTCTTGGGAATTAAGGTGACAACCAATGTAAATATATTATTGGTCTTGTTTCAGGTATTGGTTGTCCTTATTTTCATTGTGCTCTCCATCAAAGGGGTAGCAGGGGGCATGGGCACAGGCAATCTCTTTACTGCGCTTCCCTTTTATAATCCCGACGTTTCGTATGCATACGTCTTAGCCGGTGCGTCTATTCTTTGTCTTTCCTTCTTAGGATTCGACTCAGTGACCATGCTTTCCGAGGAAACGATTGATGCGAAGAAGACGATCCCTAAAGCGGTGATGCTCACAGCTTTTATCGGAGGCTTATGGTTCATCCTCGTATCTTATATCGGATACCTAGTTTTCCCGGATTACACGGCCTTTACCAATCCGGAATCCGCTTCGATGGAAATTGCCGAACGTATCGGTGGCACGTTGTTCAGTTCCATTTTTTTGGCTGGACTGACAACGACAGGTATCGCGTCGGGGTTATCGTCGCATGCGAGCGTCTCCCGTCTTCTGTTCGCAATGGGAAGAGACGGCATCCTTCCTAAAAAAATCTTCGGCTATGTCCATCCTAGGCTCAAAACACCGGTCTACAATATCATTCTGATCGGGGTATTTTCTTTATCGGCCCTCTTTCTAGATTTGGTCACGGCCACTTCGTTCATTAATTTCGGTGCTCTTGTTGCGTTCACGTTCGTCAATCTATCCGTTATTGCCCACTATTATGTGAAGCAGCGCAAACGTTCTCCAAAGGAGACGATCCGTTACTTGGTGTTCCCGATCATCGGTGCATTATTTAACATTTGGCTGTGGACGAATCTTGACAAGCACGCCTTATTACTTGGATCGATATGGGCGGTTTGTGGACTGATTTATCTACTATCTATGACGAAAATGTTCAGCAAGCGTCCTCCAGAGATGCATTTTGAAGATGCAGAATCCATGTGAAATAGGGGTGAGGAAAGATGACAGTTAAAGTTGATGAAAAAGCAGATATGATCGTATCCAGCAACGCTGTTTATATCGGTACCGGAGATTCGGCGCAGCCGGGTGCCGTAGCTGTAGCAGGGAATCGGATTATTGCCGTGGGTACGATGGAGGAAATCGAGGGATTGATCGGCCCTCAAACGCAAGTGTACTCCTATGGTGATCAATTGATCATGCCTGGATTTCACGACTTCCATCTTCATGTATTGCCGGGTAGTCTTCATTATGATTGCGTGAACCTACTTGAGACAACTTCGGAAGAGGAAGCCGCGGAAATGGTGAAAGCGTTCGCGGATTCGAGGCCGGATGACCCGTGGATTCTCGGGTATAGCTGGTACCATACGTTTTGGGCAAATAACAAGCTTCCTCATCGTTCCGCGCTGGATCGGCTTATCCCAGATCGTCCCGTCTACTTGCTTAGCGCTGAAGGACATGCGGCTTGGGTGAACAGCAAGGCGTTGGAAATGATTAATGTTACGTCGGAGACACCTGATCCACCTTATGGCGAAATCCACAGAGATGAGGATGGGGAACCTACAGGTATTTTAATTGAGACAGCGACAGCGCTTGCAAAAGAAGCGTTTCAATTGCCGCATGCGCGCAAGGAAGCGTTGTATCGCGGTTTCTTTGAGCAAGCAGTGAAGCTCGGGGTGACGTCGATCAACGACTTTTTCCCCGTTCCCGGATACGAAATCGGCGATTTGGACATGTACCGCGAAATGGAGGAAAAAGGGCAGTTAACGTCCCGGGTTCATTTCTTGGTAACCTTAGACGGCGATTTGGAACGTCCCCGTCGCTTGCGTGAGGCTCACACATCGGGCAAATTAAAATTTTCTGGGCTGAAGCAGTTTTTGGACGGCGTTCCCACCACCTATACAGCGTCTCTCGTTGATCCTTATTCGGACCGGCCTGACACGAGAGGGGAGACGTTGGTCGATCCGGACGAAGTCAAAGAATGGGTCGTTGAAGCAGATAAAGAAGGCTTCAGGGTCCGTCTGCACACTTGCGGAGATGGCGCCGTCCGTCTCGGTCTGGACTGTTATGAAGCTGCGCGCCGAGCAAACGGCGTCAGAGATTCGCGCCATACGATCGAACATATCGAAGTGATTCACCCAGACGATATAGGTCGTTTTGCTGAATTGGATGTTATCGCTTCGATGCAGCCAGAGCATATGGCGCTAACGCAAGAGTTTATGGAAAATCCGTACCTGGCCCGGCTTGGCAAAGATCGGGAGCCGTATACATGGCCTGTGAAATCGCTGATGGACAGCGGAGCGATCGTCGGGTTTGGCAGCGATTTCCCGGTTGTCCATATCAATCCGATGCTGGAGATTTACCGGGCCGTAACGAGACTCCATAACGACGATCAGCCGGAGGGAGGCTGGAATCCGAAGGAGCGGATCACGATGGCGGAAGCGCTGCAGGCGTACACTTACAGTCCTGCATACGGCGTATTTAGAGAGCAGGAATTGGGCACGCTCGAGGTCGGAAAACTCGCGGATCTTATTGTATTGGACCGTAATCTGCTTGACGTTCCTGCAGATATGATTCGAGATACCAAAGTATTGCTGACCATGATTGATGGTGAGATCGTATATCAGGAGGAACTACAAGCGGTTGATTCATAAAATTTAATGAAAAGGGTGATCGATTTGCAGCGCAAAACGAAGGAAGAAGCATTGGATTTAGCAAAGGAAATTTTAGGCTTTATTGAGAGCGACACGCTCACAGAAGATCAGAAAAAAAAGATTGTCTCCGATTCGGTTGATAATTTCTCGGAATATGTCACAAAAGCGATTCTGATGCATCGTAAATCGGTCTCCACGGATTTCTCGGTCGTCGAGTGGGAAGACGAAGGTGCTGTATTTCGGGATACGATGGGCGACGAGTATATCGATTGTTTAGGCGGTTACGGCGTATATTTACTGGGCCATCGTCATCCCAAAGTCGTTCAGGCGGTCGAAGCCCAATTGAAGCGTTACGCCTTACACAGCCAGGAGATGGTTGATCCGCTGCGCGGTTATCTCTCGAAGTTAGTCGCCTATATTACGCCGGGTGATCTGCAGCATTCGTATCTAGTCAACTGCGGAACCGAAGCGAATGAAATGGCGATCAAGCTGGCCCGCCTTGCGACAGGCAAGAAATATTTCATTACAATGGAAAACGGATTCCACGGCAAAACGTTAGGCTCGTTGTCCGCTTCGGGGAAAGCCAAATTCCGCGAGCCTTATCTCCCGCTTGTTCCCGGTTTTCAGCACGTGCCGTACGGAGATGCGGACGCGGTTGAGCAAGCGATTCGCATGCTGATCGCAAGCGGCGAAACGGTGGCTGGGGTCATCATTGAGCCGATTCAGGGCGAAGGCGGGGTCAATATTCCGCCAGACGATTATTTACCACGGCTGCGCCAAATCTGCGACCAATATGAATGTCTGTTGATCGCTGATGAAGTGCAGACCGGCATGGGGCGCACGGGGACGTTGTTTGGTGTCGATCACTGGAATGTCGTGCCGGACATTATGACGCTCGGAAAAGCGTTTGGCGGTGGAGTAATGCCCATCGCTGCCATGGTCGCCAAACGGAAATGGTGGGGCAAGATGGAAGAGAACCCGTTCCTGCTCGGTTCGTCCACGTTTGGCGGCAATCCGCTCTGCTGTGCCGGGGCGATCGCGGGCATCCATACGATACTGGATGAGAACATTCCGCAAATGGCGAAGGAAAAAGGCGATTACATGCTGAAGAAGCTCAAGGAAATTCAATCCCGCCACGCTGATATTCTCGTCGATGTGCGCGGTATGGGGCTCTTGATCGGGATGGAGTTCGCCGAGAATCATCTTGGTTATACGCTGGCGAAGCAATTATTCGGTCAGAAGATATTGGTCGGCGGCACGATCAACAACGCCACCGTCATTCGTCTGGAGCCGCCGGCGATCATCTCGTACGAACAAATCGATTACGTGCTGAACTGCATCGAGCTAGGGATCGCTCAGCTTGGAAGTCCGGTGAGCAAGTAGATACTTTACCGGCACACGGGAAATGAATATAGCGAATGGGGGCGAGGGCTTCGAAATACGGAGCGGACTCGCCTCCTCTGTTATTAAATGTTGTCATGGGGAGGATGAATCAAATGTCAAAATCGCCTTTCATGCGCCAATTGAACTCGGCTGCCAATGTTGCAGGCGAAGCGGCTGAAAGAAATGTCACGGTTGAACAAGTCATCGAGGAGCGGATTCAAAAGAGCGCCTCGCGAAGGGAGATTTTGCAAAAAACGGTTAAGGCTTCTACAGCTCGGATAATCCCTTCGGCCAAAGAGAACATGGCTAAAGAACCTATCGCTCCGCGTGTCGCTGTTGTCGGCGCCGGACTTGCAGGATTGAGCGCAGCGTACCGTCTAAAGCAGGCTGGAGTAATTGCTCAAGTCTATGAGGCGTCCGATCGCGTCGGAGGACGCTGCTGGACGGGAAGAAATGACTTTAACGAGGGTCAGAGCTATGAGCACGGGGGAGAACTGATTAATTCCAGTCATACGGCTTTACTGAATTTGATTGGCGAGTTGAATCTGCAAATGGACGATTTATGGGCTTACGAGGAAGGAGATTTTCGAATTGTTCTTGACGGCTCGATTTGTCCGTTCGACATGTTAGCCAAGGCGTTTATGGAAATTCGGCCGCAGCTTCTGAAGGATCGCAGAGAAGCAGGCGATATAACGCTGTACAACCAGTATACGCCGCGCGGTTATGAATTGGATCATATGTCCATTGTCGACTGGATTAACGCCTACGTTCCAGGAGGCATGAGTTCAAAATTCGGTAAAGCGGTAGAATTGGCCTATACGGCAAGCGTTGGCTTGGAGAGCACGGAAGTAAGCGCGCTTCTAATGGTATATGCCATGAGTACGGCGACGGAGAATGACTTTTCGCCGTTTGGAAGCGATGGGGACGAAAGGTACCGCGTGCAAGGCGGGAATGATCTGATTCCTCAGCGTTTGGCGGACCATTTGGATGGACAAATCACGATGTCGTCGCCATTGGAGGCGCTCGTCCAGAACGGTAACGGGACGTATACGCTGCATTTTTTCGGAAAAACAAGCGGCGTTCAGGCCGATTATGTCATCCTTGCATTGCCGGTTTCGACTTTGCGGGATGTTGATTTAAGCCGATCCGGGTTCAGAGATTTGAAGCTGGAAGCGATTGCCGAAATGGGTGTATCCACGAACTCCAAACTGGCTATGCAATTTACGAACCGTCACTGGATGTCGCACAGCAGCAGCGGATCTTTTGTCTCTAACGGGGGATATCAGAATACGTGGGATGCAACGAGAGCGCAAGCGGGCGAATCTGGAATTCTAGTCAACTTCACGGGTGGCAGCATCGGTCATCAATTCGGTACAGGCTCTGAACACGATCACGCAGCGCGATTTTTGCAATTGATGGAGTATGATTTGCCTGGATTGACGGATAAGTGGAACGGAAAAGCGGTGCTTGATTATTGGCCTGGCCAAAGATGGGCTAAAGGCTCGTACTCTTGCTACAAATTAGGGCAATACACAAAATACAGAGGGGTATTTGGCGAACCAGAAGGCAATTGCTTCTTTGCCGGTGAACATACGTCTTTGCAGTATCAACAATTTTTTAATGGAGCTGTTGAAACCGGAGAACGGGCGGCCAAGGAAGTTCTGAGCAAGCTGGGGCAGCGCTACAAAATCTCGTGAAATCGGATAAAGCGTTCGGTTATGTCGCCAACATGAAACCAGGGTATGAAGTGCAGGAGTCCAGAGCGGTTGGCAAAGAAATGGTTGCTGTAAGATTGACCAAACCCACTACGTCGACCAGTGGGATCACTGCATTTATGATGTCGATTTCGAAAAACAGCGGCAATCCGGACAAAGCGATGCAATTCTTGAATCTGATGTATTCGGATCCAGCGATCGTCAATCTCCTCGACAATGGTATTGAGGGTAAGCATTATGTGAAGAAGTCTGAAAATATGATCGCGATGCCTGACGGAGCGACGCAAACCGGATATATGTTCAATCAGTGGGAATAGGTAATAATTTTCTTTCTTACGTGTGGAAAGGAGAAGATCCGCAAATTTGGGATAAGATGCAGGCATTCAACAAATCTGCGGTCCGCTCGAAGGCAATGGGCTTTACATTTGACGCTAACCCGGTAAAAACAGAAATAGCCGCCGTCACGAACGTGATGAACCAGTTCAGAGTAGGATTGGAGACAGGTACATTAGACCCGGCAGCGAACTTGCCGGAATTCAATAACAAGATGAAAGCGGCGGGTCTAGACAAGATTATCGCAGAGAAGCAGAAGCAGCTGGACGCCTGGGCACAAGCGAGCAAGTGATCATTGGCCAAATCTACTGCGTTAGCTTTGAGAAATCAATGTTGTGATTATCAGGTAAAGTAAAGAGCAGTCCCCAAGGTGAATCCTAGGAACTGCTCTTTTTCTTTGACCTCTCTGTAATGTAGAGGGATCGCTGATCTCGATGATTTTACCGTTCTGTTAAGCTGGAGAAATTGAGCGAGTCCGCGTTAGAGATATTCTGGAATACCCCGCCTGTGCTGACATAAATGCCATCATCCTGGTTAATTGGACGATAGGTGCCATCCCCATTGTCGCGAAGGAACAAGACAACATCTTGCTCTTGATTCAGCAAGGTAGAACCATCTGCCTGTACTTTGATATTCCCGAAGTCTCCTCCCATTTGCGTGACTGTAATCGAACTGACCGCTTGGGCAGCATCGCCTTTAACAACATCAAGAACATCGATTTGACTCAATGTTGCATAGGACGTTGCATCGCCTTGGCGGAAGAAACTCTGACCGGATTCCACTACTTTTCCACGGACGACAAGATCTGCAGCCGCAGCTAGTTCGGCTTCGTTCGCATAATAGACAGCCCATGATGGATGCATGTGAATCACTTCTTCCCCTTCAGTGCCAGCTGCTGCTGGTTCTTCTTCTGGTGTATTGTTCATGAAGAACGCTGGATACAGACCGTTCACCACGGAAATATCGGAGGAAGCCGGCGAGAGTGGTCTGTTCAGGGAACCCGTGCTTGTAAAGGTATATGGATTCATGATCGAAGAAGTCTCCACGACGGACGTATGATTGAGGCCCAAGGAATGTCCGATTTCATGCGCTGCAACTCCTGCTTTGATACTGCTCGTATATTTCGTTTGATTCGTAAAGTATGTATTCAAGTTCAATGTCGCCTTTGTGATCGTGCCGCTTAACGTGGAATAGGAGGCATTTCCATCCCAATCTACATTTGCATTATAAAGATCTGTTGCATAATACGTTGCATCCACACCCAACTTCGCAGTCACCTGGAAATTCGAGGAATTCTTCCATTTGGATGCTCCACTGGACCAAGCCGATAAATCTGCACTACTGGAGACAGATAGCGTTTGCGTACGGCTAGCCCATTTCCCGAAGGATGTTGGTGCTGCGAACATAGGCGTACTTCCTAGCAGTAAGGTGAGACTGGTTGCTACGGCAATAGCCATGGTGCCCAGTCTGTGTTGGTTTTTTCTCATCATAAAACCTCCTGTAATGTTAATAAATGACAAATATATCATTCTGCATAAATTTACAAAAACCTTCTTTCTATGAAAATATTTTCCTATAAATGACAAAAAAGTGGAATAATTAGTTGGCACAATACGGTTTGTTTGCTGTGTTTTCTTTCTGTTATTTTTAGGAAAATACTAGCAACTTTTGTATTGAGAATCACGTTAAGATGTTATGTATTTCGAGGAAAGGAAGATTTATGTAGGATGAAAAAAATCAGTTGGATGATCATGGCCTTGTTGTTATTCGTCCCATCGTTGGCAGTTGCATTGGATACATCTAAGGTCAATCAATCTATGATCTCGTTTGATTTTAGGAGTTCGAAAGCGATCGATGACCAGCACCGTCTTTTGATTGACAATTTCTTGGGTAAAATCGAGTGCATTGATCTAGCAACATTTACACAATCGTGGGAAAAGAAGTTTGATTTCATCTATGACATTCAGATAATGAATAATCCATCCAAGATCATCGTCATTGCCAAAGACAGGGGTAAAGTGATGAAATTCACGCTAAGTACTGAGGGGAAAGTTCTGACGCAGCAGGAAATTGTAATTCCTACAGTTCAAACGTGGATGAAGCAGAACAAATTTGTACATATCAGTTGGTCACCTCCCGCCTCTGGTTCGACAGAAAAGCTTGCCGTTTATTCGGAAGGTCCGGTATTGATCTATGAATATCCTTGGAAGAAACCATTGTCGAAAATCGATGTGAATATCCCGCCTAGTTCATCATATGAAAGTGTCTTAACAGGGGAGTTTGAATTGGAATGGCCTTATCTCATTGTCCAGCATGAAGGGGGAGCTTTAGTGCAAGTGCGGGAGTTCTATTCCATCTACAATGCAGTAACGAAGAAAAAAGTCGAAATTCTGATGGATTGGAACACCTCCAGCGATTTTACGATAGAACAAGGAGAATTAGTGGTTAATAATTCAAGTATTACACCAGGTCCGGGCGGACCCTTGCCAGCCCCCGGTAACTTGGTCTATGGAAGGTATGATATCATAACAGGTAAACCGATTTATGAAAAAAGAGTCGTTTTCCATAACAATGATAGCTTTTGGAGGACGAAATATGATCGACAACAACTCTTGTTGATGGATTCGGACACAAGTACGATGACGCAGGTTGATCAGAAAGGCAATGTTCTCTCGAGTATAAACATGGAGAAAGTATGGACATATTCAGGTTTTCTCGGTTTCTATCAACAGAATTTTATTCTGACTAATCGGTCGAAGGATGGAATTATTCTGGAGTGTATTCCAGTCAAGTCGGGTATAAACGATTCGGAGAAAATCGGCTAGAATGACGATAGAAAATTGAGGTGATTTGTTCTTGAAAACTTTAACGATCCTACTAGCATTATTACTATTAACAAGTTGCTCGGCGAGTCAGATCGGGGAGAAGACAGATACAGTCACGATGAATCATCATGCCATCGCTTCTATTTCTTCACCGAGTGTGAAATGGAATGATCGTGTGTACCATGAGACAACGGAAGAAGTGACGGATATCGGGGAAGAAATCGGCGAGATCGCAACGCAATCGACGGACGAGATACTGGAGACTCCGAATAATCACGCGACTTCCTACCCGCCAGGAACCAAGTTATTCGCCATCCAAGGCGTTGATACGTCGGAAGCGATTGCGATTCAAGCGAGTGATTCGATATACTATAAAGCGGTTACGAAATGATAAATCCGTTCTTGATCCTATGCCATAAAAAAAGAAGGCAGCTCCCATCATTGATATGCTCCCCTTACGGTAGACAGGTGAAAAAATAAAACCTGTTACTGTAAGGGGAGCTTTTTCATGGCCAGGGGAAAATATAATGCAATAGAGAAATTCAATATCATTGAAGAAGTTTCTAG
>NZ_JBYTDT010000015.1:0-150909 GCF_058791655.1 Paenibacillus sp. EB106-05-06-XG162
TAATTCGTTCATTTTGAGTAGAATGCATCTTGTAGTCTCTCCTTGGTTTGTTTTTGGATCCGACGCTGGCCAGCATCAGGGACCCATAAACATCATACCAAGGAGTCTTTTTATTTCTCAAATCTCATATTTCTTCATAATAGGAATGCTGCCCGTTAGATAAGAATAGGCTGCCATATGGCAGCCTTTAAGCATTGAACTATCGTGCTTCATTAGCGGAGCGAGCTTTGTGGTTATCCTATTTGCTTTTCCTCAATTCGATACCATAACTCACAATACTCAAAACCGTCTTCGTTTGTACAATACATTTCGAAATTGCCGCCATCTAAAACATTAAACTTTGATGTTTGAAGCCATTCAGAAAATATCCGATTTTTTAATGAGCGCAAATCATAGTTGCCGCTGCCATTTCCATCATCTAATGTTGAAAATACCGCCCAAGTCGATGCTGGAACATCAACAACGGTATATCCATCGACCTTACTATTCTCCGATTTGTAACACCCGATAAGATAAGGGAAAGTGGTATTACTTGTGAATTTGTAAGAATCGTATGCAAAAACTGCTCCAATTTCCTTGCTGAAATTGCCTTCACGCCACCAATCCCCAGATACCGACTGGCGTAATCTGTCAAACTCGCCATTCTTACATATGTTTTGCCAGACCTCCGGGATCGATACGCCTTGTTGGTTCGCAATATCGTCTATATTGTATATATCCTCTAATCCAAAAACTTGAAAAGCATCCCGTTTCTCAATTCGATAATTCATCCCTACAACTCCTTTTAATATAATTTGAAAGGAGATGCGAGGATAGGCTTTTAGCTGACTTCCGGCATTGCGCGCTGATGTAGGAGTCATGCCATGCATATTTTGAAATGCTCGCGAAAATGATTCTGGCGTTTCATATCCATATTTCAAGGCTACATCAATCACTTTATTCGTTTTGTTTTGTAAATCAAAGGCGGCAAGCGTAAGCCTTCTGCGCCTGATATATTCTGATAAAGGTATTTCAAGTACAAATGAAAACATACGTTGAAATTGATAAACAGAACATAAAGCAATTCTAGCAATCTGTTCATAATCAATATTATTTTCTAAGTTGTCCTCAATATAGTCAATAGCATGGTTCATACGTTGAAGCCAATCCACGGCGATCCCTCCTTTCAATAGGAGCATATCATGGGGTAGATCAAGTCGCCTGACTTTTCATGCAGCAAAATATCAGATGATTGAAAAGTTCTACTTTGTAATAATTCTTTAATTATTTGAATTATCCTGCCCCATCGGAAATACATTAATCGCATCAGTACGATGACCATGCGGATCTATATGAATTAACCTTAGTTGTCCGTTTGGTTCAATTCGGAACTCTATCTGTTCTTTTACGTGCAACGTAGTACATACTAGGAAGTTATCTTGTTTTGAGATCGGAACGATTTCGTATTTAAACCATGCACCTTTATTTTTTTGCATAAACAAGTAAATGGTATCATCTTCATAGGTTACTACAACGGTTTTTGAAGGGTCGATGCCGTGCTGGTAAAATATTTCATAAAACAATCCGACGGCGAATTTAGGCTTATCGATACTTGATAGTTTATCCAAGGCTTCCCTTAACTCAGTTGCCCTTGCGAAGTCTTTACTAGTTGTCTCCTCTTCACCAATGTTATAAATTCCAGCAAATTTCCTTAATTCATTGGAGGCTATACTTATCCGAGATACGGGATTTGGTGGAAGGACTTCTTCACCCATCACTATTTTCGCTAAACACTCGCAGATGACATCTACAGGTGTAAGGTTCACATTGCTCAATACTATAATAGTGATATTCTCATCTATATAGCGATTAAACTCCGAATAAAAACCATTCATGGTCCCACTGTGCCATACCCGTTTTCTTGGCTTGTTGTTGATGAATTGTTCTGTGACTACCCAACCGTAGCTGCCAAATGGCGAGGTATTACTCCCGAATAATTGCTCCCATTGCTGCTGACTGAGAATTCCGTTCCTAGATAAAGCCTGGTCCCAGAGATAAAGATCCTCGACTGTGGAATACATCCCTCCGGCTCCTGCATGCAATGACATATCTACATACTCGGTTGGGATAATTCCCTTACATATTGAGTAACCCGAAGCGTAATGTTTCAGGAGTGTTCTGCCATCATCAACCCCCGTATTTCTCATATTCAAAGGAATTAAGATATTATCTGTTATATATTTTTGATACGACATCCCTGAGATCTTCTCGATGATGTAACTTAACAAAATGAAGGGCGAGCTTGTGTAATTGTAGCCTTCCCCTGGAGCAAATTGCAGCGGTTTATCTTTAAACGATTCAATTGTTTGCTCTATAGTCGAATAAAGCCTCATTGTCTTTTCCCAATAATAAGGAAAATTTGGATAATCTTGAATTCCTGATGCGTTGGTAAGTAAATGATCTATGGTTATGATATCTCCATTTGGATAGTTCGATATGTACAAACCGATTGGATCATTGACGTTAAGTAATCCTTGATCCTGTAACTGGATGATAGCTATTGCTGTAAAACTCTTGGTTATTGCACCGAGACGAAACTTCGTTGTTGAAGTATTTCGTATATCATGCTCAAAATTGGTCATACCGAAACCTTTACTCAATAATATCTGGTTTTCCTGAGCAACCAGTACCGCTCCATTGAAATATCCTTGATCCTCTAATGTATTCATGTAAGTATTTAACTTTTCACTTACTTCAGTATGGATAGATGTTTTCATTATTCTCCTCAATTCGGATTAATTGATAGCGCTTCCTACCAAGTAAATACTTGGTCTTCGAATGTAATCATAATCAAGGTTGTTAAAGAAATATATAGATAATACATTTTAAAAAGTACTTTACCTACGTTTGAAGTGTATATTTTAAAGTTCTGTAAGTATGTGTTTTACTGCCCGTTCACTTAATAAAATGAGCAGGCTGCCACAGCCTGCTCATTATGTTTTATTCAACTATCGTGTTTTGATTGCGAACCACCTTAACCGACAAAGACTAGTCTTGGAATGGAGCTGTGGGTTGTACTGCCCCTAGTACAGCTTTGTGGTCCGAAGGGATATAAGTCACGGCTTTCAACTCCGTGATGACTTGGGTGTACATTTTGTCAGGATCAGGCTGCACGAGTCTATATTGAATCGTAGCTATGCCTTTCGAGAATTGGATGCCCGTAATCTCGAGTCCATATCCAGAATGAGGAGCCAGAGTGGATAACGTAACTCGGGTGACAGAATCTGTTTCTTTATATGAAGTGATTTTTACTTGGCCGAGAGAAGGATCAGGTGTTTCCGATTTTGTGTTTTGAATGAATTTTAACGTTTTACTGATCATATCGGCAGCTTCTGCGCGAGTGATATAGCTCTTAGGATAGAAGCGTTGCTTGCTGTCTAGGGATACGATCTTGGCAATGAGCAACTTCTGAATACTGTCCATGTACCCGTTTGTCACTTGGTCGGCATCCGAAACGCTTTGGAAAATTTCGATCCATGCATAATCTCCCTTATGGCTTAATGCGCTAAACAGCCATTTGGCGAATTGCTCCCGGGTGACTTTAGCGGAAGGATTAATGTCTTTCGGAATTGCTAGCCCGTTTATTTGAGCAATGATGAAGTATTCCGCGTATGAAGCGTCGTTTTTAACCTTCGTAAAATAGTCGCTCGCCTCCGGTTGCTTGATAAATTTAATATTGTCGATGTTTAAATCCAAGCCTTTTACGATCATGGTCACTGCTGTTGCCGCGTTCAAGCTGTCCTTCCTGTCTTGTTTACTCTCATTGTTCCCTTTATGAGCAAAAGCGGAACCGCTAATGCCCATGCTGAAGATGGCGATTAACATAAGCAGCATCAGTGGTTTTATCATTACATTTCTCATCTTGTTTCCCTCCGTATATCATTTATTCTCCCCTAGACGTTTATGCTCTGGAAAATGTTACAAATATGAATAAATAATAAGTTAACGCGAACAGGGAGCATATGCTTTGTCTTAGTTGATCATCGTTGAACTATCGTTCCCAGTTAGTTCAATGATCCGTACTGATACGGTTCTCCGCGCTGGCTGTAATGGCAAGTTTTAAGGCCATCCTTTGTGGGGATGGCCCTCTCTTGAACTCACGTTATTTCAACTATTGTTTTCAGTAAGCAAAATCAAGTGATCTTTTTCTTAATAAATATAATTGCTTATCATTCCCAACATGGTGTGCCTGTAAATAAAAACCCTTCCCCATTTGCATACCTGCCAAATTCACGAGATGCACACTTTTTCACATGCGTCGGCAGCCAATTGTTCGATTCAGGTATACCAAGAGCGTTCCTCATCCCGATTAGCACTAGCGAAATAAATAATGCTTCTATTTGCGCCACATAATCATTTGGTAGCGGAAAGTGCTTTCCATACCAATCAATGTATTGCTGTCTGGCATTGGGATGAATAAAGGTAAATGTGATGGCCAAGTCAGTGAGAAAAGGACCGAATCCACACGCGCCAAAGTCAATGGGATTTGCAACCCCATCTACAAACACGATATTGGGAGGAACGATATCACCGTGCAATACGCCCCAAGTCAACTTATTTTTAGGGAGAGTGTCGAGCAGGACCATCGCTTTTTCCCCAGCGGCTTCAAGGATCTGAACATCGTGTGCATCTAATAACCCTTCCCGCACGGGCTGCTTGAGCAAGTCCAGAGCATTCTGTATGCGTGCACGATTAACCGTTGGACGGATAAAAGATGAAGGGGGCTGCCACTTACTGGCATGATGGTGCAAAGCTGCCGTCATTTCAGCGGTGGATTTCAATTCTTGTTCGCTGGTAAAGTATTGTTTTTGCTCGCCTTCCACCCAACTGAGCATCGTGCAATTTATATCGTCCACTTGTGTAACATATGACCCTTGCTTATTGCGTTTTGGCACAGGGAGGGTGAGACTCGTATCGCGATTAAGCGCATCCAGCCATACCAGCTCAGAATTCAGCACATCTGGGCGCGTCCACATCTTTTCAAGCGTACTGATTTTAGATTTGTGAACACGGAGGCTGTAGAGCAATCCACAATTATCTTCAATTTTGAAAACCGCAGCGCCGCTTTGAGCTACTGGTGATACGGATACAACGTTAATATCGTACTGCGTCAGCGCATGTTGCGCAATGATTGCATTATCCATTCTGTTCACACCTTCCAAAGGAAATCGCCCCTAACACTAAGATAATGATATAGTACTATGCCTACGACTCACTTTTTTTAACGACAGGGATCCAAACTTCCATTTCGTACATGCCGTTGCCTCGATCATAGGTCATTTCAAGCTCAGGGCCATTTGCAAATTCGTAATTAGAACTCGGAAACCACTCGCCCCAGATACGCTTCCACAATCCATGAATATCATTCTGTCCATCGGGATTGATTCCGGTTGTGGGATCTGGCCATGTTCCCCCAAACCTGCGGCGGCACGAATTCGCTTTACTGTTCCGTCGGAAATGCACCTCTCCCAAAATTGAGGTATTTCAATATACGGATTCACGTCATCGGCATTGACCAAAGTTGAAACGCCGAACATTTCAAAACCTTGTTTTTCCTGGATTTTGTAATTCATCTCCACATCTCCTCGAATCGAAATATGAAAGGATAGCCGAGGATAGGCCTTAAGTGAAACACCTTTGTCGCGCGCGGACATCGGCGCCACGCCGTGCATTTTTTTGAACGCTCTGGAAAATGCCTCGGGTGATTCGTAACCATACTTCAATGCAATATCGATGACCTTGACACTAGTGTTTTGCAACTCAAATGCGGCAAAGGTAAGCCGCCTGCGCCGAATATACTCCGCCAGCGTAACATTTGTGATGAACGAGAACATCCGCTGAAAATGGTAAGTTGAGCAGCAGGCTAATCTAGCCACTTGGTCGTAATCGATTGCTTCAGACAGGTGTGTTTCGATATATTCCATTGCGTTATTCATGCGGGCTAGCCAATCCATTCAGATCCTTCTTTCAAGTATAATTATAAGTAATGGTACGAAATGGAGCCTTGCAATTCTTGCACAGAAATATCATGTTTGCCAATATCTAAACGCAGGTTTGAGCAAGTGATAATACGACTCCTTTCACCTCGCTCTACTGCCTGTTAATTAAACAAACTACTCCCAGTATGGAGTACCGCTAAACAGAAATTCCTCTTTATTCAAATAGGACTTAAATTCACGACTCGCTATTTTACTAATATGACCTGGTAACCATTCTTTAGATTCAGGCAGCCCAATCCAAAAATGCATGGTTTCGAGTTGGGCTACTACAAAGAAGCCTTCCAGTTGTTCAACATAATTATGAGGCAATTCGAAGTGTTTGGTATAAGCTTCAAGCAAATGACTTCTGAAGGCGGGGTGAATATATGAAAATGTCCAACCTAAATCGAATAAAAAATAGCCAAGCCCGCAAGCGTCAAAATCAATGGCTCTTACTTCTTGTTCATGAAAAAGAAAATTGCTTGGAATCAAATCTGCGTGAATGACTCCCCAATTGCCGGATGTTCTTTCAATGCCGTTCATCATAGAAATTGCACGTTCTCCAGCTGATTGCACAATTTCCACATCATTTATATCGAGTTCATCCCTATTAGCAAGATGTTTGAGTTTTTCTACTGATTGTACAATTCTCGAATGATCAAAAATGGGGCGGGTAAATGATGACGGGACCATCCAAGATGATGATTGTTTATGTAACTTCCCAATCATTTCACCTACGTACCCTGCCTCCTTAACGGATGGCACAATTTGTTTTTGCTCTCCCTCTACCCATTCTACCAACGTACAGTTTATGCCGGCTATTACGATTATCGTACCACAATATCCCAGATTATTTGGGTAGAAATCTCTTATAATCATTGTTTCTCCACTCGTTGAAATATATAGCGAAGCTGTGCCGGCGGATGGCCCGCATACGCTATCCCGTTAGTTTAGCACCTAATATTCTAATAAAGATAACGGTTTGGAGAAATACTCTTTATGGATTACAGAGGAGGTGAACTATAAAATGAGCACTAAAACCAACCCCAAAAAAAACAAACCAAAGCATAGCCCATCACGATCAAACGACCCGAACGATCAAGGAAGATCTAGAATACAAAATAATTCGAAGTAAAGCTGACAAAAAAATAAGTTTGGGAATTTTCAAAAATGTTAACGGAGGTGATAATTATGCCTACAAGCCGGAATCATCAAGGGGCGCATGGGATAGGACAAGTTGAAGAGCAATTGAACCAGCAGGCAAATGCAACGGATACCATCCAAGGAGGAAGTAAAACGGATCGTGAAATTGCTAAAGTGGCAAACCGTGATGCACAAACCTCGTTAGATAAGATTATCGAAAGTTAAGAACGAAGGGTTTAGTGAACTGCAGGCTGCCGATCTAGCGGCAGCCTGGTTATAACAATCTGCTGAGAATACACACTTCCCCACTTAGATGCCAATTGCCTTCTGCTTTTTAATTGGACTATCATGTCCCGTTAGAATTCCTATAATACGAATAATTTGGAGTTTGAACAAAAACGAGCGCCTCTGTAAGATGGGGTTACGCACGAGGTCAAAAGCCTCAAAAAGCCCATCAGGAGGTCGCTCTACTATGAAGTTTAAAGCACAAGATAAGCAAAATCAACTCATTGAAAACATTACCGTTCATCATCTGGTCATCGGCGTAGATATCGCTCAAGAAATACACGTGGCCCGCGCTGTCAGTTTTCGAGGGATCGCTCTACGAATGAGCGAGCATTCGTGAGGAAATCCTTTTTCTCTGAGGGAGCGTAATGAAAAAGGAAATACTGCTCCCCTTAGCTACGTCCCTTACGTCTCTCTTTTCTCTTGTAATAGCTGTCTATGAGAAGGATTAAGATATGTACCATGGTTATAAGCACTGCCATCTGTACAGCCTTAATAAAACTAACCCCTACAAAATAATAAACCAGTGCTTATCTCCGACACAACAGTAACAAATATTTCTTTCAAACTTTGAGGTTCGATTAACATACAATTTCCGAAAATGCCGAGGATTTGAATTGACGGTCACGCCATGATGAAAGTCCCCAAAAATGCCTAATCTCATTCCCTACTGAACTGATGAGAAGAACTGAAATGCTCTCAAATGATTTCCAGCGCTTTTTGCACTTCGTCGGGAATGTTACAAAGTTCTTGTCACTCATCGGGAATGTTACTATGTTCTTGTCACCCGACATCTGTCTGTCGACACAAAGTTCCCCTCACAATTGAAACAATAATGCCCCCTTTTACGTTGTATTACACACCTATGATACTTTTAAAGAAAAATACCACCCCTTACTAAGTTCTTGATAGTGGGTGGTATTTTTCTATTTTAATATTGGATTAGAATTGAAACGTTTTGCCAACCTGCTCCAACAGTCCAGAACAACAAATAGTCGCCTCGTTTTATCTTACCTGCTTTTATTTCATCATATAAAGCCAAGAACGGGCTATTCGTAGCAGTATACCCATACTTGTCACCGATGTAAGGTATTTTAGACATATGAAGTTCTAGCCGGTCGGATAATAACTTCACATTACCCAAAGAGAACTGGGAGAACAAGAAAGCACTTATCTCCTCCTTGCTTACCTCATTGCGCCTAAGCAAAGTTTGAATCGAATCCAATGCAGAATTAACACATACAGAGTCATCAAACGGTATGAATTGAACTTGTGCGTCCTTTGCTGAAAACTCTTCGCGGTACAGATTCGAAAGGCCATTACCCGGGAACAACGAGTTGTTAATCACGGATGTATCCGTCTGATAAACAGAATCAATAAATCCTTTCGAACCTGTAGTACGGTCTAATAAAACCGCTACTGCTGAGTCAGCGAAGTTGGAATGATACACCGCATTATCCGGTGTATGCACTGAAAAATGATCTGCTCCAACGACTAAAGCCCGTTCGATTCGAGGGTTACTGATCATATATCGGGCCGCTTGTTCCACAGCTACAAGCATACCTGCGCAATTTGCATTGATATCAAAACAAGTCGTGTTTAAATCCCCACCAAGAGCATTATGTAGCTTTAATGCATTACTAGGTAATAAATACTCCGGAGTTTGGGATGTGAAAATAATTAAATCCAGGTCCGGACCAGTAAGTCCGGAACTCAGCAGCACTTTTTTAGCTGCCTCTTCTGCCATGGTCAGTGAGTTTTCAGTAGGATTGTCGATAATGAACCGCTTGTTACGCCCTAGCGCTTTGAGTAAACCGGTAACGTCTGATCCTTGTTTTTGGAATTTCTCAATGTAATAATCGTTGGACACTTCGTTTTCCGGATGGTAAATCGCAATATCACGAATTTGTACCGCTGTCAGGTAAACCACTCCTCTGAGTAATTAATGTAATAGATTAGGCTTCAATAATTTCGAGATTTGTCAGTTCAACCTTACGGCCAACTCGTTTAAGCTGCATGCTCAGAATAGGGTTTTTAGAAATCGTAAGTTTAATTACTTTGAATCCGTCTTTCTTATATAGCTGGAAGCATCCTTCCAGTATCGGCATTGTATCCGGATGAGAGACATTCAGTTTTGTGCAGTCAATGTGGATTTCGTATTCACTCGGAGTAATAGTTGAAATTCCCTTCTGATAGGCCTCGATTGATTTCATACCATCTTCAGGCGAGAAAGTACCCTCTACCTCGGCGTTAAAAATTTTGTTCGGTTTATTAATTTGAATATTAAAGCTTCCCATGATATTATTCCTCCAATAGTTTCATATTCGTATTGTTATTGTTAGAGTGATGATTATTTCACAAGTGCCTTAAGACGATCCAAAATAGGAGCTGGTTCACTTCCATCCGTATTAACTTCAATAACACCAGGCCCAGTTAGATTTTGTAAAAACGATGGGATACTTTCGACGTCTTCAAGTTGATTAATTGAAATTGAACGAATACCGGCTACTTCCAACATAGAAGCAATAGAAATTCTCTCTTGCTTGTAATCAGGGATTGAACGTTTGTACAAATACTGTTGCCCTCGTTCTACATATGAGAGCATGGCATTATTGATAATGATAAATATTACAGGAATTCCATATTCCTTAGCAGTGAATATCTCCATACCATTCATGAAAAAGCAGCCATCCCCAGCGAAGACCGCAACAGGGCGAGTAGGGTCCGCAGCGTATAATCCGGAGGCCCCAGCAATAGCAGAACCCATTGCACCATAATCTAGATTAATCTCGAAATCGCCACCTGTCGGAATTTCGAGATATTTCAAGACAAAGTTCGTGAACTCACCAATGTCACAGACATACCTCATATCTGATGGCATTATTGATTTTAGCTTTTCTAAGAATAAACGGAGTGACAACCCAGTATGATTCTTCACATATGGTTCGTTCAAAGACAGACTTCTCGTGAATATTGATGATAAAGTTTTAGTGTTATTAATCAGAAACGGTAACGCATTCATCAGATCGTCATGGATGGAGAGGTCAGTTTTATAAACCTTTCCGAGTTCTTTGACATCCCGATCAATATGAATTACCTTTCTGTTCTTCACCAGCACTTCATTAAAGTTAAGCGTTGAAGCTTCACCCAGACTCGTCCCTAATATAAGAACACAAGAAGCGTCATCCGAATTTACATATTCCAAGGCAGTATCGGTACTGGAAAATCCGTAATTCCCTAGATTCAAAGGGTAATCGCTAGGAATAACCCCTTTTCCTGCTGGTGTTGTAATGATAGGCCACTGGAGTTTTTGGCTGAGTTGCATAATCTCTGCTGAGAATCCACGACCGCCTCGCCCGACCATAATTAACCCTTTGGTAGTACTGTTTATCAATTCAGCAGCTTGAATCAAATTTTCAGCATTCGATTTTAACCCTTGAAGTTCCCCTTGGACAGGTGGATTGGGTATAATACCAGTGAACTCAGCTCGTTGAACATCAATTGGAATTGAGAGGTAAACCGGGCCATATGGTGGAGTCAAAGCTATGCGTACCGCTTTATCCAGTTCAGCAATAACGTCGCTCTCATTCAATACCGTTTTACTGTATTTGGTTACAGGTTTAACCATTTGCTCCCCATCAAGCTCTTGAATAGCTCCTTTACCCATCTGCCATCGATTGATATAGCCAGCAATTATGAGCATAGGCGCTTTAGCACGACGCGCATCGGCAATCCCATTCATCATATTGCTAACGCCCACGGCACCTGCTCCAGCGCAAACGGAAAGCTTACCCGAAGTACTAGAGTAGCGTGCAGCCATAAATGCTGCTCCAGCTTCATTTTTCGTAATGATTGGTGTGATATCGGCTTCAATTAAAGAATCATAAATCGGTCCAATGATCCCTGCCGGAATCCCAAACAGATATTCGACTTCAGCAGCTTTTAGATAATTCAAAATTGCTTCTGCTATCTTCACAAAGCCCACGCTCCCATCCATTACCTCTATATCTTGTTAGAAGATGTTTATGTACTGCTCAACAATTTGTTCTGACTTTTCGATCTCCTCATCATCAAAGAAGTGGAGTTCCCCGATAGAGGCAACTACTACGATCCCTTTTAAATCGTCTTGAACTAACACTGGAATAATCATGATGCTGTCAATACCGAAAAGAAAAAATTCATCTGCCGAACGAGGATCATTTTTTACATCCTGTACAACCAGTGTCCTCGGTTCTCTGCAGATATCACTAAGCAGCTGATCATGTTGGATGTATACCGGGTTATTTGCATGCGCATTTTTCCATTTTTCAATTCCTAGGATGTCTGTATTCGTCTTTAAGACTGGATTAATGCGGCCTTCTCCAAAGCGATGATAGGCAATGTCCCGAACACCAGTTAGTCTATTGAGACCTTCAAATAGAAGATCTAATTCCTTGTAACTCTCCAACACTAACAACTCCTCAAGAATTTTACTACTTACTATATCGGAATTTGCTTTGGAAAACTTTCTAATGTATATATAGAATATTTTTTAAAATTTTAAAAAAACTATGAAAACGTCACTTTAGAAAACTAGCTTAGATCCATTTCAATTAATTTAGTTAATTTCTCTATTTCCTCACTCAACGATGATTCTGATATTACTCCCTACTTAAGTCGTCAATAAACCATCATCATACACATAGGAATTTTCATCTATTATGAAGAATATACAAATTGAGGTGAAATTAATGAAATACAACTTCAATTTCGGACATACAGGGTTCTCATCACTTTCGTCTACGATTCATTTCTATACGGCAGCACTCGAAGAGTGGCCTATCCTTGTCTTCTCTGGTGGGCAATTGATTGGAGGCGGGAAAATCGAAAATATAACAGAAGATTCTATTCAAATAAAAGGCGAGAAGTACTTACTCACTGCGAATACGTTTACTTACACCAAGTAACACACATGATATTGAGGTTATCGGGTATAAGACGTAAATGAATAGAGCAGACAATCATTCGTCTTCCCTTTTTAACTTGGATCCTTATTGCAACGGCGCAACTTAATGTTTACAACGTGCGTCTAACCATTAAATGTAAACTACCGCATTTAACTCAAAATTGTAGGTGGATCTTTTGATATGAAGAAAGTATTGTCGGTATTAGCCTTAGGATTGGGATTGGGATTATTAAGTCATCCACTGACATCTGAAGCGGGTGCAGCTCCAACTCCTAAGAGCAATCTTAGTCAGGTTGAGGTGAATGTGAATGGAGATTTTATTCAAATGGATGTTCACCCGATACAAGAAGATAATAGACTATTTGTACCTATTCGGACGCTTGCATCCTTAGGCTTATCTTATGCTTGGAATCCTAATACTCATATTACGACCATACAGAACAAGAACGGGGATTACTTAAACATTGAGGTGAACAGCTCAACAGCTTATAAAAATGAAAAGCCTATAAAAATGGACGCCCCTGCTAAAAACAAAGATGGCCGTGTGCTCGTTCCAATTCGTTTCGTTTCAGAATCCCTAGATTATCATGTGCAATATGAAACAACACGGAAAATCGTTTTCATAGCATCAAGCGAGTATACCTTCGATGTAAGTCGTCTCGAGCAAGATGACCTTCAAGTTGCACGAAAAGCATCAATATCGCTTCCTGTGACATCAAGTTTTAAAACACTTCCTTTTAGTACTTACAAAAATCATAGTTACTACTTCCCTGCAGGAAAAGCAACAACTTATCTTTTCAACGATGGTCATACTACTTCAGTCGTTGAAATCAAAGACGGAAAAGCAGCTCTGGTAGGACAGTTTGTCACCGATGATAAGGGCGGTACTACTCATGTAGCAGGTACCGTTGTAGAAAATACCGATCCATCATTAGCGCCTTATCCAAATACCTATGTACATTTCTATAAAGTAGATCAAGTAACAACAACATCTTATATTGAGGATATGGTTACAAAAGGAAGCTTTACGAGTCCAATAAAGATTTACTCCGATATTATTCAAAAAGTGCCTAATAAAATGTAACACCTCTCCCCAACAAAACAAAAAACCAACAGGACCTATTAGGCTTGTTGGTTTTTTGTCCTTATTGTTTCTTAAGAGATGCAATTAATTGACCCGGTGTATTTACATCAACGACATAGCCCATTGGGGTTCCCACATGAGGCCAGCTTCCTACAGGCCAATGCACTTACTCCGAAGATGGGTTATTATCATTTGGATTCCATGGGGTAGGTGGAATAGAGTTAGATTTTGTTTTCGGAAAATTCGCCGACGTTTTTCGATATTATTTTGTGATTGCAAATGATAAATATAAATCCACCAATACTAGCTACATTAACAAGACCGCTCATAGTTTCTACTATGGGCGGTCTTGTTAAGTCTGTCAGATTAAAATTATCTACCTAAGTATTCAGGTATTTATTAAATCCGTTCATTGTAAAGCATTCTATATTATTTATTCATTTTCTAACTTTTCACCGACCGTCCAATTGCCGGCATTTCGCTTTCGAGCTGATCACGATTAAACGATTTTTTGTTTGGCTATAATGGAGTTAGCGCTGACGGAGGTGAAATCATGATGTGGTTTAGGAAATATCCGAAAACGAACCAAAAGAAGCCCCCGTATGCCGGAAATATCTGGATCGATCGTTCTTTGAGTTCCGATTTAAAAACCAACCTTGACGAACTTCTTGCAGCTTTTACGGAGACCCCCGATCTCGTGATTAGGCAGCTTGAAGTCAAACAGTTAAAACGTCTGGCTGCGCTCGTATATCTGGATGGACTCGTAGATAAGACCTCCCTAAACAACAATGTGATAGATCCTCTGAAACATAAAGAGGGATACGGCAACACAGTTTCCGATCTGTCCGTAACGGCAGGCCAAATAAGTGAAACGAATGAATGGACGGAAGTCGAAAACGCTATTTTACATGGCAAAAGCATTCTGTTCGTCGATGGCAGCAGCAACGCTCTCATCATTGACAGCCAAGGATGGCCGCAGAGGGCAATTGAAGACCCTCAGCTTGAAGCCTCTTTACGAGGGGCACATCAAGGATTCGTGGAAACGTCCAGCCAAAGCATTGCGTTAATTCGTCGTTACATACCGAACCGGGAGCTCAAGATCAGACGACTCATGGTTGGCAGCAGGGCGGCGTGCGCGGTTTCGATATTATATTTGGCAGACGTCGCTCATCCTGAAGTCTTGCGGGAATTGGAAGATCGAATCCGCCAATTGGATGTCGATGCGATCATCAATACAGGGGAATTGGCGGAACTCATTGAAGACAACCCGTACACCCCGTTTCCGCAATTCATTTTAACGGAACGGCCTGACGCAGTCGCATCGCAGATTTTACAAGGGAGATTCGCCGTTGTGGTAGATCGTTCGCCAAGCGTTTTAATCGCACCGGCCGGATTTACCGCATTTTTTCAAACTGTTGACGATTACAGTACTCGCTGGCTCGTTTCATCGTTTTTACGTCTGTTGAGATTTTTCGGCTTTTTCCTTGCCGTCTTTTTGCCGGCTGCCTATATTTCATTGATTTCGTTCAACTATGAAGTGATTCCATTGAAGCTTTTATTTAATATCGGAGAGTACAGAGCGCAAGTACCGTTCCCTTCGATCATGGAGGCGCTTATTATGGAGATTACGCTGGAAATGATTAGAGAGGCAGGAGTTCGCCTCCCGGCACCCGTTGGACAATCCGTAGGCGTCGTGGGAGCGATTGTCGTCGGTCAGGCTGCCGTACAGGCAGGAATCGTAAGCAATCTGATGATTATTGTCGTGGCTGCGACCGCTATCGCGTCTTTCATTATTCCGAACTATGATATGTCCGCGGCTATCCGTTTGCTTCGCTTTCCTATGATGATCATAGCCTCTCTGTTTGGGATAGTCGGCCTCACGATCGGACTGATGACATTACTGGTACACCTTGTTTCACTCGAATCGCTCGGAACCCCTTATGGAAGCCCGCTGGCGCCGGTCCGATTGGCGGATTGGAAAGATACATTCATTCGGCTGCCTCTCTGGAAAATGAAAAAACGTCCTTTTAGCTCAAGGGCGGTGCAATCAAAAAGACAGGGCTCGAATCGGCTTGAAGGTGACGATCAATGAAGAAATACGCTTATAACGATATCACGCTCATGCAGTACATTTTTCTCATTCACGGGACGCAAGTCGGCGTCGGGATCCTTTTGTCGGAACGGCTATTTCCATTCGATATGAGAAAAGAATCAGACAAGCTGGATCGGCTGATAGAAGAACAGATGAATGTTCAATTCAAACAGCTAATCGAAAAATTTCAAAAGCATCAAATTGATCCGATCGGTCTTGGATTGTACGCGCGAGCATTTCAATTCAAATCGTATGAAAAGGTGGAGGATGATTGGGGCAAAGCGTTCGCTGAAGCAAAAGTAAACGTCACAACCAAAATCACTTTGAAAAGCATGGGGGTTGTCAAGTGATAATGCGATTCCGATCATGACACAAGACCAAAAATGTATTTTTATTTAATAGCGCCAGCTTACGGCCCTCTACAAGGAAGCGTTTATTGTCGTTTTTGACCATGGCTTCCTGACGGCGTTTATTGCCGG
Source organism: Paenibacillus sp. EB106-05-06-XG162 (assembly GCF_058791655.1). Taxonomy (NCBI): domain Bacteria; kingdom Bacillati; phylum Bacillota; class Bacilli; order Caryophanales; family Paenibacillaceae; genus Paenibacillus; species Paenibacillus sp. EB106-05-06-XG162. The sequence goes on from NZ_JBYTDT010000015.1 coordinate 16,046, forward strand.
ATCGGGCAATCCTCCACTCGAGCTTGAAAATGCCCCTCCCGCAAATAAAGAACAGCCGCGTCTTAGGTATTTATTATGCTAATGTGAGACCCGTTAGTTAAGTTTTCAACAAGTCATCAATCTTAAGAATGGTATCATAGTATGACTTATTTTGATGGCTTACATTATAGCCTAAAACTCCATATTCACTGCATACAAATCAAAGTAAAATTCGACACCTTTTTCAGTGTTATGAACACCGTAACTGCTATGATGAAGATCCAATATCTGACTTACGATCGCCAGGCCCAAGCCTGACCCGCCGAATTCTTTATTTCTAGATTTCTCGATTCTGTAGAACGGATCCCAAATCCGGTCGATTTCTTCACCTGCGATACGGGTATTTTCATTTTCAATTTTGAACATATATTTTTGAGTACTGTCATCATAGATGATGTTGATGTTGATTTGGCTGTACCTTTGTGTATATTTTACGGCATTCACAAATAAGTTGGTGATAACCTGCTCGATCCTTTTGATATCCCCTGTTACATAAGCTTCCTCATCGATTTCAAAATGGATTTTCAATCCTTTCTCTTCAGCCATCGCTTTAAATTTGTCATAAACCTTCAAAAAGACGTGCCATAAGTCAAACGTGCTCTCCGTGAGTTGATAGGTAGGCGACTCCAGTCTCGAAATATCTAGCATTTCTTGTATCATTTCTGTCATTCGGTCGACTTCATCCAAGATTACATCATAATATTTCGAAGCATTTTGCTCATAAATCCCGTTCTTTATGCCTTTGACATAGCCGTTGATTACCGTTAAAGGTGTCTTTAACTCATGAGATACATTGGCAACAAACTCTTTTTCTTTTTCCTTCAATTCCATCTCCATTTCATAATCTTGTGCCAGTTTATCATTAGCATGGACTAATTCGTTAATTTTCTGTTCCAGGTTTGTAGATATTTTGTTTAAAGCTTCGCCCATTTGTCCTAACTCGTCCTTGGACTTGACGATATATTTTTCACTGAAATTTTGATTTGCGATCTGATTTGCGATGACGCTCATGTTAACCAGAGGCTTAGATAATGTCTTGGAAAAAATAATAGCGATCATAATAACAATCATCAATGTAAAAACAAATAATATGATATAGTACTGGTTTAAATTGCCGATAACTTCATCTACGGATTGGAGAGAAGTGACCGCCAGCAATACTAGATCTGTTCCGTCCATATTTTCGACTAACACCAAATTATTAATGTACGTCTGAGTGTCTCGAACCGTATGTATTTGATCGGGTATCGGTTGCCCTTCATTTCTGCTGGTCATGTTGATCATTTCTTTGATGAGGACATTCTTTTGCGCTGTGAAGGATTTATTTTCCGCTGGTTTGGAAACCACTTTCCCTTCAATTACAATGGGCTTCGGCTGCTCATTCATCATGTCGTGATCACTTTCAGCGATTCCTTCGAAAAATATCGAGGATATCTGGGATGGTTCCAGGATTCGTGTGCCGAGGCGGATTTTATTCGGGAGAACCAAAGATTCTTTATCATCCAATAGAAGACCGTCGATGGAGATGTTTTCTTCTTCGTTTATTTCTTTATATGAGATTGTATAAAAGTCATCAATGATTTTATACTCCCTGTTGTCTTTGGTCCTTACTACAAATTGCGAGTAATTATTGTCTAATCGTGATCCGTAGCGAGGCTGCAGGCCGGAATCCATTACCGAAATGATAGCGTTGTTATTCTCCGACATTTGGGTAATATACTTATTGATCACGTCAGTCTGCTCATGATTTTTAATTTTCGATTCGATTGTACGTGCGATCTCTTTCATATTTTGCTTTTTCGTATGTACATAGTAGGGTTCGAAATACATGGATTGAAAGACGATTTGGATGATAAATATGGCGGCAAATAAGACGACATGCAGCAAAAAAAGCTTATAGGCGATCCCTCTCATCCGCATTACTCCACCTCGAATTTATACCCTAAACCAAATACGGTTTTGATTAGGTAGGCTTTATGCTGCAGGTTTTTTCTAAGTTTTTTGACTTGGGCGTCAACCACTCTTCCGTTTCCAAAATAATCATACCCCCATACTTCATTTAGGATTTGATCTCTGGACAAGACAATATGTTTGTTTTCCATCAAATACAGCAAAAGATCAAACTGCTTCGGCTCCAATTCAATAGTCGTACTCTGGATCCATACTTCCCGGGTAAGTTTATTGATGGTAACTCCTTTTAACGTTAAGGTCTCTTTGCTTCCAACATCTTCTTTTTTGGCAGTATGGATTCTTTCCAGAAGAACTTTAGATTTAGCCACAAGAATCTCAGGATTGAACGGCTTGGTCACATAATCGTCGGCTCTAAATTCGTATCCCATCAACTGGTCCTCTACTTCCGAGCGTGCTGTCAGCATGATGATAGGCACATCCGATTTTTTTCTAATTCTTCTGCATACGGAGAATCCATCTATTTCCGGTAGCATTATATCGAGAATAATCAAATCGACAGCTTCCTCCTCAAAGGCTTGTAGACCAGCCTTCCCATCCGTCGCGATTAGGGTTCTGTATTCATTCATTGTAAAATAGTCAGCGATAATATTCGCGATTTTCTCTTCATCTTCTATGATTAATATCGTTCGTCTCATCTATTGTCCCCTCGTTTAATAAAGCAGGCATCTTCACAGTAAAGTGCATACCGTACGAATGAAGATGCCTGCTCCAATACATGGATTTGTTATTTTATCAATACTTGATACTCTCCGTCTTTTTCCTCATATTTGGCGTCAAAAACGAGAAGATCGTCTCTCTGGATCGTCAGCAGCTTATCCTTGCTGATTTCGATGTCCTTTTTAGGAACATATACAATCGTATAGCCAAACACCATGTTGGGATCCATCTTCGTCGGAGCTTTCGGAGCTTTCATTGGTTCCTCTATGAACAAGGATTTCATTCGGTTGAGCTTAATCCGGGTATCTCCAAGTACGATTTCCCTTGTTGCTGTCTGTATTTCCGCCGGTTTACCTTTATATTCGTATTCCACGGTCATATCCTCGAGTGTGAACGAAGAGTTTGCGATTGTCACGGGGATTCTGACTGCGGCATAATTGTTATCCTTCTGTTTGGACGCGATATCATCTACGTATGATTTTAACCGATTATTATATGAAATGTAATAATCATTGTTAGCCTTTTTTATGTTTTCGTGGCCTTCTGCTTTTTTGCTGCCGAATTTGGATTTCAACAATCCTAAAGGTGAAGTTGTGAATATAGCTTTATTATTAAGCTCCAAATCCACGGCGGCAGCGATCGCCAGGGATCCAATGTCATACCACTCTCTACCTTTGTTTAAGAGCAACTTATCTTTATCTGTCGAAATAACATTACTGATAATACTTTGTGCAGTCAGATCGTTCAACTCTTTTGCAGTCGCATTGGGATGAATAAGCAGCTGATAGGCTTTTTCCTGTAAATACGTGGCCATTCCTTCGATATTATCATAACCATCTTGCTGCTTATTCTTTTTGTTACTATTTAAATACAATTCATAAAAATATACCGCTTGCTGAATCTGATCGAGCTTCTCATCTTTGTTCTTAGATAAAGAAGCTGCTTTCAGGTACTGATACATTTCATTTCGGTAATATCTGCTGTCGATATCTTCCGGATAGGTTTCCGCTCTTGCGCCTAGGCCTTCTACGGATTCTCCACTCTGCAGCAGCATATGAATCCCCTCATGTACGACAAACTTAAACATCTCTTCATATGCTTTATCACCTGCTCTAGAGAAAACCTCTGCAGCAAATTCAACGTTAAATACATAGGTAGGATGATCATTGAATGTCGTGAGTTGAAACGGCATAACCAACAATTGGACATCCTTTATGGAATCCGTACTGTACTCGATTACTTGATCCTTAGGCCCAATGTCAGATTTCTGATTGTTGATGAGATAGGCCATTTTGTTCGAAGGATTCAACAATAAGATCTGCTTGTCCACATTATTGAACGATGGCCATAGTTTGCTTGCATCATCTATCATTATCTTTTTAATATCTTTTACTAATCTGGGCATCATTTCTCTTACTTTTTTACTATTTTCAATCGGGTTGCTTTCCATCGGATTCCCTTGAGGTTTCTCGTCCGGTTTCTCGTTTTCTTCAACCTTCGTGTTTTCTTGCATCGTTTGAGATGTTGCAGGCTTGTCCGTCGGTCCCGAATTATTTTTACCGCATGCAGTGAATACGGTTAAGATCGAAATGATGAGCAGCAAATACGCTATTTTTTTCATGACTATCACCCTGTTCTTTAAATTTATTATTCCTGTTTAAGTAGTTGAATCGGATTTAACTTTGCCGCTTGGTTCGCAGGGATCGTACCTGCCACGACATTAATCAAGATACCAAAACCTATCGATATAAGTATCGTAAATACGTTAATATTTAATAACTGGAAATGAATCTTCGGTTCCAGCGCCTGATTTAATACAATCTGTACGATGATGCCGAGCAAGGTCCCATTAATAGAAGCCATGCCTCCGAGCAGAATTGCTTCCGAGAAGAAAATCCAGCGAACTTCTCTTTTCCTTCCGCCGATTGCTTTGAACAAGCCGATTTCTTTTCTCCGCTCCAATACGCTGATAAATAAAATGATTCCTACCATGATGGAAGAGATCAACAGGATCAGAATGGAGACCCCCGTCATAGCAAGCTGTATATTTTTGAATGTTGAAGTTAACTCTTTCAATACGTTTTCAGGCGTTGTGATGGTATAGCTTGATTTGAACTGATCCACGACCGATTGGATCGAACTTTTATCGTCCAAGTACACTTCATAGTTGTTGGTCGTGATTTCCGAGTCTTTTCCGATAAATCTGGAACGTTTGACAACGTCGGTGTGGAAATCATAGGGAATGTATGAATATTCTTTGCCGATAAATGATCGTTCTGTAATGGCTGAGATCTTCATGGTTTGCGTGTCCCATCGAGAGGGATAGTTCGTAACTTCGTCCATGGACAGAAATTTGATTGTGATCTCTTTGCCGATTAAGTCTTCTAGTTTCTCCCCTTCTTTCAGCAGTTTTTGGGCTGTACTTTCTGACAAGGCAATTCCATGCTCCTCATCTTTTGGAAGTTGACCGTACATCACCTTCGGCGATGCGTATTCGCTTCTGTTTTTTTCTTTATGCAAAGGTTTGACGTCAAAGCTTATGATGTCCGGCTTTTTCTCGATTCTTGCCGATATATCGAATTCAGGCTGCACCAATTTGACATGTTTATTTTTCTTGATTGCATAATAATCGTCGCTGATCATATAATCTTGTTCTTTTTTAAAATCCAGCTTTTTACTGTCAATCACTTTATCGGATGAATACTGCATATAATTGTCGATTCCGCTCCCGAACGCCATAGCCAGGAAAAATCCGCATATCCCCATGGAAATGCCTATCGATACAAGGAAATATCGCCACCTCTTTTCCTTGATCCTATGATAAGAAAGCCTGAATGCGGATTTCAGTTGGAACGAACGTTTCCGGGGAGACTCGGGAGCTTCCACTGTTTGAACGAAGTCACCGCCGCTTTGTTTCAGGTCCTCGATGATCTCTCCATCTTTGACGCGAACGATTCTCGAGGCTTGCTTAGCAACCGATTCATCGTGGGTGACGACAACAACTAATCGGCCTTGTTCGGAAATTCTTTTCAACAATTCAATGATTTCTTGTGAAGTATGAGAATCCAATGCACCTGTCGGTTCATCGGCCAATATGATGTTTGGCGACTTGACCAACGCTCTAGCAATGGCAACTCTTTGCTGTTGTCCTCCCGACAACTCGCCAGCCTTATGGTGAATCACATTCTCCAGACCGACTTCTTGAATGGCTTGTACGCATTTCTGGTGTGCTTCATTTTTCTCATACGAGCTCATGGCTAAAGCCAACTCTACATTTTCCAACACGGTCAGGTGAGGCATGAGATGGAAATGTTGAAATATAAATCCGACGTGATCTTTCCGATAATCTGAAAACTTGTCATCGTCAAACGTTGACATGGGGCTTTCGTTGATATACACCTCTCCTGAATCGGGCTTATCCAGACCTCCAAGTATGTTGAGAAGTGTAGATTTTCCCGAACCCGAAGCTCCGACGATCGCGACGAACTCACCGTTATGTAACACGAAATCTACATTTTTCAAAGCCGGGATCGGGGTTGATTTTTCCGGATAATAGGTTTTGCTTACATTTCTAATTTCTATCATAGGAACACTCCATATCTTCTTGATGATGTTATAAAGATACAGCCTGCTTATGATGGACCTATGAATATGTTGTGACTTTTTTGAGACTATTGTCCGGAAGACGTTTTAATCTACCTTCCCCAGAATTATAAAGGGAGTCCAGAATCTGGCTTCTTGCCTAGATCCTGAACTCCCTTGACTGTTGCATTTATTCGACTATTTGACTAACCAGCACCGCCAGAATAGCCGAATCCCCTATGGTTATCTTATTCATGTTGTTGAACTATCGTGTCTCCGTTAGTTGAGAAAAGGCAGCCGATCTCTAGAAATGACTAATAATTAAGGTGATGGAAAAACGGAAGTCAGAACCTATACTTCCCGTTCTAATTGCCGTTTCGCTATTCAACTACATTTTTTTCATCCAAAGCTTATAATAATCTACCCACCCTTGCGCATTGATTGTTACACCTGTTAACGCAGGCTGTGAGCGCATCGTAATTAAATTACGATATAAGGGCAGGTACCCATACGTAGTCAATAAATGGCCTTCTGCCTCTTCCCAAATTTCATATCGTTCTCTTCTATCTTTAGTCGCGTATAACTTCTGAGCAGTCTGTTGGATGAATTCACGTTGTTCTTCATTAAAATGCTGATGGAGAAAGCTATTCCCAGACAAAAGAAGTTGTAACAAGGACAGCTCCACATCTTCCCCGATCGTGGCACTATCATGGATCAGATCTGCTTCCTTCATCCGTTCTGGCGTTAGTAATTCTTCAGTGGAAAAGTGGAATACTTCCAGCTTAATACCATACTTTGCACACCTGGCTTTTATCCACTCACCATCCTGTCGATGATCTTCTTCCTTAAACGTGTACAGACGAAGCGTTTCGCCTTGATAATTGCTTTGTAAAAGCAAATGTCTTACGGGTTGTGCTAGCTCTGCCATCTCCTCCATATTTCCGCCCATTACACGACCCACTTCGCTCCCATCCATCCCAAGGAGTTCATGTGCGAAGAAACGATCCGTGGTCTCTGCACGTTCTCCCCCTACCTCTAAAATCAAATGCTTGGCATCAAGAATCAGAGAAAGAGCTTGTCTGAAATACGGAGAGGATAGAACACCTTCACGCATCTGCTGAAAGCTGAGAAAAGTAATATTACACTCCATACGTGCAGTTCGCCTGTCTCCTTCTATTCCTACCTGACATGACGCATCTTGATCTACGAATGGGACACTTTGCAGATCGTAGGTGCTCTCCTGGCTATCTATCGTGTCTTCGTATGTTGGTACGATCCAAATCTCGACTCTATCAAGCAAAGCTCGCTCACGAAAATAGGATGAAAAAGCCTCCAGCACAACCATCGATTCATCATTTCGGACTAAACGGAATGGGCCTGTCCCAATTAAATGATTTCCGCCATTCATTTGGGATCGTCTAGCAGCTTGTTCTTGCATAATGGACAAATGTGGACTACAAACAAACCGATCAAACCAGTAGCAAGGGTACGCAAGCTGAATACGTAAGGTGTACGCATCCAGTACGTCCATTGTTTCTATTATCTCTGTCATCCATGTATAAGGGGAATTTTCTTGCTGTACTCGCTCAAAAGTATATAGGACGTCCTGTGCATCAAGTTCTTTTCCATCATGAAATTGCACACCTCTGCATAAATAGAAGGTCCAGATCCGTCCATCCTCACTAGACTCGACATGATGAGCCAAATGAGCTCTCGTACTCATCGTGCGTGGTTCATAGTGCAGCAATGTATCCGTAATTTGCATAACAATATGGCAATCTGAACGCAGATACATGTGTATGGGGTCCACAATATTAAACACATCGTCATAACGTAAACGTAACGTATCATGCGGTTTATTGTTGCACAAATCTTGCTGATAGCCAAACTGTGTGTCAAACCAATTTTGGAACTGTTCATGGGCAAGAGGAAGCGTTTTTTTATAGGTATGATGAAGCGCTAATGCTTCTTTAATTTTTCCTTGGTAGACAAGCTCTTTTGTAATCTTTTGATAGATATCTCCCAATTCCACGAGAAAAAATAGCTGAGAGCGATTCCCTCTTCCTATGCCGGGAACCCATCTAATCAGCCCCTGGTCCACTAACTTGCGTATAATCAGCTTGGTATTGCGATCAGTACAACAGAGTAGCTCAGATAATTGATCAATAGAAATCGTCATCCCTTGATGAAGAGGAATATGCTGATAGGGGGTACGTATCCGATAATAATCTTCGAGTAATTGCATCATCATGGTTCCTTTCTAAAAAAGCTGTAAAAACCATGAGTAAACTCTTCCCTTTTTACGTTTATTCACCCGCTTTACAATGTAAAAACAAAAGGGGGACTACTCATGAATAAGCTGAAACACACCTGGAACTATATCGTGCAAAACTATCATACCACGCTGCAAGTCAGAATGTTTGGAGAGTTGCTAACAAGTCTAACTGGTTCGATGCTGGCGCCCTTTCTACTCTTGTACTTATACGAGAAGTTGGACGGTTCCGTTCTGTTGCCTTTGATTATCGTCGGATTGCAACCTTTAGCAGAGATTGTAGTTACGATCGCAGGCGGCAGTATTACGGATCGTTACGGGAGAAAGCCCATCATCATATTTGCCTTGTTCTTACAAATAGGAGCGATGACCGGATTTATGCTTGCAGATTCAGTTTGGTTATTCGCATTTTTATATATCCTGAATGGAATTGGTCAGTCCTTCTACATTCCGGCAGAACGGGCTCAGATTGCCGATATCGTCCCGGATGAGAAGCGTGCGGAAGTATATGGTGTATTAAACACCTTGGGGTATATCGGGCAAGGACTTGGTCCCGTACTCGGTTTGCTGGTATTTGTCTTGGAGCCCGCTCTCGTATTCGGTTTGCAAGCATGTTCGCTCCTCATCTACGTGCTTGTATTTTGGAAGACCACCCATGAGACTGCACCGCTAAATCACCTGAATGAACCTTTGGCAACGGTCGTTGTTCAAGATTCTCAGACCGATCGTTCTATAGATAAGTCACGATCTGTATTCAGACGAACAAAACAGTTCGTATTCCTTCATCAGCATGTAATCCTTCTTATGTTGTGTACATTACCAATCAGTTTCTTTTATGCACAGACAGAAACAACTTTTCGTATACATGTGCAAGCTATCTTTACCAATCACTTGTCTGTGATCGCTATTCTGGCTACCGTAAAAGCTTGCCTATCTGTTGGACTGCAAGTCTGGCTTATCAAAAAAACGGAGCATGTGTCGCTCATAACCATCATGTTAATCACTTGTCTCTGTTATACCATGACATCACTTTTATACGGGTTCTCCTCCGTGTTGTGGCCTTTACTGGTGGCTCAATTGACGATGACAATCGGAGAAAGCTTAGGACTTACCAGGCTTCATCAGTACGTCGCTGGTATTGCACCAGTTACGAATCGAGGGCTATACTTCTCAATTCATGGAACACATTGGGATATATCTCGTTCCATTGGACCTTATATAGGCGGTAACGTATTCATCCAGACAAGTGGCGCTGTATTATTTATAATCGTCTCTATACTACTCGTCGTCTCATATCTATCATTCCGATGCCTATTATCTCGTAATGTTCGCGCAGCTAACAATCTTTAGGGAATTTAAAGGTTAGTTGAATAGTCGGTTATTACTCGCTTAAACTTACTATTAGTAGATTAAGAAATGATAGCAGCCGGTGGTAATTTCTTTCCGTCACCGCGCATAATACCATCAACAAATACATGGAGCAGCTGCCACCGGCAAACTGCTCCATGTATTTGTTGAACTATGACCATTTTCTTAATGCATCTTCGGCAAGATTACCAAATTCCTGAATATCCGAAAGATAATCATAATTTTTTTTCCACCAAAAGTCCAAAGGCTATTTGTCATCCTTACTACCACCGCATTATGTTTCGGAATCACTGTACATGAACATCCCGATGCCCCGAGAATCTGAAAAGTTTGTTCCGGTAAACTTGGTCCAATTTCACAATTCTCCACCATTGAATTTTGAATCCACCAGAAGAAGCCAAGTCTGGGTAAATGAACTGGCAATGAATCTGGGGTCTGAACCGATGTAACAATATCGAATACTTTTTCCGGAAGCAGTTGTTTACCTTCATACATCCCCTTGTTTAAATGTAAATTTCCCCAATGAGCTAGTTCTCTCGCACTTACGTAAAGATTACGGTCACTACCCTCATTAGATTCTAATCTCAAAGAAGGGAAACTGTGGGGATCATTAATATCGCATACTAAAGTTTCTTTTCCCTCTGTCCTCCATTCAGTCCGTGTAAAATTCATAGGTTTAAAGACTCTTTCATTTATGATTTCAGAAACCGTTTTTCCAGTTGCATTCTTAACAATAGCGGCAAGGATTTCAGGTTTTTTTCCTTCGAATGCTGTACCCGATACAAAGCCTTTTACTACACTTTTCCCTTTAAATTGCAGACCTGTTGTGCGTGTGACTAAATGCCTTAGTGTCGTGTTACCAAGAATATCGTTATCAAAACCAACAAGATACTCGCTTAACAAACTATCCAAGCTTTTAATATAACCATCATAAAGCGCGATTGCGGCAGCAAGACCCACGTATGTAACCCTCGTTGAATAAACATTAAACTGTGATTCTGCTCCCGTTTTTCTCGCACCTTTATGGAAGTGATGAAACCCGGAATACCATTCATGTATGATTTTGTTATCCTTAATTACGCATAATGCTCCTGCTGATGCAGCAATTCGATTTTGAATTTTCTCCGTATACTCGTCTAAAGTGCTAAATATATTATTATTTGGATTCATTTTTCTCCCCTCTCATTATACAGAACGTTAGTTCGCTGGAGTTAACTTAATAAAATGAGCAGACTGCGGAAGCCTGCTCAACAATGGTTTGTTATTCAACTATCGTGACCCGTTAGCGCAACAAGGTGGAGCGGAAGTTTGTGTGGTATTACTGTGGCTGCTCTCCTGGGACATTCACTTGGAAAGTAACCCCGAACTTGTCCTTTACGATCCCGTACAAGGGGCTCCAATCCATCTTCTGAATGGGCAAGACGACTTGTCCGCCGTCTTCCAAAGCGGCGAAGATTTCTCTCGCTCTTGCCTCTTCTCTGGGATGGATGGCAATCTGAACCGTATCGCCTGGCTGATAAGGCGTGCCTGGGAAGTTATCGGTGAACATGAGATCCGCGTCGCCGACTTTCAAGTGCGCATGCATAACGCAATCCTTCATGTCATCCGTCAACGGATGATTCGGGTCCGCCGGCATATCTCCGTACGTCATGATGCTAATCACTTTCCCGCCCAGCGCTTTCTCGTAAAAATGGACCGCTTCTTTCGTGTTGCCGTCAAAAATCAAATACGGGTTCAAACTGATTGACATCATTTAACATCTCCTTTGGAATAATTTGGATAACCTCATTCATTATACACCAAAAAAAGAAATGCGTGATTTCTTTTCGATTGCTAGTTTTGGTGAACCTATTGAGGAAATCACTTATCCGTAGAGGAAGGAAAATCAGAACTATCGTGTCTCGTTAGTTGAATCACTTATCCAAAATGATAATCACCATGCTTTTACTACTTTCCCATGTTCGAATCTATCCAATAGGAATGTTAGTATTCTTTCCGCAGCATAATTTGTTTTAGCTAACTTGATTTCACTCGCACGTTCATCAGTTACCACTGATTCTTCATACATCTGTGTATCTGTTGCCCCAGGTCTAACACCCATAATTTTAACATCACCTTGTTCTACTCCAATTGATTTCACAAATGTTTCGAGACCTGCTTTAGATGTTGAGTAACAACTTAACATTGGTTTCAAATTAAATGATAGTCCAGAAGAGATATTCATGACACGCTTGTCTACCTTTAATGTTTTAGTATACTTTATGAAGCTTGACGTTAAGAGCATAGGAGCAATTAAGTTTATATTCATATGATCTATGATCCCATTAGGTTCACTCTGGCTTATGAATTCAACTGGCTTAACCACTGCAGCATTATTAACTAAGTAGATGGACTCAATAATAGATGCATCAATTTTTTGGATAATTTGATTCATTAAATCGTCGAGCTTATGGACATCCTTTAAATCAACATCAAAGTAATCCATTGAAACATTGTTGGATTCTGCTAAAGAAAGTAACTCATTATTTACTTCTCTTGATATACAAAATAGATGGTGGTTTGGTGACAAAAGCTTTTCAGACAAAGTTCTTCCAATACCACGCGATGATCCAGTAATTATAAAGTATTTCAATTGGGTAACCTCCATTTTTTAATCCTTAACGATTTCCCAAACTGCAAATCCCATATTATCTATAAAACACCATGACCTATTAGAGGAATTCTATCATGAATCAGCCACAACGTTAATCTGCCCGTTAGTACAAACGCGACTGCCGATCAATGCCGAAAGCCGCGTCTTAGTTATTTATTTAGCTATCTTCTACTGCAATAATCTCCCATTAGTTAATGACAACTCGTCTAATAATTTTTTCTTCATCGCCTCCAAAGCTTCATCGCTCGGTTTAACATCATCTGCATACATGATTTCTCTAGGTGTCCACCAAACAGGAAACTTGGGGGTTGGTTCAGTCAGTCTTCTCGGGAAAGTGTGCCAATGCATATGAGAATCGCCATTGCCAAGAAGTTCATAATTTAACTTATTTGGTTTGAAAGCATTAAATACAGCTTCAGATACTATACTCATTTCAACAAGATACTTTTCCTTAAATTCTTTATTTAGTTCGTGAAGTTCACACTTATGATCTTTGCATAGAAATAGTGTATAACCCTCGAAATATTGGTGTTCTCCGATTACTACGTACCCTGTTTCTAATTCTGCTACAAAATACTTATTCGTACCTTCTTTCTCATGTTGATTCGATTACAAATAAGGCAATTTTCCATTTACATCACCATCCTAATATCTTATTGTTTGAAAACAATATATCCTTTTTTCAATAGGATATAAATGGAAAATTGTTATAAGATTATGGAATTTTGTTATCGATTTCAGCACGTTAGCGCAACACGGCTACCTATCTATGCCGGCAGCCGTGTTTTAGATATTTATTAAACTATCGTGTCCCGTTAGCTCAGCAAATTAGTACAATCCATTATTTTTTTTCATACCCCAGAACTTTGCCTATAATATTACTAATGGGAAGAGGACCATAGATCTGACTGTCTATACTTCTCCACCATGTATCACCCATGACAAATAGATGACTGTCTGGTACTTTAAACTTCTCCATATCCATGTTAAAGTATTCCTTCATGTTTTTCTGGCATGATTCGTTACATACTGCCGATCCTGGCTGATTGACTGTCTTAAAATACTCTTCTTCATCTAATCCCCAGCTTAGAGCCTTTCCATAAAACGTATTTAACTTTTTTCCATTCACATAAATTTGACCTTTTTTTATTTGCACAACTTCACCAGGGATAGCGATTACCCTCGAGATATTATGTTCAGGAGGATTTAAGAGCGGATATATTTTCTTATCAATTTTGGGCGTTTTGTAATATACAACTTCACCACGTTTCAATTCATTTTGATTAAAATAGTTCGGATCAACCACAAGTTTACCTTTCACCTGCGAGTCGTACTCTAGGTTGCGACGGGACATTCCATCGTTATTGTTCTCAACAAGAATTGAGTCCTGTTTTTTCTCAACTGACACTGGCGACTCCGGAGTAGTATCGTCAGTAATATTTTGCTCTTCGCAACCAACACATAACAAAATGAAGAACACACTTAATATTATTTTTAACTGCATGACTAATCCCCCTTCATTGTTCTGTCTGGATCGAAATTAATTCGTATCCATTCACCAGTGGCGGTATGAGAATTTTCACTCTATCGCCCACTCCACCTCTATTGTGCCTTGTAGCCCGTTTCCGTTGACAACGAACCTGTATCCGCGTGCATTGTCCATCTTGATCCCCGCCCCTTATCCATTAAACCAGCTTGTTTTTTCCAAATCCTTTCAACTTCTTATCTTATGATGACGATATCTTAAGGCTAATTGTTCCAACGTCGTAGAGTATGCTTGATTCAACTAACCTGCCCTTTAGTTTAACAAAAATGACAGCTCCAACTTGCTTGCTTCCGATAAAATCATATCGGGAATGTAACAAAGTTCTTATCATCAGTCGGGAATGATATCAAGTTCTTGTCATTGCGTTTTGACAAGAACTTGATATCATAAAAATAATAAGCCGCATGATTAGCGGCTTCCAATGTTACTATGTTTTTGTCACACGACATTTTTTTTATATCGAGATCACATTTCGTAAATCGTGATAACTACAAACAAAAGGAGCCTTACTGGCTCCTTTTGTTCTACGAACATTAAAAAATCCCCGTTTGGGGATTATAATAATTTTTTGCGGTCTTCAATACCTTGGTTATAAATGTTCAATATTGTAGCAAGATCAATTGTTGTGCTCTCTATCCTTTCAACTATTTATTCTTCTGCTTTGCAACTTGCATACCGCCGATGATAAGCATGATAATCCCAATTACTGCTAGAATAATCCGAACTAAGAATGGACTCAATGAAAACACAGTTTCACCTTGCCAGTGCAATCCGAACAACCTTTCATTCAGCCCCACAATCGCCAATAATGGCTTAAGAAACAAACTCAGCGCTAATAATACTATCCCCCAAATAATATTGCTATTCATTGATTCAAAACCTCTTTTAATGATCCCTCTTCTAAGATAGAAATGTATGTATCCTCATTAAGAAATGCCTTATACAAATGGAATAACCTCCTTGTTAATCGACTACCAAATAATGGGTACAACTTATCATAACAAAACAATATTATAATATCCATGATTAAGAGTAATGTAATTTTGTATTAAACTATACTGCCCGTCCCTCAGTTTTAAGGGGTTATCTCACGTATACTCACTCATTCGCAGGATTTCATCACCATGGATTAGTATTAAAGGTGGGGAAAGCTGGAGGCGAGAGCCGTCAGTCCAGTATTTGGGCATGCGGGAACAGAGGAATCGCTTCAGCCATTCCTTTTCGCTTCACTCTACTGCACGCAAACTCCACAAATTGCCCTGGTGTTTACCATCCCATGACTCGACGGGTCTATGCCCTTACATTCCATCGTCATACTTATCCAAGGTGTGGAGACCGATTGCGTTTAGCGGACGGGTCTAAGCCCTTTTTGGGCAGTAACTCGGTTCTCCGTGCTTTCTTTGTCAAAATCCCGCGAACGAATCAATATACGTGACGGCTCAATACCTTAAGCTGCTTGTGAAACGAGATAGCTGGCTTTTTCGGGAGAGAATGTTTCTGCTCGATGGACCATACCGATCAGAATTCGTGCTACTTTACCCACAAGCTTGAAGACAGACTGTTGCTTTTTCATGTGTTTTACTTGAACATTGTGCTGATGTAATTCTTGAAAGATCGGATTATTTCCGATGAGTTGAATGGTCGCTAAGTATAGATATTTCCTTAGGCTGGAGTCTCCTCGTTTAGAGATGATGATCTGTCCTTTCCTTTTCCCCGATGTACTTTCTGCGAGATTTAGACCGGCTTTGCGCAGTAACTGACGTCCATGTTCATACTGTCTAAGGTCACCTGCACCTGCTAAGATGGCCGCGACAAAGATCGGACCAAGACCTTTAATAGAACGGAGCTGGACGGCCATGGGAATCTCCTCTAGCAATGCGCGGAGTTGCTTTTCGATGTCTACTAACATATCCGTGATTCGTTCGAACTCCGTGATTAGACGTACAAAATCTTGCTTTGCTTCGGTTAAAGCTGTAACGTCCCCTACACTCCGCTTAGCATATGCAATGAGCTCAGCCGCCTTTTGTGTGCCTGAAGAACCGCCTGCTCGCTGCATATGTTTTCTCCATATCGCAATGATCTCCGGTATAGACCGCCCTGCAAGATCATGAGGCGTAGGAAACTCCTTCAGTGTGGCCATCGAACGTTTGCAGGTCCAATCCTTAAAAACTGAACTGTACTCCGGAAAGCGGATATCCAGCCAACGAATGATGCGATTTTGTAACCGAACACTATTCGTAACCCAAAATTCTCGATCGCTCATCAGGGTTCGCAACCGCTGGAACACGTCGGTCTGTTTCGTATGTTCATAGTAGTAGCCACGGCTTACTACATCTGCAATGACAAGTGCATCTTTTGGGTCACTCTTCGATTGGCAATTGTCACGGTTTTCTTTATTGCGCTTGGTCGTTGCTGGATTGACTAAGACGATTTGCAATCCTTTATGTGTAAGCCAGTTGGCCAAGTTCCACCAATAATGCCCTGTCGGCTCCATACCAATGATTACGCTGCTTAAACGGTGCTTTTGCTGG
Source organism: Paenibacillus sp. EB106-05-06-XG162 (assembly GCF_058791655.1). NCBI lineage: Bacteria > Bacillati > Bacillota > Bacilli > Caryophanales > Paenibacillaceae > Paenibacillus > Paenibacillus sp. EB106-05-06-XG162. The sequence goes on from NZ_JBYTDT010000015.1 coordinate 32,665, forward strand.
ATGGCTTCCATCCAACGTTGCAGCCTTTCAAAGCCCTCAATGGTGTTGCTAAACGATAGATGCCGATTCGTCAGCACGATTCCACGATAATTCGTTACCTGTGCTACATGTGTTTCCTTGGCCATATCGATGCCTACTACAAGATAAGAAGTGGTAATTCGTTCAATTCGTTGATTTTGTGCTTCTGATTGTTTAAACTTCATGATAAGAGCGCCTCCTTGATGGTGTTGGGTTTCGAACCCGTGGACAAACCCATCATACCGAGGCGCTCCTTTTTTGGCAAAGTCTATTTCTTAGCCCTAACAGGAATGTTAAGCTTAACAACAAATTTAAAAAGTTGCTGTTTTATTAAACTTTTCAAGTGATTAAACAGTATCTATTATCCATCATGAAATACACCAATTACGGTTCTACCATCACATCATATAGTGGGATATCACGACCACCCGCAGGTCTATTCTTTTTTGAATACACCTTGTGCTTTAATTAATTGTTCTCATCCGTCAATTGAATCCATTAAAGTGCCTAAGCATTTGGATGAGTTCATGAAGCTCCGCATCTTTCCATTCAGAGAGTCGTTCATAAAAAACGGACTCTTTCTCCTTAAGCGCATCAATTATTTTTTGTTGTCCATACTCGGTAAGAGACAACACAATTTCCCGCCCATCATTAGGAGACGTTTCTCTGTTCACATACCCCAGAGTCTGGAGCTGTTTGACAAGGCGACTGACCGAACTTCGATCCATCGCAGTTGATTCTGCTAAAGTGGCGGCATTTGTTGGACCGTAGGAGTACAGCCAACGAACAATATGGAAGGCGGCAGGCTGTAAGGAGGAATCGAATTTAGCAGCAGCTCTGACATTCAAGGCATGTGAAGCACTGATGAGGGCGTTAAGCTGCTCGCCCAATTCAATCTCCAGTTTCTCCCTCGGTTCACTTTTGAATTCATTATACTTCATCCTCAATCACCTTTCTCTAGATCAAAAAACAACTCAAAATTGATTGACATATATCAATCAAATCATTATAGTGGATATATGTCAACTAAACACCCTGCCTTTACGCTGTTTAGATAGATTACTTCAAAAAATTATATCACATGAAGGAGAAATGACGATGCCAAATAAAGCAACTGTTGTCATCACCGGTGCCACCAACGGTCTTGGACAGCTAGTCGCGATTGAATTAGGAAGACGCGGATTTGACCTTGTCTTGACTTCCAGGAGTAAAGAACGCGCTGAAGCTACGAGAAAACAGATTGAGGCGATTACACCATCAGTCAAGATTGATTTTTTTTATGGAGATTTATCGCTATTGAAGGATGTTAAACGGGTTGGGAGTGAAATAGCCTCTGCTTACCCTAAAATTGATGTCCTTTTGAACAATGCGGGAATCCATGCTTTTGAGCCCCGTATCACTCTCGAGGGGCTTCCTGAAATGATTGCTGTCAATTATTTAGCGCCGTGGCTTTTGACACATTCACTAATACCGTCTCTGCAGAATGCAGGTAAGGCCAGAGTTGTTAATGTTGCCTCTGAAGCTTCAAACCGTCACGGCGTTTTGAAGCTCCCCGAGGATTTAACGGATACCACTCCCTTTACCGCTCGCGGCTCATCCTCCATCTATGGAAAAACCAAATTATTTAATATTATGTTCACTGCTGAACTGGCACGACGGTGGGCAGGTACGGGAATCAGCGTAAATGCACTAAATCCAGGATTTAATGTTACCGGACTAGGACGAGAACTTTGGTTTGCTTCCGTATTAGAACGATTGTTGAAAGCCCTTCGTATTGGAGATCCACGAAGAGGAGCAGGTATTATCACCCGTTTAATTGTGGAGCCAGAATATCAAAAAATGACTGGCGGATACTTTAACGTTGGAACCGGAAAATCTATAGAACCAGTGTCGCCCGGGGGGGATGCCACTACGCAGCACAAGCTGTGGAAGGCCACAGAAGATTTGCTGAAGCAGAAAGGATTTATTTCCTAATACACGGCATCGCAACAGGCTTCGGTTCTGTTTATGGAACATTGCTCACCTTAATGACGCTGCTCCAAAACGTAAAAGTTTATTAACGTGCTATCGGGATGAAGGGTATCCTCGAACCTTCAATCCATCGTTTTCCGTCCCAATCCTTGGTATGCTATACCGTCAATCATCATAAGACAGTCTGAATCAATGAACTCTGTTGTGGATGTCATTCTTGCAGGGAAATTATCCTTTTCAAAATAATCAAAAAATACTTGTTCCATTTCGGGTAGATCCTTAATACTTTTGAGGTAGACATTAACTTTTACAAGGTTTTGAAGTGGTACATCAAGTTGATTAAGTGTGTCTTTTAAATGTGATAAAGTATCATGTATTTGCTCAGTAAAGGTTTGTCCAAAGCCTCTATGTAATCCAAGAAACACATAATCTCCTGCCGAAACAGCTGCTGAGTAGCTAAATGGTGTTGAAATCCGGTTTATCATATCATGAACCTCCTATGTAATATGATCACCACTCCATATTAGAACGTATGTTCCGAATTGTAAATGATTTTTTTAACATGTATTTCCATGAAATATTGGAGAATAACTTATATCCTTAAAATAAAAAATCCCCCTTAAGTGAACACCATACATCCTTACTTTGTATGTGTCTACTTAAAGGGGATAATCTCAAATTCTCGACAGCCCGAGGGCACGAATGTGTATCATTATTTAATGAAAAAGGATACAATCCCTAATATTATGCATAAAATCCCACTTAAGAACTGTCCAATCCCTGAGGCTTGTCCAAGTATTAATAGATTAAATAAATTTTTTCTCTTCTGATTCTTTCCGACAAACGCATCATCCGTTTTCATTCTATAGATGCCCCATAATACTAAGACTACTCCAAATAGGATAAACAATAATTTTAATGCCATTTTTTTGACCCCCATGATGTATGATTTCTATATTGAATTTTTCCCACTAATTATATTTGTATACGATGATCAGTCATCTTCCTCAAATATAAAAACCTCTTCGATCGATAAGTTAAAAACTGAAGATATTCGATAAGCTAGTAAGACAGATGGATTATATTGCTGTTTCTCTAAAGATATAATTGTTCTTGAAGAAACACTTACTTTATCTGCTAGTTCTTGTTGTTTGATACCACGTTCTATACGTAACTCCTTTATTCTATTTTTCATAGCCTACTCCTAATTAAAGAACATGATTATAATATTTTTTGGCTAATAAGTTCGTACCCGCACACAATACGATAATCACAATTAAGGCAGTATTCGTTGGGATTGCAAGCCAATTTGAAAGAAACATCATCAGGAGCGTCACCAACATGATTAGTCTCATCGTAAATTGTGAAGCTTTTCCTTCGATGATATCATCTCGTTCGTCATATTCTTTGGACATCTCTCGATCCAACTGTTTTCTATTCGCCTTATATTTAACCTGAGAAGTTATAGCGAAAGTTAAAAGTCCTACTCCTACCAACAATATTGAAATCCCGGAAACCAATCCTTCTGTTGTATTAGCTTTCGTGTGATTCCAAATGATTTCAAATAACCCCATGATGAGAAGGGCTAGTGAGCATAAATATAGCTCTGTAAATTTATTTTTCAAGCAATTCACCCCTAACATCTCACAATGTGAAGTTTATTTCACGTGAAGTTAACTTCATATTACACAGTCTTGATGGAGTAGTCAATAGTTAATTTATTCCTTCTTATGGGTTCTTGTATCTCTCGTCTCCCATTCTTAATTTTACGAATCTAACGTTTGTTGACTATAGTATCAAGTTTGTTATCTAGTTGCATCGAATCCTCCTATAATACAATGAACTTAACAAGTGCAATAACCACCGGAAGGAGTGACAGACATGAGTTCTAAGGCTGAACAAAAAGTTAAACGTAAGCGCTTACAAGTTCGTTGGCGTAAGCAGGATACGGAACTAACCCTCTTGGCATTGCCGACGACGATTTGGTACATACTGTTTTGTTTCTTACCAATGTTCGGGATCATCATTGCCTTCAAAAACTTCAAAATTAGCGGCGGCTTCTTGAGCAATGTGTTTAACAGTCCATGGGTAGGCTTCAAAAACTTTGAGTTCTTATTCAAGTCGAATGACGCTTGGATTATTATTCGAAACACCATTGGATACAATATTATTTTTATCGTTCTAGGCATTGTGCTGCCCGTTCTATTCGCGATTATGATCGGACTACTCCACAGCCGCAAAGCAAGTAAAGTCTATCAGACGATGATGTTCCTCCCCTATTTCCTCTCTTGGGTTGTCGTATCTGCTGTAGGCTGGGCGTTCCTAAGCTTTGATAAAGGGATTGTCAATCAAATGCTCGTCAGTATGGGCGGCGATCCTATTAACTGGTATATGGCACCGGAATACTGGCCATACTTACTGATTCTATTAAATATCTGGAAAGGCCTCGGCTATGGTATGGTCATTTATCTGGCAACCATCACTAGCCTTGACAGCACATATTATGAAGCAGCTGTTATTGATGGCGCTTCCATTTGGCAGCAGACAAGATTTATTACATTGCCCATGCTCAAGCTAGTTATTGTCATGCTGTTCATTTTAGCAGTTGGACGCATATTCTACACCGATTTCGGCTTGTTCTATCAGGTCACGCGAGATTCCAATTCTCTGTTCAACGTCTCTACCACCATCGATGTCATGGTGTTTAAACAACTTAAGTCCGCTACAGTAGGCATGGCATCTGCTGCAGCATTTGTGCAGTCCGTCCTGGGCTGTGCAACAATTCTAATCGCTAACTGGATTGTTCGCAAAATTGATCCTGATAGCGCGATGATGTAAGGAGGTAAGACGATGGCAACAAGAATTGCTTATACCACGGGCCTTGAGAAGTTTAACCGTACAAGCAAAGTCGTAAATATCCTTTTCAACCTGATTTTTATCATCTTGGCTCTGATCTGTGTCATCCCTGTCGTTGTCGTTCTATCCATTTCATTTTCCAGTGAGGCCTCCATACGCGAGTCAGGGTATCATCTGATTCCGATTGCATGGTCAGGAGAGGCTTACGCCTATATTGCCAACCAAGGAACCATGATCCTGCGAGCGCTCGGCGTATCCGTACTCGTTACAGTGGTTGGTACGGTACTCGGTGTATTACTTACGACCTCCATGGGCTATGTGCTCTCTCGCCCCTCATACAAGCTGAAGGGGTTTCTGACCTGGGTCGTATTCATCCCTATGATATTCAATGGCGGTCTGGTATCCAGCTACTTCATCAATACAAATCTATTAGGACTAAAAGATAGTGTCTGGGCACTTATTCTACCGCTGGCTGTCTCATCGTTCAACGTTATCATTTGTAAAACATTCTTCAAAAGTACGATTCCCGATGGGCTGATTGAATCTGCTGAAATTGATGGCGCGAGCCAGCTACGAATCTTTTTCTCAATCATCCTACCCATCTCCTTACCGGTAATCGCAACCATTGGACTGTTTCTATGCTTCGCATACTGGAATGACTGGTTCCAATCGATGCTATATATCGACAACCAGAACCTGTATTCTCTGCAAGCACTGCTAAACAGCTTGATGAGCAATGTGGATGCACTTGCCAAGAATGCTGCAAGTATGGGCGTTAGCTACGCAGTACTCGTCGCAACGATGCCGAAGGAATCTGCACGTATGGCTGTAGCCATTCTCATTGTTCTGCCTGTAGCCTTCGCTTATCCGTTCTTCCAGAAGTATTTTATTTCTGGACTAACGGTCGGTGCTGTCAAAGGTTAATAAACGAAATAAGCCAAGCAAGCTTGGTTTATGATAGATCACTGTATCACGCTTATGGTGATATAACTTCAAAAAGGGGGAAATGGAATGAAAAAATCTTTGAAGCTCATCTCTACACTTTGTGTTCTAACACTAATGGTAACTGCATTTGCAGCCTGCGGCGGCTCGAAGCCTGCATCTACAACAGATGGGGCTACGACGACTCCAGACACATCAAAGGACACCCCAACAGCCAGTAAGGATATTCCGACTTTGGTCTGGTGGACCATCGGCGGCCAAGTACCTAATAACTTCAGCAAAGCGATTGATGCCATGAATGCATACACAGCTGAGAAGATTGGTGTGAAAATTGACATCAAGGTAGCTAACTGGGGTGAATGGGACACAAAAATAAACACCATTGTGAATACTGGCGAACCATTCGACATTATGTTCACGAACAGTGGTAAATACAGCAAGCAAGTGGCTATGGGTGCTTTTGCCGATATCACTGATCTGGTTCAAAGTGAAACACCTGACTTATATAAAGTGATTCCTCAGAAGGTATGGGAAGGCACGAAAATTGGCGGCAAGTATTATTCCGTTCCTACTTATAAGGATTCAGCACTAACGCAGTATTGGGTATACGATGATAAATATGTGCAAAAGTATAATATGGATATCAACAATATCAAAACACTGCAGGATCTTGATAAGCCTCTGCACGCTATGAAGGCTGAAGGCAAGAGCTTCTACCCATTGCCAATGACGCAAAGTGAAGGCTTGAACGGTTTCTTAAACGAGTATGACGATTTAACACTTGGCTTCCCTCCAGTTGGTGTAAAAGCTGACGATGCATCACGCACGGTTGTCTCTGTTCTCGAGCAGCCTGATGTTATGGCAAATCTGAAGCTCCTGCATCAATGGTATCAGGATGGCATTATCAACCCGGATGCTCCGACTAAAACAGAGAACGAAAAAGGCAGACCATTCTTTGCAGCTCAGGCATTTCCAGGTGCAGAAGTAAGCTGGCAAATCAATGATGCGATTCAAAAGTATGATATGGTTCAGCACTATGGACCTATTTATACAACGAGCACAATCCAAGGCTCCCTTAACGCGATTTCTGCGAATTCGAAATTCAAGAAGGAAGCATTGAAGTATCTCGAATTAGTCAACACAGATCCAAAACTCCGTAATATGCTGGCATTCGGGGAGTTAGGCGTAGACTACAAAAACGTCGATGGTGAAAAGGTAATCGAGCGTACATCCGATACTTGGCCGCTAGCTGCCTACACCCAAGGTACATTCTTTAATCTAGCGGTTACAAAAGGTGCTCCTGTAGATCAATGGGAACAGGTGAAGAAGCTGAATGATGCAGCGACATCTTCCACCGCACTTGGTTTCGCACTGGACATCGGCAATCTTCAGACCGAAGCGGCGAATTGCCAAGCTGTATGGGATAAATACAAATATGAACTCATGACAGGCGCATCCGATCCGGAGAAAATGGTTCCGAAGATTGCAGCTGAATTAAAATCCGCAGGTATGGACACGATTATGAAAGCTGCTCAAGAGCAAATTAATAATTACTTTAAGTAAGATTAAATTCACGAGCATCCCTTATTGAGACATTCAGTATGGGATGCTTTTTTCTTGCTATCTATGAAGCTTTGCTTAATCATGTTACAGTGGTATGGTATATGATTACATTCAACGAGCTACTTCAATTGAGGTGTCGTATGAGCTCTTTTTTACAAATCAAAATTTATCGTCACAAGTTTATTGCCTATGTCATCTTCGTCGTGACCATTGGACTCACGCTAGGCTTTCTGACCTGTGCAATGCTGCTGAATCAATGGGTTGGTGATGCCCGTATAGAGGCTGCTAATGCTTTCGCTGGTGTAGAGAATGAGCTGCAGTATGATGCCGACCGAATTGAGGCTTATATGCAGCGTATATACTCCAATCATAGTCTTATGGCTGATGCTCGCAGCTTCTTAAGCAGCAGTGCTGAAGGCTACTTAACCAATAGTCTGCAAAACAGCCAATTCTCACAGCCGCTGGTATCCTTCCCAGAGGATATTAAAACCTACCTGTACAGCTGGGCGCGAGGTGAAATAACGCAGATTAGTCTGCATACCAACCAGTATGGCAATGTCGTACGTTTTAACGATAACGGAATTGCAAGCTTCATGTTCGGTCTTCCAAATACAGATGAGGCTTTTCACGATACCATTCTAAAGGGATTCGTATATCGCAAGAAACTATCGGATGGAGCACTGGGCCCTAAGGAATTCGGGGAGCTGCGCTTCTTGGTCAGCAGTGATCAAATCTTTAAATCTATACAAAATTATCGATTAGGAAAGGCTGCTGCAGTCAGTGCTTCTGGTGAGATATACCTTATCGGTAATGGACCGGACCAAGACTTGAAGGAACTATCCCGTCTTGCGACGGCGAATGGACGCAGTCATGGTTATATTTCGAAGGGTTTTTTCAAGCATATATTTTTCGTCACCTTTCCATCCACCAAGTTCAATTTCAAATTCGTTAGCATCGTTGATTTATCTATGCTGATTCGGCAGCATGCTAGGATGCTAATCACCATCTTTCTAATCGTATTAACGACCATCATTAGCGTTCTGCTGCTCATTGTGTACAATTTGCGGGATGATTCCCGCTTCCTACACCGTATTATTCAATCGATTGGACGCGTGAAAACAGCCAATTTCACCCCTAATCGCCCTGCTCGTTATCGTCGAAATGAATATGGCATGATCGCAAGGGAATTAGACGATATGATTCAACAATTAGATAAACATATCCGTAATGAATATTTACTTAAGCTCAAACAGCAAGAAACAGAAATGAAAGCGCTTCAGCATCAGATCAACCCCCATTTTCTTTACAATACGTTAGAGGTTATCCGCTCCACTGCTCTTGTTAACCGGGATATGGACACCGCTGATGCCATTGCTACCTTGGGCGCGCTCTATCGGGATATGGTCAAAAAAGAGAATATCATCTCGATTGCTAGTGAGCTGGAATTACTTCAGAAGTATTTAGAGATTATGGAGTTTAAGTATCCAGAGCGTTTTTATTATCAAGTCAATGTAGAGCAGGGCCTCCTCTCGATCCCTACCGTGAAATTCTGGATGCAGCCTTTGGCTGAGAATTTTTTCATTCATGGCTTTAACGCTAGTCATGAATTTAACCTGTATGTCGTTAACGGCTGGGAAGCTGAAGACCATTATGCATTGGAATTCGTGGACAATGGACGTGGAATGAACGCCGAGCGTTTAAATACAGTTCGAAGCACATTCTTGAGCCATGATGATACCTCTTCCAATAGTATTGGTCTGCGCAACGTATACACACGACTTCATTACTTCTATGGGAACAACTTTTCTATAGAGATTGAGAACAATGAGGAAGCTGGAGTCAAAATTTCAGTACGTATTTCAAAAGAGGTGATTGAACATGTACAAGCTGATGATTGTGGATGACGAACCTCAGATTTTGGAGGGAATGAAGCGAATCCTGGACTGGAAACGATACGGCTTCAGTCGGATCGAAACCTGCGAATCTACGGAGGTGGCCATATCCAAGGCTGTAGACCTGCTGCCAGATGTCGCAATTTTTGATGTCTGTATTGGCGAGAATCTTGGATATGAAACGATCCACAGACTCAACGAGCTCCATATCCCTACGAAATATGTTATTATGAGCGGCTATAGTGAATTCAAGTATGCTCAAGAAGCCATTCGCTGTGGTGTCAAAGACTATCTGCTCAAGCCTGTAGAACGTACAAAGCTTCAGCATGTGATTGAGAAGATTATTGTTGAAGATCTCCATGGTACGATAGGAAATATGAACAGCGAGAGTATGAACAAGGATCCGGTGCTGAGTGTAAGTTATGACAACTTATCCAAGCTGGTCAACCGCATTCTGCTGATGATCAAGACGGAATATGCTCAGAATATCACCTTAAAATCAGTGGCAGAGCGCTTCCAGATGAACAGTACCTACCTTGGACAATTATTTCTTAAAGAATCCAACATGAAATTTTCAGAATACCTCATGGCTTACCGAATGCTCCTCGCACAAGAACGAATTCAATCGACAGACGAGAAGATTTCTTATATCGCACTTTCCGTTGGCTATAACAACCTCAATTATTTTTATACGCATTTCCATAGCTTTTTCGGAAAATCTCCCTCTGATCTGCGGGGAAAAGGTTAACAACGAACTCGGCAGAAAGAGGATGATATCGATGCTAAAGCGCTCTAGACACAGATGTATCTTCATAACAATCAGTCTTATACTGCTGCTCACAGCGTATACGACCGGTTGCTCCCGGCAGCCTAGCAAGAACGACAATGATAACTATCAAGGTGACACTGAAAATCTGATTTATTACACGATTGGAGAGCCTGACAAGGATCTGCAGCTCGTAAATGATAAAATCAATGAAATCATGGCTCGTAAAATTGGCGTGACGATCACCTATATCAAGGTAGGTTGGCAGGAGTATGAAGATCGGCTGAACACACTTATATCCGCAGGAAGTCCTTTCGACATTGCTTTTGCACCCAATTATGCAACCACCGCTATGCGCGGCGCATGGCTGAGACTTGATGACTATCTTACGAGTCTGGGTAAGGATTTGTACGACACCATTGACCCAACCTTTTGGCAAGGAGTACGAATGAATGATGGAGGCATTTATGGTGTACCGACCAATAAAGAGCTGGCCGTGCGTGATCATTGGATGTACCCTGCTTCAATCGTGAAAAAGTACAATATTGATATTACCAAATACAATACGCTGGAATCGCTTGAACCGTTGCTCCGGATGATTCAACAGGATGAGCCTGCATACTTACCAATGGAATTGGATCGGGATTCACACAATTTCTTCGCTCTCTACGGCTACGAATATATTATGAACCATAAAGTTCCCTTAATGGTGAAATCACTGGACCCTAACGCTAAGGTCGTGAATATCTTCGAAACAAATGAAGCACGGCAAGTATTAAACACATTACGGCGTTATTATAAGGAGGGCTTCATTAACAAGGACGCCGCGCTGCGGGAGACTGGCGGACTTAAGCGTTGGGATAAAGTGTTCTGGAAGTCCTCAGGTGGTGGCCCACTCTCAGAGACGACTTGGAGTAAGGATCGCGGCTACAAGGTTGTATCGAATCCCGTATCCCCTAGCGTCGTCACCACGGAATCAGTCCGTGGAGGAATCATGGCTGTTAATGCCAATACCAAGCATCCCATTGCGTGTATTAAGTTTCTGAATCTACTCAATACCGACCCTGAAATACGAAACTTATTTAATTATGGTATTGAAGGCGTGCATTACACACTGGATGAACATGGGCAAGTTGCTCCAATTCCCGGCAAAGACAGCCACGGCGAGCCGATCTCGGATGCACCAGCAAGCTATGCAGGAGTACAATACACACTGGGCAACTGGTTTATCCTGAAAACCATGGGCGGTGATAACCCGGAACCCCTCGACAAATGGGATCAATTCCGCAAATACAACGCTGAAGTAATCAAGTCCACCATTCTCGGCTTTACGCCCGATTTATCCAAGCTGACCGCCCAAACCGATAATATCGAGATGATATGGAAGAAATACTATCCAAGCCTCATGACTGGCACCGTCGATGTTGAGACGATCCTTCCCAAGTTTAACAAGGAGCTCAAGCAAGCAGGCATCGAAGAGGTACGGAAAGAAGTGCAGAAGCAGTTGGATGCGTGGCGGGGCGTAAAGAGGTAAGTGCTATAGCGGCCCCCTCATCCCGCCAGCGGATCCGGGTATACCCGTTAGCGGTACATAGGGCTGCCACTTGGCAGCCCTTATGTATCGAACTATCGTGTCCTGTTAGCTGAAAGAAGTGACAATTACTGCCAGTATTTTCTGATCATATTTTATTATTGGAATGTGCAATATTATTCCCGTTCAAATGATAGATTAGTTGCACAACGCCAGAGGAGAATGTTCTTGTATTAACCATTTTTAAATTCAACCTCTGATTTATATCCACAAACAGCGGTTTCCCTTCTCCCAAAACAACAGGGTGAACAGATAATCTAATTTCATCAACAAGCCCCAAATTGATAAAAGTTGTAATAAGACTTGCTCCACCATATAGCCAGATGTCTTTACCAGGCTTATTCTTTAATTTTATTACTTCTTCAAGAATATTATCGTTTATGAATATTGCTTTACTATCCGTCCCTTTTTGCGTTCTGGAAAACACATATTTTTCTTTACTATGAACTAATCCCCACATTTCTTTTTCATTATCAGAGTGTTCCATTTCTCGTGTAAATTGTCCCCATAAATCATAGCTTTTTCGCCCATATAGAATCGTGTCAATTTGATTTAAGAAATCAATAAACCCCATATCAGCGTCCATAATGCACCAATCAACTTCTCCATTTTCCCCTTCAATAAAACCATCTAAAGTAACTGCTAGATCTAGAATTATTTTTCGTTTCATGAGTGGTTACTCCTTTCGTTGATCTACCACCTATTATAGACCTTAAATATGTCACCTTGTGTCATATTAATAAAAGAGAGGATGTCTTTTCAACTATGCTGCCCATTACTTCAACAAGCAAAAAAGAGCTGCCTCCAAGCAAGCTCCTCAACTCTCGTTCCCCGTTTTGTTCTCCATTTCTTTTATTCCGACTGTACCGACAAGTCCTTTCCAAAAACGAGGAATTCCACTTTTTGAGCGAATTTTGATTCTAACAGGCAGAATGGCGGAGGCGTTGATCCGAAATATGGCATCAGAGAAGACGGGAGCCGACGGCCAGATGATAACCGAGCCGACCGTCTTCAGTAGGGGATAATCGGAGCGTGTGTTCCTAGAGTAGGTGGAGGATATCGCCCTATATATCTCCGGATTCTGCAAGCACCGGATAAGGAAACAAATCCACGATTCGGAAGCTTTGTCCGCTTTCGTTCGTAAACACCACATGTTCTCGCCTTAATTCGCGGGGACTCTCTAAGCCGCAGGCGGCAGCCAGCGAAAACAAGCCTTCCCTCATCTGAAGAATATAGTTCATTACGCGCCACTGTTTCTCTTCGGGCGCCAGTGCCTCTTGATACTTAGAATCCGTAGTCGTAATCCCTGTTGGGCACTTGCCCGTATGACATTGCAGAGCCATGATGCAGCCGTTGGCCATCATAAAGCCGCGTGCAGAGTTGACGCAGTCCGCGCCCAGCGCCAGGGCGATTGCCACTTTGTCAGGCGTAATGAGTTTGCCGGAAGCGAAGATTTTGAAACGCTCGCGCACGCCGAATTTCCTTGCGATGTCGTCAAGGATGAGCAACGCGTTAAAGAGCGGCAATCCCATGCCATCTGCCATTGCTTTGAACGTAGCTCCAGAACCTCCCTCGGAACCGTCTACGGTAATAAAATCCGGGAAAATTTCTAGCTCAAGCATAGTCTGAAAAAACGGCTCGAGCCGCTTCGGATCGCCGACAACGATTTTGATGCCCACGGGTTTGCCGCCTTCTTCTTGCAAGGTGCTTATGAAACGAAGCGCTTCCTCTGGATTGGTTAGAAATTCGAACCGGTTCGGTGAATTCACTGTTTTCCCGATAGGCACTAAACGAGCTGCAGCGACTTTTTCGGTGACCTTAGATCCTTCGAGGTGCCCGCCGCGTATTTTGGCACCCTGATGAAATTTCAGTTCGAACGCCTTAATGTTCGGGATGCTAGCTTTGTGCTTGAATGCTTCAATGGAGAAGCGGCCAGTGTCATCACGGAAGCCGAACAAGCCTGGCCCGATTTGCGAGACGATATCGACGTCTGTGGCAAGATGTACATCCGCAACTCCTCCTTCACCTGTATTGATCCATGAGCCGCCTGCCATGAATGCGCCGCTTCCCGTAGACTGAATATAATGCTCACCTACTGCTCCGTAGGAAGTAGCTGAAGCGCCGAACATGCCTTTGAGCCGCCATGGGTGTTCACTTTTTTCGCCGACCATAATGACATCATCGTCATGTAGAAGCCATTGTTTGACCTGTTCTTCTACGTATTTTTCCTTCCTTGTAAACAGCCCTTCGTCGGTAATGACATATTTCTTTCCTGGTACGAGGACTTCGTTATCCACCCTTAGCTCGCTTGTCAATTTCGTGAACATGGCATTGGATAAATAGAAGCCGGGCTTTTCATAATCGCGCCTGCCGCCGAAGGAGATAAGATCCGTCCGGTATTTCGCAGCATATACGAGACCGACAAAGTCGGCCCGCGAGAACGGCTTCCCTTCCGTATCGCTGTCAAACCAATATTGACGGAACTCAGGCCCCAACTTTTCAAGCAAATAACGTACCCAGCCAAGAAACGGGTGTGAGCGAATGATGGAATGCTTCGGTTTTTTGGATAAGGCATACATATAACCGATAAAAATGATCGGCGGCAGTATAATGATAACCAGCAGTAGAACCAGCAGGACAATTTGTAACACTGTATTGACCTCCCCGTAATGATAATCGTACATAGAATATTGTACCACCAATTTCCAATGATAATTCTGTTATATATAGTAATCGATAAGAAACGTACCGCACAAAACATTGCTATATTGGAACAGGATGCCGGTGAATGCACCTTCAGAATTAAACGTCATGTACAGGAACCCTAGAAGAACTCGTACCCGCATGGATAGACAAGATCTTCAGATGGGTCACATCTTCCTCCATTAAAAACTTCGGAATATGTTTTGGATACGATGCCCTAAACTACTTGGCTTCAATCGATCAGATTGTTTTGCTAAATATTCCTTTAACGGCTGTAAAGTAACATCTGAATTATGGATATCGCTAAGTTCATTAACCAACATTTTATACGCTTATCGGCTTCATACTGTTTCCACCATTGGCTTATATTCATAATAAAACCTCCCATTAGTCCTATTAAATCTAGGTTTTCTTCTAATAAGAGGTTTTAATCTGTTGTATTGAACTAGCGTACTCCGTTAGCTGAACAACATCTCCATGACTTGTGATACTTTTGTTAAATAAACCCAACCCATGCCAGGGCCGTTAAAGAGGGTGTTTGTATATTTCGATCACCATCTGCCTCGGCGAATGCCGGGAGGCTATTTTATTATTAGGAGGCGCTGTAATCGTTGAAATAGTGCACTCCGTCGTGAGCGGTATCACCCGGTTTTGTTCTTCGATTGGTGTTGAACCAGAGTTTATCCCCGTTGGCGATTCCGACGCCCTCTATCTCAAAAAGGTCAGGGTATGCAGCGGACGTAACGCGGAATGACAGATTATTATCTGCATTTTTTGTACCCGAGGCAGTAGATATATTACGATAAACAAGTACAATGCTGATGTTTTTATATGTCAGGGGAACATATATTGTGTCGTTATAATAACCGAAACCCTGGAAAGCATACGAGGTGATGTTAGATATGGTACTGCCGTTGACCCGTGCATCTTCAATATTTAGGTTAAAGCCATCGGTTACATTAATTGTACCGCTGTTTGCGGTAAGTGGGAGTGAACCCCTGTATAAGGTTCGACCGGATTTGAAGAGAAAGTATATGCTGTTAGCCTCTTTGCTAGTAATTTTCACACCCGACATTGACTTGTCTACACCTTTGTATTTGATTGTGTAGTTACCAACTTTGTAATATGTCGTTCCTACATACTTCAGTTTCACGAGACTCATACTGCCGGCGTTCATGGTGACGACGAACATATAATAATTTCCGTCGATTGTGCTAAGCACCAAATCGTTGGCATGGCCCAGGTAGGTAGTATAAGATGTCCCATTATCACCGTTTTTCATGAGCGTAGTGGTTCCGTCGCTCATTTTGGTACGGTAAATGACTGCCTTAGTATTGTCACTGTTGACTTTTACGGAGTAGGTGTAGGTAGATCCCACTGCAAATCCCTGTGTGGCGTAAGAATTATTTGCATTGTCGAGCGTTGCGACGGTGGTGTAGGTGTTGTAATATGCTGCACTGGCTGTGATGGGTATCAACATCGCTGTGCAGAGGAAAAAGACTACAAATAGAGTAAAACGTTTCACCGTTCCTATTCTTCTTGTAAACATACTCTTCATACACTATACCTCCATAAAAATATGTTGTTTATATTAATTGGATGAGTTCCTTCATTCGTCATACACCCCAAATCACCGTTTTGTAAAATTATACCATACGCCTACCTCTAATTAATCCTCCCAACGCACTAAACTGCCCGTTAGCTCAACAACCTACGGATTTCTTCAAAATAGAAATACTTTCCTGGAGGAACGCTTTATTTTTTTCAATTCCCCTGTTTTTACACCAGACAACAGCGCTAAAAGCGTCGTAAAAATCATAAAAGGGAAGTATTGTCTCCAACTCCATTAAGGGACGAATTGTTGAATACCCCTCTTTATACGAAACTCTACTTTGAGGATTTACTTCCCAAACATACCGATTAAGTTTTGTGAAATCTATTTCAGTGGATCCTCCCCGTGCACTCTCAAAGTCAATAATTCCAACGACTTCATTATTATTTGTAAGTATATTACCTGGTCGGAAATCCATATGTACGACACATGGTCCATCAGGATGAGGTAATACGGAGAAGGCATTCTCAAAATGATTAATACATTTTTCAAAAAGCCCTCTCTCAAGGACTTCCTTACAAGGTTCTGTCAACTTTTCAAAGTTATTTTTTATGTAAAGTCTCCAATTGTTCTGATGAAGAAATTGAAAACCATCTACTCCTTCAACACCATACCTCGGCATTTTAACATCATGCAACTTTGCATGATGTACTCCGATTTGAAATGCCAGTTCATCGTCAATATTACCTGTACACGGTATTCCTTGAATCTGAGATAAAAGTAAGGCACCAGAAATGAAGTCATCCCCACTCCAGAAGTCTAATACTTTTGGAACCGGTAATACCTCGCTCAACATTTCAAGCATACGATATTCACGATACAGTTTATCCCTATTATAAGGGATCTTCGCGTATACAGTTTCTCCACTGGTAAGATCCAATTTGTATACTTGTGAACTAAAGGACTCAGGAACATTATCTATACTTAAAACATTAAGGTTAAATCTTCTTATGATCGTTTGTATTAAGTTCAAATCGCACCTCACGTGTTTTGAATGATCTCTTAATTAGTTTACCTATTACCTACCCTTTCTACATTAATTCAAAAAAATCCTGTCCGTTACTTTAACATATCAAAAAGGAGCTGCCCTCAGGCAAGCTCCTCAACTCTCGTGTTCCGTCTGAACGAGTTTTATTAGAAATCTCAATTTGAGAATAGAATAGAGCTTTATCTGTTTATTGCTTTAAATCTGGCATTCTCCTGTGATTCGTTTTTTGTTCGAATGCAAATGCAACACGAATGAGTGTCGGTTCACTAAATGCCGTTCCTGCGAATGTAATCCCGAATGCTCTTCCATTATCTTGGAATCCTGCCGGCACTGCGATGGATGGATAACCCGCTTTCGCACATATATCAGCTCCGACATAAGAAGGAAACAGGATTGTATCCAATCCATACTTTTCTAAAGCATGATCTATACCCATATTTTGCGAGTAATATAAATCATTGATAGACTCTAGAATGTAATTCTGACTCTTCAATGGGTTTTCTAATTGTGTTCGATACTTCAATGCATCTTGACCATATTTCAAAGCCTTCTCCGTATTCTGTTCATTCCATTCAATCAACTCTTGCAAAGTATGAATGGGTAAATGGGGAGGGAGACTTTGCAAATAGTGTTCAACAGCGTGCTTAAATTCAATGTTCATTTTGTTATATTCCCACTCTCTATTGAACGATGGGATTTCAATTTCTTCTATTACATTAGCGCCAGAATCTTTAAGTATGGCCACAGCATCATTAAATAATTTTTCATCATACTCTCCAATGTCACGATATTTCTCAGGCGGAATATTCCTGAAAATACCTATGGTTGCATTGCTTAATCCATCTTTATCCAAAAATGCTGTATAGTCGACATTAGAACATTCATTCTTCCAAGTAGCAGGGTCACTTTCATCTTTTCCCGTAAGAGCACCTAATAAGATCGCTGCATCTGTCACAGTTCTTGCCATAGGTCCAGCTGTATCCTGAGAATAACTCCACGGAATAATTCCTGATCGACTTATTAAACCTACGGTTGGCTTTATACCAACAATTGCGTTCTGTACAGATGGGCTTAAAATAGACGCAGATGTCTCTGTACCAACGGCGACTGTAGTAAAATTTGCTGTAACGGATGCAGCAGATCCCGTGCTAGAACCACCAGGAAAATAATCCCCATATGGATTCTTTGTTTGTCCTCCTATTGCACTGTATCCAGCCCACATCGATGTCGACATACCATTTGTCCACTCTGTCATATTTGTTTTTCCAAGAATAATTGCACCTGCATTCCTTAGTTTTTGAACAAGGAAAGCATCGTTTGAGCTAATATGGTTCTCCAAAGCTAATGCACCTGCACTTGTATGCATCTTGTCATTTGTTTCAATATTTCCTTTCAATAAAACTGGGATACCATGTAATAGACTTCTTGCTCCTACTAATTTTCTCTCTTGATCTAATGCTTCAGCAACAAAAATCGCATCAGGATTCATTTCCATAATAGAGTTGATCATAGGTCCACTCTGATCGTACGTTGCGATCCGATACATGTAGTACATAACAAGTTCTCTTGAAGTAACTTCCCCCTTATACATCGCATCCTGTAATTCAAGTATCGTCGGTTCTTCACTATATAATTTTTCTAATCCAAAAATATGTTCCATGTTTAACTCCTACTTTCGATTTTGGGTCATTTATTTAATCAATCCTCTAAACTTAATGTATAGAATTGACTGCATTTAAACTATATAAAAAACAATTACTACTCGTATAACACATAGAAAAGGCTTGCGGGTTTAACCCCACAAACCTTAGGTTTTAGCTATTTTTTGAGTACACAATTTTTTTGATACTATCATGGGAAAGGCTGAACAGTTCAGTGAGTTGATCAATCGTCGATCCATCATTGAATCGCTGGCGAATCTCGCTGTTTCTGAGGATCAGGTAATTTCTGTTGCCTGACTTTTCCCCCCACTTTTTTCGAGACCCTTCTGCGTTTGGGATGTATATCATTCGACCTTCCACATACTTCTGTATTTCCTTAAGCAATTCTTTTGGCAGAATAGCTTCAGCACTTGTATATTTCAAAATAGATCTACTCCTTAAAATTAAATTGAATTTTAAGGTAGCAAAACCTATACTATGAACTGTATTCACCATACAAATCAGAATGAAAACATGCGGTTACTTTTATTAAGCTCCATACAAAGAACCGCCAAGGTCATAATATAGACTTTGCATGGAGCTTGTCATTTGCGGCATTATTATTCAATCTTTACCCTCCTTCAACTGATTACTTGATAACTAATTGAAATATATAGCTAGCCAACACTTCAGTATGATTGTAGGCCTAATTTATGTACAAGTAAGCATGTAGATTATGCAGGGATTCCTTTCTATGTGACGAAATTATACTGAGATCATGATAAGTAAAATTATTCCAAAACAAGGAGGAAGACCACAATGATGAGACCTGTAGAAAGTAAGAATCCCATTCGGAGTCAGATCAGTTCCGTAATTCTATGGTCCAGAAATCTGGATAAGTCGGCAGAGCAGTACAGCAGGCTATTTAACCTTTCAAGCGAGCAGCAGGAGCGTTTCGGTCACATGCATATCCTGCATTTGCCTAACGGAACGGACGTTATGATCGATGCCAATGGAATGAATCATGTTCCAATTCCAGATAAGGCTCCGCCGCTTTGCTTTGTACCCGCTGATGATATAGATGAAGCGGCTGCTTTAATAGAAAGTTTGGGATTCCAAATCATTTATGGTGGGATCATCCGGAACGAGTTCGTATCTTTCTTCAACATGCGTGATGATGATTTTAATGTGATTACGGTATGCCAGAACCATAAATGATAAGGGATTAAGGAGGAGGTTGCCAAAAAGTCATCCAAGATGACGTTTGAGGCAGCCTTTTTTGTGTTAACTTGTTTTTTATTCTTGTTTGTAAGGTTTAGGATTCTTATATTTTAGTTCCGGATGCTTTTTAAGTAATTTTTCAGCCTTTGCAAATTCGGACTCAGGAATCAAACCTTGATTGTAATCGGCAATGATCGTGAAACAACAAATTATATTCCTATTTCCCGCATTTTCGCTGTGACTATTTCCATCCTGTCATCAACATCTGTGCCGCTGAATTTCTGAAGTCGCATTTCGCTCACGATTTTTCCGTCGCGCATAAACATAATACGTTCTGTCCGCGCTGCAATCTTTGCATCGTGAGTTACAAGCATAACCGCAGTACCTTCCGCGTTGATTTCGGCAAAGATGTCCATGATCTCCTGCGCAGCTTTTGAGTTAAGTGCGCCAGTCGGCTCATCACCGAAAATAACTTTCGGATTGCTCATAAGTGCACGACATATTCCCGCACGCTGAAGCTGACCTCCCGACACCTGAGTAATGTTGCGCTTCTCAAGCTCCGCAATGCCTGTCCTTTTCATAAGCGCTCTTGCCTTTTCCGTTATTTTTGCAGCGTTTTTTCTGTTACCGCGCATGGATGGAAGAATGATGTTGTCGAGGATATTCAGATTTTTTAGCATCGTTGGCTGCTGAAAAACAAATCCCATTTTTGTTCTACGTATATCTGCAAGCTCATTCTCGGAGGCCGCCGATAGATCTCTGCCATCAAAAACGACCTTTCCGCCACTAACACCATCCGTTCCGCTCAGCGCAAACATCAGCGTCGATTTTCCTGAGCCTGAAGGTCCCATAACCGCAACGAACTCACCCTCGTTTATTTCAATGGACACTCCGTCGAGAACATTCCGCTTCTCATCGTCCTTGCCGAAAGATTTTATGATATGATCACCGATAATAATCTTCTTCATATGCTTACTCCTTTATATTTTCGGAAATTTTAATTTGTCCTGCGCCCGATGTGCCGATCATTGTTGCGATAAGTACCGAGCCTATCATCATCAGCGGACTAAGCAGATACGCCGAAAGCGGATTGACCGCAAAATGAAATGTCGACGCTCCAAACGTGGAGATGACCGCGCCCGCGAGCATCTCTCCGAGCGTGTTCGCCAGAAGCGTGCCGAGAAGAATTCCGACAGTCAGAACGAATACCGAACGCGAAACATACTGTGCCGTAATATCCGAGTTAGTAAAACCGAACGCTTTCATGACGGCAATGGAATACCTGTCTTTTGCGACAAGCATTTTCATAAACAACAGTGTAACCAGTACCGTTATCATCAGCGCAACGGCAATTGCGGCATTGGAGGCCTTTTTGACGGAGCTTATTGTCGAGCCGAATGTCTGTGCAACAAATTTATCAATGTCTGAAACTTTTGCAAAAACAAACCTATCCGCATATTCCGAAGTTTTTTCGTCGACAAGAGATGGATCCGAAAGCTCCGCGCAGATAACAAACCACACATGTTGGCCGAATTGTCGGTGAAAACAGCCTTTGCGGTTTTCCCGCCGTTAGTGATGTCGGAATAAATTCCGCTTACCGTGAGATTTTTCTCCTTCCCCTGAATGACCAGAGGAATGACTTCGCCAACTTTTTTGCTCAACTCATCGGCGTTCAAAGCCGAAAGCGCAATTTCGTCTTCTGCGGCGGGCGCTCTGCCCTGGGAATATTCTATAGGGAATATCGAATGGTCGCCGAGCTCAATTTTTATATTCTCTTCCGAGCCGTCTGCCGTCTTTGCTTTGAAAGTTTTTGTCGTGAGCACGGCATACTGTGAAATGGCACTGTCGCTTTTCATCGTCATTAATATTTCAGCGGCTTGTTCAGATATATTATCGGTCTGCTGAATGTCAATGCGCAGATCATAGTTTCCTATCCCCATATAGTTGATGAAGCTTTTTGAGGAAATCGTGTTGTAGAGGTTCTGCGGAACAATCATGATAAATGCCGAAATCACCAGAACCGCAAGCATTGTGGCGTAAAGTCTTTTCCTTGCGAGAACATCCTTGATACCGAGAAAAATATTCGTATTAAACAACCTGTTTCCGCTCAGGGAAAAACGATTTGCACCTGCAGTTTTTTCTTGTGAAGTGCCAAAGCGTATGGCTTCCGCAGCGGATATTTTCCGAAAACGTCTCAGCACTCCGCTTACATAAGCAATAATTGCAAGGAATACAAGCAGTATGCCGATTATTCCGAAAGCCACGGCAAAAGAAGAATTATCGCTTTCACCCATATAAAGCCGTATATTTTCAAGAAGCATACCTTTGAATACGAACGAGAGTGCAAAACCGAGAATACAGCCTGCCGCCGCAATAGCCGCATATTTGGCAAGATAAATCTTCTTTATGTCGGAAACACGCAGCCCTATTGCCTTCATAACGCCTATCTCGCGGTAGTCGTCTTCGATCTTCGCAAGCAGCGTAAAGCGTATGCACATAAAAGCGATAGCAACGACAAGCACGCTAACAAGAAGGATTACTCCAATCATCATCCCGTCGGAAATTGCGTTGATCGTTTTGAAAAGCGGATATGTAATCGTTGGTCCGTTCGCTTCAAGTCCTGCGGAGGCATAAGCGGTTTCGAATGCGCCGAGTGCCGACAAATCCTTTAATCTGAACTCAATCAGATACTCCGTACTTCCAAGGTTTTTAATTTCCGCGTAATCATTTCTACTTACAAGAAATCTCTTTGAGGAGGAGAGCATGGAATTCATCTGCGAATCGCGGAGAAATCCCGCAACGGTAAATTCCTTCCCGCTTATTACTGCCTTGTCGCCGACCTTTGTGGTGTTGTCCCTCATATAATTTATTGGAACATAAAGCTCGCCGTCGGATACATTTATGATGTTTCCGTCAAGATCAAGAAGATAATCGAATTTTTTGCTCTGGATGCTGAATCCGTTATCCTGAACATTATCCGCAAGCGAACTATCGCCTAATATAATCCGCGCGCCGTCCATGTTGAGAAATTCTTGCACCTGAAATTCATCGACATTGCTGTTCTGCTCCGCAAATTTCGTTAGCCGATTAGTATCCATTTCACCCGAATGCATCTGCATAAAATGCGGAGTTTCCGCCCTCGTCATAAGCGTATCTATCGCGCCCGAAAGATTGACGACGAGTATAGCCGCGAGAGAAACAAGCATCGCCGCGGCAGCAACAAATATCATCGTTGTCAACGTGATCAGTTTGCTTTTTGATATGTCATTGCGAATTATTCTGAAATACATAAGTCACCTCTGTATTCAAGCTTTTTAACCGATTTTAAGTTATACAGAATGACCGAAGTCACACATAACAGCATCCCAGCGATGATAATGAGAAATCCCGTTCCTCTGCCATTGCCCGACTTATTCATCGCTGCTTCCATCACCTCTACCAAACATCTGCATAGTCTCCATAAGACTTCCGCTTTCTGCACCGAGCAGCCTTTCTACGTTGCAAACAAACGCTAGCATTCGTGAACCGCGCTCCTCGTTCGTCATTGTAACCATATCATCATCAAAAACGGTATTCGCATAGATCACAACCATCTCCATGCATTCATACGGAAACGGTGTGCTGAACATTCCCTGCTCAATGCCCTCGCGGATGATTCCCGTCAGTATCGGCGGAAGTCCGTTGATGATGACCTTTTGTATTTTCTGATGCATAAGCGCGTTCTGTGGCTTGTGAATGTGGTCCATAATTTCCTTGCTGCTTCCGCCACTTATGTTCAGTGCCATTACAGCGCGGATCACGCGCTCGATTACGGGTATGCTTTTATCTACAGCGATTTCCTGAGCCGCACCTAAAATACGGACATTATACCGCTCTATCAGCGCGTCCATAATATCCTCCTTCGACTTGAAGTGGTAATAAAGCGTTCCCCGCGCAATTCCGACCTTTTCGAGAATATCGTTTGTACTTGTGCCGTCAAAGCCCTTCTGACCGAAAAGCTCATCCGCCGCGTCAAGTATTTCGTTCCTGCGTTCCTCCGCTTCTTTTACAACTCTCATTTTTACATCTCCAATCTATAGACCGACTGCCTGTCGGTTATATATTAACATACTGTTGATTTAAAATAAAGTTCGGATTATCAATCTGCTAGAAAAGGTTCCATGCTAAAGAGCGACAAAGAAAATCAATATTTTAATATATAATTTTATTTAAGATTTCAAACCGCTTATAACACGTTCGCTAATAAAACAAGGAGCATATGGCGCGGCGCTCTGATCCTTGTTTTGATTAACTATCATGTCCTGATGTATCATGCTTGAGTTTTTCGACGGTACCCCTCATCTAGGATTTGTTTCAAGCCTTGAGTCCTTTTGTTAATAAATGTGTTCCAAAATAGCTTTCCTTTCTCAGCTAGTTCCTCGTGTGAATAACTTCCTTCTTCAAACTTTCCCCAACAACCATCCTGAGTTAGTTTATCCCATCCTAAGTAATCTGCATAAAGACGGTTTTCTGAAGGTATATCTGAACCCATTGATATTGTTTTAACTAGTTCTGGGCAAAGCCACATCGCTGTACAAACGGACAATAACCCACCGTGCATTTCGTTAAGCCTTGTAACCCTGCCGTTTCGATTGTTATGATTTGCGGAAATTAAGATAATCTGTGGGTACTTGTAATTCATATGCTTGACGAATGCTCCCTCCCAATATGAACCACCGTGTCCAGTGCAGACCAAAAACTTCTTAAAGCCTTGTCTTATCAAGTAAATCATAACTTCTTCGAGCATGGTTGTTAATATATTGGGGCTTACCGTAACTGTTCCTTTGAAATTGGCATGTTCTTCAGAGGTATTAAACGGAATTGTAGGTAACACGTAAGCATTTAATTCTCTTCCATAAGCATCGGCGTATAGCTCTGCGATAAGCGTATCTAAATGCATTGGCAAGTTAGGTCCAAACTGTTCCGTTGCTCCAACCGATAGAACAACTGTATCAATCCCACTATTTGAAATTTCCGTTGTCGTGTTCTTATAACTAAGCATAATAGCACTCCCTAAATAAGTTCAATTTTCTTGACAAAAAGAACCGCCATTTTGTAACGGTTCCTTTTGGATTTTACCTATTATTATTTCTTGCCCTAAAGATCATAAATGATTGGTCTTGTATGTTTTTTCCAATCTTAGTTTCTGCATATGTTATATAGGGTATTAACAGTCTGCCCGTTAGAGTAACTCCTTCTGGGAATGGAATGATGGATTCTTAATCCTTGTGCCTAATAACGGTCCCCGCAATAAAGTCATAAATAGTTTGTCTATTTTTGTTCATTAAGGGACTTATCAGATAAATAAACACCAGTCCATAAACCGCGGTAAATAATGAATAAATTAAATAATCTGGATAATCAGTAGGGATGACAATATGCCAAATGGTGAAATGAGCCAGTTCCCATGGGATGAATTTTATGGCAGAGCGTAAAAGAGAGTTTCCAAGTCCGATTGGTTGACCAATCACGTCGGTAACCACAATCCCCATTTTTTGTTTTCCCCATGTCGCATGCGATTTCGACCCCTCACTTAAGGCAAAATAAAGATATACAGGCAACGTAATCAATAGAAACCCTGTAATTTCCCCCGATAAAGGGCTTGCCCTAAACAGTGGAATCAGCAACGGTTTTACCAGAAAAGATACTCCGAACAACAGGAAGAGATAACCCAAAATGATAACATAATCCCACAAAAAAGCGATTAAGCGGGTGCTAACAGATACACTTTTTAGATTTTCATGCCTTTGTACCACTCTATCCCTCCTGACCTGATACTGTACGAAGTCAACACGGAGTCAACGCTTCGATTTTCAGCACAAGACGAATCGAGCGTTCGCTCGTATTCGTCCCGATCAAAATTTTGACCACCCGAATACCGGTCTCAACATCTTGCGAAGCCAATAAGCGAGTATCGTCTCTGGGGCCCATGAACTGGGATTCTGCAGGTACTCTATGTATTGATCGTTCATGATATAAGTCCATGTGGAAGTAGGGCTCTTCAGCCCAAACTTTTCCCACTTCTCCGGATCATTCGAACCTCCGAGCTTTACGAGCATATTTGCCGACTCTCTATTTATTTTAGCCGGAATTTGCTCGTATGCTTGGATGATTTGCACATGAAATTCGTCAATCGGATTGCGGTTCGTAAGGCTCGTCAAATGGATGCTTTCGCGAATGTAAGAAACGTATGCCAGATGGTCAGCCCAGAACTTGTCGATATAATAAAGCCTTACCCGTTGCTCCGAAGGGCTCATCGGCGTCTCGCCTTTCAAAATCCCGAGCCGCTCCTCGTATAGAATACGCCTCTGTTCCTCCACCATATCCGAATAACAGTTCAGTTCCTTGCGGATATGGAAGTTTTGGCCCATAATAACGCGCTGAATATGCGCGATTTTACTGGGGAGCACCGACTCTTCGAGAGTCTCATCCTGTCTAGGAGCGTGAATTACTTTATTGATGCCGAACCGAAGCATCAACTCGTCCTCCAAGCTTATGAAAAATACGGAAGCTCCCGGGTCGCCTTGGCGACCAGATCGCCCGCGCAGTTGGTTGTCGATCCGCACGCTTTGGTGCATATGCGTTCCAATCACGTACAACCCGCCTAGCTTGGCGACAACTTCTGCTTGCGTAGGGTTGCCGCCGCCGAGACGAATGTCGACGCCGCGTCCCGCCATATTCGTAGACACCGTCACGGCGCCGATTTCTCCAGCTTTGGCGATGATCTCGGCTTCTTTTGCATCGTTTTTCGCATTCAGAACATGGTAAGATACGTCGGCAACCGCTAGCGCCTCCGCCAGCATGTCAGACTCCTCGACGCTTGACGTACCAATGAGAATCGGACGTCCCGTTGTATGGACGGACAAAATCTCTTGTACAATCGCCTTAAGCTTGGCTTCTTTATGGGTATAAATCCGGTGCGGATGGTCGATCCGTATGTTTGGCCGGTTCGGTGGAATTTGCACGACCTGCAACGCATAAATATCTTCGAATTCCATTGCAGAAGCGTGCGCGGTAGCCGTCATTCCGCAAATCTTTGGATATAGGCTAAGAAAGTGTTGAAGGGTGATCGTACCGAGAATTTTCCCGCCGGCTTTCGACTGTAGCCCTTCTTTGGCCGAAAGCGCGGCTTGCAGCCCGTCCGGCAAATACCTGTTCTCCGCCACGCGGCCGGTATATTCGTCGATCAGCTCGATTTTACCGTCCCGGACGATGTAATCGACGTCTTTTTTCAATAACAATTCCGCATGCAGCGCGCAATTTAACGACATTATCAAATGACTATTATGGCTTTCGTATAAATTGCCGCATCCGAGCAGCGATTCCGCTTTCGCTGAGCCCGCATCATTTAAATAAACGTTCCGCTTGAACTCATCGAAGTCATAATGCTCATCTTGCTCGAGCTGCCTAGCCACGGCTGCGAAACGAGTGCCGTCGTTGCCGGAAGAGCCCGGCTCGCCGGCGATGACTAGCGGCACCCGCGCTTCGTCGAGAAGTAGTGAATCCGCTTCATCGACGATGACGTAGTGGAAAGGACGATGCACGGTATCGACTTCGTCTAGAGCGATCGTGTCGCGCAAATAATCGAATCCCGCCTCTTTGGCCGTAACATAGGTTATATCCGCAGCGTACGCTTCCCGTTTCTCGAACAGGCTCATGCCCGCTTGAACCGAGTTTATCGTTAACCCGAGGAAGCGATAGATCGGGCCCATCCACTCCGCATCTCGATTTGCCAAATAATCGTTAAAAGTCAGTACATGAACGCCTTCGCCGGTTAGCGCATTTAGATAAGCAGGCATAACAGCAGAGAGCGTTTTTCCTTCGCCGGTATGCTGCTCGATCAAAAATCTCTCGTGCAGAGCGATAGCAGCCATGATCTGGACATTGTAAGGCTGTAATCCGAGCGTTCTCTTCGCTGCCTCGCAGACTAGCGCATAGGCATCGACAAGCAGCTCATCCAAAGGCGTACCCGATTTTGCTTCCTTTTTCAGCCGGAGAGATTCCGATTGCATCCGCTGATCGTCCCAAGCTTCCAAATTCCGTTCCCTGATGAGCTCCGCTTTGTCCCGATAGCCTTTTAGCTTTTGACGGTTATCGCGGTCTTTGAATTCTCGCATCAACTTTACGGCTAAATTCATCGGAATTTGATCCCTCCTCGGTAGAAATACGCGATTTTATTATTCATCCTTTAACCGTCGTTTGTACAAAACAACAGATACAATCGTTAATACAACCGTCCATACCAAAATAATGAGGAGGGGTTTTAGTAAATCTCCCGTCGTAAAGCCTAAATTGCGTATATTTAGCAAATGCACAAGTTGAATGCTTGGTGTATAATCCAGCACTTTGAAAATCGGAAAATCTTCCTCTAGAAACGCTCCCCATGGTGCTGCAGTAAATACGAACGCCACCGGAAGTATAGATAATGATGCATCAAACAACGTCTTGGAGAATAAACCACATATCGTCCCGGCTGCTATGTATAGAATAATCGAAAGAATGATTGCTGACACAAACGCCCATATACTAGCTGGCTCATAGCCAATTAAATACGTAGCAATAGCCAGAGCAACAGCAGACATGACAAAGACTAAAGTACTTTTACCGATTAAAACATCCATGGCCGTGGCCGGAGTCATCATTAATGATCGTAAAGTGTTACGTTCCTTTTCTTCCGCAATCAAGCATGCTTGTACTAAACACGTTAGTAACACAAACGAAGTATTAAGAACAAGACCGAAAGCGAAAGCTCCATTCAAAGACGGGCCTGCACTTCGAAAAAGAAGTGACAAGATAATTGGAAAAAGCAAACTAATGGAGATCGCATAATTGCGTGAAAACTCTTTGTAATCCTTCACAAATATCGCTCGAGCACGTTTTAATGAGATACTCATAGTAACTCACTTCCTGTCATTTTAATGAAGACCTCACCTAGACTCGGTTCTTTCGTTTCTAATCGATCAATTAACCCTCGTTTCATCCAATCGGCTATTTGATCAGCCGTTCCCTCATCGATCGGGAGCTCGTATGCTTCCCCATTTATTAAGTCAACACAAACTACGTTTTCTCGATGCTGTTTTTTAAGCTCCTTTGGTGAGCCGATGGTTTGAATTTGTCCTTGATACAAAATCGCTACACGGTTACATATCAATTCTGCCTCAGCCATATCATGCGTAGTTAAAAAGATCGTTGTCCCTTTCTCATTTAAGTAGCGTAAGCCTTTATAAATATGTGCTGAGTTAGCTGGATCCAAAGCCGAAGTAGGTTCATCTAAAAATAATAATTCTGGCTCATGGATAATCGCACATGCCAACATGACACGCTGACGCATCCCTTTCGATAAGAGATTGACTTTCTTTTTGCGCTCTCCGCTTAAGTTTACAAACTGCAGCACCTTACCGATCGAAGATCTAGGAAGATCATATAATTGGCGATACAGCTCTAAATTTTCCTCTATAGTTAATCTCTCATATAGACCACTGTTATCCGTCAAAATGCCAAAGCGCATCTTCTGTGGAGACTGATGCATCATCTCTGCTGGCTGGTTAAATACACTTGCCTGTCCACTCGTCAGATTTAACTGCGCAGTTAAAATCTTTATTAATGTTGTTTTTCCTGAACCACTCGGACCTAGGAAACCAAAAATTTCCCCTTTCGGAATTGAAAAAGACACATCTGCTAATGCATCCTTATTTCCAAATCTCTTTCGAATATGTTCTACTTGGATAACATTCATTAACACCACTTCCTTAGAGTTGATGGCTTAAATATATAAAGATTGCATGCTTCCAGCCATCAAAACCCGCCGAAATGTAGCTATTATCGCCTGAATGGTACCATTGAATGCTTGATTGGTTCGGCAATACCACGGAAATTAAATGTTAAGAAGTGCTTTTAATTCATGCAATTTTGAACGAGATAACGGAACCACGGCATCTTTACCTGTATTTAATCGCAAGCTGTAGCTATTCTTCGTCCATGTAATAATCTCTCTTACTTTTTGCAGATTAACGATGTAGGATCGATGACACCTAAAAAAACCGAAATTTAACAATCTCTGCTCGAGCTCGGTTAGCGTCAAAGCACAGTCATAATTTTCCCCACCCACATGAACATGGATCGAACCATCTATACTTTCTATAAAATCGATTTCAGGCGGATTAAATAAAATCACTTTGTCATTTCTTTTTGTAGATATCTTCTGCAAGGTTATATTGGCCTCATCTTGTTTCTGTACTTCCTGCTTATCCTCTTCTGAGTCCCGAATATCCAATTGATGCAATCCGAATTCGTTCAATCGGTAAATTGCATCACAGGAAATAATGGCATCCTCTAGATTCGAAGTTAAAATTAAAATCTGCTTTTCTTTCGAAAGGTTATCTAAAATTCGTTTAAAATGCCGACGATCTTGTTCTTCCAAGTAAAAATAGGGTTCCTCCAGTACAAGTGTAGGTTGATGCGCAAAAAAGGCACGCAGCAATGTCACATACATCCTTTTCGATGAGCTTAGATCCTTGATTTTCACCTTCCGTTCTTCCTTTAAAGCAAAATAATCCATTAACAAAGCGACACGCTCATTCCTCTCCGTTACTTTGATTAGGAAAGTGATTAGCTCTTCCACCGTTAAACGCATATACTCGCTTTGCCCAGCTCGAAATAAATAATATTGGGAATGATTCACTAATTGATTCATTAAAAGCTGCTTTCGCTTCAAGTCCGTTATAATGCCAATCGATTGGTTCGATGTCATATTTAATTCGATCTTCGGTAGAAATAATTCCCCATCATAATACACTGGTTGAAATTTCATGCCGTCCTCCTGGTCAGTCCGCTATAGGATATATATAACAATTATACTATTTGGATACTTTTTCGCCAGTTTCTATCGAAAAATATAACAGCATGTCTTCTCTAAGCTATATCAGTATATATTTTGACCATAGAATAGATATCAACAATGCATAGGTCGGGAAAATACGATGAGAGGGGATTTTTCATGCAACAACGCATTCAAAATTTGGATCGGCTCATTCACTCAGCGGTAGATCGTAAACGTATTTTTGGGGAGGTTCTGCAAGTGGAAGCTTTGCCCTTTATGTGCTACATGTAATCAATTAAGGTAAAGGTTTTCTATAAAATTATTAAAACATTATCATTTCGTGTTTCATCAGGAATCGATTGAATCATACCAGCTAAAAAGTTTGAACTAGAATCTAACTTCCCCCTTAAAACTTCTTCTGATTTTACCTTACCATAAGCTACATCTTTAGAATCTCTTGCAAGATCAAAATAAACCTCACTTTTTTCAGGGCCAGGTCGCTTTCCATTTTCTTTAGAATAGATACCTGGTTGACTTTCCACTCCCTCCCAAACTAAATAGCTCATATCATTATTAATTTCATAATAAGAAATTAAATTCCCCCATGTATGGTAGTATCGCAAAACTTCCCCTTCTGGAAAATACAATTGATGAGACGACATTTCTTTACTCGAGGCTAATTTGTTTTCACCAATTATAGGGAGGGATACAGCTATTTTACGAGCAGCGACTAAATCATCCCCTTGATATAATGTGGAATAAGTGTCTATCTTATCAAAACTTCGAATAACAATTGTGGTTGTTTCTTTATCCCATCTTACTTCTGATTTAAAAGCCTCACTAATAAAACGTAAAGGAACCATTACTCGATTTTTTCTTAGTTGAACAGGTGATTCTAATGATATCTTTGTATTTTTGAATGTAGCTTCTTTCTCACCTACTTTAAGAATCAATTTATCTTTACTAGCCTTCGTCGTTACGGTAACGGTTTTATTTTTCGAATTCCAATCCAAATTAAGATTTAACTTCCTCAGTGAATCTAATGAAACCATAGTTCTTCCATTAATAACCAAAGGCGGAGAATCTGAATTAATTATTTCGCTGTTGATAATAAGCTTAAGCTTATTATTAGATTCAGCATACATTGGCATTGAACAAAGTAAAATCGCTAAACACCCGAATAAAGCACTCGTTAATTTTTTCATATCCCTACACACAACCTCCAAATTTTCAAACTTCAAAATTCATCATGATTGTGGAACTCAGTTGCTCATATAATCTTGCAAGTTAGATTGGAATTGATTTAACATCTCGGAGACAGTAAGTTTATCTTCATAAACATCAGCAAGGTATTTTAAAGACAGCTCATCGAGTTTTTCAACTACTGGCCGCGGTAACTTTCTCATCTGCGTCATCGTCGTATTCATCATTTGATCCAAATTGTAAAAAGCATGAATGTTATGTTCTCCCTGATCTGAGGAAGGTTCTCGTGCTGATAGCCCCAGTGTATTGACTCGGGAGAATATTTTAGCGTAACCATTTCCATTTACAAAGTTAATGAGCTCCCATGCAGCTTCTTTTTTATTCGATTCTGAATTGATCACAAAAATTTCTTCGATATCCATACCGTTTCCCATATCAGGATGTTCAGCACGAATAGGAAATGACACGACATCCCAATCTATATTCTTATATTGCTCTGCTTTTCGATCGATCAATGTATATAATTTAGAATCATCAATAGCCATTGCAATATTCCCTTTTAAAAAAGGATAGGTACTTGCTAGCGATTTCTCCTGCTTCCATCCCTGATCTTTTACTTGTGCTGTGTAATCTCCACAAGCCCCTATCTTCACGCAATCTATCACACTTTGAAATATTTCATTCCAGGACTGGCTATTCATCGTGATTTCCTTACCATTAAAAAAAGATAATCCCCCACCCCCGCCAATTTTTAAAGCCATTACCATAGGGTTGGAAAAATCTCTATCATATAATCCCAGTAACGGTGTGTTTCGATCAATTTCTTTGGGGAATCGTTTGGCTAATGAAAAAATTTCATCCCAAGTCATAGAGTCATTAGGTAGAGGAATGCCAAATTGATCAAAAAGTTTTTTGTTATAATACACTGCTTTTCCTACAAAAGTGGCCGCAAGACCATATAATTCTCCTGTTTCGTCTTTCAGAAAATTGACCACTGCGGGAGTAATATCTGAAAGTTCAACGTCCGATTTCTTAATAAATGGTAATAGAGGGGTTAACATATTTTTATCTTGTAAAATTTCATAAGAGTCCGTGCTAATCAGTGCTACATCTGGATGCTGTTCTTTAATTACTCTTTCAAATACTTCCGTTTTACTCTCTTTATCTTTCAAATAATCTGTTACGGAAATAACGTCTAGATCCACAACTTTATTATCAATAAGAAATAAATCTCCATATTGCTGATAAAATATATCCTTATTCCAAGCTAATACTTTAATGGTAACTGGAGTATCTAGTGGAGATGGCTTTTTCTGACATGACGTAAGCATGAATAAACAAATAATTAATAATAAATACATTATTCTTTTCATATGTTTCCCCTAAATTAATATTTTTTCATAAGCAAAGCATATCGCTATCTATTTCCAACCCATACTGAATACATCAATCACGGTTTCACCATCAACATCATATAGTGGGATTTCTCGAACACCGCCTGCATCTTCAAGCTTTTTTTGTATAGCTAATGCTTCCTTAGGAGAGTTTGGAATCTCACCGTCCAGGTCCTTTTTCAGTACATATCCAATTGTTCCGTCTTTGCCAAGTGCACTAATTAAATCCGGCTCTGCTTCTGGGAAAGTAGCGTCCGATGCAGAACCATAGGTCGGTCCATTTTTGGGGAATTCAAAGAAGTGTGTAGTACCTGGATGAATACTGATTTTGTTATTTTTACTACCTGTATTGGCATTCGTCCAAGTCGAAGAGTATGATTTCATCTGTTTCATTCAACGGCTCGTAATTATTGCGGTATTTTAATAACTTCCTTCCGAATTTCATCCGGTCGTGTCAGTGTGATTGTCCCGGAAGAGCTCTTCACCTCTCCTGCTATCTCACTTTTACTGCCTGTTTGGGTAACTTTACCACTTATACTGATTTGGCCAGATTCCTCCCAACTGCTATCCCCCATAATGCCGTGGCTGTAGTATAAAAAGGATTTATTGATTTTCGGTGTCGGTCCTGTATGGTCAATGAGATTATCCTTCAATAATTGCTGAATGGAATCCTCTCCGTTCTCATTGATATGAGCCTGCCAGGTCGCCACGAGAAAATCGTCCTGATATTCAAAAAGTGTTACCGTTTCATTCCCTTCAATTGCAAAAAACCGCAACGCCTCTCCCTCGGGAAAGATGAAGGTGGTACTGTAGTCCTCGTACGCATGCAAGGTTTGTAACGGCATATGCTCGTAGTGACCAATCCCCGAGTGAATCGCATCCATGACAAATTTTCTGCTCGTCTGCAGATCACCTGAATAGAGCTCGGCTTTTTGATTCTGATCCAGCGGTGACTGAATGGAGACCGTATTGTTGTTCCAATCGACCTTATAACCATATTGCTCCGATACAAACCGAAGAGGAACATACACACGATTTTTGAAGGTTTTTACAGGAACATCCAAGGGAACCTTCTCTGATGAATCCCCTGTGCTTCCTTCTATTCCAACTGAAGCTGTCTTTTTTCCTACGGTTAGCATAACGGTCTCCGACCATTTGCGGACTGTCACGGTTTTGGATTTCTGATTCCAATCTACCGTGGCGCCTAGTGCTTCAGAGACGGCGCGTAGTGGAACCAGTACCCTGCCTTGATCGTAAATGGGCGGACTGTCGGTTAGAATTTGTTTGTTTTTTACCGCAATGCTTATCCCCCCCGTAGCGAATGCAGTTGAACCGATAGATATTGCGCTAATCATTGCAAATGTATATAGCAACTTTTTCACTTGTGTTTATCCCCCATCGAATGATTGTAGCTCCCCCGTTATCACGCCAAATTGTGTCCAATCAGTCGATATATAGAGGTCTGCGTTCAATATATTAGACGTTAGATACATGAAAATGTTTCCAGATTAAACGAATTCAATCATAGTACATTAACCTGCCAGTTAGCGCAAATAGGCTACCGATCCATGCCGGCAGCCCCGTCTTCGTTACTTATTGAAGAATCGACCTCTTATACCTCGTCTACGAATATATCTCGCACTCAGTTACGCTATACTTGATTGACCCGAATAAGCCCGTTCACCGTCATTCGCGATTTCAGTGATCTGCTGCCAATAAACGACAATCCCGACTACCGTGTGTAACACAGCTGTCCAAGCCAGCATCACACCACTATATTTTTTTAATTTCACCTTAATCGTTTCTCCTCTGTCGATTGGCCCGTTACTAACGAATTTCAGAAGCTTTCAAAAATTCTATAAATGTTTAGTTATATTCTTTTCAGTAATTTTCCATTTGTCGCATATCTTCTCAACCGTATGTACACTTGTATTATCAATAGGAAAGAATGAACATTGGTTGGTCCATTCCTGACCGTTTAAAAAATAATACAAGATATTAATGACACCTCCATGTGTGACTATCAATACATTCGACTGGATTTCTTGATTTTCAAGCTTCATACATAAGTTTTCAAATGAATTTCTAATTCTGTTATAAAAATGTAATGGAGTTTCGCCTCCCGGAAAAGGAGTATCCATCTGTAGAGTATTAAAGTAAATCCCTGGATACTTTTCCTCGGCTTCTTTATTAGGCATTCCAGCTAGCACTCCGTTATTCATTTCTCTCCATTCTTCTGAGTAAATGGTCTCGATTTTGAGAATTTGTTCAATTTTTCCCTTGTTGTTTCAACAGCACGTGCAAGATCGCTGCTCAGGATTGTATGAATACCGTATTGCTCTGGATGACGATATAGATCCTCACCAAGTTTCCTCGATTGAAGGACGCCTTGGTCAATTAACCCCCTGTTACTCCAACCTCCTCGAAATCCCTCTTCATCCATGCCGTGCCTTACTAAAAAAATCTTCATTGTAATGTCTCCATCTAAGTTTAGTTTTCAAATTAATCGTATTTAGTAGTATTCGCTCAGTTATTCAACTCTCCTGCCCTTTACTTCAATAAACGAGAAAGGAGCTGCACGCAAGCAGCTCCTTCACTTTCTTATTTTCCAACTCAAGTTCTACTTTAACTTACCCGTGTCTTCGGCATATTCCCGAAGAATCCAACCACATTGGCTGCAAACGAATAGAATCCGTTCGCTAAGGTGCCGGTATTCCGTACGCTCCGCTCTTTTCATCGGTGTCCGTGAATAGATGCCACCCTCGTTAAAGCTGTGCGCGATCTTGATCTCGCTTCCCGGGCAATCCGAGCATGTCAAAGTTTTTCTGATTTTTTCGAAATCCATTGTGTTTTCTCCTCGTATAACAATTTGAAGTAACACTTCAATTTGGACAGAAAATCATTGATCTTCACCTTCGATATAGTATATTCAATATTATTCGCTAACCTTTCCTATAACTCCTCTAAGGGCTTCATTGCAATGTGTTACACTGATCCGAACATTTTTTCACCGCGAGGCTGGTCTCCCTTGTCGTCCGGTTCAAGCGTAATCCCGATCCGATCAAAATTGGGAGTATCAGATTCCATTGGCAACGTCAGCATGC
This sequence comes from Paenibacillus sp. EB106-05-06-XG162, assembly GCF_058791655.1. Taxonomy (NCBI): domain Bacteria; kingdom Bacillati; phylum Bacillota; class Bacilli; order Caryophanales; family Paenibacillaceae; genus Paenibacillus; species Paenibacillus sp. EB106-05-06-XG162. The sequence goes on from NZ_JBYTDT010000015.1 coordinate 68,987, forward strand.
CGACACCGGCACCTTCAGATGCAACCCGAAACGTTCCTGCGCTGGAGCGAATACCATCCTTAATGAGCCAGACCTGATAGGCTTGATCACCGGTCGTTGGCGTGGCTCCGTAGACATATACCACGAACTGCTTGCTCTTCCCTTTGTCGAGGATGTAGGCGATGCCAGAAGCCTTGGAATCATCAAGAGATTGAGATTGCAGCGGAATAGCTATTTTGATCTGTGATGGGTCTACATACTGCGTTTCAGCAGTCGTTGACATATTTATACGTTCACGATACAACCAGAAGTTCCATGCCGAACCGAAAAGGAACATAGCAATCACCGCAGCGGCAGGAGCTTTTCGCAACCAACGTAATTTTACACTTCGACGGTTTGTCTCAGCAGCAAAAGCCGCCTTCATCACTTGCTGCTTCAAATCTTCTGGCGGTTCGATTTGTTCCATATCTGCGGACATCCTCTCCCATACCGGTTGTAGTTCAGCGGTCTCCGCTTGGCAGGCTTCGCAGCCTGGCAGATGACGCTCAAAGACAATGCGCTCTTCCTCAGTGCATACACCAGATAAATAATCCAGGTACAATTCGCAAACGGATTGTGTTTTCTCGTTCAAGGTCATCCCTCTCCTTCTACGACCAGATGTCTGCGTAATATTTTCAAAGACTGATGCAGCCTGTTCTTCACGGTGCCCAAAGGCTCCCTATAGTGCTCGGCCAATTCTCTCAGGCTGTAACCTCGCCAATAAAAATCCTCTAGAAGCTCGATCTGTTGCTTAGACAAAAAGCGATAGGCATTGCGAATTTGCTCCTTGAGTGACTCTCTCTCCACATGTACTTCAGGTGTGGCCGCTTGATCAGGGATGCTTTCCATTTCTTCGGGGAGATAAGGAATAAGCCCATTGCTGTGCCTGCGCTGCTGGCGCAACCAATCCATCGTCAAATTTCGGGTGATTGTAATTAGCCAACTTGTGAACTTTCCCTTATCTGGATTGAACCCCGAATCCGTCGTCCACAGCCGGACGTAAACGGATTGGACAATATCCCGTGCGGCTTGTTCGTCTCGAGTCGCTTTGCAGGCGAAGGAATAAATGAGGGACACGTAACGATCGTACAAAATGGACAACGCTTCCTGTTCCTTCTGTTTCACGAGCAGCATTAATTCGTAGTCAGATAGATGGTGCATACGGACGAGGCCTCCTTGGTCGCACCGGTTCAATATTTCAACCTGGTTTTACACGCGCAATATTTTTATGGCTAAAAACAAGAAGACATCAGCAAGGAAACCGATGTTACAGTTCCCCTGCTGATGTGGGTAATTACGATTTTGACAAGTCTATAATTTCACTAGTTTATGTTCTGATTACAGTCTACTTAGCCGCTGGTACACCATTGAATTTACCGGGATCAATCACGAACCATACATCCTTCACTTTCTGACCCAATGTGTCGCCATGCTTGACGTCTTTCGCAAAGTAATACAGCGGGGAGCCTTTGAAGGTCGCTTGCTTGGTGCCGTCAGGACGTGTGATGGCGCCGAAGTCTTCCTTATTCAGGGTTGATGGCACACTGCCTTCTATGGTCCCATATACCGGCCAAATCGCAAGACACTCGCCTTCGCAAGCGCTCATTTGCGGCTTATCTTTCGTAAAATAGTATAATGTGCGACCTTGATCGTCTGTCAGATACGGACCTAACTCTGCGTTGGAACCAAGCATAACACGGTAGTCCGGCTTAGCCGCGAACCATACGCCCATAACGCCTTCACCCAGCGTATCGCCAGCTTTATTATCTTTTGCGAACGTATAGAGAGGCCAGCCTTTGTACATCCACTGCTTCGCACCTCCCGCATGCGTCACAACGGTAAAATCTTCAGGATTCATCGAAGCTGGAATCTGTAGTTGATCCGCACTTAGGATAGGCCAATTCGCAAGACATGGCCCTTGACAGGCATCTAAATTCTGAGCATCCTTGGAGAAGTAATAGAGTGTACGGCCTTTACCGTCTACGAGGACAGTTCCAAGTTTGGCGTCCGTACGTATACCAATTCTATCAGGCAGCTTCGCGGAAGCAGGAATGATGCCGTCTTTCTGTAATTTATCAAAAAGCTTCTGTCCATCAGACATCGATCCGTATAAGGATTCAACAAGTGCTGTGGAGACATGATTATTTATCAACGCTGAGACACCAGAGATTTGGTTCATCCCTTTGTCTGCAGCAAAAGATTCTGTATCCTCGTAAGCAAAGTCCTTATCCGATTTATAACCTAGAACCTCAAGCAGTACCTTATACAACTGTTGTGAGCTTACAGGTGCTAGTGGACTGAAATGATTCGCTCCATCGCCCTTCCAACCGTATTGAGGGTTGCTCTTCAGATAAGCAAGAATAGCTTGGTTGTTTGCTCCTACCTGATTCGCATCGTCAAAATTCTCCTTACCCGTATATGCGCTTGCCTCATCAAGCTTCCCCTGCAGCCGCAGCGAGATAATAGCCGCTTGCATACGAGTCGTGCTCTTGGCTAAATATTCAGCGTCAACGCCATTACGGTCACCGTTAAGTAAACCAAACTCAGCCGCCGTCGGTGCGTCCGTTTTTACGTCACCTTTACCTACTGTAGCCTCTTCAGCCATAGCGAGCCCCGGTACCAGCAGCATTGCGCTTAGCGTAACTGCAAGAAGCAGCTTCCCCATTTTTTTCATCCTTTGACAACCTCCTATGAAAATATGATGTTATTAAAAGGTAACGCTGGAATGAACCAAGAGGTTTGAATGTACAGAAAAAAATATTATTTTAAGCACATCTACGATTTTAGAGCATCTCGCCTCTTCAATTGTATATAAATTGGTATAGTACACGAGGAATACGAGTTAAGGAGGACTACCCAATGAAATACAGAAGATTAGGCGGAAGCGGACTTAAAGTCAGTGAAATCAGCTTGGGAAGCTGGCTTACCTATGGAGGTTACGTCGAACGCGAAAATGCAGTGAATTCGATTAAAACCGCCTACGATCTGGGTATTAATTTTTTCGATACGGCGAATGTCTACGAGAATGGAGCCGCGGAAGAACTCGTCGGAAAAGTACTCAAGGATTATCCGCGTGAATCCTATGTACTGGCTACCAAAGCATTCTGGCCCATGGGAGACGGTCCTAACGACCGCGGATTATCGCGCAAACACATTACCGAGCAAGTGAACGCAAGCTTGAAACGTCTTGATCACGATTACATCGACATTTTCTACTGCCATCGCCACGATCCGGAAACACCGCTGCACGAGACACTTCGGGCCATCGACGATCTCATTCGCCAAGGCAAAGTGCTCTATGCCGGCGTAAGCGAGTGGCAAGCATCCGAGATCGCGGAGGCACTCGGGGTTGCCGACCGATATTTATTGGACCGCATCATCGTTAATCAACCCATTTATAATATGTTCGATCGCTATATCGAAAAGGAAATCATCCCGCTTAGCGAACGTTCCGGCATCGGTCAAGTCGTCTTCTGTCCACTTGCACAAGGGTTGTTGACCGGTAAATATACATCCGTCGCCAACATCCCGCAGGACAGTCGTGCCGCCAAGTTGGAATGGGTGCGCGAGGGGATCACGGATGAGAAAATTGCTAAAGTAGCGCAGCTTGCAGAAATTGCTGCGGAGCTCGAGATTTCCGTTGGAAATCTCGCATTGGCCTGGATTCTACGCCATGACAACGTAGCAAGTGCACTTGTCGGAGCCAGTCGTCCGGATCAGGTAACTGAAAATGCGAAAGCATCAGGCATCGAACTAGGCGAAGACGTGCTCCATCGTATTGAAGGTATCCTGCAATAAGTTCGATTGATAATAAAATGCTGCAGAAAATGAAGAAGACGTTAGTCAGATGTATAACATCCGTTAACGTCTTCTTCGGATAAGCGTATTGCGTTATCCCCTCTCGTCTCAGAGCGCCGCAGCAATTCGCTGCTCAATGCGCGGGAACAGTTCAAAGGCATTCTCGTAAAATACTCTCTCGTGGTGCTGCTCAGGCACGAGCCGGCGGACGAATTCCACATACAGGTCAATTGGCGCAAGCGGCCAATCGGTCCCGAACAACATTTTCTCGTAATGATCGGAGTACACTAGCGCCCGGCGGAAATGATCCATGAATAGAGGCTCATTCATGAACCGCTCAAAATGGGGCCGATCACCGACGACGAGGCCGGACAAATCGGCATAGACGTTCGGATTCTTGGCCACGACTTCAGCAGCGTCCATCACCCAAGGATCGCCGAGGTGACAGATCATAAAGTTTACACCACGCTGCTGGTAGGCTAATTCGTCCACAGTGAGTGGGTGTGAATACTTAAGCAATCCATTCTTGGAGTATGTATCTCCGGTATGAATGACCACCGGCAAGCTGTACGCAGCAGCCAGCTCATAGATCGGGGAATAAATTTTGTCATAGACATAGTGGTGATAGTACCCCGCATACAGCTTCATTCCCGCGACCTCGGGAGCTTTTAGCCTCGCTTCGATGCGGTCCAGCTCCGCTTGAGCGTTCTTCCCTGTGAGCATGTTCGGATTGATGCCCACACATTCCATTAGAAATGGCGGTACACGATCTTCCAAGTCAAGGCCCATCGGATTGGGGGAGGTGGAGTCCGGAAAGGCTCCTTTCACCTGCTCCGTGACCCCCATGCCAATGCCGAGAATAACGTCGTTCTTGTCAAATTCAGCCTTGAGGCCAGCGGCCGTGTAATCGACTTTGGACAAGTCCCTCGCTGTTTGATGAAAGCTATCGATATCCGACAGATGAATGTGAATGTCAATAATCGGCATTGGAAATCTCCTTATCGTCAGTAAGATTGGAAAAAGTCAGCTTCTGAAGATCACGGAGATCTTCAAGATGCAGCGCGTTCTCACCAAAGAGCATGAAGGTCGGCTGTGTCCAAGTCGTTGCTCCGTTCAGCAGTGGAAGTTGGTGATTTACGCCATAATTAAACACCTGATTGTTCACATAAAAGGAAGCCCATTGATTAGGATAACGAATTATAGTATGAAGCATGTCTTTACGCGTATCCGCACCAATTCGCAAAAGCCCCTTGGACTCAAGATTTCCTTCCATCTGTCCGAGTAGAAACTTGCCTTCGTTCGGAAGCTCCATCCATCCTTCAGAATAGACAGGTGAGGGCTTGAAGTAATTATCATCAGATAAATTAAACTGAGGCAGAACCATTCCGCTTCTATTGGTCGCCGAATGAAGTACGCAAAGGACAGGTACGCCAGGCAGCATAAGGTAATGCTGGTTGATCGTAATCCCCCGATTGGCTTCCTGTTTCTCGATGGAAGTGGTTATTCGGAGTCCCTTCCAGACATTGCCCTGGTCATCTCTCGTCTCCATCCACCCCATGGTTCTCGGCTCCTGCTGCCGGCTGAATCCACCGATGCCGGGAATTTCCACACCGAGTCCACCGTACCAAGGATTCCACCATGAACGGGGTACCGCTTCTGGATAGGAGCTGTCAAGCCATTCTCCCCCACCATACTTCAGGGAATGCACGCAGCTCCCGAATGCAGGAGCAGCCGCAATCGAGATCACGCCGTTGCTGACCGCGTAGACGGGCCCTCCTGGTCCTTCCTCAATATCGCAAGCGATGGTCGATGCCGTCTGAGGCAACCACAGGCCCGACCGCTTCTGAACGCGATCCTCACCGCGATATACGGCCCGAACCTTCCAAGCAGATCCGCTATGTCTTTGTAATTCCGATGGCTGAGGTACATACTCGCAGCTTGCAACGCGCATATCCTTCTCACGACTCAAATCCATGTCAGCGACCTTCTTCTGCTCTCCGTCATCGCTCTGGATGAACAGTTCAAGGCTCCCAGCAAGCGGAATCATCTTCCGTTCGCTTAGTTCTGCCTGAAGTGCTCCCGCAGCGAACGGATTCCCGCCACCGATCGTGAATGCTAGATGATCGTCGAGCACCGGGGTGACTTTATCCCGCTGCTTCCTTGCGAAGGAGCGGAAATCCGACCAATTCGCAAAGGTATTCAGCGCAAACACTGTCGTCTTCGTGCGCACAACTTCTCCGGCGGCAATGAGGCCAAGATGATGCTCAAGCCCAAGTGTGTACTCTGGTCGAAGCAGCTTCAGAGAATCATCCCAGCAGATCCCGCAGGTGCTGTTCTCTTCCTTGCAGAACAGCCAATTCTCCGTGATCTGTGCGCTATCCCAATGACTCGGGTCGCTGGCATAAGCATCGCCCATATCTACGTAATGGCCCTGGTATGGCAGGATGAGGCGCTTACCGAAGAAGCCGAAATTCGTTAGCGCGTACATAGGCTCTTCCAGCGCTTTTCCGCTGTTATTGCAAATTTCGTTATGAAACTCGACGATTCCATTCGCATACAGCTTGACCACCGTTTTGATCTCTACGCCCGGGAACTCTTCCGATGCGTAGATCGCTTCGAGCACTTGGCTCTCGTTTTCCGAATAAATCTTCACTTCGCTGGCTTGTTTCTTGGAGAATTCTTCAGCGAACGGCTTGCCTAGCTTCGGATAGGTCCACCAAAAGTTGTGGCTGGAGCCGGGATATTCGATCCACATGCTATTGTCGATCTTGTTGAGGTGAAGTGAATATGCGCCGTTCACGGCGACCCATTGCTCTCCGTTCTCCCCTCCATAGCGCCCATATATTCCCTTCACGAGAACGGATAGTCTGCTATTGAAAGAGACCGCGCGCTCACCCACAGGAACGGCCGTCACCTCAATATCGTGTGCGTAGAGTCCATAAGAACGCAGGATGAAGGGTACAGGGATAGAGGCTTTGCTCTTCGCCGGAACTTTGAAGTGTACCGCACGTTCAGTCCATTCCAAGCATTCATCTTCCGGCAAATTAAGAGCGAACTCCGCTTCCAAGGTGAAATTATTCTCCACGTTCAGATACAATTCTGCCGGCGAACCCGGATATAATTCACGGGTCGGAAGCTCCATTTTCATCTTGAGCGGGAATTTGGGGGCGACACCGATGCGGAACGCCGCCCGTCTACCACCGATAACCCATTCGCTCTTTACGACAGGATGAGTCTTCTTCGCATTCTGCTCCTCCCGAACGGGATCCAGCGCAAACTCGCCTTCCACGATGACCGTTTCGCCTGGGGCAAGCGTTGGCGCAGCGTCTAGGTCAAATCGAATATTCTTGTCGTTATGACCTTTGATCTCAATCGCCAGATCCGATGCAGAGCGATTCGTGATGTGGTAGCGAATCTTATAGGCGGAGCCAAACACAAGATCATGATCATCCAACTCTGTGTAAATTGCATAGTCAGGTGTGTCGAGCGCAGTTAATCCGCGACCCGTCTTCTCAAATGATGCTCGCAAGAAAAGATCGCCCTTTTGCCAAGTATAATCAAAATAATCAAAACCCCGCTCCTGGCGGCCATCCGGCTCAATGACAAGTTCGCGCGTGCTGTCGGCATACCAATCGAATTCCTCGAAATAGGGAGCAAGGGCTTCGGTTTGCAGTACGGTAGGAATGAAGTTCATCAGATGGACGTAATCATCACTTTTTTCCCAGAAGAACCCGCATTTCTTATACATCGGCACTGCCTTCGTATTACCTGGCCAAGTAAACAGATCAAGGCGAGGCCACCCCGCTTCGACTGTTCTGCGGACGGCGTTCAGAATCAAATTGCGACCGACCTTGTGACCGTGATAATCGGGACGCACATTCAACAACGGTACATACAACGCGCCTTCGTCATGACGATAGTGTGAGAAACTGCAGAATCCAACTACCTCTTCGCCATCGACGGCGATAAATAGATGCAGGTGAGAAGAAATCTCCAACTCTCGACGCACACTGTCCTCTGTTCTCTGATCGGTTCCACCGCCCCAGCTTTCGTTGCTGCGGTTCCACATCTCCGCGAGCGCTCCAGCGTAGGAAGGATCATATTCGATAATGCGGATGCGTTCCGCGGTCATATTTGAAGTCATGAGCTCATCTCCTTGTTTCGCAGTAATGAATATGTATCGTATACAATACGATTGATCACAATGATAGTTTCGTGAAATAACGCCTATTAAGTTCTTATTATACCATTATTTGGAAGTGTTTTGCGAGAAAGAGGCATCTATTCTCATCAACAAATAACTTACGCCAGCCAAGGCCGTGAAAGTTTCTAAAAAAATGACCCACGCGAACCTCCCATCAATGACAGGTACGTGTGGGTCAATAAATAGCTATACGCAATAGATAAGAAGAAAGGCTTTGTCGCGCTTGACGGTTTCAAAAGCCTCGTCCGAGGTTATAGCCTCGACAAACGGTTCCTCATAATGACTCTATAAATCAACCTACTGTTTTCGCAAGTTAAAGTATCGAGGATTATAGATTAAATTGTAAAATTCATAACTATTCTCATTCTTTTGAATTAAGCATCATTTTAATTGTTTCGGGATATAGTCTGGCATCTTCATTATCAGGATATTTTCTGCATATATCTAGGGCTTCATTTAGTAGGATCTCAACTTTTTCAAAACTATCTTGCTCTTGATTAAGAGATACTACCGCAGAATAAACTAAAGTATCTACCATTTGCATTCCAATTTTATCATTATTAAATGAACCTATCTGACGAAATAGATTAAGCGCTTCATCACAGTACAATTTTGCAGAATCAAAATCCTCAGTAAAAATATAAGTTGCACAGATATCTCGATATAATTCTGCTATATCTGCAATGAAAAAATCTTTTAAAGAACTGTCAATTTTTTCAGTAATCGGGACAATCTTTAAATATATATTTTGAGCTAATTTATAATCACCAGAATAAAAGTAAAATGAACCAAAGTAAGTTCCAAATTTAAACACAGGCTCCATATAATTATCATTGTTGTTAGAAACAAGTATTCTCTCAAAAATTTCATTACCTTTTAATAAAAACTCTAGTGCCTTACTCCTATTTCCCAAGTTATTATAGCTTACTCCTAAATTAGTTAAAACTAATAATTGCATTTGCACAAAATAGTGATTTTCTAGTCCATTAATGGATTCAGCAATTGAATTTATTGCTGATATGCAAACATTAGCTTCTTCAAGATATTTAATTGATTCCTCTGAATCACCTATACTATAATAACAGGCACCGATATTCTGAAGTATAATAGCCAAAATTGGGGAATGTCCATAATTACCCAACTCACGCTGAACTAAACATAAATTCAAACCCTCATCAAAGCAATTACCTGCAGCATCAAAGTCGCCTATATTATAATAAATAGTACCAATTGATTCTAAGCAAATGACTAGCTTTATAGCGTACTCTTCAGAAATTAACGGGTCGATCTTTCTATAGACCTGTAATGCTTTTTCAGCACTACTTTTTGCTTTTTCAATCTCTGACTCTAACAAAAATATCTTTGCTCTAAGAAGCCAACTATCAGCATTTTGTTCTAGAAGTCTAAATAGCTCCACTTCTCTTAGAAGTATCCCATCCAATTCACTTTCTAATTCTGATTCACTAAGCAGAGATTTGGCTTCTTCTAAGTTGCCTTTAAATAAGCAATCAAGTGCTTTTAAGTATAAATCTGATGATTTACTAAAATCCATTGCATCTAAACTAAGTGCTAATTGAGAAATTTTATCTTCCAACTCACCTTTTTGAGTATTTAACACTTCAATTCGGTCTTTGAACTTTTGGATTTCCGTATCATAATAAGCTTCACTTCTAGAAATAATTTTTTCCTTATCTGTGATGCGTGCTCTTAATTCAACTATTTCTTTTTCTAATTCAATATACTTAGGAAATTTTAATAAGAATTTTTCTTTATGCTCGTTCTGTGATGTGACAATGTTATGTATACATACTTGCTGTTCCCAAGTAATTTTCGCTTTTCTTATTTGATTAGCTGTTAATTTATTTGTGAGCATTGGAGGTCTATGAGCCAGATCATGGTCGTTTAAGCAAAGTACCGCTAAGTTATCATAACTATTATCTTGAGAAACTTCATACTCAACTATGTGATGAATAATATAACTATCGGATTTCATTCCTTTACAACAGCAACAAACAAAATTGCTATTTTCTAATAATCTTTGAACGACTTCCTCTTCAATCGGTTGTCTATTAACACATTTTTTAATCCAAACTATCTCTTCATGATCTAAATCATAGTGTTCAATTAATGTGGATATTTTGGTAGCACGAATAGTAGTAACTGGTAATCCCATAGATTCATATTTAAGCGATTTGTCTATAGGTACTCCATATTTTATGTAAGTATCCGCTATCTTACCCATGTATGTTCTCTCCAATCTTCTTTTCAGAATGAATTATATAGAGTGAACTTAAGAATATAACTTGTTATACTGGCGAAATCCTTGGCTTACAAGGGTTTCGTTGGCACCGAATGGTCATTCTTATGTTCAGCTTATATAATATAGAAATTATCTGAATGGCTCTGTTGGAACAACTCCTTAAATATAACCATTCGCATAGTTTTCCATCCCCTCTCAATACTATTTAAGTCCTATATTTTTTGATATTACATTTCCGAATCATTCTGGTTGCCAGTCTTCTAAGTGGGAGAAATTAATTATTTTTTTATTTCTTGTTATAACGGGATATCTAGAAATCACAAAATGTTCAATATCTCTAATCCCCGTTATGGAAGTTATTAAATATTCTCTGTTCTCTTCCTTAATTAATGCGTTCTCATAATATCGACATAATCTCCTATTAATTCTACCTATTTTTTTATAATCGTAGTTCACTTCTGAGATATCAACAAAATTATTTTTGCATTGAAAATTAAATAACTTATTATCTTTAATAGTAATAAGATCAAACTCTTTATGATTAATTCTAGTTATTCCTGTTGGTTGATATCCTTTAGCCTCTAAAATCTTTGAAACTTTATCTTCAAAAATAAATCCTGAGTGGATTTGAAAAGTCCTGTTCTTCAAAAGCGATTGTGATAATGTCCTGTAGACAAACCTTGTTAGCAAAACTATAGTTGTGTAATATACTCCATCAACTTTCTGAAATGGAGAATAACTATTTAGGTTTTTAAAATAATCATCTGAAATAAAATGGAGTACAAAAGATTTATATTTACAAGCAATGGTATTAAATATATCTTCTTCAATTACTATATGAAAATCGTCCCTAAGGTAAATAGCAATATCATTTAATAAAGAACTTAACTCTCTATATTCAACGTTATCTTTTATTTTATATTTATCGAATGCTCCTTCAAATAATGCCATAGTATTAGCAACTTCACTAAATGAAAATAATTTATTATCTGCTTTAGTAAGCATGTTGGGGAGAGTAACAAATTCAGGTCGTAATTCAATTTGGTCAATTAATGAAAGTCTTTCAGGCTCCATAAAAAAACCTTCCAAGTGGTCATACTCATAATTACGGTTTGCTATGTATCCGTCAGAATACATTTCAAAATCAGGTAAACAATGATTTAACAGTAAATTGTAATACGCAGTTGTTATATTAACTAAACAGATATCGATTGTATAATGTAAAGAATTTAATGTATCTATATAAGGCACTGTCTTGTTGCCATGAGCAATCTTTGGTATCAAATTTAATGTTGTCACATAATACGCTCGTCTTGATTGAAGATAGTTAATTGCATTATAGGTACCTGATAAATCTAAAGTAACACCCTGCTGGTTAAAAAGGCCATGTTCTTTATATGAGCTATCAATAGCAAAACACATCAACGCCATTTGTTGAAATCGCACTGCAACATTTTTCTCAAATCGTTGTTCTAAAATATCAATAACTTTTTTTATTTTGAATTGGTTCCTTAAATCAAGAAAATCAAAACTTAATTCTAGAAAACAGTTGATTTCATTATCATTGCTAAGTTCCATTGGAATGTTGATTATCTCGTCTATCGACCTTACTGTCGAGCGCCAATTACTGTAAAGTTGTTTTGGTTCATACTCCGAAACAGTCTTGTAGAAATTTTCCATATGATATTTAATAGATTCTTCAAATATGGTATTGAGTTGCTCCCCCTTGATTATTCCTACTGGAAATTTCATTTCTTTATTCACCTCCGAAGTTGGACCTTTAAAAAACCCATAGAGCGAGACACAAAGTAAATAATCCCATATTAAAAATCTCATAAAATCAAGCACTGAATCAGCAAAACAAGAAAGCGACATCCGCAACAATCCACCTCCCAAGGTTGATTGTTGTTGATGGTAACTTGAGAGGCGGCAAATAATAAGTTTTTAATGAATATTTTTTCTTTATACCACCATAATGTATTTACTTGTCCTGTTGTCGAAAGCAGGCCATGTTCCTTCAAGAATGTCTACAATTTTATTATTAACCTCAATATTTTCAATTGATCCTGTCAGATAATTCACTTTGTTTGCACTCTTTTTATCAATAGAACTATAAATCACTTGTTCCGCATCACAAACAACTGCTAAGTTCGGGTTATGTGTAACAATAAATATTTGTCTTCTATTTTTTGCTTCTTTGATGCAAGGAACCAACAGTTCAAAAACAGATTGATTATCCAGATTTTCCTCAGGTTGATCTATTATTAAAGGTCGGTCATCACGATCAACTAAGAGATAAAACATTAATAACAATGCCCCCTTTTCCCCCGGCGAAAGTTTGTCAATTTCTTTATCTCCAAGCTTTAAAGCATAGATTGGTGATAAATAGCTCAAATTAAACAAAAAATCATAAAGTTCTTGTTTGGTCATTCCTTTTCGAAGCTGCAACTCAACAGGTATGATAGATTTAGAAGAATCTCTTTGATCAGTCTCTAGGTTTAGAATAACTTCATCGATAAAAGATATGATGGATTTAAAATCAAGAAACTCATTTCTATCAATAATTTCTTTTAACCTTCTATTACCGTCCTCAGCTCCATAAAAGGATCCTCTAGAATTCCCAACCATATTGAAAAAAACATCCACGAAAGAGCTTAGTACTATTGATACTTCAAAATTAAGTTGATATTTTTCTCTGATCAAATGATGGGCACTTATTGCATTTTGAACAGGATTATAAAGATCTTGATAAGTTGATATTAGATTTTGAATCAAATCGAAAATTTGGTTCGAAAGGTGCTTTCTGAACTCTTTAGCCTCAACCAGTTTATTTGGTAACACTGTATCAAGTTCATTAAATTGGTTCCGTATGTAGCTTAGAGAATTTGGTGTAAACGTATCTCCCATTAATTCCTTCTCTACTTTAATCCACTCTTCAATTTTACCCAAGTATTCTTGGTAGAGTTTATTTGGTTTATCAAGTTTGTCTTCCAATTGTCTTAATTTTTCGTCAAGCAATCCATGAACAATATTAAATGATCCACCAGAGTTTCCATCTAAATATTGAGCAAGCTTATCCAGCTTCTCATTAATTTCTTCTTGATTTGACAACAGTGTAAACTTATTTATTTTCAAAGAAATAACTTGTTCTTGATTTATCCCCAATAACTCTAAATGTTCACCTAAATCTTTTGATAATTTATCAAATTGCAACATAAAATTATCAATTTTCCCAAGCGCACTTTTCACTGCTTCTTGTTTTTTAACAAGAATCTTTCTTTCTTCTATTTTTTTATATCTGTCATCTTGAAGCTGAGCCTTTTGGTAATTAAACAAGCTTACTTCTTTAGTCAATTCAGCATAACCGCTATCCTCTTGATTTTCACTTAATGGCTTTTCTACCTCCTCTGGCATCATTTTTATATGTTGGTCATACTCAATTTGTTTTGCTTTTAGTTGTTCATTTATCTGTTCTCGGTAACTACTTGTAAGTTTAATTTCTATTTCACATATTGAAGAATTAACTTCACTAACTTGTCTTCTATAAATATTCATTTCCTCAGACAGCTCTTTAGTCTTTAAATTCAGTAATTGGTCAAAGGTTTCACAACCGAGTCTATTTTCTATACTAATATGAGAAAAAATAACTTTTTTTATTTCGGCATCAAAACTGTTGCTACTAGCAACATTCATTTCATTACATAATTTCTCCAAATATTGCTGAGGGATGTATTTTACTCTTTCCACTTCAGTATCAAGCACATTTTCGGATAGTTTTTTTGTAGATGTATCTTCACTAGCCCATTTTAAAGTCGCTTCGAAGTGCTGTGAGATATTGTTTTTTGAATTCCTAAATTTCTTATCATTTAAGAATTCAAACGAATTATGTGAACACCCTCCTAGAAGTCCAAGTATATCAACTAAAGCACTTTTTCCATTTCCTTTGTTGCCGATAATGGAAACAAGCCCTGAATTAAACTTTACCTCACATTTATCAAACCAAGTATCTGTTAATTTATCGTTTATTTTTTTAACAATAATTGAATCTATAATTTTGGTTTTTTTTGTTTCATAGTTTACTATTTGTTCTGGTTTTATTCCTAATTTTATTCTATCTTTGGACTCTGTAATTGCCTGTTTCAAACCTTTATATGTTAAATCAGATTTAATCCATAGACTTGCTTTTGTTTGATACTCTCTTATCAAATGGTTATCTGAACAAATAATTAAAGGAAAGCTTTTACCTAGATGAGGGAAAACAATATTTTGGTAATCGGTCACATCGTCTAGTTGACCAACTTCGAATACGTCAATATATCCACCTTCTACTAGATCTTTCTTTATGGCTTGCTTGTATTTATGATTATTACGAATACTTTCAATACCATTTGTTTTTTTACCCGCGTGTACTGTTACAACTCCACCTAGTTCATGTATTAGTTTGGACGATTCTTTAAAATCACAATATACAAAATCGTCACCTTTCCTCTTAATATCTGCAGAAGTAATCTCAAGCTTGCCCTGTATTTTTACCGATATATCCTCAACATCTGAATCTTCTGGAAAAATTCCGATAAAATGTATCGATTCACTTCCACCGAGTTCAGACCTTAATTCAATACCTGGAAATACAGTAATTCCTTTTTCTTTTCCCAATCGTTGAAGTTCTTCTATTCTGTGTACGTCCATTACGTGGTGATCTGTTATTGCAACAGCTTTAATCTCTTTTACCTCAAGCATCTCTATTATCTCAACATTAGTAATTGACTTGTCTTGATAGTCAAATGAAGATGGAGTATGGAAATGCAAGTCCCATTTTCTCCATTTAGATCCCCGAACATCATTCATTTTTACCCCTCCTTTATAGGTATATTATACCACCTAATAAGTAAAAGAGCAGCGAAAATAGATATTGTATGTCAAAATTTGACATACAATATCTATTTGATATTCCCTATCTCTCACATTCATTCTACGCATGACAGTCAGAAAACTTAACAAAATAAAAACAAGAACGGAGCACATGACCAATCCATGCTCCGGCTTGTTCTATTTCAGATTATTTTGAATAAATTCCCGCTCCAACTTCTTCAGATACCTAAGTAAAATTCCCAAAGGAACTACAGGTACATGGAACGAAGGATCCTCAGCTTTTAGACTGAACCATCCGGAATCATTTTGTTTGTTACTCCGAATTTCCCGGCTTTGCAATATCATCAAAGGCTAAGTGGCTGCTCTTCTTCTTCATCATTCAATGCTTACTGTAACTCTTGTAAATTTGCTTCATTTAATATTGCTTCCTGCTGTGACTAATCTTCTTGCTGATCTTTGCTATTCCATTGTTCAGAAACAATCTCCTGCTCTTCTTGATTAATCGGCTTTTCATTTAAATTCTCATTAGCTACCTCATTTGGAGTTGATTCTTCCTGGGCCATATGGTTCAGCGGTTGCTCAGCAAACACGTTGCTGCTGACACGGCTAAAATAATGGAATTCGATAATGATCTTGAGGATTGATGGAGCAAAAAGAGCCTAATCTTTCTTTAACCAAGTTGGACTGTAGCTTACCCGTTGGCCGAACAAGTTCTGGCATATGTTTGGCGATCGTGTCAGAAATCGATACCTTTCCTTGAAGAAATGAGATGAATAATGGCATACCATCCAATCAATCGCCTTGGATCAACTCAGCTTTCCTCCACAATTTCAGCGCTCATGCCCTTACATCTGCGGAAAAATCCCCTCATTGTTATTCCAAACGAAAAAAGTCATTTGAGGGATTCAAAATTGCATTTCAACGAATCGTTACCTATATAAAGTCTAAACGTTGTATTATGCTTACATAGAGTTCTAGAATAAAGGTAATGAAAATAAGAGGTGTATCATTGATGTATAAAGTGGCTATCTGTGATGATGAGGACAAACAAAGAGAACTCGTTAAAAACATTTTGATTACTTTGTCGATAAAGACAAATATCGATTTTGAAATCGAATTATTCGGCTCGGGAGAGCAGTTAGTATCCTATTATGAGCAACATGGCACTCCATTCCATATTCTAATTATGGATATTGAAATGGGTGGAATGAACGGGATTCAAACAGCCCATAAGATCAGAGGGTTAAATAACCTAGATGAACAAATTATTTTTCTGACAAGCTACCCTGAATACATGGTGGAAAGTTTTGACGTCATGACATTCCAGTACTTGATTAAACCCATAGCCCCCATCATCTTGGAGGAGAAAATCATCAAGCTGTGCCAATACTTTCAAGCACTTGATAAAAAGTTTATGGTCATCAAGTCAGCCTATGAAGAAATCGTTGTAAAATATGATGACCTCATCAGTATTGAAGCTGCCAAAAGCTTAACCATAAAAAGTAAACTGCATTTTATTACTGCGAATCAAACCTATGAAAGCAAAGGCACCATTTCAGATTATGCTGTGGCCTTAAAAGACTGTAACTTCTTGCAAATCCATCGTTCCATTATTATTAATCTGCTTCATGTGAGGAAGTTTGCTAGCGGAGTTGTTCTAATGTCCAATGGGTTGGAATTACCCATAGGCCGTTCTAAAATCAAAGAGGTTAAAGATGTTTACACCAAATTTATGATTATGAAGGTCAATTGATATGATTCAAAATAATTTTCTTATTGTCTTTAGCATTGTACTTCTGATGGGTATTCAAGTTAATTTTTTCTTCAACTCGATTTTTGATAAATCAGCTAAAAAACAAAACCGATTCATTTACTTCATTATCTTTGGGTTGATCGATTACCTATATCTAGTTTTTCCCGTCACTCCTTTTTTATCTTCGATTCTCACCTTGCTAATGATATTTAGTTTTTCGCTATCTTATAAAGTAGAATTTAAAACCAAGTTCACTTTTTCAATACTTTACGCTGTTTTAATGTCTCTCGCTAATTTTATATCCCTTTATCTTTTTTATACCATAGATTCAGTTGACTTTAGCTTTGATCCTGTAAATGAACAAGATCAAATAGCCAACACGAAAGCTATTTTACTCGGTTGTGTGATCATGTTTGCGATCATTCAGATCATACGACTAGTTGCAAAACGCAGAAATTTATCTTTGGATAATCGTTACTACGTATTATTCTTGGTTATTCCTATCGTAAGTATATACCAGCTGAGTATTCTAACTTATAAGGACGTTTATTCTTTCATTTCCGTTATTGGATTTCTTTTCTTGAATGTGATGATCGTCTATATTTTTGATCATATCGTTGAGAAATTTCAATTCATGCATGAGAATACTCAGTTGCAACATCAGATGGATTATCAGGATGCGAATTATGAAAAAGTCGTTCACAGCTTCAAATCCATTAAAAGAATCATTCACGATACGAATCAACAGTTTTTGTATATTGAAGAGTGTATTAAGCGAAATGAGTTATCAGCAGCCATGGAACATATTAAGACTACATTAAATAAAGTCGAGGGAGCCTATCACCGGGTGAATACGGGGAATCTGGTTATCGATGCTCTTGTCACGAATACGCTTAATATTGGACAAGCCAATGGCATAAGAATAGATACGAAGCTTAACTTATGTTCACAAGAAGTCCATATTGACCGTTATGACTTATGTGTTGTCATTGGAAACATGCTAGATAACGCAATAGAAGCTTCTAAAAAGTTGAAAATCGCAGAAGATAGGTACATGCTTATCAAAATACATTCTACCGAGTCTACCCTTCTCATTCACATCTTGAATCATATGGAGAATGAAGTTGTCCACTTATACAGCCACAAACCAAACCCGGAATTTCATGGTATTGGATTAACAAACATAGCTAGAATCTGCGACAAGTACGGTGGTCATATGACCATTGAAACGAAACATAACGTATTTCATAATATGGTCCTACTGCCATTTTAAACGAACTATCCTTAGACAACATGTTGTTTAGGGATTGTTTTTTTCGTTTCAGGGTGATTTTTAATATAGCAGCCTTCTTCCTTGTATGATGAATTCAGCAAGTCACATCTAGAAAAAATTCGAGGAGGAATTATTAATGAAGAAGATGGTTTCTGTATTCATGACCGCTATACTTATTGTAATACCGGTCACCCCTGCTTTTGCTCTAACGAACCATGATACTGTAAAGGAAAAGGCACAGGAGCTGGCTTCGAAGATCATGTCCGATTATGGTGTAAGTGGATTGCAATATGCAATTATGGATCATGGATCCATTGTTCTATCCGATAGCGCTGGTGTATACGATAAAGCGACCAAAAGTCCGATCACCAAAGACACCATGTTTGGAATTGGCTCGGTAAGTAAAACGTATGTGTCTGCTGCAACGATGATGCTAGCTGATTCTAAAAAAATTGATATTGATAAACCGCTAACCACGTATATCAAGGACTTTAAAATGGCAGATGAACGATATAAAGAGATTACGCCACGCATGTTGATGAATCATTCTTCAGGAATTTACGGTAGTCACTATGCGAATAGTATATTGTTTGATGATAATGATACGAAAAATCATGATGAATTATTGATCAAATTACAATCAGAGCGCTTAAAGTCAAACCCCGGCGAGTTTTCGGTATATTGTAATAATGGTTTTCAGCTGCTTGAAATCTTGATTGAACGAGTGAGTGGTTTAAGTTATAGCGAATTTCTTGAAACCTATATTAGCAAGCCTCTTCATTTAACCTCTACCAAAACACTACGTGATTCATTTGATAGAGACAGGCTCACAAAAACTTATTTTCCAGGGATCGACCAGGCTTTACCCGTTGAGAATGCCAATCTCATTGGGACAGGAGGCGTCTACTCCACGGCCGAAGAATTAAGTAAGTTCGCTGAAGTATTAATCGGGAATCGAACGGATATTTTATCTGAGAAGTCAGCAAAGGCGATGCAAAGTCATGAGTATAGAAAAGGGGTGTGGGTTTCTGAAGAGACAAACACCATTAATTATGGTCTTGGTTGGGATGCCGTCCGTTTAGCGCCGTTTAGTGATTACGGAATAACCGCATTATATAAAGGTGGAGATACGTTGATGTATCACGCGGCTTTGACTACCCTACCCGAACATGATATTTCTATAGCTGTACTTTCATCGGGAGGGAGTTCTTTCTACAATAGTATGCTTGCATCTAATGTTTTATTGGAATATGCAAGAGCCAAGGGCATCATTAAAGAGATCCTACCTGAAAAAACATTTGAAGCTCCATTGAAAGTGGATATGCCATCGGATTTGATTGCTTACTCTGGACTATACGGTACCGTAGGTAAAACGGTAAATCTGGAGATAAAGAACGGAGAGATTGATCTACCAACTCTAGGAAATGGATTGCTACCGCCTCAAAAATATGTATATACGGGCAATGGACAATTCAAAAACAACGATGGGAATGTAACTCTAAGCTTTGACCAACCGAAGAATGGAAAAACCTATTTAAAGCTTAACGCTTACATAAATATTCCAGGACTAGGTCAAACGGTTATGGTGATGTATGAATATCAAAAGTTAGATTCTAATTCTCTAAATCAGTCAACTAAAACGGTATGGGAAGATAGAAATGGAAAAAGTTACTACGCCTTGGATGAAAAGATAACTTCAGGCATGTATCTTACCAAAGCACTGTTGTCCAAAAATATATCCGTTGATATCAACCATGGATACGCATCCGGTACTAAAATTGTTGATAAGAATAAAGCAATAAATGTAATGAGTATTCCTATTATGAAGGGAAGAGATACTTTTGATTTGAATTTCTATAACGTGAAACATGCAGAGCATTTAGTGATCGATGGACAATCTTATATCAGAGAAGATGCGATTCACCCCATTTATGATGGGAATGATTCATTCTGCAACATACCATCCAATGGTCAAGCTGTGTGGTATAAAATTGATGGAAAATCAGCCAATCGAGTCATGAACGTTGAGACTCCGGTAAGTGGGGGATTTGCCGTTTATGACGCGAATGGAATGGTTGTGAACTTTTCAAAGGTAACGAACAATCATTCGGTAGTACTACCTGAAGGTGGGATGATCGTTTTTGGTGGTAATAAGGGGGATCGATTTAAAATTAATTTGAAGAATAAATAAACGTGGAGCACATCAATCTTATTCATATTGGCCGATAAGGCCTCTTACAACATTTTCAAGTGTTGCCACGATATGAATAAGAAAATGTCCAATCGTTATAAAAAGGCCGGGTACTACTCCAAAATGGAGCTGTACCCGGCCTTTTTTATGACTATTCCTCCAGATAGAGACTTACTTTGTTTTGAATACTATTGGCAACCGTTTCAGCCGATTTTTGCCCGCTAAAGAATGGTTCTGTTTCGTCGGTTAAAATTTTCTTGATTTTCGGATCGAGTCCACTATAACGCTTCAACTGCGGAAGAAGTCCCTTTGCCGCTTCAATAAATTCAGGGCTCAGCTTCATATCTTTGTTTGCTGCCGAAGCATCAATTTGAGCTTGACTTGCTCTTTTATTCACAGGCAGCCCTTCCAGCTCCGGCGAGGATTGCATCTCCTCCGAGATTAAAAATTGCAGGAACGACCAAGCTTCTTTTTTATTCTCCGACTTATTATTAATAGAAAGCAGCATATTCGACTCAAACGAATTCCCATCTTTTGGTTCGGATTCGATAAACTGCAGTCTTAATTCCCAATCATTTGCTTGGTTACTGATATGCTCAATTTAGCCCACAATTTTTCTTATCGCAATTTCCACGTACGATGAAATGGAGAATTTTACGGGTGCTAAGCAACATATATGCGAAAAAAAGGCTTCCGCCGATTCATTTAGCAGAAGCCTCCTGTTCATTCATAAATCTTTATAACCCCAACTTATGCCCCTTCTCCAAGCGCTGAATCTGCTGTTCCCCGGTGTCTGCTAGTTCCCGGAACTGGCTGATCGTCTCTCGCATCTTCGGCAGTGCTTCCTGTTTGTAGGTGCTGATGGAATCTAGCGCCGATAACACATCCGTAAATGCTTGTTTCAACGTCTCCACATTGATATTGGCTTCGAGTGCTTGCTTATGGATTTGAGCCCCTTGATCTTTGAGCATCCTCGACGTGCCAGCAATCAGTTCATTGGTCGTTTGGTTAAGAAGCTCAATCTTCTTCAAGACGATCTTCTGATTATAGAGCGCGCTCGCGACCGTTACGGAAATTTTCAAGGCCGAGATGGTCACGTTCTTGGCTCTGTCAACACCGCGAATCAATTCTTTGTTGTTGCGGGTGACCACTTCAATGGCCATAATCCCCTGCTGATTGACGACCATCATTTGCTGCATATCCATGACCCGTTGACGAAGTGGGAACAGCACCTCTTCGGTAATGAAGCGAATTTTATCCGGGTCTTCATTCCGTGCCTTGGCCGCTTCGATCTGTGCTTCAATGGATGTATCCATCAAGGTACCGAGCTCGATTTCCTTCTGAAGCTTCTTCGTCAGATCGCGCAGTGCCTGCTGCTCAATTTCAAGCGTCGTATTGTCATTCTTTAGGGTCGTCTTCCCTTTGTCTAGCGAGACGACAATATCGGCGATCATCGCATCGGCTTTTTCATACTTCAGAAAATATGCGCGTAACGGATTGAATAGTTTGCCTAAGAAGCCTGTTTTCGTAAAATCAATGACGCTGGGGTCGAGATCCTTCAATTGCATATGCAATTCGGTTAAACCCTTCGCAACTTGGCCGCCGTCGTCTCCCGTTTTGGACAAGTTACCTACCGATACCTGAAGTAAATTGTTTTTATTCGAAGAGGTTCGCATCGTATTCATCCCGAACGTATCGATCGATTGCAAGATCTCTTTTCGCTTCTCAAGCGAATCAAGATCTAACGACATAATGGAGGCAACATTGGAATCAGCCAATGCTTGTAGCTTCGCAACTTCCTCGGGAACGGGTTTAACCTCTTGCTCGATCGCCGCTTGAATTTCTTCTGGGTTTACGACTTCCATCGAAAATGACATAGGAATCCTCCTTATATTATAAAAAGTTACATTTGTACGTTAAACAGGTTTGCAATTTTATAGACAACATCATCGGTATCGGCATTAATACTCGCTGCTTCATTAATACTCGATATGCTCTGCAGCGCTTGAATATCGGCATTGTAGCCAATGGTGTAGATCGGTACTTTGTAGGTGGCAATCAGATCCTTGATATCTTTGAGGGAATTCCCGCGATTGGTCTCCCCATCACTCAGCACGAAGATCATCGGCTTAATCGATGGATTTACGGCTTTCTCATCCTGAAGCATTTTTAACGCAACGATAATGCCGTCGAAGGTAGCCGTCCCGCCATCTGCTTGCAGACTCTCTACCGCCCCAACGAACATCGACTGCTGTGTCGTGTCATACTTCTTAATAGGTAGATTGATCGTGACATCATTAGAATAAGAGACAAGCCCGATGCTATTGTCTTTTCCTAGATACTTTTGTCCTTTGAGCAAAGATTCCTTTAATCGATTAATCGGTTCTCCGGCCATGCTGCCCGAGACATCCGTTACGAACACAGCGGCAATCGGTTTACTTCCGTTTTTCTTCTCTTTCCATACTTTCTGTGCGGAGGAGAGAAGTCCACCGTCCACGACAGCAATTTCGGATTTATAATCATTTAATTGATTGAATCCTTTATCTTGAGCCATCTTCTGATATTTGTCTTGCGTCACAAATTCAGCAAATTTCTTAATCAGATCGATTTTGTCCTTCGGGAGATCGCCTAGCGCGTATAACGGACTATCATGTCTCATCCCAAAGGGTGTAAATACGTACCCGCTCTTCAAATCAGCTGTGTTTAGGTAAGACTGATATTCGAGCACGAACCCATCTAACATTCCGGACTTCGCCGCATCGCGCATTTGAATCGTGGTCGAGGCTAGAAAAGGCACATTCACTTGGAATTTCTCGAAGCCTTGGATCGCTTTATCACTTAGAATATTCGAACTGTCAAACGTATTAAGCGCTGTGATCAGGAAGTTCAACCCTGTTGAGCTTGCAAAAGGATCCGTATAGCCCATGCTGAATTCATTATTCGCGATCGCTTCCGTCACGGTCTTAACATTCACAGATCCATAAGAAGCGACAAGCGCATCATTTTTGGCTTTCGTAATCACAATCCCGGGAACGTTACCTACAAGCCGCTTGGTTATAAGCTGCGTTTTAACCCCACTCGCCTTGACCATTTCGCCCCATAACTCATTCGAAGGGGTATAAGCATCAGGAATATATTTGCCGGATTTAATATAATCGGCAGCTGTACCAGACGCAATATTACGAATTTTGACGGAGACGGGCTTCCCGTTCACTTGGATATTCGCCTGATTGAATTCTGTTGCAACATCCGCTAGCCAACTATCCATCCCTGTTCCTGACTTTTCTGTTGAAGAGAATATTTCAACGAAATTATTGGTCGTATTGTTCACTGTAACTGGAAACTTCGAGATGTCCGGCAGCGTCTCCCCAATATCCGCAGGATTGATATCGATTTGACCTTTTACCGGGGTATCAGTTGTAACAGATATGTTGTTGTAGAGCTTGTTGAGCTGCTTGCTTGCGTCTTCCGCAGTGACCTGAGTTTTCGTTTTGCCCAAGTTCGAGGTAAAGTTCACCCCAAGATAGACAAGGATAAATACAACTACCAAAATAAAGATAGATAATAGAAACTTACTCTTTCCAGTCATTCGCTGCACCTCTCACGATTTATAGTATTTGGTTTGCTTGATTAATGCGTCCAATTCCTGCATGCAGGACAGTTGTTCAATTTCACCGGGCTCAATATGATCTAGGCTGGAAATTTCTAAGAGGAGTTGATCGAGCTTTACTAGAATTTCTTCGTTATTCGCAATAGAGCTCTTCATGGATGTGAGGTAATCGTTATACACGTTGGCTTTCTTCTGGAGAAGTTCAGTGGAGAAACTGGATGACTTGCGCTGAATCATCCGATTAAATTCCGATTCATCAAAGACGTTAAGGATGTTCAATATATTCCTGGTGTTCAGATAGAATAGATTCTGGGCGGCTTGGGATACGGCTGCGAACTTCTTAAAGCTCATCTCCGTCTCTTCAAATCGCTGCTTCAGAACCTGGAGCAAGGTACTCATCCGCTTCTGCAGCCGCTCCATTTGCTCTAAGGCTAGGTTTATATCGCTTTCTATTCCTTTGACATGGCGATATCGAGATAAATTCTCGACATATTCTTCGTGCGTTTTGATTTCCTTAACAGGAATAATAACAGGTTTCTTGAACAAGAAATGATAAATGCCGTAGATAAGAGCACCTGCGCTGGCAAATAATAAGGTGACTCCTGTTGCTGTGGATAGGGCGCTTGCTCCAATCTGAACCCCTATAAATCCTGGTGAGAGCACGAGGATGTTCACAGCAGCTACGCTTACCATAAGACCAATGAGTTTAATGATATTTGTACTCGACAACATTTAATCCTCCTCTGCCTTTCTTCAGGATGAGTTACACTTCAAATTTGCTAGACTTCCGCTGCCTTGCGATGGCGCCTTGCGATGGTCGATAAAGATTCCATACTGGATCCCTGATGATACTCAGGTTCTTCGAGAATAGCACCTTCCTGAACGAAGTACGTATGTATTTCCATCCATTGGTTTTTCATCATTGCATTGTATCTACGTTGCATACCAGAAAAAGTCACAAGTAATATGCCATCTGATTTACGAATCTCACTCGGGCTAAACTCCCCTCGCTCTAGCGCTTTGCGAATGGTCGCACCCCCGCCTTCAATCCCCCACAATCGAGCCGCTTCCGATAAGCCGAAAACTTCATTGACGCTGATGCCATTCGGGGGGTAGGACGGAATAGGACCTTGAATGATCGAGAGCTCATTTTGCGCATACATCCGTGTATGACCTTGCAACCTTTCCCCTTGCGCGTCGTAAGCAATAACAGAAATGCTAACTTCTCCATCACGTTCTACACATTGACGAACTGTCAGCAAATCTATTAACGCTGCATTCTCTTCCTGGGCAGGAAAAATGGATGCGGGCCACACTCTTTCTCCATTCGACAATATGACTTGAAAACACAACAGATGCCCCATAAACTCCTCCATCATCATTCCAAGTAATGGTAATAGAACATGAAGATTTTACCATAGTCACGAAATCGTGACAACCAAAATATTCCTTACCATGTCCCATTGTAAAAACACCGAAAACCTAAGAAAGAAGGAGAAACAAACGCATATAAGCCCCCCATCCAATGAAGGACGAAGGGCTCTCATATATAGAGATAGAATCCTCACGGATTGTAGGTCGTTAATCAAGTCCTAACGTTTCTTCAAACGGTTTACAATCACCCATTCCGAAATAACGATATTGATGACCAATCCAACCCAGACATTTACTTCTAGCACTTGATTCAGTATAGGTTCAACGCCTTGGAACGGCACGCCCCTATGTCCTGCGAGGTAGATCAATATGCACACCGGCGTAACGATGCGTGCGCTTGCGGCGACAAGGGTCATGGCATAATTGCGGGTCATCCATACACCGTGGGCCTCGAATTTTCTATGACGGGCTGACCGATATCCTTGCCACCCGGTAAATAGCCATAACGCCACCAAGATCAAAAAAGCCATTTGCCGGATATAACTTGACGTATACATCCCCACAATCAAACCGGTTACGCTGCCAATGGCTACAAATGCCAAATAACTTCGTCCGACGATCCGGTGGACGTAGGGTCGTCTGGCTCGCAGGCCGGGAAGAAATTGCACCCACCCTACAATAAGAGCAAACAGCGATGCGAAAATATGGACGAGCAGCAGCGGGTAATGAAGATTAAACGAAGGGTTAAGCGATACTCGACTTTGCTCATGATCAAATAAGACATAAGGAGCTATGGCAAAGCCGGCGGCACCAAACGTAAGCACAACGATAATCATCCACCCGATCTTGTTTTTAGGGACGTTCGACATATGCTCCTCCATGACTAATTTGATATTTCAACAACGGCTTGAAATGACGACGAATTCGGAATCAATTTCATCATGTAGTCAGCCAAGTCCGCACGTGAAATCCCTTGTGCCTTAAGCAGTGGCTTATTAAGAGCCGTCCGATACGTTCCTGTCTTCGATCCGTTCGTTAACCGGGGAGGACGAATGACGGTCCAGTCCAGCGATGATTTCCGTACCATAACCTCCATTCGAGCCATCTCTTCATAAGCGTATTTGTACATAGGCTGAATTACAAGCCGGATCACTAACCGTTGCAGCAAAGGAGTATCGGGTGGAACCACCAATCCCGCCGAGGATAAGCCGATCAACCGACGCACGCCTGCACCTTCCATCGCCTTGACGATATTCTCTGTACCTTCTGAGTAGACTGTCGTAGGTTTACGATGATTTACACCAAGCGCCGATAGAACCGCATCTTTGCCGATGATCCATGGACTGAACGAAGATAGGTTCAGAACATCTCCCCGAACGACTTCCAACTGTTCATGGCGAATGTCAACCGCTTCTGGGTTGCGAACGATTGCGGTCACTTCGTGACCGAACTCAAGTGCCTGCATGACAACTTGACGTCCGGTGCCACCTGTAGCTCCGAATACGACGATTTTCATCCCGCTGTGCCCCCGGTAAGATCTTCAACAAGCCAGCGCACGATGGCTTTATGCCCTTCAATCGTAGGGTGGAGGCCATCCCATCCTATGAATTTCGCCTGTGCCGGTTGTCCGAATCCTACTTGCGTATCTACAACAGCGTCAGGCATATTACGGATCATGTCGCCGACCGATAGGATGTCTTTGTTACGCCAGCTTAATTGCCCCATCCTAAAATATGGGAACGCGTCCATTCTCTCTTCATCGAAAGTCGGCGGCGTAATCCATACCCATTGAGAATTGGTACGCGCTGCAGCAATCCGCCGAATCTCAACTAAGTTTTTGGCGGTTTCTTCTAAGCTGACTTGCGTTTTGGTTGACTCAGGCCCAACGCGTAACACATCATTGCCCCCGATCATGCAGAGGATCCAATTCGGCTGCTTCTGGGCAATGCCGCTGAACCGACCGAGCACTTGGGTTGAGGTGTTGCCTGATATCCCTTCATTGATCAGTTGTATCTCGTCCTGTGGTCTTTGCAGTTCAAGCAGGTGCCTAAGAATTTCAAACCATGATAGCAGATCATCTGTCGTACTCTCGCCAACGCCGATAACGGTTTCACCTGCTTTGAATGGTAATCGATCGATCCGATCGGCAAAATCAGGGAGTTCCAGCAGTTGCTCCGCTGCATCTCTTGCCTGTTGAACCAATTGATCTTTGACAACCTGGTACGATGACAAATCCATACCGTAAATGGCTGCTAACAATTTGTCGTCGAGATGACGCGCAAAGCCTAGCAGCTTATCAGGATGCTGCATTTGAATCAGTTTGGCCCATTGCGGGTTTAATGAAGTTTCCATCGCTCACGATTCTCCTTTTTATATGAATCTCTTTTATTCGTTTGAACGGCTTATCGCATGTACATGCCGCCGTTGATCTCAAGCGTCTCTCCAGTTACGAAAGAGGAAAGATCTGAAGTCAAGAACAACACGCCATCTGCCACGTCTTTCGGAAGCCCTTCCCGCCCGAGCGGGATACCGTCAATAATGAACTTGCGAATCTCTTCCGTTTTGAACCGATCGTTCGAAGTATTGGCAATCACGCCGGGAGAAATGGCGTTTACGCGAATGCCTTTACTGGCGTATTCTTTTGCGATGTTTTTCGTAAAGGTGAGCATTGCGCCTTTCGCAGCCGCATACAGCGCGACGCCCGGACCTCCACCACTCACAGCTGCAAGCGAAGCGATATTCACGATATTCCCTCTTCCTTTTGCTATCATCGCAGGAAGAACTGCTTGGGATAAGAATACGCAAGACTTGAAGTTGACATTGAGCATCTCGTTGTAATCGTCCTCCGTCAATTCAATCAACGGTGTCCGGCGGCTCATCTGACCAGCATTATTAACCAGAATGTCAATAGATGCACCGAATGCAGTTTGAACCTGAATCACCAAGGTGTTCATCTGGTCAATTGCGGTAAGATCGGCATGAAAGGCCGCAGCCTTTCCACCAGCCTCGCGGATCATACGAACCGTCTCATCTGCCCCCTCTTTATTCCGGAAGTAATGGACAGCGACAATCGCTCCGCTGGATGCAAGTCGCTCTGCGATTGCGCTTCCGATGCCTCCACTTCCTCCCGTTACAAGTACCAGTTGTCCGTCTAAATGTATATTCATCTTTAGCCCTCCCTGTAAATTGGACTCGCTATTTTCCTTACGATGCTCTTCTCACCGTTCTGACCGAGCCCCAGAACATCAGCAATGCGATGACCGGGTGAAGCGCTGCAATCACATCGACGGATGAGAATACTTGAATCGTCAGAAACTGCACCACGACGAGCACAAATAAACCCAAACTGATCCATCGCTTAAACCCCTTTATGTCACTTACGAACGTTAGCAGGAACATAATGAATGGAACCAAAGCGAACATCTTTACAAACGATTTGTGCACCGACCAATTTGCGGCATCCGAGAATGTCGCCATCCCAGCAATGAATACTTGCGCCACAATACAAGCTAAAAATAACCAAGCTAATATTTTGTAAATAGTGCTCCCGACTTGCATGATTAACCCCTCCCCCTTCAGATTTTCGTGTATCAGTAAGTATTACAATACCTTCTGAAAATCACGAAATACGGGGTGAAAAAGTCACAAAACGATCAACGAACAGGTACATTCCAGTCAATCAGACCACGAGCGATAACGGATATGCTACAATATTGCCAAATCGTTTTTTACTACATGGTTGGAGGAAACGACATGCATAGCAGACGGACGGTATTGATCGTTGACGACGATAAAGAAATCGTGGAATTAATGAGGGATTTCCTCGAAGATGAGCAATTTGAAGTGGTTGAAGCGTACAACGGTGCACAAGCGATAGAAGCATTGGATCGTCAGCGTGTCGACTGCATCCTGATGGATGTGATGATGCCCGGCCAGAGTGGGCTGGAGTTATGCAGACAAATACGGAGGACACAAGATACGCCGATCCTTTTCCTCAGCGCACGGGGAGAGGATGTGGACAAAATCCGCGGCCTCAGCATAGGTGGTGACGATTATATCGTGAAATCCGCTACGCCTGAGGAAGTCGTCGCCCGCATTAAAGCAGTGCTCCGCCGGTCTGGCAAGCATGAAAAAGGTCTACAACTCGTGCTCGACTTCGGCAGACTTGTCCTTGATGTAAAGGCACATGAAGCAAGAGTTGATGGTCATCCAGTATCCATGACGCCCAAAGAATTCGATATTCTCTGCTTATTCGCAGAGTATCCTCGTCAAGTATTCACGTATGAACAGCTGCTGCAGCGCTTCTGGGAGGGGATCGGCGACAAGCATTCCGTCACTGTACATATTGGAAGGATTCGAGAAAAAATCGAAGAAGACCCTAGAAAGCCAGCATTTATTACCAATGTGTGGGGCGTGGGTTATCGGTTTGAAGGAGTGCGAAGATGAAGGCGCTCCGAATTCGCCAATGGATGGTCATCGGAATGCTTATTGTGCTGATCCTCCCGCGGTTGTTCTATGAGATTCCAGGTCTGTTCGATCGTTATATCGGAGAGAGCAATAAGCATTCACGGCAGGAGACGGCCTTGGACACCTTAATGCGTGAAGTTGGCAAGGAAGACATCTCACGTTGGCGCGATCCGAGCTGGCAGTCAGCACTCGGGAACATGCTCGCCACCTCGCATGTGGGAATCATCTTACTCGACGCTTCTGATCATGAAATCTATCATTCGGTCCCTGCAGGATCAGAATCTACCGCGTATCGTGAATTAAGCGTCATGGAGCAAGGTCAATTGCGGGGGAAAGCCCTATTCTACGTTCCGATGCAGACGAGCCACTTGGCGACAGCCTTCGCCATCATCGCAGGATTATGCGCCATTCTATTTATTGGATGGCAAATGGGACGTGTTGTCGTGAAACCATTGGAAGCGATGAGTGCTGCTGCTAGACGAATCGCTGGCGGGGATCTAGATTTTCATCTTCCCGAATCTACCGTCATGGAAGTAGCCGATGTACGTGCCGCATTCCATGCGATGGGCAAGGGGCTTCGTGATTCACTGATTCGTCAGTCAGAATTAGAAGAAGAACGGCGCTTCTTTATTAGCTCGATTGCACATGACTTAAGGTCGCCATTATTTGTTTTGCGAGGATTCTTAAATAGATTGGAGCGCGGTCTAGCAAGCCATCCAGAGAAGGCTACTAGATATGCTGCCATTTGCAGCAAAAAGGCAGAACAGTTGGAGCATCTTGTATCCGATCTTTTTTCTTATAGCCAGCTGGCATCCTTGGAGCAACGGCTTCGACAAGAGCCTTTGGATATCGATGCTCTTCTCACAGATATGGTTACTGAATATTTGCCGGTAGCCAAGGAAAGAGAAATAGATTTGGTCTACAATACATCGGCGACGGAACATCTACTCCATGGCGACGCTCATATGCTAAGGCGAGCGATCGGAAATCTGATCGATAATGCCCTTCGTTATACACATAGCAATGGCATCATTGTCATCCGCTTGCACGTGGAGGACACACGAGTCCTCTTCACCATTGAAGATTCGGGTCCGGGAATTCCTGAGCACGCTTTGCCTCATATTTTTGAAGCCTTCTATAGGGGCGATGATTCAAGGAATCCAGAATACGGCGGTACCGGGCTTGGACTCACGATTGCACAGCGTATTCTAAGAGCACACAAAGGCGATCTCACGGCTCAGAATCACAGTCAGACGGGGGGCGCAATTTTTACTGGCTGGATTGCTTTGTGCACGACTACATTCACATAAAAAAGCTCCCATGGGAGCTTTTTTTGATTAGCAAAGCGTATTGGATAAGGCGAAATCCGCTCCTAACTTAGTATCAGCACTCAATATTGGTGCATTTAATCTCGGAGGTGCGGGAGGTGCATGGCTCGGTGGGATCGTAATAGATAGCTCTTTGGGACTCCAAGCCCTTCCTTGGGTAGCGGCATTGGTCACGCTGCTTGGATTAATGATCACGATTACGAGTATGTTCGCAGATAGAAACCGGAGATAGAGCAACGCAATGAATAGAGCCCCTGTGACCAGTCACAGGAGCTCTATTCATTTGATTCACGTTGTCATCGTAAATGCCGCGCCGCTCTATTTATCTTAACGATAAAGCGACCTCTTCACTTGAACGAATCTGACCAATGCGAGGGAAGATATATTGGCAGACATAATCATGCTCCTCTTGCGTTGTAGCCGTCATGGCATCCTCCACGAATACTTGATGATATCCATGTTGATATGCTTCTCTTGCCGTCGTATCCACACCGATGGAAGTGGATATCCCGCACAGCACAATGGTATCGATGCCACGGCGACGAAGTTGTAGATCGAGGTCCGTACCATAGAATGCTCCCCATTGCCGCTTCGTAATGGTATGCGCATTGGGCGTATCCGCGATTTCTGGAATGAATTCATCCCAACCTGCTGCGTATTGTGCGGGATTCATTTTCATATCAGTATTTGGGGTTAACATATCTTTTCCATCCAACGAAGAAACTCTGACAAGTACGACAAAAGCACCTTTCTCCGTGAACGCTTTGACGAGTTTGCTTGCATTCTGAACAACTTCTTCAACCGTATGCGGTGCTATCGGTCGGCCTCTGCTCGCAATTCCTTTTTGCAAATCAATAACGACCAGTGCCGTTTTGTCTGCGTTCCATTCCTCAGCCTCTCTTGATTTCAACGCTTCCATGTTCATCTCTCCCATACCTTTTATTTACTTTGAAATACACCCATACCGCGTTGATCAGCAGCAATGCACTTGTAATAAAGAACACATCGCGAATACTAAACCAGGCTGCCACTTGCCCACCTAATACAGAGCCAACAAATGTACCTAAATACCCTGCCGACATATTGAGCCCGAACACTCTGCCCGTCAGTGCATCCGGTGTAATCCGTTTGATCAAGATATTCACGGAAGGGATCAAGCCCGCTGCAGCTAATCCGAATAGAAATCGTAAACCCATGAGCTGCCAAGGGTTCTGGACAAAGGCCTGCGGGATGAATAATACCCCCGCTACGATCAATGCGACAAGGATCACTTTATTGGCCCCAATTCTATCCGACAGCCTCCCAAGCCTAGGAGCAGCAAGAATATTCGCAAGACCCGTGGCGGAGAAGGCTAGTCCGGCTAACAGCGTGACATGACTGGTATTACTGGACAATTGAGTGATATAGACGGTAATAATCGGTTCTACCGAATATAAGGCCACTGTCAGCACGAAGAACGTGACGAACAAAGTCACCGTCAAGCTTTTTTCAGGCACAGCCCGCCATACCTCCTTCATGCGGAGCGTCTTCTTATGCTCTCGGATAAAGGATTCATTCACGAATAAGACGGTTGTAATAAAAGCGATCATCAGCAGTGCACCGGTGATAAAAAAAGAATTTCGCAACCCAAAATGCTCTGCAACAAAGCCGCCAATCGTGGGTCCAATGAGTGATCCTGCAATATTCGCCGTTGAGAGGGTGCCTAATGCATACCCCGCATGTTCCTTATCCGTCTGCGTTGCAATTAGCGTCGTGCAAGCTGTGCTATAACCTGTAATGGTGCCTTGCAGCATTCGAAGTCCGATCAATCCATAAACATGATGCACAAAGCCCATACAGCCTACAACAATCGCCATGCCAAGACTTGCCCGCAGGAGCATCGGTTTACGTCCAAATTTGTCCGCCGCTTGTCCCCATATAGGTGAGAAAATAGCTGAAATGATAAAGGTAATCCCAAAAGCGATGCCGGATAATTGCGCAATGGATGCTGGATCGTCGACACCAAGCTGCTTGATATAGAGCGGCATGATCGGTGCAATCTGACTCATCCCCACGCCTGTTACGAACATCCCGAACCAACACACGATAAGATTTCTTTTCCATATCGGCATCATCGTTAGCCTTCCTTCTGCTGAACAATCCTATCCTCATGTTATCCACCAGAATGGCTATATACCATGCACGATCTTAAACCTCATGGACATTTTTGTTGTAAAATTCCGATGGACTCATTCCCTCCATCCTTTTGAAAATTCTGCTGAAATAGAACTCATCCGTAAATCCGACGGCCTCTGCGACCTCTTTTATTTTTTTATCGCCTTCAAGAATCAATTCTTTCGCTTGATCAATTTTCATCTTATTAAAATACTCAATCATCGAATAACCTGTAATTCCCTTGAACGCTTTTGATAAATAAGTAGATGACAATTGCACCATATCTGACAGCTCGGTTAAAGTGATTTTCTTACTTATATGTTGACGCATATAATCAATAATTTTGTCCACCTTATGCGAAATAGCATAATTCCGATCTTGCTTTCTCGTGTTCTGCCAAATGGCGATGAGCAATTGCTGAAGCAGCGTCTTCGTCATAAACTCATATCCCGGCAGTTTTGCGTTCCAGGTGTCCACTAATTTTTCGAAGATATCCTCTACTTGGTAATAATCCTTTAATGCTTGTCCCGCGGGCAGTGCAAGCATTGGCGCCTCATTCGTAATATCCAGACGCGTGTCATTGAAGGTAACCCACGCATAACTAAAATGTACCGTTAGGAAATTAGGCGGCACTTTCGCATCAGGTTCAAAAGAATGCAATACGCCTGGAGCAATGTAGTACAGCATGCCTGCTTGAGTCGGATATTTGCGCCCTCCGATGACCACATTCCCATTCCCACCTGTCACAAATACGAGCTCATGATGCTGAAGAGTTCGCGTCATTGGGCGAAGTAGTCTTCTTGTATCTTTCAATTTCCTGCCATTGCAATAATGAATGTAAAAATAGTAATGATTGATGTACATGTTATCCTCCATGACGTTATCGAATCGTACCTATTGTAAACCTCCCCACTCAAAAAACAAGACTCTAACGGTCGTCATCGACTTGCTATAAAATCTTGTAAAGGTTTCGCAAAACCCTTCCAGCCGTCAGGGATCGATGCACGATTATGGACATAAACATTTCGTATATACTGAGATATATTCGTCACCCGCTCCTCTATTAATATTTCTTTGATGTCGGATGCTCTGGAAGGCCAAGTTGTATTCGATCCATCTACATGAAGGAATTCGTTCAAAGGAAGGAACATGTTCGGACTTTTCTTATAAGTACAATGCTTGGGGAACCTCGGCGAGCTTCCGGAGTCATATTTGGACAGCTTCACCGCTGAAAAATGCGCTAACAATAGATCGTGAGCATCGAATTCGAGAATCGCAAATGCTTCGCTCGGTTCTCTTCGGGTATAGGTATCCAGCATCTTCAGACAATCCCTCCTGGTAGGCCAGAAAAAGACATGTCGATCCAGTGTTGCCCGGAATTCCTGCATGGTGGTCGATGCATCGATCAATTGCTCAGGAATGCGAAGATGGGCATTGATCATGACAAGATTTTCACGAAATGCTACTTCCTTAGGATGTAATCGGCGCTCTCCTGCATCGTATGGGTGTATGTGATAACTGGAGCACAGCGTATCCAATTGAGCTATCATCTTCAAATTCCGACCTCTTGTAAAATGATATAGCGATTTCCTGCCTTTCGATTTCGTTACGTTTTGGATAATATGAATCATGTCCTCTTGATGGTTCAACGCCCACCCTCCTTCCACCATTACCTTGTGCCAACCAAAGGAAATTTATGAAGCGCGCAAACAAACATAAACAAGACCCTGACAATTCGTCAGAGCCTTGCTAATTATATCGATACTACGTCTCGCTTAGGACAAAGCCAACATTGCCTGCATATCTTCCTCAGCGGTTGTAATCAATTTCAATCCGAACAACTCTACAAGGACATTGAGTACACCGGGCGAGATAAACTCCGGCGGCTTCGGTCCAATCCGAATATCTTGAATGCCAAGGCTGAATAGGCCAAGAAGAATCGCAACCGCCTTTTGCTCGAACCATGACAATACGATACTGACCGGGAGCTCGTTCACTGTACAACCAAAAGCATCTGCTAATGCAAGAGCAATTTTGACCGTAGAACCGGAGTTATTGCACTGACCAAGATCGATATAACGCGGTATGCCAGTATCTCCCACGGTACCATAATCGACGTCATTAAAGCGGAACTTGCCGCAAGATGTTGTCAAGATGACCGTATCGTTCGGTAACGAGGTCGCGAGTTCACGATAGTAATTCCCGCCTGTTCCAGGTGCATCGCAGCCTGCAATGACGAAGAAGCGGCGAATATGCCCGTCTTTGACGGCTTGGATGATCTCTGGCGCAAGGCCAATCACCGTCTCATGGTGATATCCTGTCGTGAGCACTTGCTCGGACTCGATATTCGCCACAGGCAGCGATAATGCGCGCTCAATGAGTGGGGAAAAATCGTCATCCACAACCTTCGCGACACCCTCTAGACCTGCAACTTCATAAGAAAAGAATCGATCCGCATACGTGCCTTTAATCGGCATGACACAGTTTGTGGTCGCCAGAATCGCACCTGGGAACTGTTCGAACAGTCTGCGTTGGTCGTACCAAGCTTTGCCGATATTGCCTTTCAAATGCGAATATTTCTTGAGCGCTGGATACCCGTGGGCAGGCAGCATTTCCGAGTGGGTATAAATGTTAATCCCCTTACCTTCAGTCTGCCGTAGCAACTCCTCCAGCGCATATAGATTATGTCCTGTCACCACGATGCAATGACCTTCAATTTTATTCTGACTAACCGTAATCGGCTGTGGAATACCAAACCGAGTCGTATGGGCATGATCCAAGACGTCCATGATCCGAACCGCAGCATTTCCGACTTTCATAGCCATGTCCAGATGCTCTTGCAGATTAAAGTTGGAGTTCGTTAAGGTCATATATAGGGCTTCGTGTGTAATCCGATCGACTTCGGGATCCGTGTATCCTAACTGTCTCGCATGGGTCGCATAGGCTGCAATTCCTTTTAACGCAAAAATCATCGTATCCTGCAAGCTCGCGATGGTTTCATTCTTGCCGCATACCCCAACGACGGTGCAACCGCCGCTTGGCGTCTGTTCACATTGGTAACAGAACATATCGTTGTCCTCCTTCAAGAACATCATTTGTTACCCACAGCATAGCAGAGCACCCGAGCGTGAATTGTGATTACACACACATTAGATTTGAACATTTCATGCCAACGTCAATGCAGCAACTTTTTCCATTATTTCAGCGTTATCTAATGGATATATGGAAAAGGTGGTCGATCTTTGTGATGTTGGATAGTCTCAAACGCATCAAGTTCTACCGTGCGCTCATCATCCTAGGGCTAGTCATTTTAGTTGGTTGCGTCATGGCCTTTGCCTACGCTTATTTCTCCGAATCCGTGTTTTATGTCAATGATCACAAATATAAACAAGCGAATGAACAAGGGATTCTGGTGCGTTATACGGCCGGATCCGCACCATTCATCGACGTGCAAATCGATGGCCAGAATCGTAATGTCATTATTCATCAAGAAACCTATTGCCGATGAACCCGTTTCTAACGAGTCCAGGAATAAAGAATAGTGGGTAAATAAGCAGAAACAGATTAGGAATCCACCACATCAGATCATAATCCTGCTTGATCACCCAGAATGCGATCGCTTGCAACCCTGAACAAGAAGTAAGCACCAGAGAAATCAATACCATCGGCTTCCAGACTGCTTTCGACTTACGATTGTAGTAAAGACTCAGTAGTCCGGTTACTGAGATGAGAACATCAAGCGGAAAGAAAGACCAGTTCCAAACCACGAGCATCGCATTGGTATAATCCTGATACGCATAACTAGGAGGAATCAGATGAAAATAGGTGACAAACCAATACACAAGGAAGGATATATCCGTAAATAAAAGTAATTTCCTTAGTTTACCGCTCATTTTTACAACTCCCTCATCTAGGTTGTATGCAGCAATTGTTCTTGTCGCATTGAACTTTCAGCATTCCCATGGCTATTGCTCCCGAGATTTAATCCCACGACACCGGCTATGATCAGGCATATGGAAATGAGCTTCAACATGGACAATGGTTCTCCAAACAATGCCCAGCCAATGCCTACGACGAGCAGCGTTCCCATGCCTGACCATATCGCGTACGCCACGCCAATTGGAATCCCTTTTAACGCTAGATTCAGTAAGGTCAAACTGAGCAAATAGAAGACGATGAGCAGCAAGGATGGCACCAGCTTCGTAAATCCCAATGAAAGCTTCATGAACGTAGTACCCGCCACCTCAGCCGCAATCGCAAATATTAACAATATCCAATGCATGGACTCACCTCATCCTTATCCCATCGATCATCATGTCTACCATCTCATTTAAAGCTTCTCTAATCGTTAATCCGATCTGATTAACATAAGCTTGCTCCATTAGTCGATTCAACCCTCCAAGGTATAACTGTATAAACAGCATCCGATTGAATGTCCCGAGCAACCCTTCAGCTTGAGCCTCTGCAACGATTTGATCCACCCCGTCCCATTGCTCTTCCATAAAAGAATTTAAATACTCCCATACTTCCGGATAAAAACGCTGCAGTTCATACAGTCGCTTCATATCAAAAAACTGAAAGTCTCGAGGAAGCATGACAAGTAATGCCTTCAATTTCTCCATTCTGTTCAACGTATGATCCTTCAAAATAGCCTGTTCAAGTTCTTTGATTTCATCGATAGCGTGCTGCACCATATCGCGAATCAGATCCTCTTTGGAAGGATACCATTGGTAGATGGTTTTTGTGCTTATACCGCATTGTTTGGCCATATCGGCCATCGTGAATCGAAAGCCTGATTTATAAATTTCCTGTTGTGCTTGTTGCATGATTCTATTCTTCAAACAAATTCACCTCCACAAGATAAACTAAGGAAAATATTATGTTTTCTTCATTTTCCATAGAGTATCCTATTCCTGCATCTCTGTCAAATTTATCAAAAGATCTGTACACTGAGAAATTCTCAATCTCTTTTTCAAATAACAAAAGTCATGTTATATTTTTACTTTATGGGAGGTGATTGACAATGACTGATCTCACGCAATCTCTGGATGATTATTTATCCAACTATGAACGGAACTGGCCACTCGGTGGAACCCAATTGATTGCTAGACATGGGGAAGTCGTCTTTAAGAAAGCCTATGGTTACGCAAACCTTGAACATCTCATTCCTAACACCATTGACACCAAATTCAGAATTTGGTCCTTAACGAAATCATATACCGCAATGGCCATTATGATGCTTTATGAACAAAAGCTTCTGGATTTCGAAGATAGCGCCAGCCTCTACTTGCCTGAACTGAACCCTTTGAAAGATATTTCGGTTGCACATTTGTTGACTCACACATCTGGACTTACCAATTACACCAGTCTCCCAGCGTACAACCAACGATTAAATAAACTAAGACTCAGCCATCACGACGTACTTCAACTATTCATCGATATACCACTAGCTTTTACACCAGGCACTTCTTTTGCCTATAATAATTCAGGCTATTTCTTGCTTGGTATGCTCATTGAGAATATCACGGGTTTAACTTTCGATAACTTTATAAGCGATAAGATACTCGGACCTCTGGGCATGGAAAACACGGGAGTAGACGATAACAAAAAGATCATCCATAAAATGAGTTCGTCATACAATGCCTCATCGGAAGATTTCATCCCGTGCGAATTCATGGATATGAGTTCAAGTTTCTCAACAGGGTCCATGTATTCAACAGTCGATGATTTGTTCAAATGGGATCAAGCTTTATACACTGAACAATTGGTTACAAAAAATACGATGGAACTGGCCTTCAAATCAAATGATTTTAACTATGGCTTTGGGTGGTTTCTTGATCAACGTTATGGTCGCAGAAGAGTATATCATGGAGGGGCGTATCGCGGTTATCGAAGTGAGATGCACAGATACCCGGATGAAAATACATCCGTAATGATGTTGACAAATTATGATTTTGTTCCCCTATTTAAACTTACCGAATCGTTAACAGGGATCCTATTCGGAGAGCAAATATCTGTTCCGACTCGCCCACATCCTTACTCCCTCGATGAAAGAATCTATGCGAACTATATGGGTACTTACGAAGGATATGGATGCAAAGCTACCGTCGAGCGGAATGAAGATCAATTATATTTTGTATGGAACGAGGAAACCATTATACCCTTCTATCCTATATCAGAGACAACATTTCATCATACTTGGTACGATTGGGAATGTACGTTTACATATGAGCGTGACGGTGAAATCTCGTTTCTAGGAATGAAAAAAACGGTGTAAGTTACTCGGGCAAGTAACTAGAGCCCGTGTCTTTACCACGTAGACACAGGCTCTTCATTGCAATTTCGAACACCTTCGAACAACACTACCTAGATTAATGAGCTTTTGGCGGGTTCACATCTGTGCCGTTAACTTTTACGCCAATCCCGTCCGAGTAGACCATTTTCCCACCATAGTAACCTGTACCAAGAACCAGTGCACAGGAAGCGATGGATAGGATGAGATAGCTAACCAAAATGAATCTCGTAAAAGGACGATTGCCCCGATAGATCTG
This sequence comes from Paenibacillus sp. EB106-05-06-XG162, assembly GCF_058791655.1. Classification (NCBI taxonomy): domain Bacteria; kingdom Bacillati; phylum Bacillota; class Bacilli; order Caryophanales; family Paenibacillaceae; genus Paenibacillus; species Paenibacillus sp. EB106-05-06-XG162. Next base: position 108,840 of record NZ_JBYTDT010000015.1, read on the forward strand.
CCATAGCCTCCATACAACGAGGAGCGTTACCACCCAAGCCGTCAAGTCGGCTAATGTCGAGTGAATATCGAGATACGTTGTGTTCCCTCTTGCATCATCCTCTGGGCCCGTGGCGACAGACAACCATGCGCCTAAGGCTGCCGTTAACCACAGCCATATTCCCTGTTTCGGCATGAGGGCGCGGTTTTTCACGATTTGAATGACGTCATAGCATAATGCGATGACAATTATTGCGATCGGGAAGTGAACAATTATTGGATGAAGATGGTTGAAAATCTCAGATATCATGGCTAGTGCCCCTTTGACTTTGAATTTTTCTTCGATCTGGTAATCTCACGATAAACGTTGAACCTTGATTGATTTCACTTGTTACATATATTTGCCCCCCGTGATTACGCGTAATTTGGGCGGCGATCGACAGACCTAGGCCTGTACCTCCCCAATGCCGTGACCTCGCCTTATCAACGCGGTAAAAACGCTCGAACAAATGCGGCAGACTCTCCATCGGAATCCCGCAACCCTTGTCTTCTATAGAAATATCCAATTCCATTTCTCCGGATTTGCTCACTCGCACGGTTACAGCCGTCTCGGAAAACGAATATTTGATTGCATTGTCCAACAAAATATAGAGCAATTGATTGATCTGGTCGGGATCTCCCGTATATAAAACCTTTCCTTCCGGTAGCATGTCCTCAACACAAATTTCAACCCGATGTTCCTTGGCGATCGTCTTCATACGTTCTGTCACTGCATACACCATCTGACGCAAATCGAAAGACTCCTGTCTAATTTGCTGCATCCCGGAATCTGCACGAGCAAGCATAAGAAGCTGCTCGGTTAGGCGAATCATCCGGACAATTTCGTCCTTCATATGGTACAAAACGGTCTGATGGACATCAGGCAGCTTCTCTTTTTGCTCCTCTAGAATTTCCACAGACGATTGCAACACACTGAGTGGCGTACGGAGTTCATGTGAGGCGTCAGCGGTAAACTCCTGTTGTCTTTTGAGCGAGCGTACAATCGGGACCATCGCCCGACCTGCAAATATATACCCTGTCACCGATGCAATAAGCAGGAGGACGATGGTTAACCCGGATAACAGCCACTTCATTTCACTCAGCAAATTTATCTGTTTGCTGATTTCCTCACCAATGTAGATAACACTTCCCTTCCCATCATTGGCAGCTACCTGGTAAACGGCATATACTTTACGGCCTTCGGACACTTTTTGCTCAATATGCATATATGAAGAGCTATCCCCACCAATGACGAGCTGCTTGCTGATTTCATCATCAACAAGGGGATTACGGACGCCTGAAGAGGAAATTATTTTCCCCTGGTCATCGTGCACAACGGCGAATTGATCATTCTGCAAAAACTCCCATTCCATTCCGCCTGGACGGCGATGATCATCATTTTCTCTCTTGCCGATGCCCATCGTGTGGTGAAGCCACTCCTGTACCGTTTTTTCTGCCGCCTTTTCTAGACGACTATGCTCATCCCTGTTCACAACGCCTGATAAAATAAAATAAAAAGAAGCCGCCATAATAACGAGAATCAGCGCAATGATGCCACTATAGATGAATAGTAATTTTTGGCGTGTACGCTTAATCATGGCCGTCAGCTTCCTTATCGACCAATCGATAGCCTCTACCGTGAATGCTTTGCACCAATTTGAAATCGAAGGGCTCGTCGATCTTCCTACGCAGAAGCTTAATCGTAGCATCAACCGCATTCAGCGTTACTTCCGCACCACTGCCCCAAACGTAGTTCAAAATACGCTCCCTTGACAGCACTTCTCCCGGATGTCTCATCATGTAGGCCAGCAAATCGAGTTCCCGCTTCGTCAAATAGATAGACACCCCGTCTCTGACCACTTCCTGTGTTCGGAGATTTAGCGTAAGTCCACTGATCGAGTAAGCTTCATGATAGCCGCTTGACTGCTTGCGCCGATCCAGCGCAAATATTCGGGCAAAGAGCTCCTCGAAAGCAAAAGGCTTGATCAAATAATCGTCAGCCCCTTGAATCAGACCGTTCACTCGATCCTGAACCGCGTCACGAGCGGTTAGCATCAATATCGCCGTATTGTCCTGCTCTTCTCTCCACGCTTTGCATAAGTCGAGACCGCTTTTTCCAGGCAGCATCCAATCCAATATATATAGATCATAGCCCTCTGTATCATGAAACGCTTCTGCTTCCTCAGCAGTTTGTGCCCAATCCACTTGATGTCCTTCAGAGCCCAGCTTGTATTGAATCATAAAGCCGAGTTTGGCATCATCTTCAACCAATAGAATGCGCATGTCTACCCCTTTCAAGCTTGTTTATTTGAATAGTATAAAAGAACGAATATGAAAAAATAATGAAAAATTGATCGATATGTCTTATTTTTTTCTCTATTTTTAGTATCGGGAATTTCATGATTTTTTCATACTCGAATCCTATGATTAGTGATATTCAGAATTTGAAATGGAGATGATCGTATGGCCGCCAATGGCAAAGCTTTTATCTTAATGTGCTCGACCGCCATCGGTATCATATATGCCGCCGGGTATTCGGTCACCCAGCCGCGAAACGATGCTCAACAGTCATTCGCTTCGCAAGCAACGCTATCAAATGCGCAAGCAACGCAGTCGACTTCGGTGCCATCTGCACCCATGTCGAAATATAAGGACGGTACTTTCTCCGGCTCCGGGACCAACCGATTTGGGACGGTTGAGGTGAATGTAACGATCACGAAGGGGAAAATCGCAGCGGTCGAAATCACACGCAGCGCAACACGGTATCCTCAGCGTTACATCGACTCTTTGCCCGCAGAAGTCATTGCAAGCCAAAGCGCTGATATCGACACGGTAAGCGGAGCAACGCGCAGCTCACAGGACTTCATTAATGCCGTGCTCAACGCGCTCAGTCAAGCGGAGCAATCGTGATAGAGACGTTACGCACCGTCACCCGCTCCTTCGTCTGTATGGATACGATCATCAACATCAAAGCGGTCACTTCGATATCGACGGAGGCGGTGAATGCAAGCATCGATCGTGCTTTTGCCGCGTTCCGCTATGTAGAGGAAACGTGCAGCCGATTTGACAGCAATAGCGAGCTAAGACGACTCTCGTTAAAGCCTGGGGTTCCACAACCCGTAAGCCCACTGTTATTTGAAGCACTTCGCTTCGCTAGACAGCTGGCCGAGATTACTGGAGGAATCTTCGATCCGACCGTCGGTCAGTTGCTAGAGCGCAAAGGCTTTGCCCGACATTATTTGACCGGATCCCCCCCTGCGCCAGTGCCTATTCCACCTACTCCTGTTTCTTATCAGGATATTGTAATCGACGATCAAGAACAGAGCGTCACCCTAATAAAACCTTTACTTCTTGATTTGGGGGCTGTCGCCAAAGGATTGGCTGTCGATTTAGCCACACGGGAACTGGAAAAATACGATGGGTATCTAATAGATGCTGGCGGTGATATATTTGCCGGCGGGCGGAACGAACGAGACGAACCCTGGCAGGTCGGTGTTCAACATCCACTGCAATTAGACCAGAATATCTGCGTCCTGCGAATCTCAGATATGGCAGTATGTACTTCTGGCAGCTATGAACGAAGAAGTCCATTGGACGGAGGTATACACCATCTGCTCAATCCTTACACAGAGGATTCTAACGGCGAACTGATTAGTTGCACGGTAGTCGCTCCGTTTGCCATGCTCGCCGACGGTCTTTCCACTGCCGTATTTCTGCTGGAACAGCGGCGCGGGCTGGAGATGATCGAATCCATGAATTTTGAGGGATTGACTGTTTCTTCAACATTAGATATAACGATGACTGATCAAATGAAGAGGTATGTATATGAATAACAACAATTTGAATAATCAGTCCCGTCAAACGGACGATCATAAACGCAAAAAAAAGAATCCAAATTTCTTCGGCACACCAAAAGGAATCCTCCTGATCGTGCTCGTAGGACTTGCAGTAATTGTCTCCACGGCTACTGCCTCGTATCACGGTTTGGTGAACATAGGGATTGCAGCCGCTGCTTCAACCCTGCTTGATTATGCAATCATTCGCATTCAGCGAAGAAAGCAGCTTGTTCTAAGCGGCGCCCTGCTCACCGGCATCATTATCGGATTGATAGTAAGTCCCGCCACCTCTTGGCCGATTGTCCTTCTAGCAGCGGTGATCGCGATCGTCTCCAAGCATGTGCTCATGATCCGTAAAAAGCCGATTTTCAATCCTGCAGCTTTCGGACTGCTTGCCGTATTTCTGCTTTTCTCGACTGGTGAGGATTGGTGGGGTGGGCTGCCCGATCTATCAATCTGGTTGCTGCCTCTGCTCCTCGCGGGCGGTTACTGGATCACATTCAGGGTGCGTAAATTTCCGCTTACGTTTACTTTTCTCGGAATCTATTTTTCCGTTTATCTAATCATTGCCTTGTTCGGGGCAGCCGATGTTAGCGACATGTTCCGTGTTCCTTTTCTTAACTCGGTATTGTTTCTTACGTTCTTCATGCTGACGGATCCCCCTACGTCACCCGCCAAACCTATTGAACAAATGCTGTTTGCAATCGTTGCGGCTGGCGTAAGCATCTGGATCAATTTGATGTTCGGTGGTTTGTCGTTCTTGCTAGCAGGCCTCCTTGCCGCGAACCTCTGGCATACCGTTGTGTCGGCGATCAAACGGGTATCCAGTAAATCACGTCAGCCGTTGACTCGGGGGTGAACAACTTGAAAGCACTCATGCTCGTCACTCGTTTGAATGAACGCAGGGTAGCCCTGGAAGCGATGGCATGTGGGAAACCCGTATTCGCAGTGGGCGTATCAGGCTATGACGGTAAAGCTTCGCCCCGTACGCTTTCGAAGTTAATCAAGATTCATTTTCGGAGATCACGGATCTTTTGGTGCGGTTTCCCGTACCTCACTAGAACATGCCACAGGAGCTTTAATTCCTGAAGCACTTCCGCATAAGTGCCACGATCGTGCCAAGCTGTAGGATCTTGCCTTAAGTGCTTAGCAGCTGAGCCAATCATGCTCGCATCGATATAACCGTGATGAGCAATACGTGCAGCCAAAGAGGGCATCGCAGGACCTCTAAAATCTGAAGGCACTTCGTCCACCGACAACGAAAAACCCCCATGCCAATAAAGATCAATGGAATACTGCACACATAATTGCTCCAAGATTCGCCCAATCGACGTACCCTGGAATGAAGGATCAGCAACAAGTATTTCTACATCGTTCTTTAGACGAATATCCCCATGAACCTGCGCTTCAATGTAGTGATTAAGATTACGTTTGGGCTCCATTTTAGAAGGATTACGGAAGGCGTTCAAGAGGTTCACACGCAGGTGGTCGACTAATTTTTGTGGTCGAAGATTTGGTTCTCCTAGCGCAGAATCTCTTAAGAAAATCTCCTCTAGTAACGCCGCCATCATATCATCAAATGCTGCATAGGTCCCTTTCTGTACAGGATTTTGATGCGAATCCATATAGGTGTATGTACTACGGTAAGAAACCTCCGGGGATAGGAGGAAATAGCATGAGCCAAAGCGCGGAGCCGGTCCATCCGGATGACGCATCAGATCTAGGGCCCCATATTTAGGACGTTCGCTATTCGTTGTACCCTCTTGTTGATATGCGCCGCCAAATAATCTATCCTCCCACAAATCACGATGCCCACCAGGATAGGCTGATACACTGCCACTGGATAATAAAGTCTCGAATTGGCTCTTATACACGCCTTGCTCCAATAACGCTTCTGCAACACTTTTATCCGACGGGTCTAAGCGATCAGGATGGAAGTGCATCGCAATCCTCGCATGAGACTTTATTTTAGCGACAGCATCTTCGTAGGTATCAAGGCCGATATTCGACATTTGCAGAATGTCATGAACCGTTTGACGGGCCCCCTCTGTACGATTTCTCGCGTAATCCGTCACATATGCCAGGGCTGCATATTGTGCGGATGAAAGTTCGTTTCTCTCCATGACTTACCGCCTTCCTACTTCAAGCTGTATTTTAATCGTATGATTGATCAACCCAACGTGTAATAAATTCAATCATTTTGCGAGCTGCAGGGGAACAGTCTTTCAATGATTTTACCGCGATTCCAATCGAACGATGATGCTCTCCTTCCAAGGGGCGAATACTAACATGGTGTGGAAAGCTGGATAGTATCAATTCGGGGAGGATACTGATGCCTAATCCATTCTGTACCATTGCCAAAATAGCCTGATCGTCCTCTAATTCGAACTTGATGGTCGGGACGATGTGGTTCTGTGTGAAAATCCGCTTAATATCGTTATCACATCCTGCAATGGGCATGATGAAAGGCTCATCTTTCATTTGATCGATGCGAATGGTGGATTCATTGCATAACAGATGGTTGGCAGGCAATACACACTTCATCCGATCCTGTTGAAGAGGGATCACTTCGAGCGATGTATCTGTCGTCGGAAGATTAACGAATCCAAAATCCGAGATCCCCGTTGCGATCGATGCTTCAATCTCATGATAGTTGCCATCGAATAACTTGATATCGATCAGCGGAAATAGCTCATGAAATTGCTTCATGATCCCAGGCAGCCACTGAATGGATACGCTGGAGAAGGTTCCTATTTTCACCGTCCCCCTCTCAATCCCTTTAATCGCTGCAATCTCTTGATTCAGCTTCTCATTTAACTGTAAAATCTCTCGAATAGGATGGATGAGGCGTTCTCCATTATTCGTTAACTGAACACCCGATCGATTCCTCATCAGAAGGCTAAGACCAAATTCACGTTCCAAGCTTGAAATCGCATGGCTTACTGCGGATTGGGTTAAATTCAATCGCTCTCCGGCTTTTGTAAGACTTTCACATTCAACAACCTTGCTGAAGATCTCGTATTTGATCAGATTCACGCGTGCCTCCATACAATACATGAAAATTACTCATGTATTACTTGATAAACATTCATTTTAGTTATCTATATTGTATCGGTATAATCGAATTATTCAATTATTTTCTTATAAAAAGGAGTCCTACCATTGAATCACAACGAACATGCACCGAACGAATCACATTATGCGGTTATCTTTACAAGTCAGCGCACGCCTGGGGATAACGGCTATCATGACATGGCTGAACAAATGGACCGTCTTGCTTCCGTGCAGCCAGGTTTTCTCGGCGCAGATAGTGTAAGAGACGCTTCAGGCGCAGGGATTACAATCTCATATTGGGACAGCCTTGAAGCCATTCGCAATTGGAAACGTGAAGAATCTCATCTCGACGCCCAGCAGCGTGGCAAGAAAGAATGGTATGAGCACTATGAGGTCAAAATTTGTAAAGTGGAACGAGCGTATTCATCCAGAGGGAGATCGAACTAAAAAAGAGACGCCTGGAACCAGGCATCTCTCTCGTATATGCTATGATCTTTTCACGACAGGAATCCATATTTCGCTTCGATAATTCGGCGATGTGACATCTTTATGCTCGTTCCATAACATCTCTGGCCCGATGGACAGTTCATAGCTTGAAGATGGGAACCATTCCGAATAGATACGCCCCCATATGTTCTGAAGCGTCTCCGGAAATGGGCCCACTGCTTCGAAAACAGCCCATGTTGAAGGTGCGACTTCAAGCTGTGACAGATGGGCTGGACAAGGATGCGTTGTTGCCACGCCGATATAATGATCTAACTCTCCCTTCTCCTCCATTCGCTCTTCAGAGAAATTCGTGGATGCGCTAAGCAAGCCATGTGGCGTGATATTCGACAGCTCCTTCAACGCTTGAATTGCCGCTTCGTCTAAGGTATTCCACATCGTAGCAATGTCCGGGTTCACGCCATGGAAGATGATCGGAACTCTTTTCTGGATCCCAACGATATGAAATGCTTCTTTCTCCACAATCCTATAGTTCATTTCACTGCCTCCTTGAATCGTTAATTGAAAGGTCATTGGGGGATACGATTTGAGCAATTGACCTCGATTTCTAGCCTCAGATGGTGTAATGCCATGTAAACTTTGAAATGCTCTTGTAAAAGAATCAGGCGATTCATATCCGAATTTCAACGCAATATCGATAATTCGGTTGTGAGGATTGTTCAGCTCAAATGCAGCAAGCGTAAGTCGTCTGCGGCGAATATATTCCGATAGCGATACCCTAGCTAAGAATGAAAACATGCGTTTAAAATGGTACTCCGAGCACATGGCGATTCTCGCGACTTCCTTAAAATCGATCTCCTGCGTCAGGTGTTCTTCAACATACCGTAATGCGTTATTCATATTCTCCAACAAATTCATGATAAGCTCCCTTCTACATTTCTAGCATAGCAGAAGTCATCTGCACAGGTCCGACATTACGTGCACCATTCTGAAGGGTCCAACATCTCAAAAAAGCTGGTTCCAGTACAGACCTGGACCAGCTTAATCAGATATTATGATGACTGATTACTTTCGTGTATAATCGTAGCACTCTCCTGATGTAACCAACTCTCTATATGAGGAATCATTTGCGCATAGCGTATAATCGCATTGATCGTCGTTGTTACTTGCAATGTCCCCATCTGCTGTTCCTCCTCATCCGAGCACTCCAACCACAAAGACCGCTTCAAACTATATTCCAACCAGCCAAATTTGCTGATAAAACCATGTTCTAACACCTTGCGCCAATCCGCTTGAATGGCGCCAACCTTCTTTTTATAGCTACGGATAAATATTAGAAATCTGTCTTTATCCATGTCGCCGAATTCATCTTCAGACCAATATAGCGCCGTTTCAATCAAATCTTGCATAGGGTTGATTTCCCCCGCAGACTCCCAATCAATCAGGAAAGGCTTGTCATGATTCCACAATACATTTTTAGGATCTAAATCCCTATGGCTAATTATTCGATCTGATGCAAGGAAATGTGCTGAATGATTGGCCTCAGCATTCCATACGTACAACGAGTCCTTGATTTGAAGCAGTTGGTTCGCCCACACCGAGTTATTTTCTTGCCCTTGTCGAGCATAATCATCCCAATGTATTTCCGTTACATGAGACTCCTCCTGCGTTAGGCATAACGCTGAGAAATCCGTCAGATGGATATCTGCCAGGATAGAACCTATTTTTTCGCAATGGAGACCCGTAACTTCACTAGGTTTTAGACTCTTCCCTTCCATCCAATGAAACACGAGAAAGAATTGATTATCGATTTCGTGTATAGCTGATCCATTCGATTGAATCGCTGGAAGTGCCGGTATATGGTTGGCAGCCATCGTAGCTATTCGTTCTGAGTGAATGAAATTATGCATTGCAGCAGGTCTTCGCATGATTTGGGGATTTAAGGCTTTTATTGCGTATTTTCCGTGTGTGGTTGATATGGAATACATGCGATGTAGGAACCCGCCCGATATCGCTACAGGAGCTTGTAGCATCGTTCCAAGATGCAGCATGTCGCACAATTTGTGAATTTCCAAATGGTATAGATTGTCGTTCATGATTAGATCCCCCTTGCAGAAACCTAGGATTTATGGATGACCCACTTGTGTCACCGCCCTAACTTGAACATCAGAACGTCTGAATTGAATTTGCATTTGCGCATCCGCTGAACTTGGCGCCCATACATTCTCGTAGTACGTGACTCCGTTAAGATCCTGGAATTCCACGGTAAATTCGAGCTTATCATTCTCCATCCCTTGCGTAGTAATCACCTTCACGCCCAGCGATTGAATGCGTTCAATGACTTCCCGATCCGCCTTATCATCCGTAATGAGGACGTCCAGATCCTCAATCTTACCCGCTTTCGCAAACCCATCAATTCCTAAGACTTGATGTGTCGCGATACCAATGCGTCTTCGAGATAACGACGATACTGTTCGAGCAAAAGCAGCGACTTCTGGCGTAGCCACGAAAATCCCTTCATCGGATATACCTCCACCTGTTACGAAACTCATATCAAACTTGAACTGTCGTATAAATTCAGTAGCGAGCACATCTGTAATATTGCCTGATGCCTTGACCAAGCCGCCAACAAAATACGTATCAATCCACTCCCGTTCACGCAATTCGTCAGCTACACGCATACAATTCGTCACGATTGTGAGCGGTATGTGATCAGGCAAATGTTGTAACAACACATAAGCAATGGACCCGCTCCCGATAAATATCGTATCTTTATCTCGTATATACGACACCGCTAATTTCGCAATCGCATTCGCTTCAGGTGAACCTTCTCCATAACGTTGTTCCGGCGGCTGGGGCGATTGTCGAACCTTCATCGCAGGTATCGCTCCGCCATGCGTTTTCTGCAGCAGTCCTTGCTCTTCCATCATCGACAGATCGCGACGAATTGAATCAATCGATACTTGGAAGGTCTCGGCCAATTCCTTCGCCAAAACCCGCTTCTGCTGGTGCAATAAAGCAAGAATTTTCTCACGACGCTCCTCAGCGAACATGCCTGTACCTTCAATTGTCATGCAGTATTCCTCCTGTATTTTCATATTTATTCCTGTAATATCACAATTATATTCTGTTTTGTTCATTTAATCAACCAAATATTTCCTACATACGCAAAAATAGTTTCATTTTTGTTCAGTTATAATCACTAATGCTCATGATATGACAAAAAAAGGCAAAGGGAATCTCCCTCTGCCTCTTCGCATCATGCTCTATATTCTATTCAGACTTCGCAGCGTCCTCCATGAACCACAATGGGTCCATACAGTCTTCTTCGCCGTTATAGTTGATCAGAATCTCATCCCCTGCCTTAATGTCCGTATACGCATAGAAATCAACGGTAAGTTGATCAAAATTGAGATCATACGAGGCATTGGGCTCATAAGAATGATTAAATAAACTTCCGTATCCTAACAGAACTGCCGAATGGTTCACACCAAATTCGAATACATAGTCTGCGAGAGCGGTCTGCTCGATGTGCTTATGCTCTTCTTCCGGATATGGAAGAACAGGTGCTTCATGAAAAATAACACCTTTGGGTATATCACAAGTTGCGAATACACCTCGATTGAATTCGCCTTTGCTTAACTTGGATTGCTTAATCTCGATCATGCTCGTCACCTGCGCGTCCTTAGTCTGTATCAATATGATAGGGTTAGAAAGGATCATTTTAACCCACCTTGACGAAAAGCGCAAACCTGAAGTACTTCATTCTCACGCAAAAAAGCAAGCGGCATCCCATGAAACGTGGATGACTCCTGCTTTTGGTGGAAAAACTTATGCTTTGAACCCCTGATCTTCATTATTCGAATTTACACATGTGCCTTTGCATCAGAAGCATCGTGTTCCGTAGAACGATAAGCAAGCAGGACAACTTCAGATCCTGTCTTATCCCGAATCTTCGACTCGAGGGATTGCAGCTGTGTAATCGTCGATTCATCCAGGTCCGCCGGGATCAGGTGTGTGGAATGGGTGTTCATCCCTATGCCTCCTTCATTTCATCATCACTGCACTTCCTGCCTAGTGTACCCATTCCTGTTTCATTCAACCCTAAGCATGCATGCTGATAAAGTCCTAAGAGGTACCATGCAAAGTTAGGACTGTCACCATCCTGACGGAACTTCTACAATAACTGTAAAGAATGAGTTGAATTTAAATGAAAAGGAGTGAACTATTGTGCAACTGAATCCTATGATTTACACCTCGGTTCAGTCCGATCCCAGCTTTCGAATGTATCATTGGCCGCATCTCGTCTGGATCATCCTGCTGTTAGCCCTCATGCTTATCCTATGGCTCTCCAGAAGGGTCATTCAGCAGAACCAACCTTTCCGTGTCTTGATTCGCTGGGGCATAATTGGCGCAATGATCATTCCGGAACTCATCTTATATAGTATCTACACGATAAATGGAACATGGGACCTGAAAGTTCATTTACCGCTTGAATTATGTAGTATTTCGTTATATCTTTCGTGCCTCATGCTCATGACTCGCAGTTATTTTCTGTATCAGATCATGGTGTTTGCAGGGATCGGTGGAGCAATGCAAGCGATCTTGACGCCCAATTTGCTCGTACCTTATCCGCATTTCATCTACTTTCACTTCTTTATCTGTCATCTTGCCATTGTACTAGCTTCATTATATATGACTTGGGTCGAGGATTATCGGCCGCGACTTCGTTCGATTGGCATCACGATGCTCTTCTTGAAAATCCTTGTCATTGTCGTTGGAACGGTGAACTGGATCTTGGATGCCAACTATATGTTCCTTGCCTACAAGCCCAATACACCATCCATCTTGGATTTTCTGGGACCCTATCCCTATTATTTAATTGCTGAAGAATTCGTCGCTTTACTCATCTTCTGCCTGATCTATCTGTTAATCCGCCGAAAAAGCGGGCTTAACCGTGATGTTCAATGTCGCAAGCAATTTTGATTCATGTCGGGATCTGCGAAACTTAATTGGTGTACGAAACGTATAAAGAATAATTATCCTCATGGAAAGGAGCACAAGTACGTATGCGTATCTTTCGAGAGGCCATGCGATGGGTTTTCTCTATCGCGGTGTCCTTCATCCTAGCTCTATTCGTTTGCACGTATATTATCCAACCGACCAAAGTGAGTGGACACTCCATGGAGCCGACCCTGCACGACACCGAGCGATTATTCATTCTCAAATGGACACACACCTTCTCGATGACCCCGAATTATGGAGATATTGTTGTTATTGATAGCAGGATCGACCGAAATCGTACTTTCTCAGACGAGTTTCTGGACAACCCTTTCTTCAATTTCCTAACCCATAATGATGAACACGAGATATTCTTCATCAAGCGTGTGATTGGCAAGCCAGGCGATACGTTGGAGATTCGAGATCATCATGTGTATCGTAATGGCCAATTGCTGAAGGAACCTTATATTAAGGAGACGATGTTAGACCTATCGGAACAAACCTTCGTTGTTCCTAAGGACCACATCTTTGTTATGGGTGACAATCGCAATCATAGTAAAGATAGCCGGGATATTGGCTTCATTCCACTCTCCCATGTCCTTGGCAAGAAACTATAGTCTCACGTGAAAAAGAGAGCTCTTCAAAGAGCTCTCTTTTTGTGATACATTACGTAACTAATACTATATTATTTTGAATTTTATATGAATTTACACTTGACACGATACAAATTGTATCATAAATTACTAATAGTAGGTTTTCGTTAATAACGATGAAGGAGTATGCCAATCATGACAATGGGTGAACGTCTCAGACAACTACGATTGCAACGGAAAATTTCGCAAGAAGAAGTCGCACGCACGATCGGAATCACTCGCTCTGCCTACAGCCATTATGAGATTAACAATCGCCAGCCTGTCTATGAGACGCTCATCAAACTATCAACTTTTTACGAGGTGTCTCTTGATTATATTGTCGGTGGAGATACATTCGGCCCAGCCTCCAAAGATACACATGAAATGATCCGCATGCTGGATACGATGGATCATGTAAAACGTAAGAACACTATTAACTTGTTGATGGACGTACTAAAAAAGAATAATAATGTTATGTAATAGCCTTAGAAGACGTTGCTGGCAGCGTGATGTAGAAGTGACAGCCTTGTCCCAGTTCACTCTGGACCCAAATCGCACCATGATGGGACTCTATGATTTCTTTGGCGATTGATAATCCAATCCCGCTTCCCCCACCCTTCGAATTACGTGAATAATCATTTTTATAGAAACGCTCGAATATTTTGACCGTATCTTCCTTCGACACACCGATCCCGGTATCCTTACATTGAATACAGAACTTCTGCTCCTCCTCCAAATAACTGAAATGCATGCGTATCTCGCCACCGATCGGTGTAAATTTCACCGCATTATAGACTAAATTGTTAAATACCTGGAACATCCGCTCCAGATCGATATGGATAACCAATTGACGATTTCGCTCGACATTCTCGAAATGCCTTACACTATAAAAATGCAACCCCCGATTTTCCACTTCAAATGCATAGGTTTGTTCTACTTGATCCATGAACTCTTCAATGGGCATTTCCTTGATATGAATCGGTACTTGTCCAGATTCTAATTTGGATAATTCGAACACATCGTAGATCAAATGATTCAGTCCCGTCATTTTGCGCAGCATGAGCTGCATATATTTCTTCCGCTCATCGGGGTCTACGATTATGTCATCATGAAGCGCTTCAAGATACCCTTGAATTAATGTCATCGGTGTACGCAAATCATGCGATATATTCGTAAGCAACCTTCGCCTTGCATCCTCCATACGCTCTAAATCCAGATTCGACTGCTCTAGGCTAGCATTCATCTGCCGCAATTCCACGGTTCGGCTCTCAATCCGTGTCTCCAAGCTATTATTCAATTCTCGCAACTCGATTGTTACATCTTCTAACTCATTCATCATCTGAGAGACACGCTTCGAGACAATCATACTCTGCATGATAACGAATAGGAGCAGTCCGTAATGTGTAATATCACCGGTGTACCAGAATTCATTGTAATAGAGCACATCATTTATTGTAGAAGCTGCGAAGATGAATACTCCCCCCAGCGCAAGAACGGCATTAGGACGACGATGTCTGACCGCTCGGATCATGATGATGACAGATACAATCGCAATAATTCCGAGTGATGCTTGGAAAACAATAATATATTTTGAAAATACTATCGGTTCTGTGACCAGAACGAATAAACTCAGGGTTCCTGCCACAACGAGTAAGATCTTATTCATTCGCGGGTAGGCTTCCTGCGGAAACATTTCACTAACATAGTACATCCCACATACCGGTCCTAACGCAAGACAAATGTATTCTACTTGAAGGGATACATGCCACGGAATCCAAGGGAACCATTGAACGAGGAAACAATCTCCAATTGTGAGCATCCGAACGCCTATAATAATACAGACGAGACCAAAGTATAACGCCGCTCGCTCTTGTCTACGCAAGAAATACAACCAGAAATGGTATCCACCCATCATGAGGATGATGCCGAGAATCAGCATGTCACGTGATGAGACAATGTATTGATGATGTACGACTTGTTCACTTGCTCCATATTCAAATTCCTTCCATATCCCACCTCTTCGGTGATGAAAGTTAGAAACTTGAATCACAAGCTCATCTTGATCACGGTCCCCGGACATAAATACAAGTTTGGGCATTTGCTCTGGAATCGCATCGTCTACCGACGTTCCTACTGTGCCAGCCGAAGCCACTTCCTTCCCATTCAACCACATCCGATACGAAGTCAAAATATTCGGAATGCGAATCGCAAGGGTACGATCCATCGGATGATGCAGAATCGTCAACCGATAAGTAGCATAACCTTGTGGAGATACCTCCTTGCCCTGGAACTTCCAAGAACCTGGTACTTGGATGAAATTCTGCTGCTGTTGTCTCTTGAAATCCGTCGGTTCCAGCAGCTTGTTCCACACGAATTCCCACTTCCCCTTCATCATCACGGTACCCTGCTGATCGAAATTCCAGCCTCTTAAATCAAGAACCCCCGACTCTGCAACAGGGAATGGTGTTGTATGCTGCTTTGCACTGCAGCTGGTTAAGCCAGTTAGAAAGAAAACCAAGAGCAATGCAAATAGTCCTAGATAACGTCTGAACAATCCTGTTTTTCCCTCCTGCATTTTACTTATTGTAATAGAATAAACCTAAATTTCCACAATTTATTTAAATTTTCGACGTATACATTGCCTTCCCATCCCACAATTCGCTATAATGTTTTAGCGGAGGTGTAGTGATTGGGTCCCATGAACATTCTTATCGTCGATGACGAAATCGAAATAACAGAACTCATCTCTTTATATTTACGAAGAGAAGGATATCAGGTTTATGTAGCGCATCACAGTGATCAAGCCCTCAACATTGTGAATACATCCGAGCTGGATTTAATTATATTGGATATTCTACTGAAAGATAAGGACGGCATCGAAATTTGTCAAGAAATTCGTGAACACTCCATGGTACCAATCATCTTTCTGAGTTGTAAGAGCGAGGATCAAGATATTATTCACGGTTTAACCGTTGGCGGCGATGATTATATTACAAAGCCCTTCAGCCCAAGCCAACTCGTCGCTAGGGTCAAGGCACAATTAAGACGCAACCGTTTCCCGTATATCAACCGTGAACGTCAGCCGCAGCAAGTGTTATCTTTTCCACAACTGGAGATTGACCTTGCAAGTCGATCCGTCAGACAGGAAGGCCGGGCGGTATCGCTCTCAACGAAGGAATTCGATTTATTGGTCTATTTAGCACAGACACCGAACACCGTCGTCAAAATCGATCACCTTTTCCAACATATCTGGGGCTCGGAGAGTTTTGGAGATACTCGAACACTCATGGTACATATCAGCAATTTGCGCAAAAAAATTGAACCAGATCCAGCTAACCCTACTTATGTAATCACCGTTCGCGGTGTAGGCTACAAATTTAATAGCGAAATATCTTAAAGTGCGTGTTCAAAAAGTCGGCTTTTCAGCACCTGAGCGTTTTCGAAGAAAACGTACATCGTAAGCATAAACTCAGGTTGCGAGAATCCTTGGGATAATACTTCCGTAGCGAGTTTTTCTGCGAAAAACTTTCAGAAGGAACGGAGTTTAGGCAAAACCTAAATGAGTACCGGACTTCGAGGATGAACGCAAGATTCGATGTCGAATACGCTCCATGAAATACTTCGTGATCAAAAGATGACTTTTCGAACAACCTCTTAAAAAGATGACAACAAAGACTACTTTAACTGAAGGATGGGGCAATAACATGCATTTAGCAAATCAATGGCAAGATTATGAACTACTCGATACGGGGGACGGTGAGAAGCTGGAACGCTGGGGAGATATCATCCTGCGTCGTCCGGATCCTCAGATCATCTGGCCTCTGGATCAAGAAACGAATGAATGGCGTCAAGTTCATGGTCACTATCATCGCAGCTCATCAGGCGGCGGTCAATGGGATTGGAAGAAGCAAATTCCAGAACGCTGGACCGTTCGTTACGGTGATCTTGCCTTTCATATCAAACCAACAAGCTTCAAGCATACCGGTCTATTTCCTGAGCAAGCGGTGAATTGGAGCTGGATGATGGACAAAATCAAGAATGCTGGACGACCAATCAAAGTCTTGAATCTATTCGCCTATACGGGCGGAGCGACTGTTGCATGCGCTTCGGCAGGTGCTGAAGTATGCCACGTCGATGCGGCTAAAGGCATGGTCCAATGGGCCAAAGAAAATATTCAACTCTCTGGACTTGGCGAGCGCCCTGTTCGCTTCATTACTGACGATGTCTTCAAATTCGTGCAGCGTGAAGAGCGCCGCGGCAATAAATACGACGCGATTATTATGGACCCTCCTTCCTATGGAAGAGGACCTAACGGAGAAATGTGGAAGCTAGAGAACAACCTCTATCCATTCCTGCAATCCTGCACACAGATTATGTCGGACAACCCTCTGTTTATACTCGTGAACTCGTATACGACAGGCTTATCACCGACCGTACTGCATAATTTGCTTAGCATGACAATGAAATCACGCTATGGCGGCACGCTTACATCCGGTGAAATTGGGTTACCGATTTCCCGTTCCGGACTCACTTTGCCTTGTGGTATATTGGGTCGTTGGGAGGCTTAATTTTGAAGCCTGTGCATATACTATTTGAAGATAACCATCTGCTCGTCGTGGAGAAGCCCGTTAATATTCCTTCGCAAGAGGATGCAACAGGCGATCCCGACCTGCTAACCCTCCTCAAAGAAGATATTAAGATACGATACAACAAGCCTGGGAACGTCTATCTCGGGCTCGTTCACCGCTTGGATCGTCCTGTCGGTGGCGCAATGGTCTTCGCGAAGACTTCCAAGGCAGCATCACGATTATCAGAGAACGTACGCAATCGTTCACTGCACAAGCAATACCTGGCAGTCGTCCATGGGGCCCCCCCTGCCATGCGTGGCAAGTTGGTTCATCATTTACTCAAAGATGTACGAACCAATATCGTATCCGTCGTTCCGAAGGGCACACGCGATGCCAAGGAAGCGATCTTGGACTATGAAGTACTGGCCTCACAGGATCAGATGAGTCTGGTACGTATTACGCTTCATACGGGTCGTCCTCATCAAATCCGTGTACAAATGAATACAATCGGTTGTCCATTAATTGGCGATCAAAAATACGGGGCACATCTCAATAAGCCGGGGCAGCAAATTGCACTATGGTCTTATGAACTCGGATTTCCACATCCGGTCACCAAAGAACCATTGCTATTTCATTCCTCGCCTCCAGACATGTTCCCATGGAATCGTTGGAGTGAATTGCATGTCTAATTTGAACAACCATAATAAGCGCGAGTCCAGACTTGCGCTTTTTTGTATCTTTCTAGGGATGATCTTGCTACTAGTAAGCTGTCAGATGCCCTCTCAAGAGGCTCAACCTAAGGCAAATGCAAGTGCGCAGGTCGAGCCTCTTCCTGTGCCTCCAACACCGGCTGAGACGCAGATGCCAGATGATACGGCTGTTCAGCCTGACTCGTCCGAGGAAGATCAACCTGTTGAATCCTATACGACGGAAGCCAAACTTGTCGCTGTCGGTGATGTCATGATGCATATGCCGCAAATGCCTGCATATTATAACAAGTCGACAGGGAAATACAATTTCAATCCCTATTTCACACAAGTCAAACCGATTCTGGAGCAGGGCGATTTCGTCTGGGCAAACCTAGAGACCCCAATCGCTGGTGCCGATTTACGTTACTCAGGTTTTCCGATGTTCAATGCACCGCCAGAGCTGGCCTCAGCGCTCAAATATGCGGGGTTCAACATCGTTACAACTGCGAATAATCATGCCATGGACCGTAAGGAAGTAGGTGTGATCCGCACATTAAAGCGACTGAAAGAACAAGGATTTGTGACAAAAGGCACCGCTGCATCCGAGGAGGAAGCCAAGAAATTAACTATCATGACGAAAAACGATATCAAAATGGGCATTCTTGCTTATACATACGGAACGAACGGGATTACACTCCCCAGAGATAAACCTTATCTCGTCTCTCATCTAAGCCCCCTTCGCATCAAGGAAGATATTCGAGCACTCCGAGAAGCAGGAGCTGACGTCGTCGTAATTGCGCTGCATTTCGGTATTGAATATCAACGGGAGCCGAATAGCACCCAGCAACAGCTTGCAAGGTCACTGATTCAAGCTGGTGCAGATATCATCTTGGGATCACATCCGCACGTCATTCAACCGTTAGAACAAGTCAAAGTTACCGAATCCGATGGATCGATTCGTAAGGGATATATCATTTACTCCATGGGCAACTTCATCTCGAACATGAAGGACGAATATACGGACTATGGTGTCATCTTTAGCGCCGATATTCAGAAGACCTTCCCTAGCGGCAAAATCGAGATCCGCAATGTTGATACCCAACTTACCTGGACACAAAAAACCGGCAAAGGAAACGCACGTAAATACGTTGTCCTGCCGGTAGAAAAAACAATCCAAGAACATCAACTCAACTTATCCGTTTCAACATATCAAGCATTGAAAAAGAAACAGAAGGAACTAGACCAACACATTCATTCTCTTGCAGTTCCAGTGCAAGTCCAAGCTGAGTCTTAAGCGTTATTCGAAATTTTGCCTAATAGATAAATAAATAATTGCTGATTATGAGCCGAGATGCGATTCAAGACGTTACTTATGTATTCGTTGCGAAGTTGCGAGCCTCGGCTCTTCTCATGCAAGCCGCGGTCTGTAATCTGAATCCAGACGATACGACGGTCATTGGAATCCCGCACACGCTCAATTAATTCGTTCTTCTCCATCCGGTCGAGCAATGTCGTGATCGCAGCTGGTGTTGTTTCTAAGTACGGTAATAGATCGGATGGTTTCATCTGCTCATGCTGCGCAACCACTTCCAGTACTTCAAGTTGAGATTCCGTCAATGTAGGCGCAAGATGATCCTCCATATGATTTTGATAGTCTTTGGATAATTTAGACCAAAGCTTTACAAAGTCCGACGTATGCATTTGATACCTCTCCCCCTAGAACATATTCTGCGGCAGCTCTAGCTCGTCTTATTCTCCAAATTATACCACAAGGTGTCACTGGAACATAACTGAACTTTTTAACATAAGATGTGATAAAAACCTATATCGAGGTCATTAACGCTGTAATAAAGTTTTTAAACGCATCAGGCGAAGGTTAAAGGAGGGCTCACAATATGGACCTGAAGAAACGTACAATCGGCTTAAAAGCTATCGAAGCCGGACTCATTAAGGACCCTGAGTGGTTAGATCGATTGGATGAACCAGCCCCGTTGTGGCTCATCCTAAACATTGCACTGCAGCTAAAAGAAGATTTGGACCCTCCGCACAAACCATTTGATTAATATATCGGTAAAACATAAACAATCGATGAATATCAAAGACCCCTAAGTCGGGTTTGGAGCTAGAACGTTATGCTCTAACCCAAACCTACTTAGGGGTTCTTCATGACATGGAATTCTGTCTATACACGCCAGATATCAATGATGGTCTCTTTCTTATCCAGAGGCACCAACGATTTACCAACTGACTTGCGTTCATCAATCGGTGGCTGCTCGGTTGAGAAGGTATGCAACTTATGCTCACTTGTTGCAACCGTCAATACATATGATTCTCTGCAATAGAATGCCCTTACGATCTCACTTCCGTTCGGACGCACACGTTTGCCCTCTTTGAATTCAAACGTAATAATCCCTTTGCCGCCGCGGCCTTGCACAGGATAATCAGCGAGTAACGACCGCTTGCCATACCCTAGGTCTGAGACAACAATCACTTCACCCTCGTCACTATCGACCCATAACGCAGATACCACTTCATCCGTGTCTTTCAGCTGAATGCCTCGAACACCGCCGGATACACGACCCATGCCGTTCACTTCAGATTCTTTAAAGCGAATACTCATGCCTTCCTTCGTAACAAGCAGCAGTTCCTTCGCACCATCGCTAAGGGTTACCGAGATCACTTCATCTTGATCGCTCACCTTGCATGCCGCAATCGCACTCGAACGATTCGTCATATATTCCTTCAACTCGGTCCGCTTCACCTGTCCCCGTTTGGTGACGAATACAAGCGATTGACCTGCTTCTTCGAAGTTCTTGACCGGGATCATATTCACGATCCGATCTTCCTTGGCAATAGGAATGACATTGACGATAGCCGTTCCGTTATCTTTCCACTTGAACTCTGGAATTTGATGGATAGGCAAGGAGAAGTATTGCCCCTTGGCTGTAAATAACAGCATGGAGTCAATCGTATTCACTTCCATCAGATACTTCACATAATCGCCTTCTTTGACCCCCGAGCTCTCAAGCTCGCCTCCTGAACGGGTGAAGGAGAGCATGCTCGTCCGCTTCAAGTACCCTTCATTCGACAAGGTCACAAGGACATCTTCCGGTGTCACCATCACTTCAAGGTTCACTTTAATTTCTTCCACTTCACCTTGAATGATAGAACGGCGATCAATGCCGTATTTCTCGCGAATTTCTAACAATTCATTCTTGATAACACCGATCAACTTCTTGCTGCTATCCAAAATCGAACGCAAGTAAGCGATCTTCTTCATCAATTCTTTATGTTCTTTTTCAAGCGATGTAATCTCTAGATTCGTCAGACGATAGAGCTGCAATGTCAGGATTGCATCTGCTTGGCGTTCTGTGAATTGGAATTTAGCTACCAAGTTGTTCTGCGCATCTTGACGATTCTTCGATGCCTTGATCGTCGCGATGACTTCATCCAGAATATCGAGCGCCTTCACCAAGCCTTCGAGCACGTGAGCCCGGTCTTCTGCTTTCTCAAGCTCGTACTGTGTCCGAAGGGTCACAACTTCTTTCTGATGATCGATGTACGCGCTCAGAATAGACCGAATGCCAAGCTGCATTGGCGTCTTGTTCACAATCGCAACCATGTTGAAGTTGTATGTAACCTGTAGGTCCGTCTTCTTCAGCAGGTAGGCTAGAATGCCTTGCGCATCCGCATCTTTCTTCAGCTCAATTACAATTCGCATCCCATCGCGTCCACTCTCATCTCGAACTTCGGTGATCCCTTCAACCTTTTTCTCGAGTCGAATGTTCTCAATCGCCGTGACAAGGCGTACCTTCACAACCTGATAAGGAATTTCCGTAATCACGATTTGTTGGCGGCCTCCACGTAAATCTTCAATCTCTGTCTTGGAGCGAACGTATATCCGGCCTTTCCCTGTACGGTAAGCGTCACGGATTCCTTCCTCACCCATAATAATCCCACCGGTTGGGAAGTCTGGACCTTTTACGATCTGCATCAGGTCCTCAACCGTCATATCTTCTTTCTCCATCAGCGCGATACATGCATCAATGACTTCTCGTAGATTATGCGATGGGATCTCTGTTGCGAAACCCGCTGAAATCCCACTCACCCCATTGACGAGCAAATTCGGATAGCGGGCTGGTAAGACGACAGGTTCCTTGGTCGTATTATCAAAATTATCTTTGAATTGAACCGTACGTTTCTCAATGTCACGAAGCAGCTCGATCGCAATCGGCGAAAGTCTTGCTTCGGTATAACGCATCGCTGCTGGTGGATCATCATCGATGGATCCCCAGTTCCCGTGTCCATCCACGAGCATATGCGCCATCTTCCATGGCTGTGCCATACGCACCATACCATCATAGATCGAAGAATCCCCGTGTGGGTGATAGTTACCCATAACGTCCCCGACTGTCTTCGCAGATTTGCGGTATGGCTTGTCCGGCGTATTCCCAGAATCATACATCGCATACAGAATCCGGCGTTGTACAGGCTTGAGCCCATCACGCACATCGGGAATGGCACGGTCTTGAATAATATATTTGGAATATCGGCCAAATCGATCACCGACAACTTCTTCTAAAAATGCAGGTAAAAACTGTTCCGATAAACTCATCAGTTCTCCCCCTTCTACTCTTCAAACTCTGTAAAATCAACGTTCTCAACGATCCATCGCTTACGTGGATCGACCTTATCGCCCATGAGCGTCGATACGCGGCGCTCTGCCTTCGCAGCATCCTCGATCTGCACTTGCAGCAAGGTACGCGACTCTGGATTCATTGTCGTCTCCCATAGCTGATCAGGGTTCATCTCCCCAAGTCCTTTATATCGCTGCAGTTCGTAATTCTTGCCAAATTCTTTCAAATAATTCGTTAGCTGCTCATCCGTCCACGCATACCGCACCGTCTCCAGCTTTCCAGTCTTCCGCGTGATTTTGTATAGCGGCGGTTGAGCAATATATACGCGTCCAGAAGTAATCAACGGCTTCATATACCGATAGAAGAATGTCAATAGTAATACCTGAATATGCGCACCATCTGTGTCCGCATCCGTCATAATAATGACTTTGGAGTAGTTGCTCTCTTCGCTCTCGAACTCTGCTCCAACGCCAGCGCCAATCGCGCTAATAATGGCACGATACTCGTCATTCTTCAGAATATCAGCTAGCTTTGCTTTCTCTGGATTCATCGGTTTCCCTTTAAGCGGAAGGATTGCTTGCAGCTTCGAATCGCGGCCCTGCTTCGCTGAACCGCCCGCAGAATCCCCTTCGACGATAAAGAGTTCTGTTCGTGAATAGTCTTTGGATTGTGCTGGTGTCAGCTTACCATTCAGATTCGAGCTTTCACTGCGTTTTTTGCCATTACGAACATCCTCGCGCGCTTTACGTGCGGCTTCACGGGCTTTCGAAGCTTGAACAGCTTTCTTAATAAGTGTCTGAGCGACCTGAGGATTCTCCTCTAAGAACAATGCCATTTTATCTGATACGACAGCATCTACCGCACTACGTGCAGATACGCTTCCGAGCTGGTCCTTCGTCTGTCCGACAAATTCAACTTCAGACATTTTAATATTAATGACCGCCATCATACCTTCACGAAGATCATTCCCATCGAGATTTTTCTCTTTTTCCTTCAGGAAATTATTCTTACGCGCGTACTCATTCATCGCACGTGTATATGCGGTCTTAAACCCAGTCTCATGCGTTCCCCCACCCCGCGTCGGAATGGAGTTAACGAATGAAGCAATCGTCTCGGTATAACCGTCATTGTATTGAAGTGCGACTTCGACTTCAATCTCTTCTCTCTCCGCTGCAAAATGAATCACATCATGCAATACCGATTTATCTTCATTCAAGTATTGAACAAATTGACTCGCGCCGCCTTCATAATAGAACACGTCTTGCTTATCACTTCGCTCGTCCTTGATCGTTACTTTCAATCCCGAGTTCAAGAAAGCAATTTCTTGCAATCTCTCCGCTAATGTATCGTAATTGAACTGAATTCCACCTTGGAATACACGAATATCCGGCTTGAATGTTACTTTCGTCCCCGTACGGTTCGTGTTCCCGATCACTTCAAGTCCCGAACGTGGTTCGCCAACATGTTCTTTCCCGTCTGCATCAACCCAATATTCGAACCGTTGGCGATGAATCTTCGCATCCCGATAAATTTCGACTTCGAGCCATTCAGATAATGCATTCGTAACCGAAGCACCAACCCCATGCAACCCGCCAGATTTCTTATACCCAGATCCGCCAAACTTACCACCCGCATGCAGTATCGTGAAGACAACCTGCGGGGTTGGAATCCCTGTCTTATGCATCCCCGTAGGAATACCGCGACCATTATCAAAGACAGTAATTGAATTGTCTCTATGTAAGGTAACGTCAATTTTCGAACAATATTTTGCTAAGTGCTCGTCGACCGCATTGTCGACGATTTCCCACACCAAATGATGTAATCCCGATGTGCTGGTACTGCCGATATACATACCCGGTCTTTTCCGTACGGCAACCAGCCCTTCGAGCACTTGAATGTCGTCAGCATCGTAGCCAGTCACGGAATTTCCGCCCTGTGCAGATTCACTGTTGAACAAATCGATCTGTTCGACCATTCATGCTCCCCCTTTAAACGTCATAATTGTTCATTCTAATTCAATATATCCTGTTTCGTAAAGACACGGAAGCTAATGAAGAGCGCTACCAATGCCCATATGCTTAGAACCATCAAGGAAAAAGGCAATGTCATTCCTTCAATTGGCGGCGGTGAACCGGCCAAATAAGTCGTTAATTGTAAGTTCACCATAAATAAATATTTGGCACTCGGCCAGGATGAAGCCATATTCGTCAGAATGCTGCCTGCGATAATCGCTGCCATCATGGTTACAATACTCGCTGCGGTACTTCGCACCAACACCGAAACCATGAATGCCAGAATCGCCACAACCATACTGGAGAACCAAATTAACCCGCATTGCATAATCAGATACAGCCACTGCGGCACCGGATGTACGCCTGTCATATCCACTTCGACACCGCTAATCTGAAATCCTGTAAATACAGGCTGATTCCAGCCATTATATCCAAATACACTACCGGAGATCAAATAACTTAGCACGAATGTTGTCAATATAATCAATCCGACGAAGATCGTCAACGTCAATAATTTACTAAGCAGAATTCTCCACCTTCGGATTGGCCTCGTTAGAAGCATTTTAATCGTCCCCGTCGTCCGTTCCGAGGAAACAATATCTGATGCTATTGCCATCACGAGCAAGGGAATAAATAACGATGAAGAGTTCTCCATAAAAGACTTCACAAAGGTAACGCCATTCGGTGAGCTGGGATCAACATCATGATCTAAATAATATTGCCATTGCTGCACCATAATCCGACGGAACTTTTTCCATTCCTCTGGCACACGATCACTTGCTAAGGAATTCTGATTGTCTGTAATCTGCTGCTGCAACGTATGACGCCAATCCTTGAATTTCTCTCGATTATTCTGCGCAACCTTCATCTGTGCATAGGTAAACACCGGAATAAGCACGAGCAAGATTAGAATAACAACAAGAAACCTTCTTTTCTTCATCATCTTGATGGTCTCGTTCTGGATTAAAGGCAGGAGTCTATTCAATGGATTCACCTTCTGTCATTCGCAAGAATAATTGCTCAAGCGTGGGATTCATCTTCTGTACAGAGTGCACCTGAATTCCTGATCCAACAAGGACCTTCACGACATCAGAGATGCTATCTGCATCCATATGGGTTACCCATACATCGTTATCCATCCCAGCGAGCATCGCTTCATCCAGCTGAATATCTGCCACATGGACGAGTTCTATTCCTTGTTGCGCTTGGAGTATCACTCGACCTTCCTGTGCCGGCTCAAGATGCCACACCACATAATTGCTTCCTTCTTCAATAAGCTCATTCACCTCGCCTACAGCAAGAACTCGACCTTGATTAATGATCGCAACACGATCACACATCAATTGAATCTCCGACAAGAGATGACTCGAGACGAATACAGCCATGCCTTGATCTGCCAGCTCACGGATAAAGGCACGAAGCTCCTTGATGCCCTTCGGATCCAGACCATTCGTCGGTTCATCCAAGATAAGAAGCTTAGGTCTACCGAGCAATGCCTGTGCAATGCCAAGACGCTGCCGCATCCCGAGCGAGTATGTCTTCACCTTATCGTGAATACGGCCCTCCAGTCGAACGATATCGACCACTTCTTGAATCCGAACATGATCGATCCCGGGCTGCATCCGCGCGAAATGCTCTAAATTCTCCCAACCTGTCAAATAGGTATACACTTCAGGATTCTCTACGATACAACCAACATATTGGAGGGCTTGTTCCGGGTCACGATTTACATTGTAACCACATAGTTCGATTTGGCCTTCCGTCGGTTTGATCAAATCGACTAACATTCGAATGGTCGTTGTCTTGCCCGATCCGTTCGGGCCTAGAAATCCAAAGATTTCTCCTGCTCGCACATCAAAGGAAACGCCGTGAATAATCCATTTCTTCCCGATCCGTTTCTTCACCTGATCAACTTGTAATACAACTGGATTCTCGTCCTTAAGCACAGATTTTCCCCCTCCTCACGGCGCAATGCCTTGTACGATTCGTGTAGCAATTTGTTCGTATCCGAGCGCATTGGGATGGAAATGATCTGATGAAATCACCTGGGAGAGCGTGCTCTGGAACAGATCCGCTGTCGGTACTAATGTCATATTCGGATGTTTATTAATCGTCGCATACGCGAGATTGTTCCATCGCTGTACAACCGTGTTCCCAATTTGGCGCATATCTTTCATATCGGCTAATGGATTGTATAATCCAACATAGACAATTCGGGCATTCGGATTCAGTTCTGATATTTGTAGCAGAATCGTTTTCAAATCTTTCGCACTGTCATCGACCTTCTCCAGCATCTTGTCAAGCTCAAAGGACTCAGAGGAAAAGTCTCCCTCAACTGCACCGCTGAACAGATCATTCCCGCCAATGGTAAGCAAGATAAGGTCCGATTCCATGATGGCATTCTTAAAGCCCTTCTCTTGCAATTTATGTACAAGTTCATCCGCACGCAGTCCGTTGATACCTAGATTATTAAGCAATTTTACAGGCTTATTCCATTTATCCCCGAGCATCTTGATAACATTGCGAACGTAGCCATTCCCTGTTGAATCACCCGTGCCGCGTGTCAAGGAATCCCCGATCGAGGTGACTTGAATCGTGGATTTCTGTGATAAATCAGATGTTGTTGGCGTTTGCGGCTTCGGGGCCACCTCATCGGTCATCGTGACGCCCCTAGGGTTCAGGATATCATTCACACCATAACCAAATCCAACCATTAATAGCAAAGTTGATACAACACCGGTAATGGCCGTCAACCGCCAAATCCGATTCGATTTCATCTTATCCCTCCTAGCACATCAGCGAACACTTAACTAATCCATCTTTAAATTTAAAAATAATCGTTATTTCAGCATTTTGCAAATTCTGCTGAAGAATAACGGTCTGGGTCTTTAGTATAGAACATACATTCCCGTTTTGCAAAAGAAAAAGAGCCATCCAAGCACTGTTTCTTCTTGAGATCGCTCCTCTAATCGCAAATAACTAATTATTCATACTTTACTTCTATTTTGCTCGCTGCTGCCTTCGCTTGTATCCGTGCTGTCTCAACATCCTCTGCCGAGCTAAGCGCGACAGCCATCCGGCGACCAACCTTCGTCTGCGGCTTGCCAAAAAGTCGGACTTGTGTATTCACACCCGCTAGCGCCTCTTCAACACCATGCAAAGAAAACGTATCAGATTCACGATCTGCTTTTACAGTGGCCGACGCGCCTGGTGTTAGAAGACGAATCGAAGGAATTGGAAACCCAAGAATAGCACGCACATGCAGTGCAAACTCCGAGAGGTCTTGGGTCACAAGCGTAACAAGACCCGTATCATGAGGTCTCGGCGATACTTCACTAAATACGATGCCATTCTTCGTGACGAACAATTCAACTCCATATAATCCATATCCGCCAAGCGCATCCGTGATCGTCTTCGCAACCTGCTGTGCTTCGGCGATCATCTCCGGTGTCATCGCATGCGGCTGCCATGACTCGACATAGTCGCCATCCTTCTGAATATGCCCAATCGGCTGACAATAGGTTGTTCCCGATACAGAACGAACCGTCAGTAACGTAATTTCCGATTCAAATGGAATAAATTCTTCGATGATAACGCGAGTTTTCTTCGCACGTCCGCCTTCCATGGCAAGATTCCAGCAAGCTTCCACATCATCTGGCGTTCTGCAGACGCTCTGCCCTTTGCCGGAGGAGCTCATGAGCGGTTTGATCACACATGGCGTTCCAATCTTAGCCACAGCTTCTTGTAGCTCTGCAAGGCTATCTGCGAATTCATAATTCGCCGTAGGCAACTGCAGCGTTTCCGCTGCCAATCGACGAATCCCTTCCCGATCCATTGTCAGACGCGTTGCATTCGCTGTAGGAATGACACGATATCCTTCTTGCTCTAACTCCACTAATGTCGCCGTAGCGATCGCTTCAATCTCCGGGACGATAAAATCTGGCTTCTCGGCTTCGATGATGCGGCGAATTTCTTCACCATTCAGCATATTCGCAACATAACTGCGGTGCGCAACATGCATGGCTGGTGCATGCGCATAACGATCAACAGCAATCGTCTCCACCCCGAGACGTTGAGCTTCAATAATTACTTCCTTGCCAAGCTCACCTGAGCCGAGCAATAACATTCTTGTAGCGGATTTCGAATAAGGCGATGATAGCATTGTTCCTGAACCTCCACACCGTAATATTCTCCATTGTGCTTCGAATGCCCCAAAATTGCAAGTTCATGATATGATAGAATTATAGATTTTCGTTGACAAGAAAGTGGGCGATCAGCATAAAACCATCCATCGTCATTGCAGGCGGCGGCATTGCAGGGTTAAGCACCGCGATTGCGCTCCAGCAGCAAGGAATACAAGCCACTGTCTATGATACCCAGGATCCGAATTTCGTTCCAGGCGCAGGGCTCGGTATCGGCTCAAACGCCATTCAAGCCCTTGACAAACTTAATCTTAAAAGCGCATTCATGCAGCAGGGTCGTGCTCTTTCTTCAATACAATTCATTTCCGCCAAAGGCCGCAAATTGAATGCAACGAATTTCGCATTGCTTCCTTCGAATGAAGCGCAATACATCTCCATCTTACGATCGGAGCTGCTTGAATTGCTGCGAAATAAAATCGACGATCCGAAGAATACGATCATATATGAGAAAAAATGTATCGGTATTGAACAAAACCATCATAAAGCCATACTACGATTTCAGGATGGCACAACAGCCGAAGCAGACGCTGTCATTGGCGCTGACGGCATCCATTCTGCGATTCGAAGTCAATTATTCCCGACTTCCCGTATACGTTCGGCTGGGTACAGCTGTTGGACAGGCATCATATCACAATTACCAGACGGGATTCATGATACGTATGCTACAGAGACATGGGGACCAGCTGGTCGTATAGGGATTGTGCCGCTCTCGGGTGGCAGAGCTTATTGGTTCATTTGCATCAACGATCATATGAACAAGAAGGCAATCAAGACTTTAGATGAATTAATCGAACATTTTAAAGGGTATCATTCAAGTGTGATTGATGTCCTGCGGGCCAGCGACCCGAACCAAATCTCTTATCAGCCGATTATGGACTTACAGCCTATGCCTCAATTTACGAAAGGGCGAATTGCTCTGATCGGGGATGCAGCGCATGCTGCAACACCAAATTTAGGTCAAGGGGCGTGCCAAGCCATCGAAGATGCCGTCATACTAGCCAAAGAAATAGGGCGTCAATCAACCGTAGAGCAAGCGCTGAGACGGTTCGAACAATTACGTATGAAGCGTGTGAACAAGATCACCCGCATCTCACGAATGCTTGGTGTTGTAGCACAAATTGAAAACGAATTCATTACGTCCGTGCGCAATTTCGTTATGCCCATGGTTCCCGCTTCCTTCAACAACAAACAACTCGAGTACATCTACCGGGTAGACTTTAATGATTGATTCGTGCTAGTTAACAACGAATAGCCCCCGCTTATCTCACTAAGATAGGAGGGGGCTACATAATGCTATATCATCAATAATTCACGAATATCATCTTCGGTTAAAGAAGAAACTGAACCTTCGCCAGTCGTGATCACTTCGTCGATGAGATCTTTCTTCTTCTGCTGCAATTCATATATCTTCTCTTCAACCGTGCCTTGCGATACGAGGCGAATCACTTGGACCACATTCTTCTGACCCATACGATGAGCTCGGTCAGTCGCTTGCTGTTCGACGGCAGGATTCCACCACAAGTCATACAAAATCACCGTATCTGCTCCGGTCAGATTGAGTCCGGTCCCCCCTGCCTTGAGCGAAATCAAGAAGATGTCATGCTCACCGTCATTGAATCGATTGCACATATCCAGCCTCTCTTCCACAGGTGTATCGCCCGCCAAATAAAAGCAGGATAATCCCATCCGGCCTAACATGTCGTTGATCAGATCGAGCATTCCTGTAAATTGCGAGAAAATGAGCATTCTGCGGCCGCTGCCAAGACATTCCTCAATAATATCGAAGAGCTGCTCCATTTTGCTCGATGAACCTTCGTAATCCTCGACGAATAACGCCGGATGGCAGCATAATTGCCGGAGCCGCGTCAGACCGGCTAATATTTTCATCCGATTCTTCTGGAAGCCTTCCTGTTGCATGTCTTGCTTCGTCTGCTTGCGCAGCTTCTCCAAATAAGCCGTATACAATTTCTTCTGTTCCGCAGACAACTCCGTGACCTGCAGCGTCTCAATTTTCTCTGGCAGTTCAGTTAGAACGTCCCGCTTCATCCTACGCAAGATAAATGGTCGAACCATAAGCGCAACTTGCTCCGTTGCAAGCTCTTGAAACTTTTGCTTAGAACCGAATAATTCCGGGAAAACTGCATCAAATATCGACCATAATTCTTCAAGCGAATTCTCAATCGGCGTACCTGTTAATGCGAATCTTTGCTGCGCCTTCAACTGCCGTACGGTCTTCGATGTCAAGGACGCATGATTCTTAATCGCTTGAGCTTCGTCAAGGAAAAGAGCCGTGAACGTATGCTGCTCGTATTGTTCGATATCACGCCGCAAGAGCGGGTACGAAGTAATGAGTACATCTGGACGCTGACCACCATTTACGATCAGATCGGAGTTCAACGCATCAATCTGCGCTCCACGCTCCTCTTTGTCACCAACAACGACGGATACACGCAGGCTCGGTGCGAACTTCTTGCATTCTCGTTCCCAATTATAGACGAGGGACGCTGGACATACGATTAAGATCGGTCGCCGCAACGCCTCCTCCTGCTCTTGTTCAGATAACATGAAGGTGATGCTCTGTAGCGTCTTCCCAAGACCCATATCATCCGCAAGAATCCCTCCAAATTGATACATAGCGAGCGTCTTCATCCACTGAAACCCATCGTGCTGATAATCGCGAAGCGTCGCAGCAAGTCCCGTAGGAATTTCGAATTCCAGTCTTTCTGGATGCCGGAGTTGGTCCACAAAGTTACGGAATTCTTTGCCGAATCGAACACCCTGGTATTCTTCTTCATTGTGTAATCGCAATCCGCGTAAGACTGGCAGCGCAATTTGAGGTCCGCGGACATCAGATGTGGTAACGCCCAATTGATCAAGTAGACGACCTGCTTCAAGGAATGCCTCTTGATCCAAATTCACGAAAGTTCCCTTGCGCAGACGATAATACTTCTTCTTCTCTATAATGGCTTGCACCAGAAGCTGTATTTCCTCCCGATCCACATCATCCATTTGGAACCCGACTTCAAGCCACGATCCTTCCCCTTTCATGCTCACAGTTGTTCGCGGTCCTGCTGTAGAGCGACTTGGTGTGTACATGACTTCCTGCACCGCGGTTGTCGCATAGATCTCACAATAACGTTCAAGCTCCGGAAGTACATGATACAAGAAGTTGTACGTATCTTCTTCATGCTCGAACAAATATCCCTGCCGATATGGCTTCGCCGGAATACTTTCGATTAAGGCCGTGATCAAACGTTCTTTGTCCGAATCGCGTAACAAAATGACGTCTGAGCCTATGGCAGATTTTGATTCGCCTGTTTTCTGTGCAATGACCTGACTGCCGTATACAAATTCCGCACGCACAATCAACTGATCTTCTGCGCTGCGATCCAAATACATTTTTGCTTGCAGAGGGATGTATTGGAGCTTGTCCTTCATTCCCTCCTCAATCTGCACAGTGCCTACGTGATCCAAAAATGGCAGTACACGTTCCATGAACGAACCCATTTGGTCTTTCAATATGAGGAGTGTGGATTCGTGCTGAATCACCTGTTGCAATCTCGCAAGCTGCTGCACGTCTCTATCCCTGATGGCGTACCATTTGCCATCCATGACGGCATATCCATAAGGCGCAAGCACCAGGAGTTGATCTATCCCTAGTGCATTCAAACAATACCCCTTCGCTGACCCCTCTTGAAACAGAAACGTCATCGGTAGTCGTTCATCCGGTTGTGCGAGGTTGAGCTGACCCTTCTTAACATGGTTCTGTTCATACATCGCTCCGGCATCCACTAGTTTAGGCAGCAATCGCTCCCACAGATGGGGCGGAACGATTAGTTCCCGCTCCTGATCATATGAAGTCAACGCTGGCTCTACACCCCAGCTGTCTCGATAAATTCGTTCATTCCGTTCGATTTCCATTAAGATCTGAATGACGGCTTGATCGTGTTCATGAAAAAAATGCTGTGCTGGATCGTACGTGAACATGCGAGAAAATTCCAAAGGTTCTCCTTCATCATGATGTCGCAGGAACTCCCTGATCGTCTGCACCGTATACAGCTTCTTGGGACCCATCCGCATTTGAAGAGTTACAATCGACGGCCGCAAAGGATCTGTTATCGCATGACATACAAATTCAACTTGCAGCATCTCACGCGGTATGAGGTTCGATTCCTTCCGCTCCTGTGAATCAAATAATGCTAGAAATTGATCCGTCAGTAGACGCTTCCCTTGCAATTCCCTCTGCTGGATAAGCTGCCGTTGTGACGGAAGAGAATTCCGACTGTCATTTGCTACATTGTCGATCATTCCCCCGTTCTGCTCAGAGGCCATCATGCCGAACATTACCGCCGCGATATGTTGACAATTGGTATAATACTTTTGGAATGCAGCACATTCACACGCAGCCTCCATATCTCCGAATGGATCCAACTGGATTTGTACATGGTATTTCGCTTTGCCAGAGACGATGGCTTCATAACTCATAATCTCAGCATGGTAAGTAAGCTGCTGGACACGCCCTGCTTCATAATCATCCTGTCCCCGCTTCCATGACGCCGTCCCGCATAACTCCATAATTAGTTCACTTGTCATCTTTATTCGATTCATTTGATTCATAAGTTCCTCGCATTGATAAGATTTACATTTCTCTTATTCTATCATCTGCGCAAGCCTTATAACACTTCTGATTGCATACGTTTCGTACGTGGAACAGGATCCGGCCGTTCCGCATGACGTAGTTTCTTCTGTCCTTTCCAACGAAACAATACCAGAATGCCTCGCAAATACTCATCTGTGATCATACAACAATAAATTCCGATAAGTCCCCATCCAAGATGTACGCCGAGCGCATAAGATAATCCTGTCGCAATCGACCACATGGAGAGGATCGCAATCGTCATCGTATACCTCGAATCCCCCACTGCATTCAGCGAGTTCCCCATCGCCATATTCATCATTTTGCCTGGCTGCAAGATCAGGTTCAGTCCAAGAAGCGATGCGCCAAGCGCAATAATTTCATGATCGGTTGTGAAAATGCCAAGAAATTGTCGCCCGAACAAATAAATAATGAACGCATTCACCGTTACGAGTACAAGCCCGATTCCCAGTGCTCGGTACGCACTCCGATAGGCCTCATCCGTACGTTTACCACCAAACAGATGTGCAACTTGAATTTGCAATGCCATCGCGACGGAGGAACCAAGCAAGAAGCAGAAGGACTCAAGGGTGTTCATATAGGTTCGTGCTGCCATTTCTTTAGGACCCAGCATCGAAATAAAGGAAAAAATAATGAGTTGCGAGAATACCCAACTTGCCATATTCACGCCTAACGGCCAAGCAATTCGCATGACATCCTTGAACAGCTTCGAATCGAAGCTCCATAAATCCTGCCAATTTACCCGCCGTTCAAACGCATTCAAGAACATCATGAACAGCAATATCGTGCCCAATATACGGCTCAGCAAGGTGGAGATCGCAACTCCGGTTAACCCCCATTGTGGGAAGCCGAACGCGCCGAATATGAATGCATAGTTAAAAAAGATATGAACAACATTCATCCCAATGGCCGTGAACATCGGGCCTTTCGTATTCCCCGTACTGCGAATGACCGTACTTAACGTCGACATGATCGCCGTCAGGACCATCCCCCCGCCAACGATGGAGATATAGATTTTCCCTAGCGGAAGCAATGGTTCAGGCATTTGCAGCATTCTTGCAATCGGAACTGGAAAGAAAATAAGCAGCAGGCTAAGCAGCAGCCCTATCGCAGTCCCGACGTTCAGGGCCATCATGCCGATGGTGCGTGCATGCTCTTGCTGCCTTGAGCCGATTTTCTGAGCTATGAGAATTCCGGCGCCGCTCGCGATCGTCGTGAACAGTATCATTAGCGCATTAAATAATTGATTGGAAAAGCCGACAACAGCAACAGCATCGTCCGATATCCGACTCACCATTAACGTGTCTGCCGTACCCAGCAGAAACTGCAAGAAAACCTCAATAAATATAGGCCAAGCTAGCACCCACAATGTAAATTTCTTATCTTCCATATCGATAATACAAACCTCCTGATGTTCATCTTGCACATGATAGATCGTCTAAATTATAAATGGTATACTGTGGATTGAATATTAAGATACCAACGCATATTTATAAAATTCAAACCTAGCAACTGACTCGAAAAAGGGGATCCGATGCCTATGCTTAAATTTACTGCCCCGCCTCTGCCGCATTATATAATAAGCGGACCACATACCCTATTGAAAGGCCAGAAGCACCCGAGCCGCTCCAATATCCAAGTATTTGACCTACTCGTCATTAAAAGCGGATGCTTGTATATGGGAGAGGAGCAAGAGACCTTCGAGGTACGCAAAGATCATGCACTCATTCTTCTGCCTGACCGTTATCATTACGCTACAGCTGCGTGTGACGTAGCCACGGATTATTACTGGCTGCATTTCCAGACGGACGGGCCTTGGTCACTTTTGCAACAGCAGCATATGGATCCGGTCACGGACGAAAACTCCAGAAAACCCGTATCTAAATTTCTTACCCGTACTTTTGACCTGTATTTGCCGCAATTTACCTTACTCGATCAACCGAGTAAAGTTTTTGGCATGATCGAACAATTGATTGCATTAGATCAAGGGCTTGATTCGCAGCAGGTTCGTTGGCAGCAGCAGGTCGTATTTCAAGAATTGCTTCAGAGCCTCTATGCTTCCATGAAAGCACAGGGATCGAATACTTCAACACACTGTGCAGAGCTTGCCGCCGCTTACCTCAGGCAGCATTATCGTGAGGAGATCTCCGCAGCCAGGCTCGGTGAAGATACGAATTTCCATCCTGTCTATATCGCTCGTTGTATGCATCGGCAATTCGGCTGCTCACCTACGGAGTATTTACAGCGCTACCGCATCGAACAATCCAAGCTGCTGCTCTTGCAGACGGATGACTCCATCGCGAGAGTCGCTGAAGAAGTCGGTTTCAATCAAGGCGCTTATTTCACCTCCTGCTTCACGAAGCTGGAAGGCATCTCACCTAGCAAATATCGGCAGCGATTCAGATCTTAGCACAGCACAAACAAAAACGCTCACCGTCCCTTGTAAGGGCGGTAAGCGTCAAGGTGAAGCAATGAATTATAAGAAACGATATTGCGCTTCGATCAATCCAAAATAAGTACCTCGTTGCGTCATTAACGATTCGTGTGTACCTTGCTCTTGGATTCTTCCGTGATCCAGAACAACGATATGATCCGCATGGCGAATCGTCGATAACCGGTGCGCGATAATGAAGGATGTACGTCCTTGCAGCAAGGTCTTCAGCGCTTCTTGAATTTTCACTTCCGTCTCGGTATCGATACTTGCAGTCGCTTCATCCAGAATCAGAATGCGTGGATTGGCGAGCAATGCCCGTGCGAAGGACAAGAGCTGACGTTGACCCATCGAGAGCACATTCCCTCGCTCTTCGACCTGCGTATCGTACCCACCTGGCATATTCGTAATAAATTCATGCGCGTTGACAGCTTTAGCTGCCGCTTCGACTTCTTCATCGGTCGCATCCAACCGTCCGAATCGAATATTATCCCGGATCGAGCCGGAGAAAATAAACGTATCCTGCATCACAATCCCGATTTGCGAGCGTAGACTTTCGATCGTGACATCGCGAATATCGATGCCGTCCACGAGAATTTGCCCCTCAACCGGATCATAGAATCGGCTTAACAGGTTGATGATCGTACTCTTACCCGATCCGGTATGTCCGACGAGTGCAATCGATTGGCCTGCTGTGACATCAAGTGAGATCCCCTTCAAGGCATGACGGCCCTTCTCATATTCGAATACGATATTCTTGAAATTCACGTCTCCGCGAATCGGAGGTAATTCCTTCGCTTCTTTGCCTTCCGCAACATTCGGTACTTCGTCCAAATATTCGAAGATCCGCTCTGAGGATGCCATCGCAACAAGCAACTGCGAATACAATTGTCCAAGACGGTTAATCGGATCCCAGAAGTTCCCGACGTAGTTCGCGAAGGCTACGAGCAAACCTACAGTCATCGCTCCTGACTTAAGAAGATACGCCCCGTAGAAGAACAAGATGAACGTTCCGATCGCACCGGTGATCTCAATGACAGGACCGAACGTCTGGTTCATCATCGAAGCTCTGTCCCAAGATTTGCGGTTAACGGTATTCATTTCTGTGAAGAAACTGATGTTTTCTTTCTCTTGTGTATACGCTTGAGTAACACGAATCCCTTGAATGGCTTCGTTCAAATGCGAGTTAATCCGCGATTGCTTCACACGTACATCCTGCCACGCCATACGGATTCTCTTCCGCAGCTTCGTCGAGACGATGAACATGAGCGGAACCGTAATCATCACGGCGATCGCCAGCTTCCAGTTCAGGAACAACAGGATGACAATAATCCCAGCTAGCTGCACACAGTCGATCATCGAGTTGACGACCCCGTTCGTGAACAAGTCTTGCAGCGAGTTGACGTCATTCGTAATCCGTACAAGTACGGAGCCCGCAGGTCTTGTGTCATAGAAACGGAACGATAATTTCTGTATATGCTTGAACAATGCTGAACGTAGGTCATAAATGACACGTTGTCCGATAATGTTCGTAAATTTAATGCGGTACGTATTCGCTGCCCATTGGATAATATAGAGCACGAGCACAACACCGGTGTAAGTATAGAGCAAGGAATAGCTCGGATTATCGATACCGATTTGTGGATTAATCGCTTTATCAATCGCGAGACTGATCAAGAGTGGCACGGCAAGTCGTGTAATGGTTCCTAGAATCATCATCACAATAATAACCGGCAACATCTGCTTCGCGTACGGTTTCATAAAAGCGAATAATCTCGTGAACTGCGCCCAGTTGAACGACTTCTCGATCTGGTCATCATCTTGGTAGATGAATCGCTGATTCACGCCTCGCTTCGTTTGTGCTTTCTCCGCCTGTACACTCATGATATCACCTGCTTCCCTAATGCAATCGCTTCGAGTTCCGCGCGATCCGCATACTGTATATCATAGACATCACGGTAAGGACCTGATTTTGCAATCAATTCTTCATGACGACCACGTTGTACGACGTGACCTTGATCCAAGACGAGGATCTCATCCGCATGACGTAACGAGGAAATCCGATGCGCGATAATAAATGTTGTTCTGCCTTGCATGACTTCACGGAAACCAGCTTGAATCTCATGCTCTGTCTCCATATCAACAGCACTTGTCGCATCGTCAAGAATCAAAATTTTCGGATTGATCAGGATCGCACGCGCAATAGCAATCCGCTGCTTCTGACCCCCTGAGAGTCCCATCCCCCGTTCACCTACAACCGTGTCGTAGCCTTCAGGAAGTTCGGTAATAAAGTCATGCGCTTTCGCAAGTCTTGCCGCACGTTCGATTTGCTCATCGGTCACATCACGAAGTCCGTAAGCAATGTTGCTGCGGATGGTCGCTGAGAACAAGAACGTTTCTTGAAATACGGTTGCAATTTGACTGCGCAAGCTCTCGATTTCTAGATCACGTAGATCAACACCATCGATTGTTACCCGACCTTCTTGCACATCATATGCCCGCATAATGAGCGAGATAATCGTCGATTTCCCTGCGCCCGTACCGCCGAGTAGGCCGATAATTTTGCCAGGCGACGCATCTAGCGAGATATTGTGTACCGCATGCGGTGCATCGCCGTAGCCGAAGGAAACGTTCTCAAAGCGGACATGACCTTTGACTTGATTAGGATGCAATTGAATCGCATCTTCGCGGTTCTTCACATCCACCGTATGATCGAGCAATTCGAGAATCCGTTCACCAGATGCCTTGGATTGCGTGTAGTTGTTGATATGGTATCCAATCCCCCACATCGGTCCGATAATGTACCAAATCATACTGAAGAATGCAACCAGCTCACCAAGTGTCAGACTTTTCTGGATTACCTGTACGCCACCAAACCCTAACAAGATGACGACACTCATACAAGCGAGAATTTCCATCACAGGGAAGTAGGTTCCCCAGAGCATCGCAGTGCGAATTTGATTCGCTTTGTACAGTTCATTCTTCGTGCCAAATTTATCGACTTCATGGGCTTCACGAGCGAACGATTTCACCGTCCGAACTCCTGTAATGTTCTCTTGTACCGCTGTCGTCAACTGACTCATCGCTTGACGCATTTCGCGGAATGCTGGGTGAATCTTCTTCTCGAATCGAATGGCTGTGTATACCAGCAGTGGAATACAGACCATCGTAATCAGCGTCAGCTGCCAATTAATCGACACCATCATGATCGTTCCGAACAAGACCATTAAGATCATGTTTAGAATTTGCGCAAATCCAAAACC
Source organism: Paenibacillus sp. EB106-05-06-XG162 (assembly GCF_058791655.1). NCBI lineage: Bacteria > Bacillati > Bacillota > Bacilli > Caryophanales > Paenibacillaceae > Paenibacillus > Paenibacillus sp. EB106-05-06-XG162. The sequence continues at coordinate 148,283 of NZ_JBYTDT010000015.1, forward strand.
TACGAAGTTCCGCAGGGCTTCTAAATCGGCCGTAAGACGTGACATCAAGTCCCCAGTCTTCGCCGTGTTATAGTACTGGTAAGATAGGTACTGCAGCTTCTCATAACAAGCGTTGCGGATGGAGTAAGCAACCCGGTTGCCTAATCTTCCTCCGAAGAAACCGTGTAGAAATTGCAAGCAGCCTTTAATGCTGACAACAACAAGTACGGTTAGGGATAACGGTAACACGATGCCATAATTCTCTTTCCCGATCACATCATCAATCATGATCCGCAGCAAGTTGGGGTACACCAGACCTAACGCCGTTGCTACAACCAAGCAAAGAATCGATAACCCGAGAAAACGTCTTTCCGGCCAGTAAAAAGTTTTAAGTCTCCTGAAAACGTCCATTCTCTCTCTCCTTTTTTCGTTAAAACTTCTTTAACTTCATGCAGTTTAACATCATGCTCAGATCACTTCAAAGAGCATCTGAGGTCATTTAATCCCTGTAACCAGATTGTGATGGCGAATTAAGGAACAAATGTACGGTGTTCTCTTAAATCATCCAAATACATCGCTTTCTTTGGCACATTCAATTCATAAAAACACAAAACCCCGTACAAATACACGCTTTGTACGAGGCTTTGACATTTTGAAAATTGGGTTAAATCATTATGCCGCTCGAAGAGCTCGTATAAGCTCCTCAAGGCTTTCAGTGTCCGTCTGTTGGACTAACGAGCTTCGAATCCCTTCGCATTGCTCTGCTGCTGCATCATGCATTTGCGCTGCATAATGCTCAAGGACTTGTTCCGAGAATGCCGAGTAATGGGTGACGAATCCACGCTCATGTTCCTGAACAGCTGCTTGAATTGAATCCACATAGGCCGATTCCATCACTTGGCGAAGACGCGCTTTGCCTTCCCCTTCGAAGAATGACTTCGGATTTTTGAAAATGGACCAGATTTCTCTGAAATCCACTTCCGGTGAACGCAAGTTCTCATCCACAGCGGGTGGAGAACTCTGTGGCGACAGAAGCGCGCCCATCTCGAAGGACGGAAGCACGGCCTGAACGTCTTGGATTGCTTGTTCGGCATGGCGTGCAGCCATTTTTAACGCAGCTTGCTCAATTCGGATCGTCGTTGCAAGCAGCTCTTGAGACAGCTCCAACGCGATCAGTCGATGGATTTCGAGGACGCAGCTCTTCAGCGCGAGCTTCAGATCCTGACTGTCACTCCGCAGCGTTGCCGGGTTGAATGCATAATTAAACAAATCACTGAACCGATAGCGAATCCGTTGCTTCACGTAATAGAGCAGCTCTTGCGTTTCCTTGGTCAACAGCGGCGCATCGACTGCAGCTTGCCGTTGTAACCCGGCACAACATTGTCCCGCTTGCTGTTCGCTATGTTGGAGCTGAGCTAGCTGGCGCTGCTTTTCTTGCTCATCCGCTTGTGCCGCATCAATCCATTGACGAATCATTCGTTCCGCTCGGACTAGATCTTGCTCACCCGATTGAATCGCCAATTGTCCCAGTTCCTCAATCGTAAATCGAATAAACTCTTGCTCGAATGCAGGTAGGCCCGATGCGATATATCCCGGTTCATCGCTGTTCAATTTCGCGTCAAGGGCTTGAAGGCTAGAGACAGGGAATAACCTTGGGAATCGAATGCCATATTCCAAAAGTTGGTTCTCGACATAAGTTAACACCCCCTGCAATTCGTCATCAGAACCCGCCAAATCCGCTGCATTTACAATAAAGAACATTTTATCAAGCTCAAATGCATCTTTCACCCTTCCAAGCTGTTGTAAGAACTGCCGATCCGCTTGGGAGAATGCATGATTATAATAGGTAACAAAAAGAATCGCGTCCGCGTTCTTTATATAATTAAACGACACACCTGTATGACGCGCATTGATCGAATCCGCTCCCGGTGTATCCACTAAGACGATCCCTTGATCAGTCAGCGGACAGCTGTAATGCAGATGAATCACGCTCACAAAACAGGATTTATCTTCCTCTGCGACATAAGCGCGATAACGCGGCAGATCCGCTTGGAAGCTCTGGCCGAGAAGTGATTCCGAAGCAACCCAACCTTTGGCGACAGCTTTCAGGAAGCTGTAATGCGGACGGCCCGCAGGCTGCACCTGCTCCGGCTTCAGGCTGCGGATGATCTCCAGCAGGCGACCTTCGGACGGCATCTCAAGACCAAGCATGGATAACGAGAAAGCGATATCTTCGAGCATCGCTTCGCGGGTCTTCATGATAATCTCCGCGGTCCCATGCGGGAAGTCTTCGGTTGGCGCCATCAGCTGATTGATGGCAGCCGTCGTCGGGTTCGGCGATACCGGCAGGACGTCCTCGCCAATGAGGGCATTGGCAAAGGAGGACTTCCCTGCGCTAAACGCGCCGAACAGCGCGATCGTGAAGCGGCTATCCTCGAGCCGCTCTGCTTTGCGCGCAAGCCCTGCCCCGAGCGATTTCATCGCGGGGTAGGGCGCGAGCAGCGCCTGCGCGCTGCGCAGCCGCGCTGCCGCTTGGCGCGCGTGCTCGCGCGCACGGGCAGCGGCGCTAGCCGCGGGCGTAGCCACAGGCGCGGACTGCGCCGCTGTGGCGCGCTGCGCTGGCGCTGGCGCGGCCTGTGCCGCAGCGC